>NZ_JADMVY010000001.1:0-693418 GCF_015547905.1 Clostridium sp. J1101437_171009_A5
CTTCGGATGATCTGACAGAATAACCATATACACAGAAAGCCCACGCCTCCGGTTATCTTGCCGGCTGCGTGGGCTTTTTTTCGGCCATTGCTTTATTTCTTGTTTTGCAGCTGTTCATGGGCTTCCTGCTGGACAATCATCCCCGCCGAAAAGCCATACTTGAAATGGCTCTCACTTTCCTCGCATTGGGCAATAGCGTTCTGCGCCCGGAGTTCCTCCACCAGAGCATAGTCCTCTTTGCTGAGCCGCTGGGATAACTGATCCATCAGCTCTGCACAGGTTTGGACCGCCTTGCGGTATTCCGGGGACGTGGGCACTACCGTTTCACAGGGATAAAACTCTCCATTATACATGGTTTCTAAAATCATGGTGTTCCCTCCCGCAACAGTAAACCAGCTCCGCCAGGACAATTTCCTCGGCTCTGTTGTGGATGGAGTTCATGGAGCGCACCCATGCCATCTGGTCGGCAGCTTTCAGGGCTTCTGTGACGTCCTCTTGCTGCATCATGGCTTTTTCAATGATTTCCAGCCGCTCCCGGCAGGCGGTGTCGATTTCCTCCAAGTGGGGAAACAGCTTTTCGGTGATAATGAGATCGGTATACAGAATAGGCCGGTGTTCTTTTAAGTAGGCACGGCGCAACCGACCATATTTCCCGATATGGTACTCTTTGGTGTCCGATAACACAAGATCGGGAATGAGATAGTCGCCGCATTTGCTGTAAGTCAGTTCCATACAAGGCTCCTTTCGTGGGAATGTGGTTGACAGTTACGGTAGGTTTGAAGGCATCCCTCCTTTATCATAACTGTCTTTTCATTCGCCACAAATGAGCCGCCAGTCATGATGTAATGTTTTTTGGTGTAATCCACCCTCTATACATTACATCATGGTTGCCGATGCTGTAACTCTCGCCCTCCAGGTTGTCATCGCGGGAAAGCCGCTCATAGAGGAAAGCGGTCATGTCACGGGATTTTTTATGATTCGACTGTCTCATAACTCCTCCTTTCCGGACAGCCGAACAGTGCATATCTTGTATTCCCAATACAATTATACCGCCGCCCTCTGCCCGTGTCAGCCGAGTATGGAGAGTTTATCATTTCTCATGTTCGGCCTTCATCAATCGAAGAAGGACGCTGCCCAGGGTATCCGGGCTTTCCTCTTTGAAAACAGACTCTACAACAAACGCCCTGTTGCCGAAGCGATATGTCATTTGTTCAAGTTGTACTTGGTTTTGCTTCGGGACATCCTGGGATGCAGGTTTCTCTTTCATAGATTGTTGTCCTTTCCTCTCGTATAGAAAAATGAATCCAGCCCAAGTTGTCGACGGGCGCAGAAAGGGGAAACCGTCCGCCGACACTTGGGCTGGTGCAGTTATTTCCGAACGATAGCCCGAATCAGTCGGATTTCCAGACAGCGCTTCATGTGGGTATCCACGCACACATGAGGGGTTCCGTCCTTGTCATAGAGGGTGCAAGTACACAGGCGGCTCATATAGTCGTCGTAGTACCGCAGCACTTGCTCCATGGCCTCGCTGTCACCGCCGGAGGCCGCGTGGATCACCCAAACGGGCGGCAGGTCCTTTCCCTTGTGGATGGGCTCTGTCATCTTCCTCAGCCTCCTTTCGGCACCAGCGCCGACAATGCTTCGCGCAGCTTCTGCAGCGCCTTTGTCCGGTGCCGCTGAACGGCGCTCCGGGACATCCCAACGAGATTGCCGATCTCACCATCTGCCAGGCCCAGGGTGCAGTGCAAAATCAAAATACTCTGCTCCATCTGCGGCAAAGCGGAGAAAGCCTCGGCCACAAGCTCGTTGTCGATATGTAGATCGTAGCCGTGCGACGAGAATACAATGCTGTCGCTGGGGTAACGATCCACGACGCAGAGCTTGTCCAGTTCCGCCTGGGACAGGTCACTAAAGAAGGCTTCACGCTCTCTTTGGCGCTTCATGTTCCGCAGGTAGGCCCTGGCCTCATTTCGCAATACCTTCTTGCAAAAAGCATCAAACCGGCATTGCTCGCCATAGTCGCGGGGGTTAGATTCCATCAGTTTCACCCCCTTTCCGTGGGGGGGATCAGGTGGTTCTCTCCCTTTCCGCTACTACCAATCCTGCGAGAGCGTGTTCTGCCCGCTAAGCGCCTCCTTTTTGAAGAAAATTTGAGAAAAGTAACGGCCAGCCAGCCCGACCGCAGGAAACGACAAAAAGCGCCCGGCAGGTCACAGACCCACCGGGCACAATGGAAAGTGATATGAAGTTTATTTACATGGTATAGTTCATACTCATGGCCGGACCTCTCCGCCGAATGGAACGGGCTTTTTTTGAGCGGCTAGCCCTTGTCAGATCAGGCGGAAACAGCATCCGGCGCAGCATGGCGGCATCCTCCTTCTGTGCCGCCGTGTGAGCTGTCGGTGCAAAGAAAAACGGCGGCCTTGATTTCTCAAAACCGCCGTTTATTCGATTGGGCATAGGAAAAGGGCTGCTGTACGACGGCTTTTTTTCTTTTGCCGTCGTCCGGCAGTTTCATCGGATTTTATGATTTAAGGGACATATCATTAGGAGGGCTATTCCTATGAGGAACAGAACACATTGCGTAACAATGGTTCCAATGGGTAAAGAGAATGTAGGATCAAGAATGTCAAAGGTCAAAGGACGATCCGTAAAAATACTTCCGTTCAACAGGCCAAGAAATTCTGGCAGCGGCAAAACCATCAGCACAAAGGGTACCAGTATCCAGGCGTAGATCAGATAGGAGCGAATCCTGCCCAGTAGCCAGCCGCTGCCAAGGGCAAGCATCAGCGGGGGAATCAGCGTAACCAAGGTGGGCAGAGCCAACTCGTCCCACCCATACCAGTCGAAATACCGGCCATAAAAAACGGCGGCCTCGATCAGACAGACCAGAGCCAGAAGTCCTGTCCCCACCAAAGCGGCGGCGCACCGGGCCAGGGCATACCGTCCTGGGGCCACTGGCGTAGCATCGGTGAGGACGGTCACACGCCGGGCCTTGCCGGAGGTAAAGAAGGTGAGAAAGAACAGCACCCCGATCCACAGCAGCTGGATCATCCGACTCAGGTAATCCCCAAAACTCCAGGGAGAAAAGGGTGCGGTGTGGGACACCCCAAGAATGGTCACGCTGTTCAATACTTGCCATCCATAGAACAAGATGACCAGCAAAAGGCCAAAGAAAAACTTGTTCCACAGCAAGCGTTTGCACTCATATTGAAATATCTTAATCAAGGCTCAAATCCTCCTCCGTAAGCCCGCAGGCGTCCAAAAATTTCTGATAGGTCAGGTAGGGATACATGGGGTCCAGTTCCCGATTGAACAGGCTGTTAAGGATTTGATCCATAGACTCCTCGCCGCCCACCAGCTGCTCTGCTTTTAAGATCTTCAGCGGCATCTCGCAGTATTGTCGTACATAGGTCAGATTGCCCGTGATCTCCAACTGCTTGTCCTCCGGCAGGTTTGCCAGATAGTCAGGATTGCGCACATAAAAGTCCAGATAGTAGTCATCCACCGCCTTCTGCCACTGGTCTACATAGTGCTCCCGGGCGTAGTCCTCCCCGTACAATTCCTTGACAATGCGGTAGGTGGTGTAGACGGTTAGGCCCTCGGCCGACCAGGGACTTGTTGGATCGGAAGTGTCAAACATATTGCCCAGGCCCCACCATTGGTGAACCAACTCGTGAATCATGACTTCACCGGCACCACCGCCTTTGCTGGCGTCGCCCAGGTTGTCAGCAGTGAAATCCGCTTCATCCAACAGGCTGGCCCCGTCTGTGGCGTAGCCACCACCGGCCACTCGGCTCTGGATGAGCTTAAGCGTTTCGCCGGTACCGAAAGACAACAGGCCATAATGCTCGGTACAGTAATCCACCACAGATTTGACCGCATCCACCGCCCCGGCGGACTCCATGACAGCCTGATGTTTGCGGCCATAGTAAAATTCGATGGTCATGCCGCCGGCCTCAATGTCCTCCCGGACATAGTCGCCGGCATACAGAATCCCGCCAGCACTGTTGGCCTCATAGCGCCAGGTCTTCGTTCCATCCTCATTTTCCGCGATGACCTCCGCCTCGCTGGAGTTGAAAGGAATGGCTATCATGACCTCCGGCAGGGTGATTTCAATGGTAGTAGGGTAGCCGTTCTCCCCCGGCAGAACATTCATCAGACGGGGCGAGAGGACGGAGTTTTCCAGGCACAGGTACTCAGAGCTGATTTCCGTGCTGCCCTGCATGGTGGACATATTGTAACTCTCCTGGGGGAATCCGCTATACTCCATGGTCAGCTCCACCTGTTCCACGGCGGGAATCGTCACCTCCAGCATAGCCTCATTGTATTCTTGATAGTCGCTCACCGAGAAAGGAACGTTCACACCGTTGGCCTGCACATTTGAGATGGTATAGCCGGGATTAATGCCGAAAGCCACATTCTGCTCCTGATCGGATGTGTTCTGAAATTGATAGGACGCCGTACCGGTAACGGAGCCGACAGATGTATCCGGGAATACCTGGGCACTGCGCCCGGTGCAGACCACCCCCTCCACATAGGGGATCTCGTAAAAGGTCATGGCCATCTGATCCGGATTGCTGCTGTCTACCAGGGGCTGGGCGGCGTATGCCGTGCCGGAGCAGGCCAGTAGCGCCAGGGCGATGATGGGGCGATAGACCCGCCGTACGTTCCGGGACAAAGAGCCAAACACGCCCTTGCCGTACTGTCGGATGCAGAGATAAGAAACCGTCCAGACCCCGGACAACGCTGCCAGCCAGGTCAGACGCATCCAGGCCACCGAGCGGAAGATGCGGAAGTTTGAAAAATCATCCGACAGGGCCCACACGCAGGGGTTTAACCAGCACAACTGCCAGTTGTCTGCCCACACCGTCAGGCTCAGTGCCGCAAATGCGGCAAACAGCACCAAGGAAAGATCCACCCGTCGTGTGAACTGATAGGCGGATGCTGCGGCCAGAATAGACATCGGCAAGGACAACCCCATAAGGAGCAGGTAGGCTAAGATATAATCCACACCGCCAAAGACCGAACCGATCAGCCCCGCACTGATGGGGAGCCAAACCAGCATCGTAACGGCCACGGTCACCACCGACGCTGCCAACAGAGCCAAAAGGCGTACTAATGCCATCGTCAGAGGGGAAACTGCCGCATCCATCAGGACATCCACACGACTCCGGGCGGCCCGGTCCGACTCAAAGACAGACAGCAGACCGAATAGGATGCCGCCCACAACACCTCCGGCGATAGCGGGGTTGGCGAGATACATGGAGAGCATTGTGCTGGCGGTAGCCGGTTTGTAGAGGATTAGACCCACCGCAGGCGAGAGCACGGTCAGACCGACGATCAGCCAGGTAAGCCGACTTTGGAAAAGCCGACGCAATTCCAGAGGAAATAGGCAGAGTGTTTTCATTGGGCAGCCTCCCTGGAAATCAAATAGAGATAAGCGTCCTCCAGGGATGGTTCTTCCACTTTGGCATAGGTTGGAAGTCTGTCAGCAACCGCACGGCAACGAATCCCTTGACTGGTGTTGACCCGCGCTGTGATATGGAGTCCCTGCTCCTGCTTGGCATCCCGTTCCCAAAATGCTCCCACATGGCCCACAGCAGTTTGGATCAGTTCTTCGGGTGTGCCGGTAAACAGCACCTTGCCATGATCAATCACAACAATTTGATTGCATACCGACTGTACATCTTCAATAATGTGGGTTGAGAGCAGTACCAGCCGATCCTGGGCTGTGCGGGAAAACAGGTTTCGGAAATGGATGCGCTCCTCCGGGTCAAGTCCAACTGTAGGCTCGTCAAAGATAAGAAAAGGCGGATTGCCCAGTAGAACCTGGGCAATTCCAACCCGCTGACGCTGACCGCCGGAGAGTGTACGGATTTTTGCCTTAGCCTTCTCCTCCAGATTGACAGCTCGGATCACTTCTTGAATAGTCTTTTGGGAATCATGAAGCCCTTTGAGAGCGGCCATGTAGTCTAAAAATTGTGCCACCGTCAGTTCGTCAAACAGGCCAAAGTCCTGGGGCAGATAGCCAAGTTTGGACTTCAACATATGCTCTGTCTTTGCGAGAGGCTGCCCATCCACCAGGATCGCGCCGCCCGTAGGCATGAGAGCTGCCACCAGCAGTTTCATCAGTGTGGACTTGCCCGCGCCATTTGGCCCCAACAATCCGATCAGGCTGGGAGCCTTCAGCGCAAGGTTCAAATGTTGCAGGGCCTGTTTTCCGTTGGGATAGGTCATATTCAGGTCTTGAAGTTCAATTTGCATGGGTTGGTATCCTTTCTTTTTGGATTTCATCCATAGGATACCGAGCCTGTATGGAGAGGACTTGAAGCCAATTTGTGTTTTATATGAAGAAAGCGTGCATCTGATGGAAAATCAGATGCACGCTTTCTTCACTGTATGTTACTTGGGAGGATTAAAACTGACTGTAGCCTGAACGCCATCCTCCGTATTTTCGATCCGGCAATTTGCTCGATGCTGCTCCAGGATGATCCGTACTAGATAGAGCCCCAGACCACTGCCGCCCGTGCGCCGGTTGCGGGATTGTTCCTCCCGGTAAAAAGCCTCAAACAGATGCGGCAAAGCCTCAGTCCCAATATGGACGCCAGTATTTTCGATTGTCAGGGCAGGGGTATCTTGCTGAAGGCCAGACCAAATACGGATTTCTCCGCCCTCTGGAGAGTAAAGCGCCGCATTGGAGATCAGATTGCCAATGGCTTTTGCCAGCATTGAGGGTTCTCCTTTTACTGTCAGCCCAGGACACAGATCAACGGTTACCCTCAGATTTCTTTGTTGTATCAAATCTGTATCCAATTCCAACTGCCGTTTTGCTATTTCAGAAATGTCCACCAGTTCTTGAACAAACGCGCCGCCATGAGCCTCTACCCGTGAGATGGTCAGGATTTCTTGAATCAGATTTTCCATCCGGGCGGTTACCTGAAGAGAACGGGCCAGGTATTTTTCTCGATCCTGATAGACATCCACTCCATCCAGCATACCGGACAACTGGCCTTTCAGAATGGTAACAGGAGTTTTTAGTTCATGGGATGCGGCAGAGAAAAAGGCCATGCGTTGGCGATCCATTTCCCGCTCCTGCTCCATTTCTCCCCGGAGCGCCTCATTGGATGCCTTTAGATCGCAGAGGGCACCGGACAACTTTTGTGCCATTTGGTTTAGGCTACGGCCCAAATTCCCAATCTCGTCCTGCCTGGTCTCCTCACAGGTCCATCCAAAATCTAAATCGGCCATTTTCCCAGCGATCCCGCTCAGCCGGACAATGGGGCGGGTGATATATCTGGAGTAGACCAGCGCACACAGCAGGGAGAAGATCAGTAAAAGTAGCAGCAGCCAAGGAGCCATTTGAATCAGCGCCTGTACCGCCAGATTTTCTGCCTTCAGCCGAGGTGTCACATAAAGCGTGTAGGAATCCGACTGGTTAAGAAAGCGCACATCAGCCGTAATGGTAGCCTGCTCAGACATGGTGACAGTTACAGAATCTTCTGTATCTAAGCGGTCGGTGGTATAAGTAACCGTGGAACCGATGTCCGCTGCCGTAGTCATTTTGCCAGTGTCCTCATAGATCGATTGAAGTGCAAACTGGGAGCCGGTATTGACAATTTGCTCGTCGGGGCCCACCAGCATCGCATCTGCTCCAGAGTCCCTGAGAAAGGCATCCAGTACCGACCCACAATCCTCCAGTGTGGTGTCCGCCAGTTTTTCCACCAGCGCATTTACCTGTTTGGTCAAATCATCATTGATCACAGCGGTATAGGTACTGGGGGTTGCCCAGGCAATCAGCCCAAAAGTAATAGCTCCTGCCCCTAGCAGAATGAGGGCCGTTATCAGAAAAATACGGACTGTCAAACTTTCACGGATTTTCTTTCGCAGCACGATACCCCACCCCTCTTACAGTTTCGATATAGTCAGTACCCATCTTGTGCCGTAGGTTTTTAATGTGACTATCCACCACACGCTCGTCCCCAAAGAAGTCGTAGCCCCACAACTTGGCCAGCAGAACTTCACGGGTGAACACCCTCCCCGGACTGGAAATCAACGCCTGGAGCAATTCAAATTCCCGGGTTGTTAAATCCAAAGATCGTCCTGCCAGAACAGCCTCCATTCCGTCTAAATCCAAAGTTAGATCACGGTAATGCAAGCATTTGTTATTTTCCATGCCTCCTGCGGTGCGACGAAGAATTGCACGGATTTTTTGCAGTAAGATAGGCATAGAAAATGGTTTTGTCACATAATCGTCAATTTCCATCTGGAATCCACGCAGCTGCTCTTGTTCACCGTCCAGCGCGGTGAGCATCAGAATCGGCACACTGGACTCCCGGCGTATCAATTCGCACACACCAAACCCGTCAATTTTAGGTAGCATCAGATCCAAAAGGATCATGTCAAATGCACCTTGTTGAAATTGGGCCAGCGCCTCCACACCATCTCCCGCAATCACTATTTCGTAACCGGCATCTCGAAGATATGCAGCCAAAAGTTCCTGAATATCCGGCTCATCTTCTATAATCAAGATTTTTCTCAAATCGAATCACCTCTTTGCTGAATATATCACGCAAATATGAATTTATCATGGAGAAAGCCAACTTTATTCCCTTGAAATTATCATGTAAGCAAGAGGTAAACGGGAGGAGAAGAAAACAGAGCAAGCACAGCAAGTGTGGCCTCACTTGCGAATTTTTGCTTTAGGGAACCCCTGCCCCTAAACACAAAATTGTTTGTTGGGATAGTCCCAAACCCTTAGACATAAAGTTCGATTCCTACCTCAGTAAATCGCAAATGCCCCCATCATCCTGATCTGCCCGATAACATCAGAGGATCTGGTCCTACTTGAACAGTAGATGGCGGATCTGCAGACAGCGCTTATCTCTTCGCTTTAGGATCGTGATAGGTGGATGTTTGAACCTGGAGATGTATCCGCCCGAAAAAGGCCATGGGATTAGGGTGCAGCTAGCAAAAATAACGGGTGGCAAGTACGAATTTGTACTCACCACCCATATTGACAATGAGAACGAGGAAAAAAAGATTTAGATACTGGATAACTTCTTTTAACTGCGTTTTAGCGAACTTCCATATTTGATACTAACGGTTGTAACAGCAACATAAAGGCGGAAATAGTATCAATTATGTGAATGACCTCTTCTGTGTTACTCTTACGCCTGATACGGTCAATTATGTCATCGCCACAACTACAAAATGTTTTGATTGCCTCTATCATTTCAAGAATTTGCTTGTCAGCATCTGTGATAAGTTCATCTACAATATTCTCACACACAGTGAACTCGGCCCATAAGTTTTGAATTTTTTCTTCTGTTTTTTCGCAAAACAATGCTAATACACCAATGCAGTTTTCGCTGGGCTCAATCTGAATAATTTGTTGGAATCGTTTAATATAAAGTTTGATTTCTTGAACTTTTTGCATGGCGGCAATCCATGTGAGTACATCTGTTTTAGTGAAGAATTTTTCTTTGACTTCAGGTTCTATTTCGCATGGCAACATCGTTTTTTCAAGGGCCGAAACATCAGAGTCAAAAAGTCTATAAAAAGGAATAGAAAACGCTGTAGGTGAATACGAGCCGGAAATTACAGGGATGTATGCTAGTTCTATAGGCTGTGTTTCGCAATACCATCTATCGCTAGATGGCAACACGGCACTTTGAAACACACTTCTCAATTCGTAGACTAGACTTGCATACTCTTTTTCAATCGGATTGTTCTCATCAATGCTGTAATCTTTAGCAATATATGCATGATGGTCAGTTACGAAAAGTGTTCCCTCTATTGTACCGGGTATTCTGGCAAGGGCATCTTGAAAAAATGTCTTGCTTTTACGATACCGCAATTTAGACTCATAAGCTATTGCTTGTCCTTTGGGAGGATTATCAAGAACATGACGCCAAACATTCAATAATGTGAGAAAATTTTCTGCTTCTTCCTGCTTAAAAGATGTACTCAGGCCGCTGTATTCTAAAAACAGTGAATCATACTCATAACAAAAACTGAAAAAAGCTTTGGCAGCAGAATAGAGATTAAACATAGCTAGCCTTGGATTCTTAATTGATGATATATCTTGTTTTTGGATTCGAACCAAAAGAACCTCAGCAAACTGATTATAAAAGCTGTCCAAAGAAGAATATACCTCATTAAAATATTTCCTAAAACGCTTGTATTTTTCGACGGAAAGCAACTGTCGCATCGGAAAATATTCAGATGCAGGTATATTATTTTTCCCCTCTGAGTAGAGGCAATATGGATCTACCGCAGAAACCGGAAGATGATTTTCAGCGAAGGTGTGCCTCCTAAATACACCGACCTGATCTTCAATTCGCTTCCACCTTTCTTTGGTAAATCTTCCTTTTTTATAAATATCATCTATCAACCTTATCGTTTGCTCAATCAATTCGTTAACATCTGTTCGGATTTCATCGACTTCTGCCACATACTGCCCCCAAGATTCCGGGCGTTGGGTATAATCTATTCTGATCTTAACCCATCCGTTGACTTCGGAGACCCAAGAGTTGTATCTCCTATCTTTATGCATACGAAGTTTGTAATCTAACGGCTCTATGCCCAAATCATCTAGAAGGTCAACACCAAGTAGTTCTATATCAATGTACTCTTTTTTTGGATACATCTGTTCAAGAATATCTAGCATTTTAATTCGCCAGTATTGGTTTAGATTCTTAGTTTTTTCTGGAATCGTTACTTCATTTTCAAGCGGCGGGATGAATTTGCATATGATCTCATTCTCGTCCTCAGTAAAAGATATTACCGGAAATGTCAATAGTAAATGCGAAAAAAATATAAAAATTTATTTTTAGGGCATCAGGCGAGGGCGGCAATACACTCCCGAAAACAGATTTCAGCCGTTTTCCATCCCAATATTTCACGCGGATAATTGTTCATCCATGCTTCCGCCGCCTCGATCTCCGCCACGGACACTTTTCCGAAATCGGTTCCTTTCGGAAACTTCCGGCGAATCATTTTGTTCTGGCACTCATTTGACCCGCGTTCATACGATGAATACGGGTGGCAGTAGTAAGCCGCTGTCCTCCGCTTTCCCTTTCGCACCACGGACCGTTCCAACCTCTTCACGTCGGAGAACTCCCCGCCGTTGTCGAATGTGATCGTCTTGAATGCCTTTGCGAAAAGGTCCGCACCGAATTTCCGTTCTATGCGGTCCATTGCCTTTACAACACTTGCCGCCGTCCGGTCTTTGATTCTTGTAATGATTTCCCATCGGGTCAAACGCTCTGTCAGCACAAACAGGGCTTTTGACCCGTCTTTTTTACTGTAAACTGTGTCGCCCTCCCAATGCCCGAAAGTGCTTCTCTGGTCCACTTCATCCGGGCGTTTTTCGATATTTTTTCCATACGACGCACGCTTTCCGGTCTTTTTAACTTTCTTGTATTCTCGCTTTCGCTTCGATTTCTCCGGCAAATTGCTGTTGGTCAGGGACAGGAAAACGCCCTTTGTAATGTAACTGTAAAGCGTGCTTACGCAAATCGAGGTTTTGAACGTCCGCCCCTCCAACCTGATTTCGGCAAGGGCCGCGGCGGGCGAACGATCTTCCACGATAATCTTTCGTTCTATGTATTCCGCAAGCTCAAAGTCGCGCCCGATTTTCAGCGGTGCGCCTTTTGCGGCGAGGTTTTCGCGGTATCTCTTTTCCGCCCCGTCCGGGTTATAGCGATCTTCTGTAATCCATGTATCACCGTCCAAATACTGCCAGCGAGCGCGTTTGATTTCGCGGTAAATCGTGCTGATATGCACGTGCAATTCGTCCGCAATTTCCCGCTTTGTATGCCCCTGATTCAAGAGGGCTTCAATTTTATAGCGGTCTGTTTTTGATAAATGGCTAAATACGTGTCCCATGCCACAACCTCCACAAAGCAAAGAAACCCGCCCAATCCGGGCGGGTTTCTTTCGTTCTCCCTTGTTCTTGCGGGGTTTCCTCCGCCGTTGTGGTCATATTATAGCATTTGTTTCATACTCACGCAAGTATTTATTTTTCGTTCTGCTCTGTCAGCCATTCCAAAGACACGTTTAGGACCCTTGCGAGAACGACAAGTTCATAATCTGTCACAAAACGCGTTCCAATTTCAATTCGGCTTACGCTGTCCCGCTCCATCGTGATTCCCTCCACCTGTAACCGGGCCGCAAGGTCCTCTTGCGTGATTTTTAGGCGTGCGCGGGCTTCTTTTACGCGGTTTCCGCAAAGATTTTTGCGCCCTTTATAGTCATATATCTTCATCGGTTGTTCCTCCACATGTGTTAAAATTTCGCATTTTTCTTGACTTTAACACGCGTACCGCCGATAATTGTGTTAAAGGTCAGAATCCAATAATTCCAATGGATTCAAACCCGCAAAAATACGGGTCGCCCGACACAACGGGCGGCGAAATGGAGGATTTCACATGAAAAGATTGCTTTCTCTTTTTCTTGCGGCCTGTCTTGCCCTCTCCCTCTCCGGGTGCCTTGCAGACTACGACACGCCCAAGCACGCCGAATTGTCCGAACAGTACGACTTTTACGCCGATTCGCAAAGCGCGCTTTCTTCCGGTATGGCGATCACGCCGGAACAGGCCGATGAAGTATTCATCGTCCTTGTGTCCTGCGGCATGGAAGCAAAAGTAACAAATGTCACCAGAAAGGCGGGCGACGACGGACATTGCCAAGTTTCCGCCGGGCTTTACATGTACGATGTCTATTACACCGACGGCGTGGTTGACCGCGTGGAATACAACGGGGAGGAACTTTACCCAACCCCCGCCCCGGCTCCCGTAGAACCTGCGCCCACGGATGACCCCGCCGCGCCGGAAACTCCGGCCACGCTGGAACAGGCAGTTGACGACGCGATCACCGCGGCCAATGCCGAAAAAGAAGATGTCAGTATTTACGACGCGGCCAGCGTCGGGGAAAGTTCGGACGGCTCCTTTGTGGACATTTATCTTTCTGGGAAAGATCATCTAACCTCGAATATGGTTCGGAAAGGAATGCTGATGCAGGCCGCCGACATTCTGGAATCCCTGCAATCCCGCGACGACATCGGGCGCGTAACGCTTTTCTGGGCTTTCCCGCTCGTGGACGCTTACGGAAACACGTCCACCGAAACCGTGATGAAAGCGACATTCTACAAAGATACCATCGACAAGATCAACTTCGACAATTTCGATTACAACAGCATTCCCGTGATCTGCGACGACTTTTACCAGCACGCGGCATTGAACGGGTAAGAAAAAAACGGCGGGCATGATTCAACGCCCGCCGTTCTCTATGCTCATTCGTCTTTCTTTTTTGCTTGCTCTGCCGCCGCCTGCACTTCCGCCGCGTATTGCTCCGGGGTCAGCCCCAAAACCTCCGCCGCGATTCTGTCCGTCGCCGTTTCGATCAGGTCGTTCAGGCTTTCAAAGCCGCCAGCTTCTACCGCTTTTTGATAGACCGCCTTTTTCCCGATCTTCACATAGGGGTAAAGGCGGTCGTAATTTTCGGCGTTCCACTTGTTCTTCGCCCGCGTGTTGCACGCATACTTTTTCTTTTCCATGTGTTCCGCCTCCTTTCTCCGCTGATTATATCATTTTCTGAATACTCACGCAAGTATGAAAAACTATACAATCTCACGTGAGTATTTTTGTGCAACTTCCCATCTTGCTTTTTCATACTCACGTGAGTATAATAAAAACAGAAAGAGGGAAGCGAAAGCCGCCCACCCGCCGGGGCGTAAAGAATACGGCGGGGGCCAACCTTACGGGCCGACACGAAAAGGGGGCCGACACGGTAAACGACAACACTTCAATTTCTGGTTTTTATATATGGGAGGTAATCACATGAAAAAGTTTGAAATCGGCAAGGAATACTTCACGCGTAGCATTTGCGACAGCGAGTGCATTTTCTCCATCAAGATCACCGGGCGGACCGCGAAAACCGTTTCTTATGAGTATATGGGCGAATCCCGCCGTTCCAAGATTCGCTTCGATGATTCCGGCGAATATATCCAGCCGGACCGCTATTCTATGGCTCCCACGTTCCGCGCTGAACGTGAGGTTCAGCCGGAGGAAGAGGCCCCAGCCGCGGAGGAATCCGCCGTTTCCGTTCCCGCGGAGGACGCGGCCCCCTCCAACGTAATCACCATTTCCCAGCCCGCCGACAACGGGACGGTAATTGTAATGATCGGCCAGCGCGTCGAATGCGTCTGCGGTGCCTGCTATCCCGTAGAGGGCGGAACGGTAATCGGCTTTGAGGATGTCCCCGACGGGCGGTTCTTCCGCGGCGGCGTGTTTGCCCTGATTCGCTGGGACAGCCGCCCGGACCGTCCCGAACGGGTCCGCCTCTCCGACATTCACCGCCGCGGGTGGCGGTCTGCGGGTGGCTCTCCGCTGGGCGTGTTCGTAGCCGGATGATTTACCGGGGCGGCGCAAGCCGCCGCCCCTTTTCAAAGAATGGAGGTTCTGAACGAATGAAAAACTTAATCCGAATCGTGGAAGCGTCCGGGGATTTGTCCCTTTTTCCCTGTCCTTTTTGTGGCGGTCACGGGGCCGTCTATGCAGAATATGAAACCCCCGTTGGGAATCGCTGGCGCGTCTTTTGCCCTGATTGTATGGCCGGAATTGACCCCGGCTGGGCGCAGACACGTTCCGTTGTTTGCGGCCTATGGAACAGGCGCACCCCCGCCGAAAGAAGGTGACTTCGGAATGCCTTGCAACCCCCACCGCATGACCCGGACGGCCCGCACCCGCTCCCGCAAGTTCTCCGGGCGTTGTGAATCCTGCGGAAAGCCCCTTTGCAGTTGCCGGGCGTATCAGTACACCGACGAAAACAACGGGGCGATCACCGCAAACGCGCCGTACCTCTGCCGCGACTGCTACGAAACCCGCTACGGTGTGAAGATACCGACGGAGGTTGACGCGTACAAGGCCCGCTTGCTGGGCGTGCTGGGCCGCTATGCCGACAGCGTGGAAGATGCGTCCGCCCGCGATCTTGCCTTGCGCGTGATGCGCCTGATCGAAAGTACAGATTGACCCCGCGCCGCCGAACCTCCCACGGCGGCGCAACTTTTTTGAAAATTTTTCGTTTTCCTCTTGACTTTTTATACTCACGTGAGTATAATAATAATCAGAAAGAACAAAATAAGCGGAGGTATTCAAGATGAAGAGGACGACGAACAAATACCAGAAAGCATACATGACCGCCAAAGCCCGCGTTCAGGAAATTGAATCCCGGCAAGAGGCCATCGAAAAGAAGTACATTTCCGACAACGACATTGTCAATCCCGACGGCTCCGTTCCCGAATTTCTGTACTGCATGGAGGACGACGCGGCCTTTGAAAAGGCGAACGACGAATGCGCCGCGCTGATCTCCGCCGCCGGGCTGGAAACTGAACTTCTTTCCGCCCGCTCCGCTCTGAAAATTGCGGAAGATCACCTGATTGCCTACGGCCTGTCCCTTGCTCCCGCCGGGGTCCGGGCCACGTTGGAAAAGGCCGTTCAGCACAACGCCGCGACCCGCGCAAAGGTCCTTGACCTTGCGTTCCGGCTTGACGTGTCCACGGTCAGCGCGTAAGATAAAGGCGGGCGGCGCAAGCCGCCGCCCGCTTCAATAAAGAAAGGACGTTTTTTATGGAAAATTCGGAGTTAGAAAAGCAGATTGACGCATGGAAAGAAAAGGTTCTTTCTGTGCATGACGGGTGCGGCGCGGACACGCGCAAGATGATGATCGACATTGACAAGATCATTTCCGCGGCATTCGATCATATACCCTGTTTCCCTGAAAATTTATAATCGCAAACAAAAAAGCCCGCCGGGGAATGACCCCCGGCGGGCTTCGTGTTGTCCGAATCGGACAGTTATTCACTTTCCGCGGGCGCGTCTGCTTCCTCTTCCGCGTCCTGTTTAATTCCGATTGCCAGCATGGTTTCGGCGGGCGGGGTTTCCACGTACTCTTTCAAATTCTCGTTGGTTCCCCACGCCTTTTTCGCTTCCTCCAATACGGCTTCAATCATAGTCGCAATATCCTTTTCCGTGAACAGCAGTTTCAGCACCGCCGGAATTCTCTGATAAATCCAGTCTGCGACGGCGGCAAACTTCAATTCGCCCGTCCCGCTCCCGAACTGCTTTTCTGCCTGTGTCACAAGATTAAAAAGAATCTTCTTCAAAACCTTTGTTTCGCCGCGCTTGATAAGCACGACAACCAGCACAAGGAACGCGAGGACCACAAGAACACTGTCCCAATTCGCGGCCAGAAATTGAATGATGTTCATAATTCGTTTCTCCTTTCGTTTTTACACAGCCCCGCCCAGCGCGCAAAGAAGCAGGTCAAGGCTCTGCAATTTCCCGTAGTTCTGCAACCAATATTCCGGGGTGTTGATGACCCCGGCTTTCACCAGCGCGCCAACGCCCGATTTCACGTCCGCGGTTCGCGGCCCGGCCTTTGTAATCTTCGCCGCGGCCTGCGTGAACAGAATATCCAGATAGGCCACCTTTCCGCCTGCGACGGCGTTTTTCCAGTAGTCCGGGGAGTTGATGACCCCCAGCCCGGCCAGCTTGTCAATGGCCGCGTCCGTCTCGCTCTGAACGTCCGCCGCGTTGACCCAGCCGTAAACCGTGGACCCGCCGCCCGCCTGCTTGATAAGGTGGTACGGGTGTTTCGCGCCCTTTGAAATCATGGTGACTTTTGCCGGGCCGGGCTTACAGGCTTTCCCGCTTGCCGCCGCCGCGCTGGTGTAGTGCGTGTTGCCCGTAAACTGCACCACGTCGCCCACGGCGAACGCCAGCGCGCCGGAGGTGTCGGAGGTCCCGCTGGGCTTCTGCGCCGTTCCTGCGCCGCCTGTGGCCGCGCCTGCGGTGTCATAGGTGATATACGGCAATTTGCCGTGTTTGGTCCACCTGCGCCCGTTCATGCCGGAGATTGCGCCGATGTTCAGGCACGCCGTCACCTGTACGCAGTTCTTGAACGCCGGGGAACACTCGATCACCTTTCCGCCGCCGATGTAAACGCCGATATGACCTTTCAGCCAGACGGCTTCCCCCGGAACAATCTTGCCGAAATCGGTGGAAACGCCGGAACACTTCGTAATCATGGTGTCGGCTCCGATGTCCGGCACACCGCCGGAGGCATAGGACGCGCCGCCGTAGGTTTTGGACGCGTCGCCGTTCCAGCCCCACAAAACGCCCTTGATCATGCACACGCAGTCAAAGCCGAAAACGGGCGGGTTCTGATTCGCCGCGGCCTTGATCATGGCCGTGCGCGCCGCCTGCTTGTTGTAGCTGTGGTTCTGGCAGTACCGGGACACGTTGCCCCCGGTCAGGGGCGCGCCGAAACAGCCCATGACGTACAGTGTCTTGTAATGGTCCACGATGTCTTGCAGTTTCTTGATGAATTCAGACGCTTTCATTTTGCCCTCTCCTTTCGCGTCTGCGGGGCGTTCCGCCCCAGCCGTGATATTTGACCCGCCGCCCGCTCCGGCCTGCCCTGCGCCGTCGTAGGCCGTCAGGCCGTATGATTCGATAATCTGAATCAGCTTGTCCGGGTACTTCGGGTCCGTGGCGTAGCCTGCCGCCTTGATCGCCCGGCAAGCGGTTTTATAGTCCCGCTCCCCGACAACGGCTTTATACCGTGCCGCGCCCGTCAGCAGGGCCGAATGGTCCGCCACGCTCTCTTCCCAACTGTCGTATGCTCGGAAAAGGGCCGTCACGGTGGTAAAGGTCACGCCGTCGTAACACTCTTGCGTTTTCGTGCTGTAAACGCGGCCTTTCCAGCTTGTCCCGGCCTTGATGCCGAACAGGGCGTTCGCCTTGACGGTCAGGCCGGATTTTCCCCAGCCGCTTTCCAAGATCGCCTGTGCGATTGTCAGGGAGGCGAGAACGCCGCTTTTCTGCATATCCGCCGCGGCCAGCGCGCCCACCCGCTCAATAAATGCTTTCTGTTCCTGTGTCATTTGTGTTCCTCCGCTATGGCTGAATGTTGTTCAGGTCTACGGGCATTCCCTCCGTCGCCGTCGGGTTCGCCTGTTTGATCTTCACCACGTTTTCCGCCTTTGCTTTCCAACTGTAAAAGCCGATTGCCGTTGCCGCCGGGGTTCCCACATAGGCGAGGAAAACGCCAAGTTGCGACGGGTCAAGGATGACGACACGAACGCCGATGACGAACCCCGCGAAATAGGTTAAAAGCACCGCCGAAAGAACCAGTTTTGAAAACTCGATCTTTCGGCGGTCCCGCTCTTTCTTCCGGCGGCTCCGCCGTCCGCCAAATAGGAGGACCGCGGCAATTCCACCGATTAGCCCGGCGGCGGCGCTGATAAGGTAAAGCACGTTTCACACCGCCTTTCATAAAAAATCATGCTTTATCAATCTGTCGTCGTAAACTCGTTTGATGTTTGCGACGGCGTGTATTGCGCGGTTGTTGATATACTCTTTGTGGGTGTCGCAATATTGCTCGTAAAAGTCAATTTCGCTTAAAACTTCAAAAAATTCTTCCCGTGTGTGGGGAATATCCCGCAATAGTTCATTGTTGAACCGTAAAATCGCGGCCCGGTGCATGTCTGCGTTGCGCGCGTCGTCGGTCTTGATGTGATCGTCAAGGGTTCTCCGGGTTTCTTCTAACTTCTCGATCACGTCCCCGTTGATCGCCCGCCCGACGGCCTTTCCGATCGCCGTCCACGGATTGACCTTGATAGGGGCAATCTGAACCAACGTCAGAAGCACCAGCAAAAGCCCGACAATCCCACCGCCGCCGGACAGAAGTTCGGCGATTGTCACGTTCCTTTTCCTCCCGTGATAGAATGGCCCCGGCGCGGTACAGGTCCGCGCCGGGGTGTTCGCTTACTCCATGTCCACAACTTCCCATCCCTGCGGATAGTCTGCGGGGGAATAGGCGTTTGCGGTTTCCATTGTGGACCGATAAACTTTGCCGTCAGTCCACAAGCAGACTTCGCCCTTTTGGTAGGAATCTTCCGCCATCGTGGGCTGAATGAACGGTTTTCCCTTTTGGGGGTCTGTGGTGTGATATGGGACCCATTGCGCCGGAGATTTGCCCGGCTCAATATCGGGGTTGTTCTTGTTGTCGTGTGGTTGACAGCACCGCCACACCTGCCCGTCGTGAACCCGCACGTCGTCTTTCTCATATTTTCCGGGCTTCCATTCCTCGAACAACGCTTCACAAGCCACAACGTCGGTTCCCGTTCGTTTCCCGGCCTTGATTTCGTCGTTCATGGTCAGCCGGGCGGACATGACCGCCGCTTGCATGGCCGGGGACGCGCCCCCGCCGCTCTGCTCCAACTCCGAAACCTTGCGTTCCAGTTCCGCCCCCTGCGCGGTCAACTCTTCAACCGTTTTCGGCTTGTTCTTGATACTTGTCCGCTTATGCTGTACGCTCATTCAAAATTCCCTCCCACGGATGAAATAAAGCAATCCCCGCTTGCGCTGTTCCGCTTCACCTTGATTCGGAAATTGAATCCCCATTCCTCCGCCGTCTTGCTGTCGTTGGAAAGGAAAAACTTGCTCCCGCTGGTGACGGCCTGCGTCACGTCCTCCCACGCGGGGGAATCGTCGTGGCCGTTGTTGCACGCCTCCACGGTGAACTCTGCGCCCGCCGGAATCTGCCGGGTGATGGACATAATCGCCTTTGTCACCATGTCGTCGGCTTCAAGAGGCGTTGCAAGGGTCAGTTCGATTTCAGTTTCGTTCTTGCTGAATGTGTAAGTCCGCGTCGCGGCTCCGCCGTAATTGTCCGTCGCCGTCACCGTCAGCGTGTGGGACCCGTTCAACAGCTTCCGCCATTCATCCGCGGTGACGCTGAACGTGTATTCCTGCCCGCTGGTCGCGGCGTAGGACCGCTTTTGCGTTCCGTCGATCTTCTCAACGACGGTGATCGTCTGGCCGCTGTCCGGGTCGGTGACGGTGTATTTCTGGTCGAACGCTCCGGTCTTTGCCCCAAGGTCCGTATCTGTCCCGCTGATCGTGGGCGGCGTGTTGTTGATGACTGTCCGTGTCGCGCTGGTTTTGTACGCCGATTCTGCGCCCGCGCTGTCGTATGCCTTGACCCGGTACGCCACATTCTCCCAGCCCTTTGTGATCTGGTCGGTGTACGTCCGGTTGATTCCTTTGTAGAGCTGCGCCCAGCCGCCGCCGTTGTACTGCCGTTCGAGGATGTACCCCGAAAGGTTGTTGTCCGGGTCGGTGGAGGTCCCCCACGTCACGGTCAGTTTTTCTCCGCCCCGAACGTCGCTCGGAACGTCGATGGAATCCGGGACCGACGGGGCGCGGTTCCAAATGATCGTATATGCGCCGTCCGAATCCGGGCTGTCAGATACCAAGATTTCAGATTTTAGATTACAAAGCGGGCGAACGCCCCCGTAGCCGCTGTACGCGTGGCTCCAGTTCATCGCGCCGGAGGAATAGACGTGGCGGACGATGTACGAGTCCGACGCATAAGCGTCCGCAAGCCACCAGTGCCACGGGTCATTGACGTTAAAACTGCTTGTCTGGTATTCGCTTTTTGATACGCATTCCGCCGTTGGCTTCGCCTTGCGGGAATTGTCATCCGTAAATAGCGCAAGTTTGCTTCCGGCCACCACGTCGCCCGACAATCCAACTTCCGTTGACGTGGCAAAGAAAATCTTGTCGGTGCATGTTTCTGTTCCGCCGCCGTCCATCTGCGCTTTTCCGACGGTCCGGTTCGTGGTCAGCAGGGCGGCAATGAAATTCGCGGAGAACCCCGCCAGAAAGCCCGCTTCTGCCTCGTACTCGTTGTAGTTGCTCCACACATTCGAGTTGTTCGGCGGCGCGTCCATCCCGTGCTGGGCCGCGTACCACGCGCCCGCCCCCGCTTGACTGTTCAGCCATCGACGGATATTTGACCAAATCCAGCGGTTGTTTCCGTAGGAACGGCGGTTTCCGTCGTTGTTGCTCGGCTCCATAGCGTCAAAGCATTTCAGCGAGATAATGCGCTCCGTGATCAGCGTGACGGAATTCGCCGGAAACCCGGCGTGGTTCTTGTCCGCGATTTTCCAAATAATCGGTTTCCCGTTGTAAAGCGTCCCCGTGTCCTTGACCAGCGCGCCAACGGCAAGGGAACTTAAACTTTTTGCCATTGTTTAACACTCTCCTTGAATAATTTTTTGAACAGGCGGTCCGTTTCCCGGATAAGGTGGTGACAGTTGCCCTTTGCCGCATGGCTCCGCCAACTTCCGTATGACTGTTCGATTGCCGCAAGGGTAATTTTCCCCTTGTCCAGCAAGCCCCGCTGTTTCTTCAATTTCCGTTGCTCGTTACATTTGCTGTTCCTCCTTACCTTTCGCACGATCTTCCCCGTGTCGGTCATATAGGTTCGGAATCCAAGGAAATCAATTCCGTTCCGCAACGGGAAAATATTTGTCTTGTTGTTCAGTTTCAGTCCCAGCCCGGCCACGTACTTTTCAATCTCCCGGCGGCAATACTGCAAATACGCCTTGTCCTCGTGAATCAAGTAAAAGTCGTCCATATACCGCCCATAATAGCGGATTCCCAATTTCTCTTTTATGAAGTGGTCAAGCCCCGAAAGGTACATGACCGCGAACCATTGTGAAGTCTGGTTGCCGATCGGAATTCCGGGGTCGTCCGTGCTGTCAATGATCATATCGACAAGCCATAGAACGTCCGGGTCCCGGATAAAGCGGCGCACCATTGCTTTCAATGGTTCATGCGGAATTGAGTAGAAATATTTTGATATGTCGCATTTCAGAACCCAGCCGTCCGCATAATGGGCGGCGCGCGGGTCGGGCCGCGGCAACCCCTCCTCCCGGCACCGTTGTTCTTCCCGTGCTTTCCGCTCGAAATAATAGGACCGCATAAACGCTTCCAGTCGATACAGTCCGTCATGCGTCCCGCGCCCGGCCTGCGACGCGTAGTTGTCGCGGATAAAGGTGCAGGAAAACGCTGGTTCTAACACATTGTCACATAAGGAATGCTGAACCACCTTGTCTTTGAACGCGTTGGTCATAACAATGCGTTCTTTCGGTTCGTAAACCCGAAATACGAAATATTCCGACGGGCGATAGGTTTTGTTCTTCAGCATTTCCGAAAGCAGGCACAGGGCTTCCAGCAGGTTTGCTTCAAACTTCGCAACGCTTGCTTTGCCCCGTTTGCCCCGGCGGGCTTTTAGAAACCCTGCGTACAGGTTCCCGAAATCGTGTACCCGCTCGAATTCTGTTTGTTGCATAATAAAAAATGCTCCTTGCCGTGTATAGAATCCGCCTTGCGGGGGCGGCAAACGGTCCTCCGCCTGCCGTCGCAATGCTTCATCATCGGACCCCGCCGCGCGCCCGTGGCGGGGCGGAAGCTGGTTCCCGTGGGCCTTGCTTCACCAATCTTGTGTTTACCGTCGCGCTGTCACCGCGGCGGAGGGATGCGGCTTCCTTTGATAGTGGTCCTCTGTTTTCAGCCGTTGGCTTACTCATTCGCGGTATTCCACCAAAGCGGGCGAACGCCCCTGTTGCCGTTGTACGCGTTGTTCCAGTTCATCGCGCCGGAGGAATTGACGTTGCGGACGTTGTACGAGTTCGACGCTACAAGCCGCACCCCAAGAAAAACGCCCCGGCGATCACCGCCGCGGCGCATTTCCCCGTTGTCTGGATTCTGTGAACCGTTCGAGGTCCTTTTTCCTCCAACTGGCCGTCATCCGTTTTACTTCCACGGCGTACTTTGTCCACGCCGCGCATTGCGCCGTTGAAATCAGGTTCTTTCGTTCGGCCAGTTCGATCAAAAACAGCATGTCTTTACAACGTGAAAGGGCCTGTTTCTGTTCATACCGCCGTTCCCGGAACTCTCCCGCGTCTGTAATATCAAGTTCGTTTGCGTCCTGAATGTGAACCACGATTTCCCGCGCAAAGGTCATCAAATCAACCGCAAGTTTCCCGTGCCGCTTCGGAAAGCGGCGGGCGGTGGTCATGTCGTAGGTGTGAAATGCTAAATCTTTCGCTTTCGTGATGATGATAAATTCCTTTTCATCCGCCACGCCGCAAGCACCTCTTTCCCCGGATTTCTTCGATCTCCGACGGGTCCCCGTCGAACCGGAATCCCCATTCCGTGACAGTTAGAACCGCCTGTGCCCCGGTATAGGTCCGCCCGCTGATCGTCAGTTCGTCAGCGTCGGAATCGCACGCGGCGCAAGGCGGGTCCAATTCCGCAAACAGATTCCCGATGATGCAGGACAGTTCCCGCCGTGTGCAGGCGTATTCCCTCAACATTCGATTCTGTTTCGGGCCGCGTTCCAAATGCCCTTTGTCATAACCACCCCGTCGAGGGAATCAAATTGCACAAGGAACGGGTTTCCGGTGATGTTGTTGAACAGTCCATCTTCCACGCGGGAAACGCGGCTTTCCAGCCCCGCAATCGCGGACAGGGCTTCCGCCGCGTCCGCCTCCGCCTGCTCTGCGGCCTCCGCGCCTGCGTCCCACGCGGCCCGCTCGCCCGGCTGAACGTGAACTTCTGTGTCCTCCGTGTGGTCGATCAGTCCGGCAATGGCCGTGTCGTAGTTCCCCATCGTCGTGGGGTTCACGTGAATGTCGCTGTTGTTCGCGTGGTCGTTCAGGGCAGTAACGTCTGCCTTTTTCTTAAACTCCGCGGCGTGCGCCGTCTGCGACGTGTTGTGGTCTGCAAGGTCCTTTTTCGTGGCCGTTACCACGTTCGGGTCAATGACAAAAGAGATCGCGCCCGTGTTGGAAATTTCGATGTGCATAGTCAGTTCAATTTCCCCGGCGGCTCCGCTGGTGATAATGACCTTTTCCGTGTCCGGCGTGTTGCAAACGGCAATCATGTTCGGCTCTTCCGCGTCGTCGAACACGCCCATTTCCCGGATAGTCCAGCCGCCCACGTCGGAGGGGACCACCGCCACCACGTCAATCATGTTCGGGGATTTCTCGTTGACCTCCACGCGGTTTACCTTTCCGCGCCATTTCTCGCCCTTTAGGGCGGTCATGGTGGAATTCGGCTTGTAGTAGCTTCCGCCGCCGTCGCCCACGGCGAGGGTTGTAATATTGACTTTCTGCCCCTCCATGACCGCTTCCGTGATAAGCTGAACGCCTACGTCGGTCACAATACTTCCGTATTTGTTTTCGATTTCTGCCATTGTTACGCCTCCGTTCTGTTCTGCGGGAAGATTTCAAGTTTCCCGGTTTGCTGAATATAGGCGGCGCA
Organism: Clostridium sp. J1101437_171009_A5; assembly: GCF_015547905.1. Classification (NCBI taxonomy): domain Bacteria; kingdom Bacillati; phylum Bacillota; class Clostridia; order Eubacteriales; family Clostridiaceae; genus Clostridium; species Clostridium sp. J1101437_171009_A5. Next base: position 24,186 of record NZ_JADMVY010000001.1, read on the forward strand.
TAACGCGCGCCAATCTGCCCCCATCTTCCGGTAAACATGCGGGTAAATGTCCACGCGCACGCCGACGGTGTGGCCCGCTCCGGCCTTGATGCGCGCCGTTTCCTCGATGTCCTCCGCAAGATAGGGGTAAACTTCCAGCCGCACGCCGACGGAATGGACCGCCGCCGTGAATACTGCCGCTTTTTTCTCAATCTGATAACTGATTGCTTCCAAATGGGACCGGAGGTTTTTATAAAAGCGCACCCGCTCCAAAACCGCCGCTTGCCGGTCCGCCGATACCCCCGATTCCGTCGCGCCGATGATGACTTTGAACATGTACGGTTCTCCGCCGTACTCGAACCACTCTTGCACCCGCGTTCCGGGGAATACCGCCCCCAGCGCGGTTTCGACGGCGTATTTCGTCCCCAACCTCCGGTGAACGCGCACGCTGTCCCGGATGGTCTGCCGCTTGACTTCGATCGGATAGGAATAGTCGTACCAATCCACATGCAGGTCATAGGCCAGCACGTCAAGCGTCTGTTCGTCCAGTTCGTCAATCCGGGCGTATATGATGTTCTTCCCGATCTGCCGGACGGTCCCTTGCAACTGCTCCGCAATGACCCGCGCAAGGGCCGTCATGGTCGGGTCGTTTTTCAGGGGAGGGGGGAGGGACCGCGTATAATCTGCCGAATGCAGTTCGTTGTCATTCACTTTCCGCACCCCCGTTCGTAACGGTGGTCGTTCCGATTTTCGCAACCTGATTGTCTTTCACCGTCGCAAAGGCCGGGGCGCGGACCTCCACCCGCTTTACTCCGGCTTGCATAAGCAGTTGAATCAAATAGGACGGGTTCACGTCCCGCCCCATCTTCTCCGCCTGCCATTTCTTGAACGCGCCCACCGCCGCGTTTACGTTCTCCGAAATCACGTCGTCGCTGATTGCGCCGCCCTCCTGTGTGTAGTAGGTCACGTCGATGTTGTATGCCACGGTTTCCGGGGCCTTGACGGTCACATGGTCAGTCAGCGGGCGCACCGTGTCCGCGTTCAGGATTTCCGAAACCTCTTTCAAGATTTCTTCCTCTGACAGTTCTCCGCCTGCCAGCAGAACCCGCACGTCCACTTCTCCCGGCTCCGGCGACGTGGCTTTTACGTCCGCGATCAGGGCCGACGCGGATTTTGCGAAATACTCATATCCGCCCATCGGCCCCGCTGTGGAGTATGTTTCCACGCTCTCCCGTAGCCGTTCATAAAATGCCGCGTCGCTCTCTTCATCTGCGCCGCCCGCGCTTTCCGTTGTGTTCGACACGCTTTGAAAGTAGGGGAACACGTCAACCGCCTGTTTGATTTGCCCCGGAACAAAGCCGTTCCCGATTTCTCCCGCCTGCGTGCATTCCGCCGCCACGTCGCCGGACAACTGGCCCGCCGGAATGGTCAGGTCTTGAAGCGTGGCAAACACAACGTCGCCGTCCGGTGTTGCGCGGGTCCCTGCCGGGATGACGGTCGCGGTGTCAAGTTTGATGGACAGCGTATATCGCAAGGTTGTTTTCGCCTTTTCCGGCTCCAATCGGTACGTGTCCTTGAACAGTTCCGCGAGGGAATCCAGATATTCCCCCTCCGCGTATCGCGGCACGTTCTGTTTTGCCGAAAAGTCGATGTTCACCCGCTCTTGAACGATGATGTCCGCCACCCACAAAATGAAAAGCCGCGCCGGGTCCGCCGGGTACAGCGTGCGCCCGGTGAACTTCTCGTATGACTGAATCAGCGCGGTCACGATTGCTTCCGTGTCGGTTTCCACAAAGGAAATATCCGGGTAACTCCTATTCGTCGCCGCCAATGATCTTCACCTCCACAATGGGAATCAGGGTCCCCGGCCTGTCCCCCAACTCAAAGGTCACGTTTTCCACCTCTGCCCGCGGCTCGAATTCCTCGATCGCTTCGAGTACCTCCGAAATCAAGATTGACTGCGCCGCCGGAATCGGTTTATCAAGAAACCGTTGCGCCAGCCCCAAGCCCCGCTCCAACGGAACGGAAAATTTCGGTGTGGAAAGGATGACCGCCACGTTCTGCAATACCTCTTCCGTGATGTCCTCCGGCGCGAGGTTGATTTTTTCAAGGGCGTATGCCTTTACGGTGTAAGCCATCGTCCGCCCTCCTATCTGCTCGAATATGATTGCATGGTTACATTGACCGACGCGGCCAGCAGGTTCCCGCCCCGGTCGTATCGTTGCAGGGAATTTGACAGTTTGGTGATGACCCACTTGTTCGTCCCATACGCTTTCGGGCCGATGATCAGATAATGGGCCTCGCCCCGCCGCATGGTTTGAAGCAGGTTCGCAACCTCCGCAATGGGGTTCACGCCCAAAAAGACGGAAAAGAACATGGTGAAAGACATGCTTTCCACGTCCTGCCCGGTGAACTCCAAAAGCGGCTCTTTCAAATGCCGCTCGTGCGTGGCGTACTTCACCGAACTTTCCCATTTCAGATCGTCAAACGTCTTGATGGATGACCGGGAAACGTAAAAGGTGAACGTCCCCCAGCTTCCGATTTCCGCCATCGTCAAATCCCCCCAATCACGAACCCGTCCCCGTCCTCTGTCGGGAGGTAGATGCAAAGCACGTAATCCCCCGGCGACGGTAGCCACGGGCTGATCTTGACGGCGTGGCTGTGGCCCGCAAAGGCCGCGTCGCCGCTTCCGCCGCTCTCGGTTTCCGTCCGTTGCGGCGCGTTCTGCGCCGGGATGAATGGCGCATTTTTCAGAACTTTCAGTTCTCCCGAAACAATCGGGCTTTCTCCCTTGTCCGAAAAGGTCACGCGGGCCGTTCGGTTCCCTGCGTTGACAGAAGAGACGATGCCCGTTCGGACCATATTTTTCAAAACGGATAATTCGCTCATTTAGTAGCCCTCCAGCACGCGGCGCAAGGTCAGATCGGTTTTATACCCGCTTCGGGATATGGAATGCGTCGCCGTTTCGATGATGTACTTTCCATCGAACGCCCCGTACCCTGCCACCTGAACCGTTACGCCCGCCACAAGGCGCGCGTCCCCGGCCAGCTTGAACGATGCCTTGAATTCTCCTTTGTTCTTTTCCCGTAACCGCTTCATTGCCAGTTGCCGGGCCTCTTCACGGTTTGATACCTTTTCGTTGATTTCCAGCGTTTGGCCGCTCTTGTCCGCGTCCCGCGGGGTGTAGGTATATTCGATCGTCGTCCCCGTGGCCGGGTCTGTGTAGGACACGTGGCATTTGCTGTACGCGGTGTCGTGCAGGCTCGTGGAAAAAGAATAGCTTCCCACGTCCGCTTTTCCCCGCTGGATGGTCCGCACCGCGTCTTTCTGCTCATACGCCGCCGCGTCAAACAGGACGATGATTTTTGCCGTGACTTTCAGGGAGATTCCAGCCGCTTTGCAAAGCCGCTGTAAAAAGGTGATGTCGGATTCCTGCATTTGCTCTTTCCGCTGATAAAATGGGTCGGACGCGGATTCAAACATGCAGGCAAACCCGTTCGCCCCCGCAATCTCCTTTGCAATGCCGGAAAGCGTGTATTTCTCCCACGCTTTCGTCTTTTTCTGTGTCCGAATGGTGGAGGCGTAGGGGATAGACCCGGCCTTGATGGTCGCTTTCGCGGGCGGTCCGCTCCCGTCCACTGTGTCCACGGCGAACACGCCGCAGTCAAGAACCCGGTCTTTCCCGTCCGATTCCCAATTCTTTTGCACAATCACGGCGGAGATTTCCGCCCCCTTTGACGCGGAGGGCGTATTCAGCCAGCTTCCCAGCCATACACCCTCCTTGTCGTCAAGGGATAGTTGCAGGTCGTCCGTCTTGTCCTCTTCGTTGTCCGTGTAGGTCAGCGAAAGAAGATGCTTGTTGATGTCCGCCGAAATATCCACCCCCGAAAAGGTCAGGCGGATAACCGCTCTTCTCGCATTCATGCCGTCCCCCTTTTCCACGGCGGCAACCCCGCCGCAACCTGCGATTCAGGCTCCGGGATGGTCAGCACGATTCCCGCGGGGAACACGAAAAGGCGGCGGTATTCCGGGTTCAGCTTCATAATCCTGTCTGTGTACGCTTCGTCGCCCATCGTTTTATAGGCGATTGCGTCCCACATGTCCCCGGCTATGGTGGTGTATTTAGTCATAGTTCCGCCTCCTTTCGTCATCCTCCTGTTGCCGCTTCCGCTCTTCGATTTCGTCCAGTAGTTCTTCGTCGTGCCTGCGTAGCAGTTCTTCGATGTCCTCCGCCTGTGCCTCGCTCCCAACATGGAAAACGGGCGCGCTGTGAATGACAATCGACGCTTGCCGTGCGCCGGACGCGATAGACGGGGCCGACACGCCGGGGGCCTCCGCGCCTGCATAAGCCAGTTGCAGGGACGGAATACCCACTCCCGCCCGAATGGTGTTGACGGTGTTTGCGAGATTGCGGAAGATCGCCCCGGTTTCCGCCGCATTGAAAACGGTCCGGTTCTTTGCATTCGTGACAAGTTCCGCGCCCGCTTCACCCGCTATGAACGTGTCAGGTGTGTTTTTCGTGCCTTTTGCAAAAGTCGGAATCAACGGAATGTTGATGCCCTTTCCGCCGATGCCGGGGACCCAATCAGGAATTTTCAGTTTGTTCAGCCCGGAAATCACGCCGTTGATCAGGCCGATAATTCCGTTCAGAACGCCGCTTGCAATGCTTTTCAGGGAATTCCAAACGCCGCTGAATATCCCTTTCACGCCCTCCCACACGCGGGACCAATCCCCCGTGAAGATGCCCGCGAACACGTCCACAATGCCTTTAATCGCCGTCAGCGCGCCGGACACAACCCCTTGAATGGTCGTCAGCGCAACGCTGATAATATTTTGAATCGTCGGCATAAGAAACTGAATCACGGACATAATGGCCGTTGCGATCGTCGAAACGACGGTTGCCAGCCCTTGCAGGATGGAAGCGATCGTCGGTGCCCAATCCGCGAACGCCTGCGCGATCTGCGGAAGCACCGTTTGAACGATGAATGTAAAAATCTGTTCCACAATCGGGCGGACGTAGGTATTCACGAACTCGATAAAGCCGGAAAGTATATTCCACACAGTTTGCAAAACCGTGATCGCGCCGTCGATAACGCCCGTCGCTTCCTCTCCGAACAGGTTGATCAGGAAGTCCCGCGCTCCGCCCAAGTTCCCGTCTGTGAAAATGCTTTGAATTGTGCTTCCGATATTCGAGATTGCAGTTACAATCTTGTCGAATACTTCAACGCCCGCGTCCCCGAACACGTTTCGGATGACCTCGCGCACCTTGTCCAGATTGTCCCGCAGGATTTGCACCGCCGAAATAATCAGGGTAATCACGCCCACGACGGGAAGCACTTTTCCAAGAATGCCGCCGAACGGTCCTAAAATCGCGCCGCCCAGCTTTTGAAGCGGGCCGAACAGGGTTGACAGCTTCCCGAACCCCTTTGCAACTACGCTTCCAATCTTTCCAAGCGGACCTGCCGCAACTGCGGCCCCGGCCCGCCCCAATATCCCGGTAATGGTTCCCGCTACTCCGGTAAACGCCCGCGTAGCAACGCCGCCCACGCCGGAAAATATGCGGGTAAACACGCCGCCCACGGCTCCGCCGATACCGGAAAACAGGTTTCCGATTTTCGTTCCGGCGAACATCTGCCCGAACGCGCGGCCTACGCCGCCCGCCGCGCTTCCGATTCCGCCGAAATACCCTGTGACGCTTTTTGCAACGCCCTTGACTTTAGACGCAAAGCCCACGGCTTCCACGCCCGCAAGGGCGAATTTGCCTTTGAACAGGGCCATAACCTTTTGAATGGTCAGAACCCCGCCTTTCAGGTCAAGGAACGCCAGTTTTGCCACCAGCCCCGCCGCCTTGAACGCCAGAAGCCCGGTGACAACCTTTGTGATCGTCCGTACCAACTCCGGGTTTGCATTGATAAACTCGGTCAGTTTGGAGATCAACTCCGCGGCCTTTTCCGCGCCCTCGGTAAACGTCGGTAACAGCGCGTCGCCCAGCGCAATTTGTAGGCCCTCAACCGCGGATTGCAACAGCGTTACTTTTCCTTGAAAGTTGTCCAGTTTGATTTGCGCCATTCGCTCCGCCGCGCCTGCGGAATTGTTGACCGAATCGGACAATTTTTGAAAATCTGCCTCGCTTGCATTGACGATCGCCAGCATACCCGCAAAGGATTCCTTGCCGAAAATGGCCGTTGCCGCCGCCACCTGCTCCGTTTCAGACAACCCGCCCAGACTGCTTCGCAGATTGTCCACCACTTCGCGGAATGACTTCATGCTTCCGTCTGCATTCGTCAGGCTGATTCCGTACTTGTCCATGTACTCTTTCATCTGCTTTGTCGGCTTCGCCATGTTCGCAAGGGCGGTTTTCAGCGAGGTTCCGGCCACTTCCGACTTTATGGACGCATTCGCCATCAGGCCGATTGCAAGGGAAACGTCCTCAACGGAATATCCCAGCGCGCCCGCGACGGGGGCCACTTTTTGGAAAGTCGCGCCCATCATTGCCACATTGGTATTTGAATTGCTCGACGCTTGCGCCAGCACGTCCGCAAAGCGGCCCGCCTGATCTGCCGTCATGTTAAACGCGGTCAGCGCGTCCGTCACAATGTCGGAAACCTGCCCCAAGTCCTCGCCGGATGCCGCCGCAAGGTTCATAATGCCCGGCAAGCCGCCCAACATCTGGTCTGTTTTCCATCCGGCCATTGCCATGTATTCGAGGGCTTTTCCCGCTTCAACGGCGGTAAACTGCGTCGTCGCACCCATTCTCTTTGCTTCATCCGACAAACGCTTCATTTCATCCGCGGTCGCGCCGGAAATGGCTTCTACGGTGGACATCTGCGCTTCAAACTCCGCGGCCTTTCTCACTGGCCCGGCGTAAATTGCCGTTCCAAGTGCCGCAAGGGTTCCGACGGTCCCCGCAAGTTGCGTTTTGGTCTTTGAAATCGCCGCGTTGTTCTGTTCCAACGCGGCGTTTACTTTTGCCAATTCCTCTTGACTTTTTTTGACCCGCTCGTAACTTTTGGATAATCGTTCGTTTTCCTCGGTCAGACGGGAGGTGTTCACCCCTGCGCCGGACAGTTCTCCGCCCAATTCGTTCAGCCGCGCTTCCTGTTGCTCGATTCTCGATGTGGTCGCCGCGATCTGCCGTTCGTTCTGCGCCATCTTTGCCCGCAGTTCTTCCGTTGGCTCTCCGGTTTCGCTGATTTCCCGTTGCAGTCGTTCATGCTCTGCGGTCAGCCGTTCCAGCTTTTGACGGTTCGATTCAAGGGCGGCTTCCTGCTTTTTGTACGCGTCGATCTTTCCGGTGATAGAATTTAGCTTTTGCAGGCTGTTTTGCATTTGCCGCGTGGTATTCAGCGCGCTACTGAATGCCGCATTGAAGTTTCCGCCCAATGCGGCGGTCAGTTTGAAGAGAAGTTCATATTCCTTTCTTCCCGCCAAATTCTTCACCTCGCTTTCTGGTTCTTCTGCTCCGCTGTGGCGGCGTTGATGTCCTCAATCCATGCCGTGATCTCCGTCACGGTCATGTCAAGCCAGAATGGGACGGGCGTAAAGGTTGCCTGTGCCAGTTTGAAGCATTCCCGCCGCCACCAGCGGGCCGGGCTTCTTAAAAGCCCGTGTCGATTAAAAAACTTCTGGCCGCGTTGGTGATCTTGTTGAAATCTTTCAGGGGCATTGCTTCCAGCACGTCGCTTCCGATGCCCGCGGCCTTTGCCGCCATCTTCCCTTGAAAACTCCGGGAAATTTCCGGTGCAAGGGCGTATTCGTTGTTCATCTGCATTTCGGTTTCAATGGAAACCATGTCGCGCCCGGAAAGCCGCTCGAAATTGAACGTCAGTTCGGTGTAGGTCTTTCCCTCATACTCGAAAGGCTTCTTGAACACGTGCGTATAAACGCCCGTGTTGCCCTCTGCGGGCTTCTCTGCGGCTTCCTGTGCTGGTTCATGGGTGACGGCTTCCGCCGCGCCTGCGGGCCGCTCTGCGCCCTCTGTGGTGGTTTTTTTCTCGGTGTCGTTCATGGTCAATTCCTCCATTCAGATTTTCATAGGTTCAAATACAGAAAAAGGGCAAAGGAAAGCCCAGCGGGGAGGACCCCGCCGGGCTTATGCCTTGCCAAGTGCCTTTCTAACGTCGGCCAGATAGTCGGTTCCGTTGATGTAGTAAATGAAATTGATAATATCAATTTCGAGGACCTTTTTCCCGTCGATGTATGTTGCGAAATAGGTTGCCGCATACTCCCCGGACGCTTCCGCGGAGGCGGCGGGGGCCAGCTTTCCGGGCGCGAACTTCGTCGGCGTTACCATCAGCACGTGTTTTACCGCCTGTTGAATGAACTTGCCCGCGCTGTTGTCCCAATACTGTTGTGCCGCGCGCAAGTCAAGCTGGTGGTTGCGCGGCTCTGCCAGTTTGATTGCGTCGGCGGTCACAGAACGGAAATTCAGGGTCAGCGTCATTGCTTCGATATGCCCGACGAACGCGCCGTTGAACGCGCCCGCGATTCCCGCGCCCTTGACTTCCTCCGTGATCTGCGAGATTTCAGGAAGCGTAGCTTCCGCCATTCCGTAAAACTCCGTCGCGTCCTCATACACGGCAAAGTTGGTTGTGCCGTTGTCAACTTTCATGTTGTCTTTCCCTCCTTATGCCGCCAAAGCCGACGAAACATAGTCCGCGTCGTACTCCAATACGAATTCGCATTCTTTCATCGGGCTGGGCGGGGTCATGTAGATGTGGAAAACTGCCTTGCCAGCCATAAGCGCGGTTTCGCTGTTTTCCTCTTCCAGAAATTCCACGCGCCCGCCCAGCAGTTTTTCCTCGTTGACAAGGCCGTTCAGCCAGATATTGACGGAATTCACGATGCTGTCGATCAGGCGGCGCGTCATCTTCTTGTCCAGCTTGCTCCAATAGGACAGGACAAGCGAATTCGCAACCCATCCGAACATGCGCGACACGGGAATGAAGTAGTTCTTCACGTCCGTATCGGCGGGGAAGCAGGCGGTTTCATTGCCCCAAAGGACATACCCGCCGATGAAATTCAGCGCGGTTACAATGCCGTTGCTGTTCAGATAGTTTGCTTGATTCAGGTCGAGAAGAACGGTGGTCCCGTCGGCAAGGCACGCCCGGTCGATCTGCAAAGACTTGTTGGAGGGGCTTTCCGCCGGGCAACCGCCGTTGTCCGAATCGGTCGCCGTCATCCGCGCCGCGGTGTGGACCGACGCGTGAAACACGTAATCGCCCAGCCCGAACAGGGGCCAGCAAAGGATTTCCGCCTTGTCGTTGATGTTCTGCGTTTTCTTCCACGCGGGCGCGTCCGCATAATGCGTGACTTCTGTTGTGTCAATGTCGATCAGGGCCTTTGCGCCGTGGAAAACGCCGTTGATGGTCTCCGCCTTTGCCCGCATTGCCGCCGCGACAGTTGACTTATGGGACCATCCCGGCGCAAGAATCATGTCGCACACAATTCCATATTTCGGGAAAACCTTGTCAATCAGTTCCAGCCCGGAATATTTCTTTGTGCTTACCTCAAAACCGCCGATAATATCTTTCTCCGCGATTTTGGAGGGGTCCACCGCGTCAAACGCAATGGTCAGTTCTCCCGTCCGCTCTGGAATGCTCCCGCCCTCGATCACTTCAAGAATCAGATTTTCGCCCTCGTAGAACAGGTCGAAATCCTCGCCTGCGGTATAGTCGGTGACTTTCACCGTGTCTTTCAGGGCTTCCAGCGGCAAAAGAACCTTTCCGTCCGTGACAGTGTAATTCTGCTCCGAAACGCTCTTCTTGTGCTTTGCGGGGTCCAGAATGTTCACGAATACGACGGGTGATACACCGTACAGCTTGAACTGTGCGTAGATCGCTTCGCAAATCGGATAGTTTCCCCAGTTGTCGCTGTACCCCATAGCGGCCACGGCCTCCGCGTAACTCTGGCACATGATCGGGTCGTTCACGCTTCCGCCGACGGTGTGCGCCGGGGCCGCGCCTACGACGAACGCAATCCCGGAATCTGCCGTAACAGGGGTCGAAACCGACGTGTCAACCTGCCGCGTCGAAACCCCGTGGAAATACTCTGCCATTTGTTATACCTCCTTGTTTCCCCGCATTGTCGAAACAATGTCGTTGTAATACTTGTGTGCAAGGTTTCCGGGCGTTTTCACCTTGACGTGAAACGCGGAAAGCCGCTCAACAGGGACGATCATCCGCGCTACAAGGGGATAGTCCGCGATCACGTCCGCAAGGTACGCTTTCACGTCCTCGAACGTCCCGTTGAACACGGCATTTTCTTTCAGTCTCCCGCGTGGGAGGGACGGCCCGGCATAGACAAACAGGTTGTACCCCTCCGGGGCTTCCTGCGCGTCCTCTGCGGGCGTTTCCTGCCCGGCGGTGTCCTCGGTCCCCTCTCTGTCCCCGGCCTGTCCTGCGCCGTCCAGCGCGGCAAGAATTGCCGTTTTTGTCATGCCGTCGTCGGCCTGCACGCCGTTTGCGGCGGCGATTTCCAGCAATTCCGCTTTCGTCATGCTGGGTTTATAGTTCATTGCCATACTTTTTGAACCTCACTTTCTACAACGGGCATTTCCCATTCCGTCATCATTTCCCCCAAATAGTAGGGGGCTGTCGTTCCGTCCGGGTACACAATCATTTCAAGGGGCAGTTTCAGCATGTACCGCTCTCCAATCACGCCGTCTTTCAACAGGGCAACACGAATTCGGGTCAGCAGGTTCAGAACGCATGTTGCGCCCTCGCTTTCGTCCTCCGAATACGTCGCGGCGACGATGCGCACCGTACAGACGCTTTCCGGTTCCTGTCCCGGCTCCTGTGTGTCTGTGCTTTTGATGTACTGCAACAGCAGATAGGGGACGCGCTCGGTCTGCGCCTTTTTGGTCGGCAACCGCATTTTGTAAATTTCCGCGGGCCGCTCTTTCGGCTCTCCGCTCCGGCGGTCTACGCGGACAGGCAAAAGCATGTCCTTTGTTTCGCGCCGCACGAACTCTTCCAGCACGTCCAAAAGGTCTAAAGGTGTCATGTCTTATCCTCCGTAGCCGTTCAGAATCCGGGTGATTTCATGTTCAATCCGCTTATTTATGACTTCCTGCGCCTTTTCCTCCACCTGCTCCACAACCACGCTGTTCGCCGCCATCTGTGCGGCGGATGGTCCCATGAACTCGGTGATCGGAAGTCTGCCCGTTCCGTCCCGCTCGAACATGCCCGTATGACCGCTTTTCATTTTTGCGATAAATGCGTGTGCAAACGGGGTTCGCCCGCTCTCCGCCAGCACCGCCGCCGAAACGGTCGCGCGCTGGACGGGGAGGGTCGGGGAGACATTGAAGCGGTAAAGGGGGATTTTGTACCCGGCAAACGATACCATTCCCACAACCCCGCCGTCCGCTTTCTGCGTCCGCACTTTGATTGTGGTGTCTGCCCGGACATTCTGCCGGGTGATTGCGTAAACGCTCGTGATGCCCTTTAGGGCCTCTGATCTCACGGTGTTGTTGGCCCGGCGGATGACGCTTGCCATTGCCTTTTCCGCGCCTTTTGGAACGCCAGAAAGAATCAGGTTCACCCGCTCGATCTGGTCGGCTGTAATCTGAATCATTCGGTCAACGCCTCCATGTAAAGCACGATTTCCCCGGCTTCCGGGTGAACCTTTGTGATTCGGTACAGGCAATCCCCGATTTCCACGTTCAGGTCCTTTTGCGGGATGGTTTTCAACAGGGACAGCGGAACATACATGACAAGATCGACAAGAATCAAACCGTCCACGTGGTCCGTGGACGGCTTCTTCCGGTCCTGCGCCCCGCCGTCGTCGATGATGACCGGGCCTTTGTAGCGGATTCCGTCAATCCAGAATTCCACAACGTCGGCGTGTTCCCGGCTGTTGTGGAATACGGCGGTCAAATCCCGCTCCACCTGATCTTTGAAATTCATGGTTAAAGTACCTGCGCCACGTACCAGCTATTGACCTCATGGGGGACGGTCAGCGGCTTGCTGTTGATTTGCAGGAAGCGGCGGTCCGGGCGGCGTTCAATCCATGTCTGCGGCACCTTGTCGCCCTCCACGGTGACAAATCCCTTGCCCTCTTCGGGAATCATAGTGATTGCGCCGTAGTAGATGGAGTAATCCGCCTCCGTATAAAGCAAAGCAATGTGCTTGTCCGGTACAATGGGCTTGTTTTCCGGTTTGCCCGGCTCCGTCCAGTCGTCCAGATACCATTCGTTGTACTGATAGAAGTCAAGCCCCAACTTGTGATACGTGCCGATGTAAGTTGCTCCGTTCGGAAGTTGCCGGGGCTTGATGACCGCAAGATCATAGGCTTTCACGTCCAGCACTTCTTTAACCTTTGCGTGGTTAATGAACGCTGTTGCAACATCTTTCGCCATGACGCAGACATTGCAGTTCACGAAACCTTCCCGCTGTACGATTTCGTGCCACCGCTCAATGTCTGCCAGCGGGTCGCTCTGCGCGTTGTCCCACTTCTTTTCGGCGGACACGATGGTTTCTTTGTTGGTGAAGTCAAAGTCGATGACTTCATTCACGCCCTCGCCAACAATCGGAATCTGCCCCGTAAAGATCGCTGTCGCCGCCATCCACTCTTCCCGGCGCACGATCATTTCGTTCAGTTCCCGCAAATCCTCCGCCAGCTTTTCCACGGCGCGTTCCGCGGGCTTTCTGCCGCTGTAAGGGTCCTCGCCCGCGGCCCGCTCCAACAGGTCGTCAACGGTGGTAATCTTGTTCGGGGCCAGCAGAACGGGGGTGTAACTCTTCGTCTGATAGCCCGTGTTCAGGATGGTTTTCCCGCCTACTTTCGGATGAACAAAGGGCGCAAGGGCGCGGGACCCCTTTTTGAAGTCCACGTCAACGCTCTTCGTGTTGAACGTCCGGCGGTTCTTGAAAAAAGTATCGCGGAAGAACGTATGCACCGGAGGCATACGCCGAACCAGCTTCCCCAGCGTGCGGGGAGTATAGATGGTAGTTTCGATTCCCATTTTGTTTCCTCTCCTTTACTTCAAAAAGATTCCGATATTTCGGAACGCGGTTGTCAGGGTTTCCACGGTCACACTGTCCGGGAGATTGATTGCGTCCGCGAAAAATTCGCCCGTCAGGTAAACAACGACATCTTCTCCGGCTCCCGCGTCGCCCGCCGCAATGCCGTAGATTCCCGCCGTGGTGTTCTCGTACTCTGTTTTTGCCGGGGTAGTGCTTCCGCTGTCAGCCGCGCTTGCGTCCACCTTGACGATGGGTTCCACCTTGCCGCCAACCAGTTTCACGGGGTCGTATTTCTTGACGCTTTTCCCGCTCGAAACCTCGCGGACCGCTGTTGCAACGGGATAATCGCCCGCAAAAAAATTCACCGGGCTTGTCTGGTCTTTCTGAATCTCGTACATGCTTCTTTCCTCCTTACTTTACGTCGGGGAACAGCTTGTCAATGGCCGCGTCCACTTCGTCGGGGCCGTCGCCGCCCGCTCCCTCTCGCTGTCCTCCGGTCCCAACGTCGCCCGCGCCGCTCGCGTGCGCGTCGTCGTCGCGGTCCTGAATGTACTTGCCGCCCTGTTTCTTCTGCTCCGCAAGAATCGCTTTCGCAACGTCGCCCGCGGCAATGGGTGTCTTGAACTTTGCGTCCGCCACGATGGTTTCATAGCCCGCAATCGCCACGTCCTCGATGTCCTGAATGCGCTTGCGCTCCGCGTCGGTCGCCGCTTCCTCGATCTGCTTTGTCAGGTCAGGAAAAGCCGCTTTCAGGTCGGCCACGGTCTTAATGTCTTTGATTCCGTCCATGTTCTCTTCGCTCCTTTTCGGTTCATTTGTTGTTGGTTTATTTGAAAAACCGCCGTGCGCGCGGGCCGTCGTGCGGTTTAACAACGAAATCGGCATATTCGGATAACGGTTCAGGTCCAGCGAAACGCTGTTGACAACGATTTTCGCGGCGTTTTCAATGGTGGTTTCCGCATCCTCAAACATCAGCTTGTCGCAAAATCCAGCGTCAACCGCCTGTTTTCCGTCAAACCAGCTTTCCGCCGCCATAATTGCGGCAACCTCCGCCGCGTCTTTCCCCGTTTTCAGGACATAGGCGTTCACAATAGACTGTTTGACCACTTTTAATTCCTCGGTCATCTTTGCAAGGTCCGCTTCGTTGAAGTAGCCCAGCAAGCCCAAGGACGGGTCATGCACCATGAAAACGCCGTTCCCCGGAATCTCGATCACGTCGCCTGCCATTGCAACGATCGTCGCCGCGGACGCGGCCCAGCCGTCGATTTTTACGGTGATCTTTGCCGCGTTGTCCTTTAGGCGGGTGTAAATCGCATTCGCGGCGAACACGTCGCCGCCGCCGCTGTTGATGCGCACAACGATTTCAGGGACCGCCCCCAGCGCGTCCAATTCCTCTGTAAACTGCCGGGGGGTCACTTCGTCGCCCCACCACGTTTCGGAAGCAATGTCGCCGTATAAAATCAGTTCCGGGGCGGCGTTATCTCCCGCCGCGGCCCGGAACGTCCAGAAATGTTTATTCTTTACCTGTTTGTGCTGGGCCTGCGCCCGGCTCTGTTCCTGTGCCATCTGCTTTCGCCTCCCTTAACATTTTTTCTTCCCGTTTGATCTGCGCGGCATTCCGGTAGAAATCGGACCCATTCATTTCCATTGCTTCCCGGTCGCGGGTGGAAAATCCGTTCTGCACCCGTTTTTCCGCCGCAGTCACTTCCTGTACCGGGTTCAAAAGCCCCTGCGCCGGGCCGTTCCATTCTGCGCCTGTGTACGCCTTGCGAATGATAGGGTCGCCAAAAAATCCGGGCGCGGGGATTCGTCCCTTTGCCACGGCCTCCGCGAACCATTCTTCATAAATCGGTTGGCAGAAGTCATTTGCAAGCCATGTCCGGTACATTCGGAACATTTTCCACGCTTCCAGCAACGCCCCGCGGGACGCGCTGTAAGACGCGTTGAAGTTCTTTACCAATAGTTCATAGGGGATTTCGAGGGCCGCGCCGATCTGCCTGCAAATCGCAACCACGAACCCGTCAAATGCCGTGTTCGGCCTGCCGGGGTTCATGTCGTGCGCCTTTTCTCCCTCGTTCAAGTCCACGATTGCGCCGGGCGCAAGTTCAATCGTGCTGTCGTCGCCCGCGTCCACCTGCGCTTCCTCCGGGATGATCTCGCCAAAGGTTCCGTCGCTGGACGCGGATTCCTTTTCGATGAACACCGTGAACATACCGGAAACCACGGCGGCGACAAGTTCCGCGTCGGTATATCGGCCCAACTGCTTCAATGCTTCAATGACAGGGGCCAGAAACGGCACGCCGCGCCGTTGTCCGATGCGCTCCCGGTTCATAATGTGAAGCACGTTCCGCCGTCCGGTCTTTGCGCCCCATGCTTCAACCCGCGTCCACCCGTATTCGCTTGCATCGTAGGACAACGGATGGTGCTTGCTGATATGGTACGCGATCACCTCGCCCGCGTCGTTGGTTTCCACGCCTCCGACGAAATGCGGGTCAACCGTTCCGTTCGGGTTGCTCAATCGGTCCGCCTCAATCAGACAGATTCGCAGGTCATACGGGCAGTTCACCCGCTTTGTCACTGGCAACGTGGCGATCACGTCGCCGCTCATAAGCCAGTTCAGAAAAGCCAGTTGTTGCAGTTCATAGAAATTGTCCAGCCGTTCAAGGTCGCAGGCCGGGGAATCCGCCCACAAGGAAAATTCCCGCTCGATCTTGCGTTCAAGGTCGCGGGCTGTTTCTTCATCCATCCCCAACGCCTCATAGTCAATTTGACTTTTCAGCCGCAACCCCGCGCCGACAACATTTGTCCGGCATGTTTTCAGCGCGCCCGTTGCCAGCGGTACGCCCATGTAAAGATCGCGGCACCGTTGCCGGAGGACGGAAAGGTTCTCTTGTATATCCTCTTTTGCGGACCCGCCGCCATACAACCAGCCCAGCATTGATTTTTTTGTCTGTGACGCGCCGTAGTTGCTGTACCCGCTGTCCAGTATTTCCAGCTTCCGGCGGGCGGCGGCGCGCTTCACGGCCCGTTGCGGCGATACTGCGGCAATCATTCGGTCAAGCGTGTTCAACCCGCTTCGCCTCCTTTGTCATGGTCTTAAAGGTCCCGCGGGACCACACGGAAAACGCGGTTTCGTCCGCCGCGCTTTTCGATGTTTTCCAGCCGCGCAACCTCGTTTTTCCAAAATTCGATTTGTTGCCGGATGTCCGCAAGGTCCGCTTTTGTCAGGCTCCGCGAACCGATGGTGTAGCTTTGGTGTGTCGTAACCTCCAATTCCGCTTCCAGCCATGCGGAAAGGTGCTTTCTTGCGATTTCAAGGCTGATTCCTGCCATTTACAAAATACCTCCGTTGGTTCTTGATCGTCTGCCCCGCCGCTTCTGCGCGGGGGCGGCTGTGGCCGCGTCCCGCTCCGTCCGTTTCAAAACCGGATTTGCAATTTCCAAAGCGACGGTCGCATAGTTCCGAATATCAAGCGGTTCATTCCGCTTGTACCCGCCGTCTTTCAGCGTCCAGACGTATTGCGCTTTTCCGCGCTTATAGGTGATCACCATTTTTTCGGCGGTCAGGCCGCGGAAATACTCTTGCGTGTACCCCCGGTCCTTTTCACGCGGAAAATGGCAATAATTCGGCCCCTCTTCCTGCACCGCCAGTCGTTGATATAAAAGGGCCTTGCCCGTGTCAACTCCGACAGTGAAAAGAGGGGCTTTGATATTGTTCGCCGTTGACGGCCTATTGAAGTACGGCACTTCTGCGCCGCCTTTTCCCTTGATTGCGAACACACGCCGGGCCGTCCGCTCTTTGCAGAATCGGTAAACCTGTGTCGTGAAGTGTCCGCCGGAATCCACGCAGGCGCAAATAATTTTCAGCCGCCGCCCGTCTGCGGTGGTGAACGTCTGCGAAAGAAACTTGTCCAGTTCATCCCACACAGGCTTCAACTTCAAGTCGCCGTAGATCGCCTGATACTTGATTCCCCAGCTTTCCTTGTCCACGCCCCAGCCGACAACCTCCACTTCAAAGCGGTCGTCCTGCACGTCCACGCCCGCGGTCAGCACCAGCACTTCTTCCGGGACCTCGCAATTATAGCGTTCGCGGCGTTTGAAGAGGTCGTCCGTTTCGATTTGTTCGCCCTCTTCCTCCCACGTTTCGCCCATTTCGGTATTTGTCCAGACTTTTAGAAGTTCGATGTTGCCTTTTTTCTTCTCTTCGTTTGCTGTCAGGAATTTTTCGACGATTTCCCGCCATTCCACAAAGAGGGAGGCAAGGGCGTTCAAATGGAATCCGCGCACCTTTCGTTCCGGGTGTGCCGCAACGAATTTACCCTTTCCGAACTGCTCTTTCCACTCCGTTTCGCTGGAAACCACGCCGCACGCCGGGCAAGCGCACCCGATTTCGTCCAGCTTGTCCCGGTCGAAAATGATATTCGCCCACAAAAGCGGCGTGTATGCCCCGCACGCCGGGCAAGGTACGTTCCATTCCTCTTGTGTGCTGTGTTCAAATTCAACGGCGATTCTGGACGTTTCCTTGTTGGTCGGCGTACTCACGCACACTTCTTTCTTGTTCCAAAAGGTCGCAAGCCGCTTCCCGGCCAGCAACAGGGGGTCGCCCTCATTGCCAGCCGTGGCCGGGTATCGGTCTATTTCGTCCGCAAGCAGAATCCGAATCGGGCGGGAGGCGAGGGAGGACGGCGAATTTGCGCCAACCATCGTCACATGACCGCCGGGGAAAATTTTCTGCAAGATCGTGTTCCCGCTGTTCCGGCTCTTGTCGTTCACCTTGTCCCGTAAAACGGGGGTGTCCCGCAACATCGGGGAAAGTCGGTCTTTTGAGAATGTTTCCGCCATTTGAATGGTCGGTTGCATGACCATGATCGGGGACGGGTCGTAGTGCATATAGTAGCCGATCGGGTTCAGAATCAGCGCGTCCGTTTTCCCGATCTGCGCCGCCGACATGATGACTACTTTTTGAATCCGCATGTCGCAAACTGCGTCCATAATCTCCCGCTGGTATGGGGCCTTTGATGTGCGCCATCGGCCCGGCTCCGCCGACGATTCGGAGGACAAGCGGCGGTATTTATCCGCCCATTGCGATATGGTCATATTCGGGGCAGGGGCCAGCACCGCAAAAATCCGGGTGAACAGGTCAACCGTCGCTTTTTTCATTGCTGTTCCCTCTTTCCCCGAACGTAGTTTTGAAATCGGAAAGTTCCATCAATGCTTCGTCGATATGATCTTTCAGCAGGGCGAATATCTCTGCCTTGTCCGTTTTCTTGCAAAGGACCGGGGCCAGCTTTGACGGAATCGCCATCAGGCGGGATTTGAAGTTTACCAGCATATCCGTCATAACGGCTTCGATGTCCGCCGCGGCGTGAAGCGTGTTTTCTTTCAACTGCAATTCGTATTCTTCATTCTTCCGCTTTGCCCGAACCAGCTTCGCCCGCTCGGTGTTGTAATCTATCGTCTCTTCGCTCTCCGGGTTCCTCTTTCGGAGATAATTTATATAGCGGTGGTTCGTGTCGATCAGGTCGTACAAGCCGGGGCGAACTTCCGCAATCACCTTTTCGTCGCGCAACTGCCGCACCCGCCGTTCCGACACGTCGAGGAATCGGGCAACTGCTTTCGCGTCGTAAAGTTTCACCGTTTTTCCACCCCTCCCGCGCTTTTTTGGCATACCCCCTTAAAAATTTTCCCGGCCCCGGAAGCGTTCAAAAAAATTTCGTATCTAAAAAAACGCCGGGGCTCGCTGGACCCGCAGGCCGCGCGGCCCGCCGAAAGAACCTATTTCATATTTCCAATTCGTCCGGCTCTTCCGCTTCGTCGTTGATCTCTCCCGTTTCAGGGTCGATGTCGTATGCTCCCGAAAGTTTCTGCTTTGCAAGATTATATTTCCGCTCTTCAAGCCGCAGGCGGCGGCTCTCCATCTCATATCCCTTGATGGAATCAAGCAGTTTTATAATGCGCCCGTGTATTCTGTTCAGTTCGGCTTCTAACTTCATAGCCCGGTCAAATGCGCTTGCCTTTATGACAGTCTGCATTGTCACCGTGTAGCCCTCACGTTCAAGGGCGCGTTCCTTGTCGCCCGTGGTGTCCTGCAAGGCGGCAATCTCACGTTGCAGGGTTTCCAACTTCTTTTCCTGCTGTCTGGTTGGTTTCTTCCCGTCGCTCCCGTCCATATCCCAAATCAGGGAATCTTCTTCCCGTTGCAGGGCTTCCAACTTCTCCCGCTGTTGTTCTAATCGTTTTGTCCCTTTTGGGGCGCGCATTTCAACAACACGGTCAATATAAAGCGCGGCGGGGTCGCCATGTTCCAGCGCGGCAATCTTGTTTTGCAGGTCGGCTTCCTTTGCAATCAGTGTTTGCAGTTCTGCAAGCATATTTGTTTCTGTGTCCAGCGTGATTCCCTCGATATACTCTCGCTGTTCCTGCGGTAGATCGCATAGGCGGACCGTGGAATATGCCCCGTGCGTTTCGGCATTTTTATTCCCTACGGGCGCGCCCGCGCCCACGGCATTTTTATTGCCCGGCTGTCCGCCGCGTTTTCGCTTCGGTTTCTGTGCGTCAAGGTCTGCCTGCCAATTATCAAGGCTTTTCCATTTTCGGACCTGTTCAGCCCTTACGCTGAATTCTTCCGCAAGCTGTTTCGCCGTCATGGTTCCGCCGGATTCAAGCCAAGCCCGGCGCACTTTGTCCCGCTCCGGGCTTCTCGCTTTTGCCACTGTCTACGCACCCCCCTTTCGTTTGTTTCCTATTTTTCGCCCCGCATACTTCCGCGGAAGCGTGTAAAAAACGGGCCATGTTCAAAACATGGTCCGTTTTCTGCACTCGAACGGCGCGGAGGAATACGCCGTCCGAATCGTTGTGTTCATTTTCCACAATACCAATTTTACCACGGAAAACGGGCAATGGGTGGCAATCTTATTTTTCCGGGAAGCGATAGCGCGAAATGATTTTGTTTGCGCTGAAATGCCTTGCCAGACAGTCCAGCGCGGCGGCGCGGATATTCCGGCATTGCCGCGGGCTGTAATTTACTCGCGCCGAAAGCCGTTCCCATTGTTCGCCCTCTATGTAAAACCCCTGAATCAACGCTTTTTCGGTGTAATTCAGGCATTTCAATTCTTCCGCGATCTCTGCTTTTATTTTCCCGATTTCCTCTATCTCGCGCCGCAATCGGTCAATGGTCTGTGTAACAGAACGAGGGATATTCAGCACCACACGTTCAACGGGATTTGAAGTCGTACCTTTCCCGTGCGGCATACCGTCGGAATTGACCGCCCCTAACGTCGAATAATACTGATCTTCGAGGTTCTTAATAACCCGCTCGTTCATTTTGATTGCTTTGTCTGCGTCCCTGTAATAACGCAGAATCACAATAACTTTTTCCCTGTTCACGTCCGCTTCCTCCGCTCTGCTTTAGGGCGGCTTATATATCCGCCGATAAATTCGTGTATTTTCCACCCGCCGGATTTCTGCCCGGTATCGCTGTTCGATTATCTTCGCCCGCGCCCTATTCCGCTTCCTCCGACGGACGCGCGGTTCAATGTCTATCGGCCCCAACTCTTCCGCCAGTTCACGAAATACCGCTGTCAGCTTGTCGAACGCCTCCCGAATCGCGCCCGAAATGAAGTTTAGTGCGCCCAAAATCTTTTCAGTTGCCTCTTCCACGGTAAACGTTGTTCTTTCAGCGTATTTTCTCGCGGCTTCTCTTATGCTCTCGGTCTGTTCCGCAGTAAATCCGGCCAATTCGATTTTGTCCATCTGCACGCCCTCACTCTTCCGCGGGGGAACAGATATATTCCACCGAACACAAGATTTTCAGCATCTTCCCGCAATGCGGACAATGCACAGGACCGACGGCCTGCGTCCCGAATGTGTTATATCGCGTGACCTGCCCCGCGTCGAACTTCTCACCGCAACACGGGCAAATCCCTTTCCCGACGCACCGCGTTTCTTTCTGCGGCTGTCTTTCCGCCCCCGTTTGCCCCTGCGCGTCCTCTGTTGGCTTTTCGACCCCCTCCGGGTCCATCTTCACCGCCTGCGGCTTCTGCCCGTTCTGCGCGTTCTGCGGGCTGTCTGCGGGGTGTTCCGCCCCCGGCGCTTTGTCCCATTCGATTTTCGGAGGCGGGACGGCGGAGGGAATGCAATGCGCCGCGGGCGGCGTGTGTTCGTCTCGCTCCCGGACGGGTTCAGCAGGCGGCGCGGTTTCTTCCGGTTCCTCCGGCGGCTGTTCGGCCTGCGGCGGGGGAGGGGGCGGGGCCGTCTGCGGCTTCCGCTCCCGCGCGGCCTTGATGGAGATTTCCCCGGCTCTCTGGTATTCCTCGAACGCGGCCCGCTGGTCCTCTTCCGGCAATCCCGCCAGTTCATAGGCGGTCGAAAGGTTTATGCGGTCTGCTTTCAGTTCTTCTTTGAACTCCGGGGACAGGTGGCGAATAATGGTGTCATACCGCCCAATCTGCGCCGGGCTGGTATGAAGCACTTTTGCGATAAAATCGCGGGTTCCGTCCGCCTGAACCTCGCTGTCCCCGAACACGGTTTTGACAATCCTTTGCAGGACGGCCACGAACCGCGGGCGGGTCTTTGCCTTTTCCAGCACGTCCCGCAAGTAGCGCACTTCCTCGATCTTGTCCCACGCCGTTTTCTCCCGCTGGGAGTTGGTGACAATCAGGTTCAGGCCGTCCCGGATTTCCTGATCTTCCGCCGCTTCCTCGTTCGGCTCCACGGAACAGGTGACGAATTCATATTGCGGCTTTCCATCTTCCACAAGGGCCAGCGACGCGAGGCGGCGGCGGTGGCCCGCAATGACTTTGTATTTCCCGCCGTCCAGCGGAACGACGGTCAGGTTTTGCAGAACTTTCCCGGCGATCTCGATTGCCGCTTTCAGTTCTTCAATCTCCCGCATGGAATAGAAATTATCTTCCGACGGCACAAGGTCAAAGACGCTGATTTTCTTAATCTCGCTTTCAGCGGGGCGGGGCGGGTTGTCCCCGCCCTCCGCCGCCTGCCGCGACGCATTGTTCAAAATCTGATTCAGATTGAATTTTCCCATGATGTACGCCCCTTTCTGTCCGAATCGGACGGTTTATCTGTGTACGCCAATTCGTCCGGCACCTGTAATCAGTTCGAACGCTTCCCGGCACCCGTCCGGGTCCCCGCAACCGGGCCAGAATCCCGCTCGGCAAAAGCGTTTGTCCGTCACGTCGTCCACGTCCAGCCGATCACAAATCCCGCATTGATACGCCCGTATTTTCCCGTTTTTGCAATACTCCGGGGACAACTTCTTTTCCCTCATGCCTTTCCCCTCTGCAAATATTCCCGCACGAAAGCGATATAGTCCATAGCGGTCCCGCTCCGGCGGCTGTATTCCGCAATCGGCATTTCCGAAAAGGTGCTTTCGGTGACTTTCTCCGAATACCGAATGCGGGTGTCAAATACGGGGTATTCCGGGCGGCTCCGCAACCACGCTTCGCCCTGCTTCTCTGCGTCGGCCCGGATAAAGCAAGTAATCAGGCACCCGGCCAGCCGCAAGCGCGGGTTCAAGTCGTCCCGCGTGTCCTCGATCTGTTCTTTCAGTTCGGCCAGCCCGTCGAAAGCGTACTTGTCAATCTTAATCGGAATAATCACGTCATCGGAGGCAACAAGGGCGTTTATCGTGGAAATGTTGATGTCCGGGGCGTTGTCGATAATGCAGAAGTCATATTGCCCCGCTACGGGGTCCAGCGCGGCCCGCAGACGCGTTTGCTGTGGCCGGGTGGTGTCCATCAAGACTTCCATATTTGCGCGAATCAGCGTCATGTTAGCGGGCAATACGTCGATATTCTCGAACCGGGTCTTTTTGATGACCTCCCGCACGTCCAGCCGCCGGGCGGTCAGAACGTCGGAAAGGCTCTTGTCATCGTAGGAATGGACCCCGAATGCCTTTGACGTGTTGCCCTGCTTATCGTTATCCACAAGTAAAACCCGCTTTTTGTGGAAAACCGCGAGGACGTGGGCCATGTTGTCGGCGGTCAGCGTCTTTGCCACGCCGCCTTTCAGGTTGATAATGGAGATAATTTTCATCGGTCAAACCTCCTTGTTTTATTTCTCCCGCTCGACGGCGGGGTTCTATGTGCGCCGCCGCTTCCGCCGCGGGGCTTCCTGAATCTTCACCAGCGGACCGCGCCCGTCCAACTCATACAGAAACACGGCTTCCCCGGTCTGCGCGCTGTACTGGTACACAATGTCGGTGATCGTGCGTTCCTCCGCCGGGAAGCGGAACACCAGCCCCGGCGGGTGGATTTCGCGCCCAACCGTGATTTTGTCGCCTATCTCATAGGGACATAGGGCGGAGATTTTTACTGTTTTCATGCGTTCGCCTGCTTTCTTCCTGCTCTGCGGCTATCCGAACCGCCGCTTGATGAAGTCCACGAATTCCGGCGGAAGCTGGCCGCTTTCATCCCCTGCAATCAGCATTACGCCTCCGCTTTGTGTCGCGGCTTCCCGTTGTTCCGGGCGCGGGGTCGCGGCAATATGGACCAGCTTTCCGCTGTTGTCCAGTTCATACAGGAATGTAACGGTCCCGTTCTTCACGCTATGTACGCACACAATGTCGGTGATCGTGTGGACCTCTTCGACAACCGCCGCCGGGTCAAGTCTGAACGTCTCCGCCTCTCCCGGCTTCACTCTCCGGCGGCTCTTGATTTTGTCCCCGATCTCAAAAGGGCACGTTGCGTTGAATGCCGCAAGTTTCATTGTTCTGCCTCCATTTCTCCGGGGAAATTGATGATTTCCCCGGTGCTTTCGTCTACGTTGATTCGGTACTGTGTTTTGTCTATGGCTTCCGTCGCGGGTCGGTCTATCTTCTTTTCCGCCAGCGCGCGGCTACATTGCCGGGCCAGCGCGGAAAGGTGGTAGACGAACTTTTCATTGATGACGTTATACGGCATGATGACCGCCGCAACGAAAAGCCCGGTCTTTGCGACAATGTACGTCATTCCCTGCGGGGTTTCCCGCTCGTACAACTGCACCATGTCAATTACATCTTCCAGCGGCGATAAATACTTGTTCTGAATGAACGAAATCCCGTTCCGCGTTTGCAACGGCTTCAACACGCCGCCGTCGTACACCAGTGAAAGGCTCTCTTCGTCAATCCGGTGTTCCGTCTGGTCCGTGTCGGAAAGGTTGATTCCCTCCGGCGCGCGCTGGTGACGAAATATGATCTTCTCTTGCTGTTTGGCTGAAATGTCGAACATGGAATAGATATTTTCTTCATCCATGTACGGAAGTCCTGTGATCGGGTAAATTGCGGATGAATCCCCAAGCCATTGTGAAACCTCTCCGCCGGATTCCTCCCGGTCATACAGACAGAAGATTTTCGTTTTACTGCAAAGGGAAGCGACTTTCTTTAGCTTCATGTGGGTTCACCGCCTTTCTTTTCGAGGTATTCCCGCATGACACGGACAGCCACGCGGCACGCCTCTTCCGTGGCCGCAAGCACCGCTTCCGAACCTCTGAACCCTCCGAAATACCGATAACCAAACAGGGCGGCGCGTCTTGTCTCCGGGTCAAGAATCGCTATGGCCTCTTCGATGGTCATTTTCTGTTGTTCACCCATTCCGGCTTCCTCACTTTCTGCGCCGCTTCCTGCGCTTCTTTTTTTGTGGCCGGGGCGGAGGTGTGGCCGTCTGCGGCTCCGGCACGATCTCTTCGCAAAGAACTTCGATTTCCTCCACGTCCTCCGGCTGAAAACATAGTGTCGCGCCGGGGTCGTAGGTCCCCGCGGCCCAATCCGCCTTGAACTGTTCAAGGTCGTTTTTGTATCGGGGGAACGGGTGGACCTGCTCGGAATGATAAATTGCCATCATCATTCGTTCGTCGTCCTCCGGGTTCCAGTTATGCAGGTGATAGGCTTCGTGGTTGTCGTAGTCCCAAAGGGACAGCAGGACCACCAGCCCGTCAAACTCTTCATTCGCCCGCTGAATGCTCTCGAAATCCCGGTATGTCATGCCCTGTCCGGCGTACCTCTCCCGGATTTCCTGAATGGTCTTGCCGCCCGTATGGAGGCGGCACCGAATGACTTTCGGTTGATAGGTCATGTATTTTCACCGTCGCTTTCCGTTGTAGATGACCACCATCGACGGGAACGGGGCGGGGGCGTATGCGTTGCCCTCTTCATCGGTGAAGCGTAGCCGCCCGCGCACAAACCGGATTTCCGCTTTCCCGTATATGTAGTCGTGAAAGTATGCTGTGTCTGTTCTGGCCGGAATCAGAAGAACAACCGTTGTCCCGCTCCGGGATTCTTCATAGGCTTTGCGAACCCATTTCCCGGTTTCCCGTCCGTATGGAGGGTTACACCAAACAGCACCCCCCCCCCCCCCCGCAGGATTCCAAGGACTATTCAAACCATCGGTTTCCGGCGTGTAGTACGCCGGGCATTTTGCACTTTTGGCCGTCGCCGCCGCGTCCAGCACAAACCCGAATTCATCATTCAGACGATCGAAAAAGTCTTGCGGCGTGCAATAGTCCATTTTCTTACTGCTCAATAAGGCCGCATTCATTCCGCGTCCTCCATGCCCCGCTCCTTTGCGGCTTTTACCGCCGCCGGAATATCCCCGCGGCCTGCGCCCTCAACCTCCACGCGCACAACGTCGCCCGTTCGATATACCGCAATTTTCCGGGCCGGGCTAATTGCCTTGACGATCTCCACAACAGCGCCACCCGCCGCGGCTACCAGAACCACGAACCCCAGCCAAACCCAAAAAGACGAAAAGATAAATCGCAAAAACTCCATGTCTCTTCTTCACTCCTTTTTAATTTCTACCGTGCAAATTGTGTCGTTTCTCGAACCTCCGTGCGGGACAATAAGTACCCGCTCCATCGAAAAGCCGCGTTTTGCACCGCATCCCATACTATTCCAGCCAAAACATATAACTTTTCCACCCGGCTTCACTATTCTTGCAATCTCGTTCTTCGCCTCACTCCAAAACGTCATGCGTCCACCCCACCCATCAATTCCGATTCCGTCATAGCATTCTTTTACCTGTCTTTGCGAATATGGTGGGTCATATAAAACACCATCCACTGATTTGTCCTTGAATTTTTTCAGAAAATCTATCGCCTGTAAATGATAATCCGTCGGTCGTTCAGGATTAAGATCGTTTGTTATCGTTGCAGGGCTACACTCTCCCGCGTATGGGTCAACCCACAACCCATCCGTTATTTCCTGCATGAGTAATTCTTTTATGGGCTTGATTCTGAACGTCCACTTATTAGGCATTGCCCATTGCCTTTCTATCTTCATTTGCTCTTTCCACCTTCCAATCTGTCGGCTATGTGCAAAATTCCTGTCATTGCTTCCCGAATATTCGTGTCTGTGCCTGCCGTGATGGAAAGCACCCGCGCAATGTCCCGCAATTCCTCCGCCGCGGCCACGGCCTCCGCCGCCGCGCCGGATTCTTTCATGCAGTCCGGGCAAAGTGCCAATCCCTCCGCCGTCCGCTTCCCGCACCGTTCGCACGCTTTCAGTTTCATAGCGCGCCACCTATACCGGATAGCCGAACACGACAAGGGTTCCCGTTAGCACCGCGCCGATCAGGAAGAAAAGCCACGCGGCCAGAAGAACCACAAGGGCGGTTTCCGCCCAATCCGCCGCGCGCAAGGCCCACTTCGCCGCAATCAGCGGGCCACGCCTGCGCTGTGCGGCCCGCTTCGCCTCCGGGTCCCCGCGGTTCAAGTCGTATGTATTCGCCTTTGTAGCCGCGGCCAGTTTCGGCGTGAAGTGTTTTCGCACCGTGAAGATCACCCAATAGGCGATCATAAGCAAAATTCCTGCGTTCATCGGTTTCTCTCCATTTCTCCGGCGTGGCCCCGTAGGGCCAGCATTTTTTCACGAACCAGCTTGTCAACGACGCGGCCCGGCGTTTTCTGCCCACTCATGGTCATAAGCCGTTCGAGGTTATAGGCGGTCTGCGGTGTTACCCGAACCGTTAATTTCTGTCTGTGCTGTTTCTTCATTGCTCCCGCTCCTTTCGTGCGCGTAGTCGAGGAATAGAACCGCTCCGTTGAATCGGACCCGCCACGGTTCGAGGTCCGCCGCGGTGACGTATTTTCTGCCGAATCGCTCTTTCATGTCCCGCCAGACTTCCCACGGAACAAAGAAAAAGTCATTTCCGATTCCGGCGCACACAGCGGAGATTGCGCCGTGCTGGTGGTGATGTTCCAGCGCGTCCCGCTGTTCCTGCGTTAGAATGTCCCATTTCAGGCGGTCCGTGGTGGTGTACTTCGCTTCAAAGACGATAGACCGCCCGCCCGCAAGCGTCCCTTGAAAGTCCGGCTGTGCGCGGGCCGTGAACCGCCCCTTGAAAATCCCGTCGCGGCTCTTCTCCAACACGCGGAACGGTTCAGGCGTTTTGTCAGCCGTCGCCCGCCCGCGGCTTTTATGGCCTGCTCGAAAAAATGCCCCTGCGCGTTGTTGACCTTGTTTTGGTAGCGCATGGCCGCGCGTTGGTGATCTATCTGCATCGTTTATCCCTCCGTTTTCTCCCGCTCCCGTTCGTCATGGTCTGGACAGGGGAACGGCTCTGTCCGGTAGCACTCTTCGCAACATTCGTCGCACACGGCTTCCCCGCGGCGGCGGTAGTATTCGCAAGGGTGGACCCGCTCGACGGGCTTTCCGCATATCGCGCAATTCACGGTTCCACCCCGCTTTCCAGCGCGGCCCGCCGGGTGTGGTGGTTCATTCCCCCATGTGTACGGCTCCCCGCCGCAATTATCGCGGAACAGGCACTTTCGGCAAGCATCGTCCGCCGTCCTGCCGTCGCAACATTCTTTGATAACGGCAACTGCGGCGTTCAATGCCTGCGCCTGTTCTATCAGGTTGTCGCGCTCCATTCGTGCAACCTCCGTTCTTTGTGACGCTCCAAGTATTCGCCCCAGCTTTCTTTCAGGTATGACCGCCCGTAAATAAACCGCTGTGCGAATTCTTTTTGAAGCGCGTTTGGTATGATTCCTTTTCTCTCGTTCCGCTCCGGCTGGGCGTATATGCTGATACCCTTTAGGCGTTTCAGCCGTTCCACCCGGTAGGCCGCGTTTTCCACGTCCTCCGTGACAAGCAGGTAAATAAACAGGTTATACGGCTTCTTCCCGTGGTTCCCCAGCAGTTCCGCCGCCCGCTCGATTGCTTCAATCTGCGGTATCTGGTCGCACGAAAACTGAATGAATCGAATCCACGTCAGCCGCGCCAGTATTCCCGCTATGTGGTCATCGACCAACCGCGCGTCCATGCCTTGATTTAGGTCTATCGCGTACCCGCTCCCGATCATGCTTTCAAGCTGGGAAACCCCGTATTCGGAAGCAAGAATGTTGTTGTCCATCAAAACAAGTTTGTTCGTGTCAGGGCGCACAATCTGTTTCCATTCCCTGTACGGCTTTATTCCGCCCTCTTTTTCCGGGACTACGCACCACGGGCAATGATTCGGACAACCGCGGGTCAAATAGCCTATTGCGTAATCACACTCCGGGTAAATGCTGTAATCAGGAAAGGCCGCGTCGATCTCCGGCGGCAACTTCTGGTTTAGCGGTATGTCGTCATATCCTGTCCCGCCGCGTATTGTGTCCGGCGGCAAGTACAGGTTTTCCGGCGTGAAGTCAAAGACTTTGCTTGAATACACCCGGTCATAATGGCACATAGGGGACCACCATTCGACGGAATCCCCGCGGGCTTTGTGGTATGCCGAAATCTTCATCAAGGCATAGTTCGGAAAGGTCTTGTGCTTCATGTACTCCTGTTCCGCGTCGTGAAGTCCTATCCGCATAGCGCACCCCGCTTCACAACTCCACAATTCCGCCGATGTTGTCCACGTCTGCCCGTGTGACGCTCCGGCGTTTCAGAATTCCCGCAATCACGGTTCCGTACTTTTCCCAGCGCGCCGACACAAGAATGAAATACCGCAATTCCGGGTTCATCGTTGCCTGAATTTTCAATGCCCCCAAAAATCCGGTCGTCAATCTCCGTTTTCAAGGGATAGACGGCAATTCTTCCTGTGTCCTTGTCAATTTCGCGGCAAATCGCCATAAGGCGCATAGGCTTCCGCGGCTCTTGCTCCGGGCGGCGCGTCTCCCGCTCGGACCGCCTGCAATCGCATAGTTCGCCCGCGTCCAAATGCGCCCCGCAATTCGGGCATTCCCGGTAAGGCGTTCCCATGTTGACCGCTCCTTTCTATTCTTTCTTCCTCAATTTCAGGTATATTGACCAACCCGTGAAATCGTTGTATTTGTACTCAATCCCGTAATCTTCGTCCGTCAGGGTCCAGCCGGGATATTTCTTTTCCCAAAACTCCCGCCCCGGACTTTCCCGCGCCCACTTCTCAATCTGCCGCCGATTGTACTTCCCGTCATTCGTTCGGCTGGTGGGGCGTTCAAGGTTCTGCGAGGAAGTCCACCGCTTCTTCCCGCCGCTTTGCTTCACAAGGTAGACACAAAGGGCGGCTATGCCGTTTTCATCGGCTTGCAGGCGGTCAGCGTTGCAAAATCCGATTCGATCGCCTTTCTTCTGGCCCTTGCGTTTTCGCTTCCTCCACAGCTCTTCCACCACGTCACGGTCTAACCCGCCGTTCATAACGATATGGTGATGAATACGAACGGGTGTGTCGCTGTTTCGTTTGGTGGTGTATGACGTGATCAGCAGATATTTCAGCGGCGGCAATCCCTCTTTCTCCCTGCGGTATGAAATCCGGCGGAGGTAGTTTGTCGCTTCCCGTTCCGCGTCCTCCACCGTGGCCGGAAGATATTTCGGGCTGTATGTAGCCGATACATGAAGCGCGTCCGGGTCGTCCCCGAAATTCAGGTTTCCAAGCTGGATAAAATATCGCCGGGCGTTTATGTCGTTCAGGTTCTTTTGCTTTGGCTCCGATTCTCGCACTTTCTTCGAGCGGGTCCGCCTTGTGGCTCTGTACTGCGCGTCTGTGTACTGGAATATGTCAACTTCCCGGTAACTCTTTCCGCAATAGATTTTCTTTTCTCTGATAAATGTTCGCACTTTGCTTCACCCTCTTTCTGCGGATGATGAAGCGGGCGTGTCCTGTCTTTCCGGTCTGCTCCCCGTCAGGGCGCAAAGGGGGAAGAGGGTTCCTATCCTGCGCCCCCTCCCTCTTCCCCCTTTGCAATCCCCCTTTACCCTCGGCGGCGCAAAAAGAGAAAGTGAAGAGGGAAGAGGACGTGGAGTAGGACCGCTGAACCCGTGCTTTCTTCCTGTCTGCGTAACAAGGCTTCGTCGGAATGATAATACCCATTACAAGCCCGCTACGCCGCATAAAAACGGCGTTGTTTCTTGACTTTTCCGCCGCTTTTTGCTATACTTTCGTTAGGTTGATAGATGATATATTTTCATCGGCGGAATCCGCTTCGCGTTGCTTTGCAGAACAACGCGGGGCGGTTTTTCTTATGTACTTTTTGCGGCGGCGGGGAGGGGTTTACCCCTCCGCCGCCTTTTTGTCTGCCTCTTCCTGCGCGATCTCTTCCGCGTCCTACTTTGACTGGAACAGGGCGGCAACCACCGCGCCCAGCGCGTCGCCCCACAAATAGGGCGGATAATCGTTCAGCGTGGACATGAGCGCGTCCACGGCTTCCAGCTTCATTTCTTCACGGCGCGCGGCCTGCTCTTCTTCGTCGTCCTCTCCGGGGATAGATACCAAGATTACAGATTTCGGATAGCAAAGCGGGCGAACGCCCCCGTTGCCGTAGTACGCGTCGTTCCAGTTCATCGCGCCGGAGGAATAGACGTTGCGGACGTAGTACGAGTTCGACGCGTCACACGTCCACGGGGTCAGGTTCCAGCACCATTCGTCCACGGGCGGGGTGATCTCCCGATACTTGCGGCAAAGCGCGTCGGACCGCAAAGCGATCTTGTCCGTGGCGGTTCCGTAATCGGTCATTCCGTCGTCGGCGGTCAAGTCGCTTTCCCAATCAAGGAACGCGGCCCGGTCCGCGCCCTCCGCAACCAATGCGTCGAGGAACGCCCCGTTCAGTTCCCGGCGCAAAGAGGATTTCCGCCAGTCGTTGCAGTTCTCTTCATCGAACGCCCGGAGAAAAACAGGCTCCGCCGCCAGACAAAGCGTTCCCGCGCCGATGTCCTCGAATTTGACCCATTCCACGCCGCCATACATGAAGCGGTCGCCCGGTTTCAGTTCAGCAAGTTTTTTCATGGTCCTTTTCCTCCCGAAAAATAGATTTGATTTCCTTGATATAGTCCCGCACCGTTGCGGAAATTGTGTAGTAGAACACGGGGAGGAAGAGGGCGAAAACTTCGCCGCCGATCGCCTTATATCCCCGTTCTGTCAGGGCGTAGGCCGCACCCGCTCGAAACAGCAGGACCCCGGCCACGGTCAGGGCCGCATATTTCGCCACGGTCCAGCCGTTCAGCCGGACGCGCCGCCGGGTGTTCTTCTGGCTCCGCCGCCGCGGGCGGGCTTGTCCCGCTCCAATGGTGATTGTTCTGATTTCCTGCGTCATGGTGTCGCCTCTTTCCCGAATCTGAACCCGGCCTTGAATGCTTCTATGCACTCTTTAGCAATCAGGTCTTTCAATCTGCCGTACTCCAAATAGTCGTTGTAACTTCCGCCCCGCAGGTACGCCGGGCGCGCTCCGATTTCCTCCATGTCTGCGATCAGACTTTTAACCCGTTCGTTCAGTTCTTCCTGGGTCATCTTCTCCCGCTCCTTTTGGCAACGTGATTCGGTCTGCCGCCGCGATTGCAACGGCGCGCCCGTTCCGGTCCAGCAGTTCGCCTTGCACGTGAAGTCCTTTCCCGTCCGGGGTCTTTCGGTAAATCACCGCCGTTATTTTCTGATAGGTAATACCGCCGAACGCAACCGGGCGTTCATCCAGAAAAGCCCGCTTCAATTCATTCACTGTCACGGCGCGCACCGCCTTTCCGGGAAATCTCGTATTCTGCCCCGTAGCGGCGGCGTTTGCACCGCCAACAGGTGATTTTCAGGTTCTTTCCGCCAGCTATGCGGGTTATGTCGTGCTTCCCGGCCTTTTTTAGTTCGAGGAAGCAGGGCAAGCAGAATTGACGCTTCACAGCTTCACCCCCTCTTTGATTTTCAAATAGAATTCCTCCGGGGTCATGTCCGCCGGAACGGTCAAACTGATTGCGTGGAACTGCTTACGGCATTTCGTACATTCCCGCCGCTCGATTGCCCCCACGGTCCAGATATTCACACTTCCGCCGTGGCCGGGGTAAAGTCCGATTTCTCCGCAACGGGGACAAACAACACGCAAGCCATTTTTCACGATCTCGCCGGATTCTCCGTAAATCACGCCGTTTGTGGCCTCTCGCGCTACGTTCTTCATTCCGGTTCCCTCTCGATCACTTCACAATCCCCGGCGCGGATTCCCAAATAGTTCCCGCCGTGGTGGATGAAATAGACTGTTTCGCCGTCCCCGGTCGTCGATACCCCTTGCACGTAGAAAATCCGGCCTTTCTCAACAAGCGGAATTTTTGTATCGCGGGTGATTCGGATTTTCACGCCGTCACCCTCTTTCCCAAATCCGCTTGACTTCTTCGCAACAGTAGTCCGCCCCGTTGGTTAGCACCCAATCTTTCAGATCGTCCCGCTGGGCGCGCTTGCAATGCCGTTCCAGCGCGTCGAAATCGTCTTGCAGGGTGTCCGGGTTAAGGAATTTCAGGGTTTGCCCCGTAGCGAACGCCAGTTCAGCCGAAACCACAATGCACCCTGTTCCGTCGTAGGTGTCCGGGTGAATGCGAATGAACAGGTTCCCCAACCTCATTTTGAAGTAGCCGGGCATTGCGGTTTCTTCTTTTGTCAGGCCCTTTGTGGTCCCGAATTCCTGCATTGCCACGGCGCGGGCTTTCGTGGCCGTCAGTTTCACGCCGCCGGGGTATTCTTTTTTCTTCATGGTTCCGCCTCCGCCGCCATAGCTTCAAGCCCTAACCACCAGCCCGGACTATTCCGTTTGTCCTCATAAGGACAAGGGCTTCCGTCGTCACAACTGACTTTCCCGCACCCGGCGCAATAGTTCCGCTGGAATTCTTCGTCCCACGGCCCTTCCAAAATCGGCAAGGCCCGCAAGAACGCGGCCAACGTCTCCGGGTTTTTGGTGATCGCTTCAAAATTAGTTGCCAACTCGCACGCCCCCTTTAGCATTCGCCGCGGCGGGCTTCCCGCGCCGCTTGAAATTCTCCTGAACTCTCTGTTGTGCAAGAACGGGGTTGTATTCCCGCCGCTGGTTGCGGTCAAGTTCTCCCGTTTCGCCGCGCTTCAATTCGCGGTAGACCGTCGCCGTTGTCACGCCAAGCCCTGCGGCAATGTCGGCCACGCGGTCCCCGTTCAGGTATCGGGCGGCGATTTGCTCCCGGTCCCGAAAGTCTATGTATCTGTACTGCCGCACCACATTTCACCCCCGTTCTGTTTCTGCTTCCCGCAGGCGCGGTGGTGGTACGCCGCGCCTGCGGCCTTTCATTCGTAAACTTGATAAATCTCGCCGTTTTTCATCAGCCACGCCCGCCCCGAACAGTTAAAGCGGATGAAGTTCCAGTCCGTCGCGTCATAGTACGGGGTCCCGATGATTTTTACCCGGCTTGCCTCGAACCCGAATTCCTCGCAAACTTCAATCCGCGCGGCCTCTTCGGTGATCTCTTCGGAACAGTTATTGACCACCCATTTCTCGCGGCCCACTTGATACGCAATAACCGCTTCCGGTCTATTCACGCACCATCTGTAATGCGCGTACTGCATAACGTCGCCCGCAGTCAGCCGCCCCGCGTTTACGTGTTCCATGACCGCCTCGTAAAGCCCCGACGCGTCAACCAGTTTCCCGCGGCTCATAACCTCCGCCGCGAACTCTTCTTCTGTCAGGGTGATTCCGTGTTGTGCTTTCCACGCCCGGTCATAGCCAGCTTTTAGCGCGTCGCTCGAATCGTACAAATATCCGTTATCCAGCACGAATTTTTCAAACGGTTTCAGATTTGCGAAATCCGCCGTTTCCCTGATTTTCTCGGCCAGCAAGTCACCATATCCGGGAACTGCCCCCACATTCTCCGGGAGGCCCGCCCGCTCGTTTTCATCGTAAATCCGGCTATCCGGGTGCTTGTCGCTCCAAAACTCAATGCACCCGCCGTCGTTCACCTCGTAGAACGTCCCGTTCTCTTCCGTCGTGTAGGTCTTTCGGATTACGTTCCCCTCCAAGGTGGACATTTCCTTGTACTGAACTCCACCGATGATTTCCGCTTTCGCGGCCTCGTACTCTTCAAAAGAAACGTGCGTCATGTCGGTTCCTCCCTTGTATTTCTGGCTCTGTTATGGTAAAAAAAATAAATGCGATAGAACTTTCACCCGTCGTTCGACGTGGTGTTTGTTCTTTCGCATTTAATATTACAAGGCGCGAGTAAAAGATATTACATTCATTTCTGAAATCAATTTATTGACCAATTTGTTTGCTGCTGTTTGATAAGCCGCTGAAAATGCTGTGTGTTCAGAAAGACCCCTTATAACATCTGCAGCCGCTTGGAGGTCGCCGGAACATATGCATTGTTCCATCTCGTCTGGCTCTATGATCATATGAACTTCACAATCGCGTTTTGCCATCCAAAATAGCGCATATCCAAATGACGACTTATCCTCATCTGTTTGTGGCAGCAGACTTGGATGACGACAGTTTTTAACGAAATAGTCTGTTGCTTGATAATCTATGGTTAGTGATGTAAGTGAATTCTTTATTTCATCAATAGCACTTTGTAGCGCTTCCTTGTCTTTGAATATCGAAAATTCTTTCATGGTGTCCACAATAATTTCATTACAATGATAGACACCAGAAAGGTCAAGTGGTAGAAAACAAAGCCATCCCTTACCGCGCTTCTTAATTAAATCCTGGATAGCCGCCATATTACAATCAACATAGCGTTTTGCATCTAACCAAAGCATAGTTTTTATTACGCTCGCAAATCCAATCCAATCGGTAAATTTGCATTGAGAAAGTTGATGCAACTCATCTAAATTGCAGGGTTGATGAGAAAAGTAATCCATCAAAATAACTCGTATATTCTTAGACTCCACACAAGGTACTGTCTTGAAAACTATATCTTTCTCAGTCGTACCAGTTTGTGCGCAGATGGTATCAAATACAATTTGCGCACGAACCGGATGAAGAGCTTCAATCTTGTTCTCATCAATAACTCTAATAAGATACTCATCTTTTAACCGTTGTATGGCTGACTGCATAGTCGTGCAATGGATCTCCTTTTTTGCTGATAGGAAATCTACATTGGCACCTAAACGGCCGGCATAACATACCAACTGTAACAATTCCAACCAATCATCGGATACTTTCTCTTTTATGAGCGCATCAATTTGATACTGTAGGCGAGCTGTCAAAGTTTGATTGTTTGAAAGCAAGTATACAAATTCAATTAAGGGCCCTCCACCGCCGAAGGCAATCCATGCTTCTTCAAATGTTCTATAAATTGGGTGTGGTCTTTCACTTGTAAAAATATTATAAATATTCTCTGCTTCATCCTTTGAAAGCGCTAATTCAACCACATCGTATTTAATAGCTTTTCCATTCAATGGGGTGGCATTATAGTCTTCATCACGAATTGAAACCAAAACAGGTATCCCTAATCCACGAGTCTGTAATTCTTGAATCAGAAATGCCCATAGCATTTCTCCCGGTTGCACATCAATATAAATAATAAGATTTTCATTATGCTTTCCAAGTCCATCTAGTGCAGCCACAAGGTTTTGGGCTTGCGTTTCCGTAGCGATTGTGCGGACACAAAATACGCATCCTTCCGGATATGTATCAAGCAAATAACGGTAGCATAAAGCGGATTTTCCTTGACCTGAAACTCCTTTAATTACTGCTACGCCGTTTTTCTCAATGGCAAATTGAATCTTTTTTAACCAGTAGCCTCGTTTGACATCCACACCGCTTCGAATATGTGATGGATGGACAGAAACCCCTTGTGAAAACTCATTCTGAAGCTGCTCTTGGCTGGTATTAAGTTTCAGTTCACTCAAGCATACGAGAGACTTATTATATTCTTTGTAAAAACCATCAATAGCAGAAATACTTACTCCAATTTCATGGATTTTGTCTTTCCACATTGCTAAAGTTGTATAGCCTTTACTGTTGGATAACCTAGAAATGTATTGCACTAATAATTCTTGAGCCAGTTCAGGTGCTGGCATTACAGGTACATAACTTCGGATCTGTTCTTTTAGGTTCTCTTTGAGTTCCTTAAGGCCAACTTTTTCAAATTTCAGGGAATTGATTAACCAAGCGGCGTCTTCGGCTGACAGTTTATGTTTTTCTTTCAACCGATTAGCCAATATCATTTTTACTTCTTTGTTGTCGTTGGCGACTTCTTGAAACTCTGCACCCAACCTCCCAAAATAAACAATCTTTACACCGGAAAAGGATTTATCTATGGCGTGTAAACTACACATCCGATTAAAAAAGCCCTCTCCACCCTTAGATGTTTTAATAGAAGCAAGGCTTGAAAGTGTTAGATCGGAAGATATATTTTTAACTTGAACAGCCTCAATAACAGATCCATCTTTTTTTATAACCAGATCTTCGATATCTTCGGGGTAATATTCGTAACCGTCTTCATCCGCAAGCAATCTATAAGCAATATATAAAGTTTGAGATGAAAAACCTTTCCATGCAGCCTGAGCACCAATATCTGATTTTGTAAAATTCGGATTACTCATCTCTTACCTCCTTAAAGCAAAGCCGCGCAGATGCCCCATCAAAAGGACATCTCTATATCTATTGTTAAATTACCAAAATAGTGTGCTATCGCCTTCAGTTTAAATAAACTTATATTATTTTCTGATTTATTATATCATTTCCCTCTTTTTCCCACAACGCAAGAGTCAAAGGAGGCAAAAATATCTCTGCCAAGAAAAATGAAAGCAATTTACCGATTCTCAATCGTAGTCAATAAAGATAGCGTCATTATCAGGCCTTATGCAATGATTACACTCCTATCTTTGTCTAAAAAGGCGAATTTGGGCGTTTATACTACATAGAAACGATCTTCATATAGGAAATTTACTACCCCTATACACGGAAACCATCACGGCGTTTCTTGCTCATTTTGAACCATAATTTCTACACCTTTAAAAGGGGAAGAAAAATAGTGTGGGCAAGGATGCCTCCGCCACCTTGAAACGCTGCTTGTAAAGCTTTAGTAGTGTTGTCCTATGCCCGCTTCAACATCTCTTCTAATCTAAAAGTAGGTCCTCGATAGTTCTTTGGCCCCGTATCCAATCCTGTCTAGTCCAATTGACACCTATGGGGACTTGATAGGATAGGATTTGATCCTTTTGTACTTGATGAATCTGTATTTCTTTTATCTTTATTTAATTGCGGCCGGTTTTCCAGACATGGGTTATCCATATCCGGTTTTCCCGTATCTGGACAAGCCGTATTCGGATCGTCCACATACGTTTGAGCCGTTTGGTGAGATGGAGCGTCACATAGATGACATATTTTCGTAGATTTAAAAAAGTGTTGTTTTCTGAGAAAAAAGCTACTTCTGTGCCACTTTGACACGCTGGGTGATAAATCACCCATGTCCCATTTCTAACGGGCAATACAAAAAGAAAAAAGAGGCTTTTTCAACCCAAATCAGTACATTTATTTGAGACATTATGAAAGGGCGGCTGCTTCAAAATAGCCGCCCCAAAGTAGAGGGATATACAAGATAATTTTCTGTTTGGATGTCCATAAACCTTGATATTACTGGGGTTTTCAAAAAGTTCTGTATCACCACTCATACCATCGGAGTATCCTTCGTGGTACTCCGATTTTTTATTTTCCAAATTGTCCGGATTTTCCCAAGTCCTATAATTACACTCGGACCATCGGAGTATCCTTCGGGGTACTCCGATTTTTATTTTCCAAATTGTTCTGTGATATTTGTACGGAAATGTGCAACTTTTTGCTTATTTCCCCTTATTTGTGAAGAATGTTGTACTATAAACGATGTTTCGGTACAATACAAAAGGGTGCAGGACTACCAAGCTGGGTCAAATGGACGCACCATTCAGAGGGCGAAACCCACTGTGAAGAGTGCTTGATGCTGGATGGCTGCAAGCAGAGATAGAACGGCAAGCGAGGGAACGTTATGTCTCTGGGCAATATGAGCTTGGAAAGCTAAATATGTTTGGACAAAGAATCAATATCAGAGTAACTATTCCAAAGAAAGATGGCTTTGGCGATGTTTCTTTTGTCACAGGTTGGATGGTAAAACCCAACGGGCAGATAAAACTGAATACGCCATACGGAGGTAAATAATATGACATACATGGACAATGTAGAAGTTATCGTCGAAAAGGAAAAGTACACAAGAGATGGCGTTCATAAAGGTATGCAAGGGTGGATCACTGAACCAGAAAACATCAACGGATATTGGTTGGTTAATTTTCCTCAGTGCGGTGAAAAGAATGATATTGCTACAATTCCCGTCAGGGAAGAAGATATGAAAGTGGTGAAAATCCTTGATGCACGCATGAACGAGCAAATCAAGGCGCAATTTGAAAAAGAAGCCGATCAGGCAAAAACATTTGCCGAAAAGCTGGATGATCTTTCTAATTATCGTATCTAATGGGATAAAAACCTCTTGCTTGCTACGCTAAAACCATTGATATGACTGGATTTTTCCAAGTCCTATAATTACACTCCGATTTTTTATTTTTTAGATTGTTCTGTGATGGTTGTAAAGACCCAATTGGTATAAAATATTCTATCTCTATCCTATCCAAACATTGCAATTAAACTTTGAACGGACGCTCCCAATAGAGCGTCCGTTCATCTTTTATAAAACATATCTGCTGTGCATGTCATCCAGATCTTATCTTCCCGCATTGATAGCAAATTGGAATGGAAAAAATATCAAATGCGCAACCCATTCTTCTGTTTGGAAGAACTTCCTTCGTCCGCACGAAATTTTAACTCCAGCTCCCGACTCAGGCGGTACAAGGTAACAATCGCCACTGCCGCCAGGATAACCTCTGCTGTAAGTTGGGCATAGGCCAGACCAAAAAGAGTCCAAAACAGGTTCCAAATAAACAAAGCAGGAATCTCCAACACAATTTTCCGCAGAATTGCAAAACTCAGTGCCCGTTTCCCCATACCACGCGCCTGAAATACAGTATTCGCCGCGGCGATTCAAAGAAGATAGCGGCAGCAAAAAACGCAGAAAAGACCGCAGCCTTTGCCTGCACCATGGTTCAAACGACCGCACAGCTGGAGCGCCAGGCAGTCCCCTTTTCCAAGCTGACAGTTGGGCTGGAATGTGGCGGGTTAGATG
This sequence comes from Clostridium sp. J1101437_171009_A5, assembly GCF_015547905.1. NCBI lineage: Bacteria > Bacillati > Bacillota > Clostridia > Eubacteriales > Clostridiaceae > Clostridium > Clostridium sp. J1101437_171009_A5. Next base: position 63,438 of record NZ_JADMVY010000001.1, read on the forward strand.
CTCTCTCAGACATCACGGCCAATCCGGCAAACAGCGAAATTTGCCGTGAAATCTGTGATTTGATCGATCTGGGCGAAAAATCCCCTGTTGTTCCGGTCTATCGATTATGGATGGGCCAGGCTTTGACACAGAGTCCATGACCGGCCTGGTAGCGGGTGGCGCTCAGATCTGTATCTTTCGTACCGGCCATGGAACTCCGATTGGCCATCCATGCTGTCCCGTAGTAAAAGTGGCAAGCAACAGCAAGGTTTTCCATGCGATGCCCGGGGATATGGATATTAACGCTGGTGAAATTCCGGAGGGAAAAACGCTGGAAGAGGTTGGCGAACAGATCATCTCTCTCATCCAGGCAGTTGTAAACGGCCAAGAGACTGCTGCTGAACAGAATCTTCAGGGTGGTATTGGGGGAATGTATGCATTCTCCCGCTCCTTCTAAATTTTCTATTTTCTAAACATATAAGCAGACACCTTATCCCTATCCCTAATATGGACAGCAATACACCCCAGAACGACGTCTTCCGCAGAAGGCATCTGTCCTGGGGTGTATCATCCGGGCAAGATGGAAATTATTTGGACTTTTTCTCCTTAATCAAACGCAGCACCTTCTCCGGGGTGGCAGGAAGGCTGTCCACCACCACCCCAACTGCGTCATAGATGGCATTGACGATGGCCGGGGACTGGGTGTCTACCACCATCTCGCCGCAGCCCTTTGCTCCGTAAGGACCATTGGGGTCGTAGTTCTCATAAAAAGAGGTGGCACTATGCTGGGGCATATCCATAAAAGTAGGGATAATATAGTCGGTAAAGCTGTCAGCATAGGGCTCCATACGCTCCGGGAAACGGGGGGCCAAATCCTCAAAGAGCGCCATACCAATTCCCTGGATATTGCCTCCGTCAGCCTGGGCCTCGGCCTGGAGAGGATTGATCACCGTGCCCATGTCATAACAGTTGTACAGGTTGATTACCCGTACCACCCCGGTCTCGTCATCCACCTCCACATCGGCCACGCAGGAGCCGTAGGCCATGATTTTACTGGGCAGAGTAGCTCCTGTCTCCGGATCACGCGGCGGGGCGGGCTCGGGAAGGTATCCCCCGGTCCCCATGAGAAATACCCCGCCATAGTTGCTGGCCGCCCCTATCTCCGCCAGAGTCATTCCCTTTTCCGGCTGGGTGGTGATAAACGTCCGGCCCTTCTCATAGGACATCTCCGCAGCAGGCACGCCCAGCTTCTCCCCCACGAAAGTCTTAAGCTTTCCTATCAGATCGTCGGCAGCCGCCAGGATGGCATTGCCCACGATGACGGTAGAGCGGGTACCTGCCGTATCCATGCTGAAGGCGGCGGTATCAGAGTTCGTATTATCAAAATTAATTTGCCCGGGCTCAATTTCCAGCCGCTCAGCGGTAATCTGGACCACTACATTTTTGAGACCCTGCCCCATCTCACAGGAGGCATTCGACACGTCGATGGTGCCGTCGGGCTTGATCCGCAGGGAGACCAGATCCGGATCTCCGCCCCCATTGAATCCAGAGGGATAGTAGATGGTGGAGATCCCCCGTCCTGTCCGAATCATTTTTCCACCTCCTTGGAGCTCATCGTCCGGTACTGCTCTTCCAGGGAGATGCCCGCCAGGTCAGCTACCCCTTGGAGCGTCTCTATGGTGGACACTGCCCGCAGCCGGTTGCCCACATGGCTGATGTCATCCTCGTGGAAGGCATTGATAAACCGGATAGCCATGGGAGATATTCCTACTGCACGGGCGTCCCGATCCAGTTGAACCTGCTCGGCAAACTGGCCCACATTGACTCCGAATCCCCGGCGGGATCCGCTGGGCAGCTTGTTGGTAAACACCATATGGGTGTCTACTGCCAGGTTCTCAATCAGGTTCGCTCCCGCCACCAGGTTTGCATTCTTCTCGGCGGCATAAAGGCCCAGTTCGGTAAAGGCTCCGCAGTCGTGGATAACCTCCACATGCCGGGCAGTGATCTTTCCATCCCTGCGCACACCGTCCTTGATCTTGAAAATCCAGGGGGTGGAAATCGTGGTGAACATCATCTCCTCGGCCCGTGTGAGCGTGTAGCGCACCGGTTTGCCCGTCTTGAGGGCCAGCAGGCCAGCGATATGGTCAGTGGCCACACTGTTGCCCGAGCCGAAGCTACCACCAATGGTATTGCCAATGAACTTCAGCTTATTCATGGGAAGCTGAAACACATTAGCCAGGTCGCCCATGACAAAGTAAACACCCTGTGTCTTGCTGTAGAGCACCAGCTTACCGCTTTCGTCTACATAGGCCAGTGTGGAGCAGCACTCCAGCGGGGCATGCTCCTCGCAGGGCGTGGTGTAGCGCCCCTCCACAATGACATCGGCTTCGGCAAAGCCCTTCTCAATATCTCCCCGGCGGACACGCCGCACCGGCGAGGTCCCGTCAAAGAGGTGAACATTGCCTTCCGGCCGGATCTGGGGGGCATCAGGCTCCATGGCCTTCTCCGGGTCAAAGACAGGTTCTAGCTCCTCGTACTCTACCTTAATCTTGGCCAAGGCATCCAAGGCAGCTTCCTTGCTCACCGCTGCCACTGCTGCCACCGGCTGCCCCCGATAGCGGGTGATCTCCTCGGCCAGCACATGGTTGTCAGGTACCATGGCAAAACGATTGTAGGGCACGTCCTCCCGCGTGATGACCCCGTACACCCCGGGCATCCGTTTTGCCTGGGTCACATCCAGCGAGACAATGCGGGCACGGTGATAGGGACAGCGCAATACCTTGCAGGTCAGCGTGCCGGGCATGGTCACGTCGCTGACATAGATCGTGCGGCCAGTTACGTGGCCCAGGCCGTCATAACGTGGGATAGGCTTACCGATGGCATTAAACATCCTGCTCCCTCCCTTCGGGCAGCGGACCGTACTCGCCATTTGCCACAGCCAGCACCGCCTGGGCGTATTTCTCATAGGAGCCGCAGCGACACAGGTTGCCGCTCAGTGCCTCCTTGATTTCCTCCAGCGTGGGATGGGGATTGCGATGCAGGAAGGCATCGGCGGCCATCACCATGCCGGGTGTGCAGTATCCGCACTGGGGCGCGCCTTTTTCATAGAAAGCCTGCTGGATCGGGTGGAGCCCCTGGCTGGGGGTGATGCCGTCCAAAGTAACTACTTCACGGCCCTGGACTGTCATGGCCAGAACCAGGCAGCTCTTTACCGCTTGGTTGTCCAGATGGACCGTGCAGGCGCCGCAGTCCCCATGGTTACAGCCGCACTTGGGGCTGGTCAGGCCGATCTCGTCCCGGAGCATCTCCAGCAGGGTGGCTTCGGGCTTTACCGCCACCTCCACGGGGATGCCGTTCAACACAAAGGATACCATCTGTTTCATGTCCGTTTCCTCCCTTATGCCTGATCGGCCATGCCGGCGGCGGCCAGGATAGCCCGCCGAACCAACACCGGCGCGGTCTCCATCCGATACCAGGCGGTAGAGCGGATGTCATCAATGGGCGAGAGCGCTTGGTTGACCAATCCAGCCGCCCTTTCCACAGCTGCATCGTCCAAGGGCTTCCCCACCAAGGCCTGGGCCGCCGCCTCACACAGTTTGACGGTAGGGGCAGCACTGCCCACGGCGATCCGTGCAGCGGTACACACGCCGCCCGACTGTTCAATGTAGGCCGCAGCATTGACCACAGAGAGCGTTTCGGCCGCCCGGCGCCCCAGCTTTTGGAAATTAGCATGGCCCGTGCCGGGAAAGACCGTAATCTGGGTGAGAACCTCATCCGCCGCTGCCACCGTTTTGCCCAGACCGGTAAAGAACTCGGCCAGGGGCACCTTCCGCTCACCGGACGGGCCCCGAAGGGTGAGCTGGGCACCCAGCACCAACAGAGCAGGTAAAGTATCCGCCGCCGGAGAGGCATTCATGATGTTCCCTCCCAAGGTGGCTGTATTGCGCACCGCAAAGCCAGCCATGAGGTCGGCAGCCTGGCACAGCACAGGGATTTTATCCCGCAGCAGAGTGCTGTCCTGGATCTGAGTGATGGTGGTCATGGCACCAATGCAGATGGCCTCTCCCTCCTCCCGGATACCGCCCAGCCCAAGTTTGGCCAGGGAGATCAGGGCCATGGGCGGCTTCTCCTCATAGGGGATCTGATCCCGCTCCATATTGATCCGGGGTACCAGGTCGGTGCCGCCAGCCAGGAACTTGATCTGAGCTCCCTGCTGGGCGGACACCGTTTCAAAGAGGGCCTGGAAGTCATCCGGTGCAAAGAACCGGTATTCTCTCATGGCATTTCCTCCTATTTCTTGGCAAAGACCGACTTGCTAAAATCGTAGTTCTCGCTGCCATCGGGATAGCGGTAGCGTCCCTTGTCCTTGTCGGCGGGGTAGTTGAATCGTCCGCCGCAGCGCATGATCATCGTCTTGATCTCGGGAGTATTCTCACTGACAATACGCTCAAACTGCTTGACCAGCAGTTCCGGGTCCCCGGCGGTATTGGCCCAGTTATCGTAGTGATCGGGGATAAGTACTTTAGCCTGGAGGATCTGACCCACCCGGGCGCAGTCGTAGGGAGTCATCTTGTCGGTGGCACCGGGGGCGTTGGAACCCATGTCGAAAATCGCCACATCGATGTCATACTTGTCCCGGATGGCCACATAGCCGTCATGGTACCAAGTGTCACCCATGAAGAGAATGTTGCCCGCGCTGGTCTTGAAGAGGTAGCAGCAGGCCGCCTGCTCAAAGGGCAGCAGCACATCCCCCTCGCCAGTCTTAATGGCTGTCTGGTCATAGCAGATGAGGAATTCCACCTCGGCTCCCTTTACCTTCACGCTCTCCCCTACCTTGGCCAGAACGATTCGGTCATCCGGCACACCGAAGCCCTTGAGCTTCTCCACTGCCGTAGGCGGGCCGTAGAAGGGCGCATTGGTGGTCTGGAGGGCAGCCTTGACTGCATACAGGTCGCAGTGATCCTGATGGGCATGCGTACAGAATACTCCGTCCAGCTGATTGAACCGCCAGGGGTCAATCACCTGAGGATTGAGGCGGATCCAGTTGATGGAATCAGCCCCCGATTGCTTGCACACTCCGCAGTAATAGAGCTCGGTGTACATGGATGGTCCACAGTACTGGTCGATGAAGAAGATACCCCCCTCATCCGTCTTGAGCACCCAGGAGGGGCCGCCGCACCACCACAGGCTTACCTGTCCCTTGGGCACCTGATAGGATTCAATCTCCTGGTTGAGGAAGGTCCCCCACTCAGGGAAGCTGTCTTCCAGCCACTGGGTCCGGTCGATGGGGTGATCCTGGTTGACATAGGCACCAGAGATGATGCCCCGTCCGTCACTCTTCGGTACGTTGTTTGCCATAGTAACTCAGCTTCCTTTCTTGATCAAATAGAATGGTTGGTAGCTTCTATGGATCGCGCCCTAGGGCGCGGTGGAACCAATCGTGGTTATGTCTCGGGATGAGACAGGATCTCATAGGCTGTCCGGCGCGCCCGGGCATCCCGGCAGGCCTTCTCCTCCAGGCGCTGGGCTCGATCCGGGAAGCGAAGAGCCAGGGAGGCATACCGATTCTCTCCCCGCAAAAAGTCCTCCAGGGAGCCGGTGGGTGCCTTGGAGTCCAGCTGGAAGGGATTCTTCCCCGCCTGGGCCCGTGTGGGATCGTAGCGGTAGAGATGCCAGTAACCCGCCTCCACTGCCCGCTTCATCTCCTGCTGGCTGCATCCCATGCCGCACTTGAGGCCATGTTCGATGCAGGGACAATAGGCAATGATGAGAGATGGGCCGGGATAGGCCTCCGCCTCCCGCATGGCTCGCAGGCACTGTTCTGGATCGGCTCCCAGAGCCACCTGGGCCACATAGATATAACCGTAGCTCATGGCGATCCGTCCCAGATCCTTCTTGCCGGTCTCCTTCCCGGCGGCGGCAAATTTGGCCACTGCCCCTGCAGAGGTAGATTTGGAGGACTGACCGCCAGTATTGGAGTAGACTTCAGTGTCCAGCACCAGCATGTTGATATTTTCTCCGCTGGCCAGCACGTGGTCCAGGCCGCCAAAGCCAATGTCATAGGCCCAGCCGTCTCCTCCAAAGGCCCACACCGATTTCCGCGCCAGATAGGATCGGCCCTCCAGCACAGTCTGGGCGGCACGGGCGGCCTCCCCGGTGAGTTGGGCTCCCTCCAGGGCATCCAACAGGTCGTCGGAGGCGGCGGGAGCGGCATCGGTATCCAAGTAGGCCTGAGCCTCTGTTATACCGGCCTGAGCCAGTACCCGAACCGACTCGCCCAGGGCCTCCCGTTCCTGCTGAGCCGCAAGAAACATACCATAGGCATATTCCGCACAATCCTCAAACAGAGACATGGCCCAGGCCGGTCCCCTGCCCTCACGGTTGGTGGTATAGGGGGTCGATGGCGTGGAACCGCCGTAGGCGGTGGAACACCCCGAGGCGTTGGCAATGTACATCCGATCCCCAAATAGCTGGGTGAGCAGTTTAATGTAGGGGGTCTCCCCACAGCCGGCACACGCTCCGGGGAACTCAAAGAGCGGCTGAGCAAACTGGCTGGACTTTACGTTGGCGGCACTCACCGCGTCCTTTTTCACCTGCACCTGTTCTACCGCGTAGGTCCAGTTGGCATCCTCTTCCCGGGCCTGGTCCAGAGGAACCAGTTTTAAGGCCTTTTCCTGGGCCGGGCAGCAATTGACGCAGCTGCCGCAGCCGGTGCAGTCCAAGGGGGAGATCTGAATCCGGTAGGTATATTTCTCCAATCCCTTGCCCCGGGCGGACAGGGTCACAAAGGTGTCGGGGCGCTTGTCTTCCTCCTCCTGATTCAGCAGGAAGGGACGGATGGCCGCGTGGGGACAGACCAGGCTACACCGGTTACACTGGATGCAGTGATCCGGCAGCCAGCAAGGGACCTGATAGGCGGTGCCCCGCTTCTCATAGGCAGTGCTTCCTGGCGGGAAGGAGCCATCTTCCATCCCCACAAAGGCACTCACCGGCAGGCGATCGCCCTGCTGACGATTCATTACACTGGCCATTTTCTCTACATAGGTCGGGACGGAGCGCACAGGGACAGGTACATCCTCAGCCTGGGCCCAGTGCTCCGGAATGGGAAAGCTGCGCAGCTGGCTGAGCCCCGCATCCACAGCGGCGCAGTTGAGATCCACTACCTTTTGCCCCGCCTTTTTATAATAGGTCTTGTAGATGGCCTGCTTCATCAACTGGGCCGCCTGGTCCATGGGCAACAAGCCGGCCAGCTGGAAGAAGGCCGCCTGGAGCACCGTGTTGATTCGCCCTCCCAGTCCCAAGCGCTGGGCAATCCCTCCAGCATCAATGAGGCAGAGCTTGGCATTCTTCTCCGCCAGCCCCCGCTTGAACGAAGCGGGCAGGTGGCATTCCAGTTCCTCGTCGGTCCAGGGACAGTTGAGCAGGAAGGTGCCTCCAGGCTTCAGGTCAGCAGTCATGTCATAAACTCGGAGGTAGGCAGGGGTATGGCAGGCCACCAAGTCAGCCCGGGTAACCAGATAGGAACCCCGGATCGGTCTGTGGGAAAAACGCAGATGGCTCTGGGTCAGGCCCCCTGACTTCTTGGAGTCGTAGACAAAATAGGCCTGGGTATACAGGTCGGTGGCCTCTCCCACGATCTTGGCACTGTTTTTATTGGCCCCGACGGTTCCATCGCTCCCCAGGCCCCAGATCTTGCAGGCAAAATCCCCTGGGACAGAGAGATCCGGGTCAGGAAGCATGGGCAGAGAGAGATGGGTGACATCATCCTCGATACCAATGGTAAAACCATTTCTGGGCTGGTCGCTGGCCAAGTTCTCATAGACTGAGAGGATCTGACCGGGAGTGGTATCCTTGGACGCCAGACCATATCGGCCGCCTACGATGCGCATATCGGGGTTTGCTCTGTAAAAGACATTGCATACATCGGAGTACAAGGGCTCCCCGGTTGCCCCGGGCTCCTTGGTCCGATCCAGCACGGCAATGCGCTCGACCGAAGGGGGAATGGCCGCCAGCAGGTGTTCGGCCGAGAAGGGCCGATAAAGGCGTACCGCCACCATACCTACCTTGCCCCCCTGTGCATTGAGGTAGTCCACTGTCTCCATGATGGCACCGCACACCGATCCCATGGCGATGATGATGTCCCGGGGCTCCTCCGCTCCGTAATAGTCAAATAAGTGGTAACTGCGGCCGGTAAGTGCGGAAATCTGGTCCATATAGCCCTGAACGATACCGGGCACCGCATTATGGAAGGGATTGGATGCCTCCCGCTGCTGGAAGAAGATGTCTGGGTTCTGCGTAGTGCCCCGGGTGCAGGGATGGTCTGGGTTAAGGGCCCTGGCCCGGAAGGCCCGGATGGCATCCCAATCCACCAGAGGCGCCAATGCCTCATCTTTGATCACATCAATCTTCTGGATCTCATGGCTGGTGCGAAATCCGTCAAAGAAGTGGAGGAACGGTACTCGTCCCTTGATTGCTGACAGATGGGCCACCGCTCCCAGATCCATCGCCTCTTGGGGACTGGCAGAAGCCAGCAGGGCAAAGCCGGTCTGGCGGCAGGCCATCACATCGGAATGATCTCCGAAGATGGACAGGGCATGGGCGGACAAGGTCCGGGCAGATACATGGAACACGCCCGGGAGCAGTTCACCGGCAATCTTGTACATGTTGGGGATCATCAGCAGCAGCCCCTGAGATGCGGTGTAGGTGGTGGTCAGGGCACCCGCCCCCAGGCTGCCGTGGACGGTACCGGCAGCGCCTCCCTCACTCTGCATCTCCACCACTCGGACAGGTTGTCCAAATAGGTTCTTACGTCCGGACGCTGCCCACTCGTCCACCTGCTCGGCCATGGGGGACGAAGGGGTGATGGGAAAAATACTCGCTACCTCGGTGAAGAAGTATGACACGTGGGCAGCGGCTGTGTTCCCATCCATGGCCGCCTTGTAAGTATACTGGTTCATACATCCTCTCTCTTTCCGAACAGGCACTGAGACAGTTTGAGAAATTCCGCATCCCGTTTGGCGATGGCCTTGGCCGCCTTATCTCCGCTGTAGTCGTGGAAACCAGCACCGCTCTTGACTCCCAGTCGGCCCGCTTCAAAGTTCTCCTGGATGATTCGAGGCACACAGGTGTCGTTACACAGTTGGCCGAAGAGATAGCTGCCCACATTGTAAAAGACATCGATCCCGCCAAAATCCACGGTCTCAAAGGGGCCCAAGCAGGCATAGCGCATCCCCAGGCCGTATTTCATCACGCTGTCTACGTCCTCCAGGCTGGCATACCCCTCCTCCACAATGTGGCAGGCCTCCCGCAGCAGTGCATACTGGAGTCGATTGAGCACAAAGCCGGGCGGATCCTTGTGGACCATCACCGGGTGCTGCTCCAAGCGGAGGGCCAGAGAACGAATCGTCTCCAGACAGTCCGGGCTGCTCTTCTCCCCGGCGATGACCTCCACCAGGGGGATGAGATGGGGTGGATTGACCCAGTGCATCCCGGCAAAGCGCTCCGGATGCTTCACGGCCTGGGCAATCTGAGAGATGGAGAGGCCGGAGGTATTGGTGGCCAGCACGACATCCTCTCCCACCAGCTCGGATACCTCAGACCAGAAGCTATGCTTCACCGCCATCTTCTCTACAATGGCCTCCAGCACGAAGTCTGCACGGGTAAATACCTCTTTCTCGGTCGTGTAGCAGATCTGCTGCACCAAGTCCCTGGACTCCTCCTGGGTAAGGGCCCCCTGGTCCACCATGGCCTTTTGGTTGATGGCGATGAGGGAGGCCGCCTTATCCAACGCCTCCTTGGCAATGTCGTAAAGAGTGACGGAATAGCCATGGGCCGCAAAAATCTGGGCAAAGGATGCCCCCATCACCCCGGATCCCGCCAATACGACATGCCGGATGTCTGCTGCCTGTTTCATCGTTCTACCTCCTCTTCTCCACAATGGATGACCGCGCCCTGGGCCGCCGAGGAGGCCCAACGGGCATAACACTGTAAATATCCTCTGGGGGCCTGCACCGGCGGGGGTGTCCACTTGGCCCGGCGGCGAGCCAGCTCATCTTCCTCTACCAGCAAGTCCAACCGTCCGGCGGGCACGTCGATGACAATCTCATCCCCGTCCTCTACCAGAGCGATAGGCCCCCCTTCGGCGGCCTCGGGGGAGATATGCCCCACAAAGCAGCCATTGTTGGTGCCTGAAAACCGTCCGTCGGTGACTAAGGCCGTCTGCTCGGCTAACCCTCGACCATAGAGGAATTTCATAGCCCTGTACATCTCCCGCATACCGGGTCCCCCCTTGGGCCCCTCATAGCGGATGACCACCACATCGCCTGGCTGAACAGTCCCGGCCAGAATAGCCTCGTTCGCTGCTTCCTCCTGGTTAAACACGCGGGCCTTTCCGCGGAATCGCTGTAAATGAGGTCCATATGCCCCCGGCTTGGTAACCGCTGTGTGGGGGGCCAGATTCCCCCGGAGCACCGCCACACCCCCGTGGAGGCCATAGGCAGTCTCCCGTGTGCGGATGAGCTCCGGGTTATCCGGGAAGAGGTAGTGGTACCCCTTCAAGTTCTCCCCCACCGTCTGTCCGGTACAGGTGAGGGCGGTGGAGTCGATAAGATCACCCAGCCGTTCCATCAGCCGTGGAATCCCACCCGCACGGTGGAACTCCTCCATATCATAGGCCGCCGCAGGATTCACCTTTACCAAATGGGGCGTAGTGTGGTACATCTGATCAAAAAGATCCATGACACTTCCGCTCCATCCCGCCTCATAGGCCACCGCGCTGAGATGAAGCACTGCGTTTGTGCTGCCGCTGATGGCCTACACGACCCGCACCGCATTGCGCAGGGCCCTTTCATCCAGGATTTTTCGAGGGGTAATCCCCGCCTCCACCAGCTGACAGATCCGGATGCCCGCCTCATAGGCGCTGCGCTGCCGGTCAGCCCAGACGGCCGGGATAAGGGCACTGCCCGGAAGGCTCATTCCCAGAGCCTCACTGACACAGGCCATGGTGTTGGCCGTGCCCAAAAAGGAACAGGACCCACAGCCTGGACAGCTTACATCCTCCCAGGGCCCGCAGCTGAGCGGCGGTAATGCGTCCGGCATGGTACATGCCGGCGGCCTCATCATTGGAGGTGGCATCTGATTTGCGCCCGTCAAACATTCCGCCTCCCTGCATTACTCCTCCGGTGACCACAATGGTCGGAATATCCAATCGGGCCGCAGCCATAAGCATCCCAGGCAGGATCTTATCACAGGAGGCCAGCAGCACCAGGGCATCCAGTCGGTGCGCTTGGGCCTCGATTTCTACCGAATTGCATACCACCTCACGAGCAGGCAGAATATACTTCATCCCCTCGTGGCCGTTGGCAATCCCGTCACAACAGGAGATAACTCCGAACTCCACCGCCGTTCCCCCTGCGCGGTAGATCCCCTTGCGCACAAAGTCGGCCAGCTCCCGCAGGTTGTAATGGCCTGGAACCAAGGTACTCCAAGAGTTTGCAATTCCGATGACAGGCCGGTTCGTAAGTTCTTCCTCGGAATACCCCATGGCCTTGTACAGGGAGCGGCACAGCCCATTGTCCGTCCCGGTCAAATTGGTGCTGCTTCTCAACGTCACATCCCTCAGCTCCTCTGACATATGTTGTCTGACTTCATGCAATAATATTATCACATCTATCATAAATGTCAAACATTAATTTAACGGCTCTATAATTTTAGTCATATTGCCAATAGCATCTGTGAAAATTGTGTAAATCGACGGCTATTTTCAAATTGCATGATGTCATACAAACAGGTATAATAAAAAATAAATGAAACTGTTTTTCTGCGTGCCCGCCCCTGTTTCTGGTGCGGGCGGCCGTGTTTAAATGAGGAAGTGTTTGTATGAACCAGGTACAGCAGCCGCAGACCTCTCCCCTTTCTCCCTCCGAGGTGTTCTCCCATCTCACCGTCACCAGTCGGAGGGCTATTTCAGAGGAGCTGTTTGAGAAACTGCGGGAAGCTATTCTCTCCGGGGCACTGCCCGAAGGTTACCCTTTTCCCAACGAGAACGAACTGTGCAAGAAGCTCAATATCGGACGCAGCACTCTGCGGGAAGCCTATGCGCCCTTGGAAACGCTGCACTTGATTACCCGCACTAAGACAGGCACTTGTGTCAGCAAAGAGTCAGATCGGCGCAATGCTATGAACTTTGATGCCATTGCTCAATATACCCAGCCCCAAAATATGATAGAGTACCGGCGGATTGTAGAGGTAGGAGTGGCCCAGTTAGCTGCGCAGAAAGCTGCCCGGGAGGATATTGTAGAGCTGGAGTCCATTGTGGCCGAGATGGAGAAACATGGGGATGATCCGGAGACTCTGACCCAGCTGGATTTTCAGTTTCACTCTACTCTGGCCCGGATTACTGGCAATGAGCTGCTGATGATCTCCTTCAATACCATCCGCATTGTCTATGAGCGGTTTGTAAAGGAGCAGTTCGGCAAAAACCTGCTGAACACTTCCTTACAGGACCACAGGGCATTAATTGAGTCTCTGCGGGCAAACGACTCTGAGCGGGCCGGCAAACTGATGCAGGAACATCTGTCCCACATCGAACAGGTTGCCAAGTGAATGTATGTGCCCCGATATCTCCGGTGGACAAACCATTCACGCATGCGGAGTATCATGAAAGGATCCAAAATGTTCTTTGGATGATACTCCGCATTTTTATATTCAAATCTATACGGCACTCTGTGTGAAGGCGTAGCATGAATGCTACGCCTTCTCTCATATTGGTCAGCCCCTTGCAGCACACAGTACTGGTTCCGGCCGTCACCTTACCGAGGGCTGCGGCAAGCGCCAGATCTCTCAGAAGAGGAAACTGAGCTTCAAACTGTGCAAAGAAAAAACAAGCATCGTGCACACCATTTCAAAAGGCCCTGTGCTATACTGAATTTAATCTCAATTCTAATCTTTTAGGGGGGACAGGCATGCTCTTATTCAGTCAATACCTCCGAGAACTGCTGGAAATAAAGCAGATGTCAATCTCTGCCTTGTCCCGGCTTTCCGGTGTAGAGCGAACGGCTCTCTCCAAAACTCTGGCCGGTCAGCGGGTACTGCCCTATGCCGCTCTGGACAGTCTCATTTACCACTTGCGCCTAACCCTGAGAGAGGAGAGCCGGCTGCGCGGTTATTACGACGCCCAGTTTGAAAAAGAAGGCATCCGCCGTTCTCGGGAGATGGTGGGCCGGATGTTTTCTGACCTGGCCGAACTGGACTTCACTCCACCGGCCTTCGAGGAGAGCCGGCTGTTGCTGGACCTGGATGGCTATGCCGGGCAGCGGTCCATCTTTACCGGCACCACCAATGTGCAGCCTTTACTGCGCTTGGTGCTCTCTCAAGAGCTCACCCGACCGGACGCCCGGGTAGAACTCACGGTCCCCCCTACCGACGCCTTCCTGGCCGGGGAGCTGCTGCGCCGGTATCTGGACGGCCGTATGGGAGCAGATGTGCGTCAGATCATCGCATTTGATGCCTCCGGCTCTCTGGAGGACATCAATCTCCATAATTTAAAGTGCTTTTGCAGTATCTTCCCCATCTGCCTGTTGTCCAAGCGGCACTACCACCCCTACTATTACTACGATAATACCCTGACCGCCCGGTACACCGATCCCTACCCCTATTTTCTGGTCACCCACAGCTGCGTGGTCTGTCTCTCCGAGGATGGCGGACAGGCTATGCTCCTACGGGGCGCAGATCAGGTAGAGGGTTATCATCGGCACTTTCAGACCCTGCTGGAGCGGTGCCATCCCCTGATCCAATACACCTCCGATCCGGTAGAGATCCTGGAGTCCTATGACGGCTGCACCGATATGGATGGTTTCTACATGATCATGGATCAACCCTGCTTCGGACGGTTTTATGATGAGGCCACCATTGGCCAGTATCTGCGCGCCGAACTGCCTTTCCACGACCGGCTGGAGGGTGTAGCACGGAAGCGATTTGGAAAGCTGCGAACCGTGGAGCGGTTCTGCCAAACCGGCTCCCTGGACGACTTCCCGGTGGCCTTTGTGGCCCCCTTCCCGCCGGAGGTACGGCGGCAGCTTCTGAACGCCCTGGCCGGACACATCCGCAGCGGGGACATCACCGGCCGCATCCTGTCGCCGGGGACCTTCCCCGACTACCTGAGCATGACCACCTCCCAGCGCTCGGGCGTGGGCTTCTTTACCACGGAGCGCTTCCCGCTCCAGGATGGCTTCTGCTCCGTCCAGGTGAAGGAGCCCGACCTGTGCCGGGCCTTCCACGGCTGGCTCACCCATCTGCCCGCCAGCGCCCAGGCTCTGGGGGCAGAGGAAACGGCGGAGACGCTGGAGACACTGGGGAGGACCTGCAGAACATGAGAGAAGGAGAGAGGAACATGAGAGACAGAAAAAAACGAATCCTAAGCATTCTGACCGCACTGGCCCTGGCTCTGGGGCTGTGTACGCCATTGGGCAGGCTGGTGCCGAAAGCGGAGGCGGCAAGCTCCCCCAAACTCGCCGCACCGGTGCTGGACGACTTTCTCGTACCGGTTTCCCAGGTCACGAAGGTCCCCACCGGATACACCGGCGTGTACACCGCCACTGACCTGCTGGCCATCTCAGACGCTCCCAACGGCAACTACATTCTGATGGCCGACATTGATCTGTCCGGCTATGACTGGACTCCCTTATGCAACGATTCCGAAGCGACCTTTACCGGTGTTTTTGAGGGCAACGGCCATGTGATCTCCAGCCTGAATGGCGTCAACGGCCTGTTCTCCTATACAGCTGCCGGAAGTAGCGGAGCAGAAATCCGGAATCTGGGCATCGAAAATGCCTCCATCCACGCGCAATATGAAAATCAGTGGTCAGGAATCATTGGCGGCATCGTCGCTTATGCCAAAGGTGACACCACCATCTCCAACTGCTATTTTCAGGGGGATATCGACAGCAACGCCAATATGATCGGCGGTATCGTAGGAAATCACAGCAACGAAAAACCGGTAGAATACTGCTGGATGGCAGGCAGCATCCGCTCCACCAATGCGGGTAGCAGCTATAACGAGCCGCTGGTAGGCGGTATTATCGGTCAATCCAACTACAGTAATTTGACCATCACCGGCTGTATCCACAGTGGCTCCATTGAAACCTCTGGTTATGCAACTTATGTCGGTGGAATCAGCGGCATGGCAGAGGGGACCATCTCCAACTGCCAGAACTACGGCTCCATTACTCAGTACGACCAATATGCCAATATCGGCGGCATTGTCAGCGGACTTTGGACACCTGAAATCGAGTCCTGTATGAATGCCGCGGATATCCAGATGGTGGGAAATGGTGCCGTCTCCCGCTCACGACTAGGCGGTATTACCGCTACCACCGCCAACATCAGTAACTGCTTCAACTGCGGCGATATCACTGCCGATGGCGCCTCCTATGTCGGGGGAATCACCGCCGAGAACGGCCATGCGGATAACAGTTACAACGTGGGGTACGTGCATTTGGACAACCCGGCCACTGCCGGCGCTTTGGCCGGAGCTTATGGTTGCGGCGCTCTATTTGGGGAAGTTATGGGTATCTCCTCCAACTGCTACTATCTGGCCGGCGACCTGCCCGCCTATGAGAAGGTCAACGGCACTCCCACCCTCAACAACATCCGCTCCCTGACCGCCGACCAGATGAAAAACAGCGGCAGCTTCGGCGGCTTTAACTTTGACAGCGTATGGACTATGGGCAGCGGCAGCTACTTATACCCCGTTCTGAAAAGCATGGATCTCTCTGGCGGCTCTACCACCCAGCCCCCCTCCGGCGCTATCCCCACTCCAATTTTGGACGAGCCGACCTGCACGGAGGAGGGAGTATCCCTCTCCTGGACCCTGCCTCTGGAGGTACCGGACAAACCTCACACCGTGGATGGCTTCTATATCCTGCGCAAGACCGCCGGCGGCAGCTACCAACGCGTCGGCCAGGTGGGAGAGTACGACAATCTGTATACGGACACGTCGGTCCAGGAGGGCCAGACCTACACCTACACCATCCAGGCCTATTACCAGGACCAGACCGGGGACTACGACCAGACCGGGAAAACCATCACCTTCACCCGTCCGGTAACCGTCCCGGTGACGGTCGAAGTGAAGAACGTGGAATTCAGAATAGAAGGAGGAAAGAACGGCCTGAACACGGATACGCTGTGGATGGGTGCACAGTCAAAAGTTTATATTTATATCAAAGAGGATGCGGGTATCGAGCACGGCAGTGACCCAGGTTATGTGGTCCTGATGGACCGGGAAAGCGGAGCACAGCTGTGGCGCTCCGATACCATCCACTACTACACCAGTAGTTCCATCGCAGAGTCCCACCACTTTGACTTTGTGTTTAGACCGGAAGACTGCGTGGGTGGCTACCTCCCCAGTGGACGAGAGATCCAGTTCCGGATCATGGATGACACGGGGAAGGAGATCCTCACCTACAACTGCGAGACCTTCCCCCTTCAGCTCTGGAGCTTTGGCAATCCCAACAGTCCCTTTGACCAGGCGTTCCTGGAGCAGTTTTATTCGGAGAGCCGGGCGAAGGCCATCTTTAAGGCAGCCAAGTCGGATACATTAGGCGGAGATGGTCTGTGTGTCGGCATGTCCCTGCTGGTCTCCCTCATCAACAGCGACGGCATCGGGGAAATCGGTTTCTCCGGCTGTACCGAGCTCGGACAGGTCCAAAAGGACACCCCCCTGACCGGGTCTATGAAGGGCTATACAGCCCTGGACCTGATCAAGGCCTGTCAGGCCCGGCAGTATTTCGACAGTATCGTCCGCCAGCGAAAAGAGAACCGGGAGGATCTGACGGGGCTCATCGATGCAGTGGAGTCTTATGAGCGCGGTATCGGTGCTATGCCGGTGGTCATCATCTCGGTGCCCCAGGAGGGCGCGTCAGACTATGTCCACGCCCTGGCCGCCTATGCCGCCGAACCGGATGGAAAGGGCAACATGCGCATCGATGTATACGACCCCAATCATCCTGATATCATCGGAAGCTATATCCTCATCTACAATTATGAGAGCAGTGATCCTTTCTGGGTCTATCGGGAACAGTTTAGAGGCGGCGAGGGGGAGCTCAAAGTCCAAGGCGGGTCCCTGATAGATGATGTACTCCAGAAATACGGTCTCACCTACTTTACCAGTCGGAGTTACCCCATGCAGCAGGAGGATGATATCTGGATTAGCATTGCGGGCTATGACTTTTCCACCCTGAAGGACGGAGGCTTAGATATCACCGTCTTTGATCCCAACCGGTTCCAGGGCCTCAACGCCGCCTGGGTCTCCGGCCAGGGCACCTTGAGTCTGTCCAGCCTCACGGCTCAGGCGGAGATTGCCGACGACGAGACCTTCTACACCATCGACGCCGACGGCGGAAGCACCGACCTCACCCTGAAGGAGGGGTTGGACAGCGTCCATGTCACCGGCGAAGGAACACTGACCATCACCTGTGCCTACGAGGGGGAAAACGGCACTGTCTCTACCCGTTTCTCTGGCACTGCCAAAGACGGCGTCCGAGTGAACCGGACCGGCGATACCGTCCGCTTCTCCGGCGGGGAGAGCGGCACAGTCACCGTGACCTATGAAAACGGCAAAACCTGGACGGAGCAGGTGGAGCCGGGCAAGGACCTGAGCGTCACTGCTGATGGCAAGAATGAGCCATCCACTGGCGGCAAGAACGAGCCATCTACCGGCGACAAGAACGAGTCATCCACCAACGGTACCGTTTCTCAGAAGCCCGACAGCGTCCGCTTCTTCGACGACATCTCCTCTGACGACTACTTCTACGACGCGGTGGTCTGGGCGGTGGAGAACGGCATTACCACCGGGACCGGGGCCAACACCTTCTCCCCCAACCGCCCCTGCACCCGGGCCGAGGTAGTCACCCTTCTGTGGAGGGCGCTCTCCCTGGATGAGTCCAGCGCCCGCGCTCAGAGCAATCCCTTTGTGGATGTGGAGAACGACGACTACTTCCGGGACGCCGTCCTCTGGGCGGCGGAGTATGGCATCACTTCCGGTACCGACAAGAGCCACTTCTCCCCTGACAAGACCTGCACCCGGGCCGAGGTGGTCACCTTCCTGTGGCGCAGCCACTTCCCCACTGAGGTGGTCATGGACGGAACAGACTTCCGGGATGTCAGCAGCACCTCCTATTACTTTCTGCCGGTGAGCTGGGCCGTGAAGGAGGGCATCACCAGCGGCACCGGGAAGGACACCTTCTCCCCCAACATGGTCTGCACCCGTAGCCAGGTGGTCACCTTCCTCTACCGGTACTTTGGAGACTAACTCCTCCCCCGCATCTTCAAGGGCCCATCAAGCCATGATAAAATTCCAAGTAATCCCTATCACGATACTCGGACCAAAACAGAAAGACCGTCGGTATGTACCGGCGGTCTTTTTCTCCTTCAAAACCTGGATCCCCTGTATACTCTGTAAAAGTCACTTTTATTCCATGTATCATGATGGAAGAAAAGGTAAATACTAGAGAAAAGAAGGTGATGATATGCGAATTCCAAAGCACATCGGAATTATTCCAGATGGAAACAGGCGTTGGGCCAAATATGCAGGACTACAAAAGAAGGAAGGCTATGCCCACGGTTTGAAGCCTGGCTTGGATCTGTTGAGACTGGCAAAGGATGCAGGGATCCAGGAAATCACTTACTATGGTTTTACAACCGATAACTGCGGACGACCTCCGGAACAAGTCAAGGCTTTTTCCAAGGCCTGTGTTGACGCAGTAAATCTGATCGCATCGGAACCTGTTTCACTCCTTGTCGTGGGCGACGAAGATGCCTCTACATTTCCGAACGAACTCTTGCCATATACCACGCGAACCGACTTCAATGGCGGCGGCACTCGTGTCAATTTTCTGGTGAACTATGGGTGGGAATGGGATCTCGCCGGGTTAGATCATCCCGGCAGAAATCGCCGGAACATTTGCAGGGAACTTCATTCCCATGATATTTCACGGGTTGATCTGGTGATCCGTTGGGGCGGAATGCGCCGATTATCCGGCTTTTTGCCGGTGCAGTCCGTTTATGCGGATTTCTTTGTTGTGGATCGGCTCTGGCCTGATTTTCAAGTAGAGGACTTCGCTCAGGCGCTGCAATGGTATCAAGAGCAGGATGTGACTCTGGGCGGTTAACCATCGGCTCCCCTCCTCTATTACGAAAGCCGGAGCATCTATAATATGGATGCTCCGGCTTTATGCTTCTCCCGCGGAATCCAGGAGGAATCCTGTTCTCCGTACAGCTCCCCTACTCCCATAGCCGCATTTTCGTCCTGGTCCGGGTGCGTCCCCGCCGTGTCTTGCCACGCGGCTTTTTCGCGGGAAACACTTCTCTCAGGCGGGCCGGGAAATCCGGAAGTGTGATCCCGTCTACCGCCCCGGAGATCAGGTAGCCATAGACCTGCATTTTCTGCTTTTCGTACAGATCCAGCGCCTGATAGAGCTTTTTATAGTAGGAAAATGTGACCCGCTTCATCTCAATGGTATTGCGTACCGTGGCCTGTGTCACGACCAGGCTCTCCGGGCGCTTCACGTAATAGTAGACTGGATGGGGTACTGCCGCCACCAGGCGCACATGCCGCAGATATTCCAGGTTAAACAAAAAGTCCTCGCACCAACTCAGCCCTTCCGGGCACTTCAGCTCTTCCCGCTGGATGATGCTGCGCCGGTATAGCTTGTTCCAGAGCACACCATAGTAATAGTTGGCCGGCGCCTTTCGCATCTCCGTGGCGTATTCGCCCAGTGTCAGAACACAGCGCTTCTTAATATGCCCCCTGACGGCCATATGCTCCCCCGAGACACGGTAAAAGTGGCCCACCGTCAGATCTGCACCGGTGGATTCCGCTGCCCGCACCAGGCACTCCGTGGCGTCAGAAGGCAAATAGTCGTCCCCATCCACAAACTGAATGTATTTCCCGCTCGCTCTGGAAATAGCGGTATTTCGGGTGGCAGAAACGCCCCGATGGGGCAGATCCAGCACCTGAAAACGGCTGTCCTGCTCGGCAAACTGCCGGCAGATCTCCAGACTGTGATCCGGGCTTCCGTCATTGGCCAGCAATACCTCTATTTTCTCCCAGCTCTGTGTCCGGATACTCTCCAGACACCGCGCAATCTCCCGTTCTACCCGATAAACCGGCACAATAATGCTGACCAGCGGTCGCTCCATGCCCATCCTCCTCTGTTTTCGTCTGCGCACACTGCGCTGTTACGATGATAAAGAACCTCCCATGCGAAATCAAGGGACATTTTGTAAACATCTGCCCATTTGCTGCCCGGATACATAGGGCGTATCCCATCGGGCTATCCTAAATCAGCATACCACGTTCTGTTTCTCTTATCCCTGACATAAATTTTGCATGAATGCCCCATCTTGATCGGAGGTATCGCCATGAAAGCATCCTGGGAAGCTCTTCTTGCACACCTGGCCATCCCGCTTTTGGTGGGCGGTCTGTCCGCTCTCCTGACCCGGAACAGCATGGAACATTATGAGGTCTGGCAGCACCCGCCCCTCTCCCCGCCCGGTACCGTTTTTCCCATTGTATGGACCATCCTCTTCCTTCTGATGGGATACTCGGCCTACCGCATCTGGCGAAGTAAGCTCCCGGGGCGGGAACAGGCCCTGGTCCTATATGCGCTTCAGCTGCTGGTAAACTTCCTGTGGCCCCTGCTCTTCTTCCGCTGGGGATGGCTGCTGCCCGCTTTTTTCTGGATCCTGCTGCTCATCGGCCTGGTGGCCTGGATGATCGCGCTCTTCTACCCGCTGGACCACACGGCCGCACTCCTCCAGATCCCCTATCTGCTCTGGCTGATCTTTGCCGCATACCTCAATCTGGGGGTCTGGTGGCTCAACCGCATATGACAAAAAGGCTCTGGAACTTGCGTTCCAGAGCCTTTTTGGTACGGCTGAAGGGATTCGAACCCCCGACCTTTTGGTTCGTAGCCAAACACTCTATCCAGCTGAGCTACAGCCGCATACCGTTTCGCGATCCCTCGTCGCTGACAGCTTAGTTATAATAGCACACTCTCCGACAGATTGCAAGCCCTTTTTTCAAAAAAATTGATTTTTTTGAAAAAGCCCCACGGCGGAGGCCTCCGCCGTGGGGCTGCCGTTACCGGCTATCGTACAGAAGTGAGTCTCTTTTTGCCGCTCAGCAGCAGCCGTTATTGTTGTTGCAGCCGCAGTTACCGCAGCCACAGCTATTGCCGGAGCCGGAGCCACAGCCGCAGCAGCAGCACAGAACGATGATGATGAGCACGATCCACAGGCAGCCGCCGCCAAAACCATTGTTACAACCCATAATGAGTACCTCCTGAAAAATTGTGGTGGTCCGATGCCCTCGGGACTCTGTCGGCCACAGTCCATACTATGCCGGCGGGGGCAGATGGTGCAGAGACAGAAAAAGGCGTGGAGCGCTCCTGTGAGCACTCCACGCCAGTGGCTTGCTATTAGGCGATCCGGCTTACCGTGACCTGACTGCGGATCGCTTTGACCTGTTCCCCGTCCAGTGCGCCGGAGGCGCTCAGAGATTCCAGCAGGGTTCCGCCCTCCTTACAGGTGGCATCCAGCCCGAAGTAGGAGAGGTATGCCACATGGGCCCGCAGAAACGTACTGCTGCTCAGCAGTGTGTACTCGCCCGGTGTGATCACACCCAGCTCCCGCGCTCTGGGCAGAACCGTCTGCCAGGTGAAGTCCGGGTTGCTGCCGCTGTCCCGATATCCCAGGGCGCGGAGCAGGAAGGTGAGATACTCCCCCGCGCCGATGGTCCGCTCCGGTCCAAAAGCGGGCTTTCCCTCCGCAGTAGGCCCCACGCCGGCGGCATACCCCTTTTCATAGGCGTAGGCCACATAGCTGCGGCACCAGTCGGGCACATCCACAAAGGGGCACGCACCGGTATAGGCCTGGGCCTGCTTTTCCTCACCGATCATGCGGAGGAACATGATAAGGCCCTCAATGCGGGTGGGGATCTTCTCCAGGTCATACCCGGAGCCATATCCCGTCCCGGTCCCCGCAAACATACCCATCTGCTGGAGCGCCTCCGCCAGGGCATTGTAGTCGGTG
The DNA here is from genome assembly GCF_015547905.1 of Clostridium sp. J1101437_171009_A5. Classification (NCBI taxonomy): domain Bacteria; kingdom Bacillati; phylum Bacillota; class Clostridia; order Eubacteriales; family Clostridiaceae; genus Clostridium; species Clostridium sp. J1101437_171009_A5. The sequence goes on from NZ_JADMVY010000001.1 coordinate 85,506, forward strand.
GCTGCGCTGGGCGAGAGGGTGACTACCCCCTCGGTACTGACCACGGCCGTCTCACTCACGATGGAGACCACGGCAGAGGTCCCTTCCGCAGCCAGATAGCGGTGCATCGGGGTGAGCCGCTGCCCGGAGGGCACCACATTCCCCGCCGTCACATCCACTACCGCACCGGCGGAGTAGGTTACAGCTGCCTCCCCGGCCAGGAAGAGCAGCCCCGATCCCGTGGAAACGGAGAGCACATCCCCTTCCTTATAGCGGTCATCCCGCAGTCCGCTGCTTCCGCCCGCCTCGGCCAGATTCTCCTGGTAGGCCTGATTCAGCTCCTGGAAGACTTGGTCATAGGTGGTCTGCGTGCGGGTCTCGATCCGTTTCTCTGCCTGCGAGAGTACGTCAGGCAGATACGTCCCGTTCAAAAAACTCAGTGAGACCAGCGGGTCCTCCGCCGAGCCGCCCGCCGCATAGGCCAGGCCGCTGCCGATCAGGACCACCGCAATCAGTAAAAACGCCCACGCTCGCTTCATGCATCCTCCGAAATCAGATAACTCAGGGTCTGAAGGCTGTCAGAGAAATGTACATTCTCAATGAAGATTCCCTCTTCCCGGATATTCAGCTCTGTATTCGTAAAATTCCAGATTCCTTTCACACCGGATTTAACCAAGCGGTCCGCCATCTCCTCCGCAATGCTGCGGGGAACGGTGAGCACGCCCACACTGGCGGGATGCTCCCGCAAATAGTTCTCCAGCTGGTCTATATGAAAAATCGGCGTCCCGGCCATGATCTGTCCCACGACCTCCGGACGCACGTCAAATGCCGCATTGAGATGGAATCCGCTCCAGCCAAAGTTGAAATTCTCGATCAGAGCACGCCCCAGGTTTCCCACGCCGAGGATCACCGCCGTATGGCCCCGGTTCATGCCCAGAATATCCACGATCTCATTGAGCAGATTGTCCACATTATAGCCGTAGCCCTGCTGCCCGAACTCCCCGAAGCAGGAGAGGTCCTGCCGGATCTGGGAGGCTGTCAGTCCCATGGACTTTCCCAGGGCGCTGGAGGAGATCCGCACCACGCCGGCCTGGTTCAGTTCATTCAAATGCCGGTAATACCGCGGCAATCTCCGGATCACCGCTCCCGACACATTTTGCTTCCGCATCCATATCACGCTCGCTTATGTTTGTTTCCCTGCCTGAACCGCACCGCAGGTGCCGGTCAGGTCACTCCATTCCAATTGATTAGTATACCATGTCACACACACTTCTGCAAATGATTTTCCCGGGAAACCATCCAACATATCTATGAAAAGACGGCATGTCTCCACACCGCAGACAGAACATCCTTTTTCCGTCAAACCGGACACAAACGAGATGTTCGGTATGGAACTTCACAAAACAAAAAGGGAAATCCCGTGAGGACTTCCCCTTTGGTCTGGCTATTATAAAAAATCTATAAAAATCCCGCTTTTTATAAGTAGGAGAGAATAAGCAAAAAGTTGCACGCTTCCGTACAACTATCACAGAACAATTTAAAAAATAAAAAATCGGAGTACCCCGAAGGATACTCCGATTGGTCCAAGTGGCATTCAAGAATCTGTGAAAATCCAGTAATATCAACGGCTTGTAAGCAAGGCTTTTATCCAAATACTACTTCAGCGGTGAGTAAATGAGGCCACAACGAGATAAACCGTGTCAAAGGCCAGCAGCATCCACAGGGCGGGATTGCTCCACACGCCGCTACTCCCGCCGGCCTGACTTCTCTCGCGCTTCCGTCCCCGTCTTTTCAGCAGCAGGCGGATCCCTCCTGTCACTGCGATCACCACCGAGACAAACACCAGAGCCAAGGTAGCCAGGGCACCAGGAGTGCCCGCCTGGCGCAGTAGCGGCAGCGCCACAGCAATGCTGTTTCCGGCGATGTGCAGTCCGATGGACGTCCCCAATCCGTAGTGCAGGGCCGCATAGCCGAAAATCAATCCGCACCAGAAGGCGGACAACCCCTGATAGAGATCGTGGTGCATCAGCCCGAAGCACAGGGCCGACAGTAAAATGGCCTGCCGCGCACCCCCTGGCAGCAAGCGGCGCAGCACCACTCCTCGGTAGATCAGTTCCTCAAGGACAGGACCGACTATACAAATATATATTGCCAGCAGCGGTGTGGCGATTTCTTCTCCCACTGCCGCCGCTTGGGCGGTGAAGCCAACCAGGTTCCACACCCGCTCTAGAACCGGAGTAAGTACCATGACGGCAAGATTTCCACTCAGCGCCACACTTATGAGAAAAACCAGCGTGCCCAAAGAGGCCTTCTGGGAAGAGAAGTGAGGGGCTTCGCCGCTCACTAGTGAGGACCAGAGCAGGGGGATCGCCGATGCCACCGCGCAGCTAAGGAGCAGCACGATACCCTCCGGCAAGCCGGGAACAGAAGACAAAAGTTTTTGCAGTAACCCAAACAGCACGCTGTATGCGAATAAGCTGCACCACAGCCATGTCAAGCTGTGTAGCGGGGGAATCTTTTTGTTCATAACAACCTCCCATGCGGCCTTGGCCGCAAAATTTAGCCTATTATAGCATATTCCCGTCGATTTGCGGGCAGCTTTAACAAATTTTAAGCTTTTTTTAAAATAGCTCCATCACCAAACGCACGGCTGCCGAGCTCATTCAGTACATCGAGGTTTATCCTGCGGTCAAGGAGAACAGAATCACCAAAACTGCATTGGATCCTTTGAGGTGCCGGATCGCCGGAAAATCCCCGAGCGGGACATTCTTTTGGAAACGAGAAAAGGCGTAGCACTAAGCTACGCCCCCACACAGATCGCTATGTAGATTTGGAAATAAAAAATGCGGAGTATCATCAGCAGACCTTTTCAGATCCTTTAATGATACTCCGCATGGTCCGAGTGTCATTAAAGGATCTGTGGAAATCCAGTAATATCAATGGTTTGCAAGCAGCAAGCAAGAGCTTTATCCAATCAAATCATATAATTGGAAATACCCTCTGCCTTTTTCTCTTTTTCTAGTGCATCAAACTGCGCCTTGATTTGCTCATTCACATCTGGGGACATAACAGGGATCAATTTCAGATCCTCTTCTTTCATGTAGAGATCTGCAATATCTTCCTTATCTCCACATTGAGGAAAGAGAACGACCCAGCAACCGTCTTTTGGCTCCTCTTCCCAGACGACCCCTTGCATTCCTTTGTGAACGCCTTCTTTTGCATAGCTGTCTTTTTCTACAATCACTTCTACACAGTCCATCATCTTCATTTTATTTTCCCCCATACGGCGTATTCAATTTGAGTTTTCCGTTCGGCATAATCATCCATCCAGTAATAAATGACACGCTACCTGATTCGCCTTTTCTGGGAATCGTAACTCTGATATTAATTCGCTGGCCTCGTTTATCCAACTTTCCTAACGTATAGTCACCGGATAGGTATTTTTCAAGTGCCTGTTTCTCAATTTCATTCTTAAGCCACATGGAATCGGAAACAGAATAGCCCCAACTTTCAAATGCTCGATTTTTTCCATGCCTATATGTATTTTCTGGGTCAAATAGATAGGGATCAAATTTGCTGTAATCGCTATATGATGTTGCATTCATCAAAACCAAAGCATAAGGAATCGGGTCTAATGTGCAGTGACAATAAGGATTATGTGGACAAGGTGGGGCTTTTTCTTTCTGAAACCAACAACCATCTAATTTCAGACATTCTTCACAGTGAGTTTTTCCTTCTGAATGATGTGTCCATTTGACCCAGCTTGGTAGTCTGGCACCCTTTTGTATTGTACCGAAACATTGCTTATAGTACAATAGTTATTCCCCCTTTTGAAAGTATAAGAAAATCATTCTTTACAAATAGAGGGAAATAAGCAAAAAGTTGCACGTTTCCGTACAACTATCACAGAACAATTTGGAAAATAAAAAATCGGAGTACCCCGAAGGATACTCCGATGGTCCGAGTGACTGGATTCGAACCAGCGGCCTCTTGAACCCCATTCAAGCGCGATACCAAACTTCGCCACACCCGGATTTCGTCGCCTCACCAGACGGCTTATATAATATAGCATATCTTTCCTCCTTTTGGCAAGCCCTTTTTTCAAAAAATTTTTGACACATCGGAAGCGGCCTTTCCATACACTGAAAAAGAAAAAGGAGGAATGCGCTTTGGCTTCCATCGGAACCATCATCACCCGTATTTACGCCTCCCAGGCCCGTCTCCCGATCCAGGGTGCCACCGTGGCCTTTACCCAGGGCGCCGCCAATGAGCGGCAGACTCTGCTGGCCGTCCGGGTCTCCGACGCAAACGGTCAGACCGCCCCCGTCCGCCTTACGACACCCAGCCAGTCCCAGGGTACCAGTCCCGGCGGAGAAACCCCCTATGCCCTGTGCAATATCTGGGCGGAGGCCCCCGGATACGAATACCATGTCATACAGGGGGTACAGGTCTTTCCCGGTACGGAGACCATCCAGGAGATCGAACTCACCCCTCTCCCCCTCACGCTGCCCAACCACCAAAATACCGACACCGCCCAGATCACCCCCCAAGAGCTTTGATTCGATTGGAGTGAACGCCATGCCGTCCACCGTACTCCCGTACATCCCGCAATATATTACCGTGCATCTGGGCCCTCCCGGGTCAGACGCCGAAAATGTCACGGTCTCCTTTCCAGACTATGTAAAAAATGTGGCCTCCAGTGAGATCTACCCCACCTGGGAGCCCGCAGCGCTCCGGGCCAATATCCTGGCTATCATCTCTTACGCCCTCAACCGGGTCTATACCGAGTACTACCCCAGCCAGGGCTATCCGTTTAACATCACCTCTTCCACCGCGTACGACCAAAAATACATCCATGGACGCAACACCTATGAGAATATCGACCAGATCGTGGACGAGATTTTCAATACCTACATCCGCCGGATCGGCTATGTGGAACCTCTGGCCGCAAAATTCTGCAACGGCACCACCACCACCTGCGATGGCCTTTCCCAATGGGGCAGCCAGGATCTGGCCAAACAGGGCTATGACACCATGGACATTCTCCGCTATTATTACGGCGACAACATCGAGCTGGTCAGCAACGCGCCCATTCTGGGCATCCAGTACTCCTATCCCGGCGCTCCGCTCCGGCAGGGAGCCCAGGGCCCCGACGTGGTCCAGCTCCAGACCATGCTCAACCAAGTGGCCAGAGATTATCCCGCCATTCCCCGTATCCAGCCGGTGGACGGGATCTTCGGCCCCTCCACGGAACAGTCCGTCATCCGCTTTCAGGAGATCTTCGGACTCACCCCGGACGGCGTCGTGGGGAATGCCACCTGGTATCGACTGGTCTATCTCTATGTGGGAATCCGCGACCTGTCCGAACTGGTCAGCGAGGGACAGACCTTTTACAGCTTCCAGCTGCAAAATCTCAACGACGGGCTCCTCACCCTGGGCAGCCAGGGCGACGGCGTCAAGGTACTGCAATACATGCTCACCGTGCTCTCGGAATTTTACCCCGATGTCCCCGCGGTGGAACAGGACGGCATCTATGGTGACAGCACCCGGCGCTCTGTGATGGCCTTTCAGCGGCACGTAGGTCTGCCGGCCACCGGGGCGGTGGATTCCGCCACCTGGACCGCCCTTTACCGCGCCTATGAGGGCATCCGCGATACCGTCATCATTGACGGAAACCTCTTCCCCCTGGCCTCATTTGTCGGGGAGCAGGGCCAGCCCGGTACAAACAGCCCCTGACCTTACCGATAGGAGGTGATCTTGTGTACCATGCGATTCCCCCCGGGACACGCTGCCCGGAGTGCGCCCATGCCCAGCGGCTCTTTCTGGAGCTCTCCACCGCTCTCTCCGGAATCGAACGCTGCCCCGCCACCGGTTTGCACACCGGTGCCTCTGTCCGCAATGTCATGTGGCTCCAGCGCTCCCTGGGGCTGGCACAGACCGGAGTGATGGACGACACCCTGCTCTCCGTCCTTGCCGCACTCCACCGCTCCGCCCGCCGCTGTTCCGGCTGTTACAGAGCATCCATTTAAAACATACCAAAGCGGGGGACGGCAAGCCGTCCCCCGCTGTTTGCTTCTCTTTGTCTTAAGTCTCCCGATCCACGGTGTGGAACTGCTTCAGGTTGCCGATTTTCTGACTGCGCCGGTCCAGCTCCTCCATCACGGCGCCCAGCGGGATCTCCTGGGCCGCCAGAAGCACCATCAGATGATAGATGAGGTCGGAAATCTCTCCCACCGTCTCGGGGGCCACCCCGTTCTTGGCGGCGATGATGGTCTCGGCAGACTCCTCACCCACCTTTTTCAGGATCTTGTCCAGTCCCTTGTCAAAGAGATAGCAGGTATAGGAGCCCTCCTGCGGATTGCGTTTGCGCTCCAGTACGACCTCGTATAATCTCTCCAGTACGTCTTTCTCGCACATGGTTTATCCCTCCTGTGGTTCCATTGGTATCTCATTGAAAAAGCAGCTCTCCCGCCCAGTGTGGCAGGTGGGCCCCACCGGCTTGCAGAGGTAGAGCAGTGTGTCGGTGTCACAGTCGGTGATCATCCGCTGCACCCGGAGGAAATGGCCGGAGCTCTCCCCCTTGTTCCAGAGCTTCTTCCGGCTCCGGCTCCAAAACCAGGCCGTCCTGGTCTGGAGGGTGCGCTCCACCGCCTCCCGGTTGGTGAAGCCCAGCATCAGCACTTCCTTGGTGTCGGCCTCCTGAATGATCACAGGGATCAGATCCGACTTGGTGAACAGGCGGTCCAGATCAAACATATCCCTTTCCCCTTTCCGGGAGCTGCGGCTCCCTTTTCCTTCTCTCCCGGATCAGCGCACCGGGATACCCCGGCCCCGCAGATAGTCCTTGACCTGTGGGATGCTCAACTCCCGGAAGTGGAACAGTGAGGCGGCCAGCGCCGCGTCACAGCCGGTCTCCCGGAACACCTCCTCGAAGTGCTCCAGCTTGCCGCAGCCGCCCGAGGCGATGACCGGAATCCCCACCGCCTGGGTCACCGCCCGGGTCATGGGGATGTCGAAGCCGGCTTTCGTTCCGTCGGCGTCCATGGAGGTGAGCAGGATCTCTCCGGCGCCCAGGGCCTCTCCCCGGCGCACCCACTCGATGAGGTCCAGTCCGGTGGGCTTTCGTCCCCCGGCCACCACGACCTCCCAGCCGCCGTCTCCTCTGGCCCGGGCATCCACCGCCAGGACCACGCACTGGGAGCCGAAGCGCTCCGCCGCCCGGGCGATCAATTCCGGGTTGGCCACGGCGGCCGAGTTCATGGAGATCTTGTCCGCCCCCGAGCGGAGCAGGGTCTGCACATCCTCCACCGTGCGGATGCCGCCCCCTACGGTAAGGGGAACAAAGACCTGCTGTGCTGTCCGCTCCACCACATCGGCCACTGTCTTGCGGGCCTCCACCGTGGCGGTGATGTCCAGAAAGACGATCTCATCCGCTCCCTGGTCCGAGTAGTACTTTGCCAGCTCCACCGGGTCGCCCGCATCGCGGATATCGATAAAGTTAACTCCCTTTACAACCCTTCCGTCCCGGACATCCAGGCATGGTATGATCCGCTTGGCTAACACTGCGCTCCCTCCTCCCGGACGGCCTGTGCCAGATCCACCGCCCCGGTGTACCATGCCTTCCCGATGATGGCCCCATACAGGCCCTGACGGCTGAGGGCACGCAGATCCTCATTGGAGGAGACGCCGCCCGACGCCACGATCTGGCCGGAATAATTCTGGCGGAGGGCCTCCAGCCGGGCAAAGGACGGGCCGCTCAGAGCTCCATCGGTATCAATATCTGTAAAGATAATCGTCTTTACACCAATGGACTCCATCTCTTTGACAAAATCCAGATAATCCAGGCCGGAGTCCTGGACCCATCCGGCCGTACGCACCTTTCCGTCCTTGGTGTCCACGCCCACGGCGATCCGCTCCCCGTACCGGGATACCGCCTCCCGGACAAAGGCCGGGTCCTCCACCGCGGCAGAGCCCAGGACGGCCCGCCACACCCCCAGCCCAAAGACCTTTTCCAGATCCTCCATGCTGCGGATGCCGCCGCCCAGCTCCACCCGCAGGCCGGACTGCTCTGCCACCGCCCGGACCAGCGCGCCGTTCTGGCGCACCCCGTCCCGGGCTCCGTCCAGGTCCACCATGTGGACATATCTCGCACCCGCCTGCCAAAAGGCCCGGGCGGTCTCCAGCGGGTCCTCTGCCACCTGGTGAACCGTTGTAAAATCTCCTTTGTAAAGCCGAACTACTTTTCGGTCTTTCAGGTCAATGGCCGGAAATAAGATCATCGGTTCAGCCCTCCGAAATTCTTTAGAATCTGAAGCCCTGTCTCGCCGCTCTTTTCCGGGTGGAACTGGCAGCCGTAGACGTTTCCGTTCTGGACCGCCGCCACCACCGTGGCGCCGTAGTCGGTGGTGGCGATGACCTGCTCAGGGCGGGTCTCCACCCCGCAGAAGGAGTGGACAAAGTAGACGCAACTCCCCTCCTCTACCCCGGCAAAGAGCGGGGAGTCATTGGGAAAGGCGAGCTGGTTCCAGCCGATGTGAGGCAGCTTCTCTGCCGTCTCTATCTTACGGATACATCCACTGACAAGCCCTAATCCTTCACAGTTTCTGACCTCTTCTCCCCGCTCAAAGAGGAGCTGCATGCCCAGGCAGATGCCAAGCAGCGGCTTGCGTCCGGCCTGCTCCAGCAGCACCCGGTCCAGACCGCTCTCCCGCAGCCGCTCCGCCGCGTCGGGAAAGGCCCCCACTCCGGGCAGGAGGATGGCGTCCGCCCGCTCCAGTACGGCGGCCTCCCCGGTGATCTGAGTTGAAACCCCCACATAGCGCAGGGCGTTGGTCACGCTCTTCAGGTTGCCCACGCCGTAATCCACGATGGCCGTATATCCCATTACAGCACCCCCTTGGTGGAGGTAACGCCGGTACCGGTGATCTCCACGGCCTCCCGCACGGCCACCCCCAGAGACTTAAAGAGGGCCTCGGTGATGTGGTGGGCGTTTTTGCCGTAGAGGCATTTCATATGCAGGGTGAGCCCGCTGTTCATGGCAAAGGCCCGCATGAACTCCTCGGTAAGGCAGGCGTCATAGCTCCCGATCATGGGCTGGGGCATCTCCGCATCAAAGACCAGGAAGGGACGGTTAGAGAAGTCCAGGACCGTGAGGCACAAGGCCTCATCCATGGGGATGTAAGCGGAGGCAAAGCGGCGGATACCCTTTCGGTCCCCCAGGGCCCGGCTCAGGGCCTGCCCCAGAACGATACCCACATCCTCCACCGTGTGGTGGCCGTCCACCTGGAGGTCTCCCTCAGCCTCCAGCTTCAGCCCCAACCCGCCATAGAAGGCAAAGGCGGTGAGCATGTGGTCGAAAAAGCCGATGCCGGTGGACACCTGGATCTCTCCGCCGCTCAGGCAGAGGTCTGCGCGGATGCAGGTCTCCTTGGTTTTCCGCTCCAGAACATAGGCCCGGATGGGTCCGTCTTTCTCGTTGTAGATGGAAGCCTCCATCACTTCCCCTCCCCTCTCGCTCCGGCAGCTTCAAAGCGCACGCGGATGGAATTGGCATGGGCGGTGAGCTTCTCGGTCTCGGCCAGGGCGATGATCTCCTCCCGAATGGGGAACAGGCTCTCCCGGCTGTACTCGATGACGCTCATACTCTTCAAAAAGCTCTCCACGCTCAGAGGAGAGAAAAACCGCGCCGTCCCGCTGGTGGGGAGCACATGGTCCGGACCGGCCAGGTAATCGCCCAGCGGCTCGGGAGACCACGCCCCCAGGAACACCGCCCCCGCGTTTCGGATGGCGGGCAGCAGGGCCCTGGGATCCTCCGTCATGATCTCCAGATGCTCGGGCGCGATCTCATTGGCGAGGGCGGCGGCCTCCTCCAGGTCCCGGCATACGATGGCGCAGCCGAAATCCCGCAGAGAGCACTCCATGATCTCCGAGCGGCTCAGGTAGCCGGTCTGCCGCACGATCTCCGCCCGGACAGCTTCGGCCAGCGCGCCGCTGGTGGTGAGGAGCACCGCGGAGGCCAGCTTGTCGTGCTCCGCCTGGCTGAGGAGGTCTGCGGCCACAAACCGGGGATCGGCCGAACCGTCAGCGATGACCAGCACCTCGGAGGGACCGGCCACCATGTCAATATCCAGCGTACCGTAGGCTAGACGCTTGGCGGTGGCCACATAGGCGTTGCCCGGGCCCACCAGCTTATCCACCCGGGGAATGAAGCCCGCGCCCCAGGTCAGGGCGGCCACCGCCTGGGCCCCGCCCACCGCAATACAGCGGTCCACGCCGGCGATTTTGGCGGCGGCCAGAACGGCATTGCTCAGGTTTTCCGTGGGGGGCGTCACCATAACGATCTCCTCCACCCCTGCCACACGGGCGGGCACCGCGTTCATGAGCACACTGCTGGGATAGGCCGCCGTGCCGCCGGGGACATAGATCCCCACCCGGGTCAGTCCCCGGACCACCCGGCCCACTCGGCCGCCGTCCGGGGATGCCCACTCCACGCTCCGGTGGAGGAGCTTTTCATTGTAATCCCGGATATTGGCCGCGGCGTGCTCCATGGCCCGGATGAGCTCGGGCGGACAGGCGGCATAGGCTGCCTCCATCTGCTCCCGGGTGATCTCATAGGGCTCCCGCCCGTCAAAGCGGAGGGAGCACTCCCGCACCGCCTCCAGCCCGCGGGCACGCACATCCTCCATCACGGCGCGCACCGCACGCTCGATCTCGCTATTCTGTTCGGCCGCCCGCTGGCGCATGGCGGCGATCACCGCCTGCTCCCGCGTGCCGTCGGCCTGAATGATCTCGTTCATGTCTCTTCCCTCCGCCGTTTCAATTCCGCCTCACAGCGGCCGATCAGGTCCTCGATCTGGGCCTTGTGGAGCTTCATGCTGGCCGTATTCACAATGAGCCGCGCGCTCACCTGGGCCACGTCCTCGATGGGGACCAGCCCGTTCTCCCGCAGGGTGGCTCCGGTCTCCACGATGTCCACGATGCCGTCGGCCAGGTCCAGGATGGGCGCCAGCTCCACCGAGCCCTCGATCTTGATGATGTCCACGTCCATTCCCTTCCGGGCAAAGAACTGCTTGGTCACATTGGGGTATTTGGAGGCCACCCGCCGGGTGCGGTAGGTGCCGTAGAAATCGCTTCCCTCCCGGACGGCCAGGGCAAAGCGGCAGCGGCCAAAGCCCAGGTCCAGCACCTCGTAGAAGGACTTTCCCTGCTCCAGAATGGTATCCTTGCCCACGATCCCCAGGTCGCAGACCCCGTGCTCCACATAGGTAATGACGTCAGGGGCCTTGGCCAGCACCGCCTCCAGGGGATAGTTGGGCAGAGCGTGGATGAGCCGCCGCCCGGGGCTGCGGATGGGCGAACAGTCCAGCCCGATGGCCTCGAAGAGCTCCACGCTCTTGTCCTGCAAGCGCCCCTTGGTCAGGGCAATGCGGAGATTCTGTCTCATACCTCTACCATCCTCTCTCCGTCGGCATCCAGTACCAGCACATGGAGCGCGCCCTTGGAGCGTGCCAGGGCCAGCGTCTCCTCCAGTGTCTCACAGGGGGAGAGCTCACAGGTCCCGGCCGCCCGGCCGTCCACCGCGGTCAGTGCCCGGTCCAGCTCCCCTGCGGCAAAGTGGACCAGCGTGCCCACCCTGGGGAGCTCTGTCCCCGGCCGGCAGGCGGCCACCGCGTCCACATCCACCGCAAAGCCGGTGGCCGGGGCGGGACGGCCGAAATCACCCACCAGACGGTCATAGCGCCCGCCGGAGAGGACGGCGTCCCCCGCCCCCTCCACATAGCCCCGAAAGACCACGCCGGTATAGTAGTCGATCTGGTGGACCAGTCCCAGGTCAAAGCGCAGATACTTTCCATAGCCCGCGCCGCATAGGGCCTCATAGAGCTCCCGCAGATAGGAGAGGGCCTCGTTCTCCCCGGCCAGGGCCTCGGCCTCCTCCAGCACCTCTGCCCCGCCAAAGAGACGGGAGAGCTTTCCCAGGGCGGCTGTGGCGCTCTGCCCCTGATAGGGGGCCAGGAAATCCCCCAGCGCGGCGAAATTCTTGCCCTCGATCAGAGTCCGAAGCTCCTCCACCTGATCCTCCTCCAGCTCCATGCGCTCGGCCAGAGAGCGGAAGAATCCGGCGTGTCCCAGCTCAATGTGGAACCGGGCCAGCCCGCAGGCGCGCAGGGCGTCCACCGCCATGGCGATCATCTCCAGGTCCGCCTTCCGGCCCGCCGCGCCGATGAGTTCCACCCCGCACTGGGCGATCTCGCTGCTGCCTCCCCGGTGCTGGTCGCCGGAGCGGAACACCGTCTCGGCATAGTAGAGCCGCTGGGGGAGCGGCAGATGCTTGAGCTTGGTGGCCGCTACCCGGGCGATGGGGGCGGTGCAGTCGGGCCGCATGACCATGATCTTCCCGCTGCGGTCGATGATCTTGAGCATGGCCTCCTGGGGAATCGGGTTCCCCGAGCGGAGAAACAGGTCGTAGAACTCCACCTCCGGCGTACTCACCTCAGAATAGCTCCGCCGACGGAACAGATCGGTCAGTGCGGTCTGCGTATCCCGCCGGTCCCGGCATTCCGCAAAGAGTCGGTCCCGGGTACCCTCCGGGGTGTGAATCGTATAGGCCATAGCGCGCCACCCTCCTTCTTCATCACTTTACCACGCTAATATACTATAACAAGAGCACTTTGTCAAGCTCTTTTGGTTTGGGAGAACGGGAGATCCGACAAAACGGCCCCTGTCCGCAGTGCGGACAGGGGCCGTTTCTCTTACAGCACCAGCGAAGGGGCGGAATAAACCCGTCCCGCCATTTCGCTGTTGAGCATATACAGGCTCTTGGCGTCGTCTCCAAAGAGCTTCATCTTTTTGATGAGGTCCTCGGCGTTCTTCTCCTCCTCGCCCTGCTCCTTGACAAACCAGTCCAGGAACTGGGTGGTGCGGAAATCCCTGACTTCATGGGCCGCCTCGTACATCTCGTGGATCAGGCTGGTGACATAGCGCTCGTGCTCCAGGCCAAACTCCAGCACTTCCAGCTTGTCCTTCAGCACCTTGTCCGGCTTGGCAATGGCATCCAGCGTGACCTTGCAGCCGTTGTTCTGGAGATATTTCAGGAAGAGCATGGCATGGTCCCGCTCCTCCTGGGCCTGGATCTGATACCAGTTGGCAAACCCGTCCAGACCAATGTCGTCAAAATAGACGGAGAAATCCAGATAGAGATAAGCGGAATAAAATTCCTTGTTCACCTGATTGTTCAAAAGCTCGGCTACCTTTGCGTCCAGCATTGTGAAACACTCCTTATCTATAAAAATAATCTGATTTCATGGTATCACCCTCGGTCGGAAAACGCAAGCCCGCGTCCCCTCAGAAGAGGGTGATCTGGCTGGTCTCCGGCATCCCGTCCAGGGCTCCGGCCGCCTTGAGCTGCTCGATATGGGTCTTGGACACCTTGGGACAGGCGGCGGAGAACTCCTCGATGGAGATGAAGTGCTTCCCCTCCCGCTGCTCCAGGATGGACCAGGCTGCGGTCTCACCCAGGCCGGGAATGGCGGTAAAGGGCGGGATGAGGGCCCGCTTCTCCCGGTCCACCCGGAAGAGCGTGGCGTGGGACTCGTAGAGGTCCACATGCCGGAAGGTGAAGCCCCGGAGATAGAACTCATAGACCACTTCCAGCGTGGTCATCATATCCTGCTCCACGGCGGTGGCCGCCTTCTCCTTGGCCGCGATCTCCTTCATCTTGGCCTGGGCGGTCTCCATGCCCCAGCACATACAGGTGGCGTCGAAGGCCTTGGCCCGGATGGAGAAGTAGGCGGCATAGAAGGCCATTGGCTCATGCACCTTGAACCAGGCGATGCGGTAGGCCATCATCACATAGGCTACCGCGTGGGCCTTGGGGAAGAGATACTTGATCTTCTTGCAGGAGCCGATGTACCAGTCGGGGACCCCCGCGGCCTGCATCTCCTCCTCCGCCCCCTCGGGCAGCCCTCTCCCCTTTCGCACCGACTCCATGATCTTGAAGGAGCGCTTTTCCGGCATACCGCAGGAGATGAGGAAGATCATGATGTCATCGCGGCACCCGATGGCCTGCCCGACCGGGATACCCTGGTTGACGATCAGATCCTTGGCGTTGCCCAGCCACACGTCGGTTCCGTGGGAGAAGCCGGACAGACGCACCAGAATGTCAAACTGGGTGGGCTGGGTATCCACCAGCATTCCCCGGACAAAGGAGGTACCGAACTCCGGGATGGCCACCGCCCCGGTTGGGCCCAACACCTTGTCGTTGGCATAGCCCAGCACCTCGGAGGAGGTGAAGATGGACATAGTGTCCGGGTCGTCCAGGGGAATGGTCTTGGCGTCCATCCCCGTCAGGTCCTCCAGCATGCGGATCATGGACGGGTCATCGTGTCCCAGCATGTCCAGCTTGAGGATGTTGGACTCCATGGAGTGATATTCGAAGTGGGTGGTGATGATGTCGGTCCCCGTGTCGTCCGCCGGGTGCTGGACCGGGCAGAAATCGTAGATCTCCCGGTCCTGGGGAATAACCACCATGCCGCCAGGGTGCTGGCCCGTGGTCCGTTTGACCCCGGTACAGCCCAGGGCCAGGCGGTTTTCCTCGGCCCGGGTCACATGGGCCGCCCGCTCATCCAGGTATTTCTTCACATAGCCGAAGGCGGTCTTTTCGGCCACGGTGCCGATGGTGCCCGCCCGGAACACGTGGCTCTCTCCAAAGAGCTCAAAGGTGTGACGGTGGGCCTTGGCCTGATATTCTCCCGAGAAGTTCAGGTCGATATCGGGCACCTTGTCGCCGCCGAAGCCCAGGAAGGTCTCGAAGGGGATGTTGAAGCCGTCCTTCACATAGGGCGTCCCGCACACGGGACACACCGCGTCGGGCATATCCGCGCCGCAGCCGTACCCCTCCCGCACGCCGGTCTCAAAGTCGGAGTGCTTGCAGTTGGGACAGCGGTAGTGGGGCGGCAGGGAGTTTACCTCCGTGATGCCCGACATAAAGGCCACCAGGGAGGAGCCCACCGATCCTCGGGAGCCTACCAGATAGCCGTGGTCCAGCGAGTCCTGCACCAGCTTCTGGGCCGACATGTAGATCACGTCGTAGTGGCGGCCCAGGATGGCATCCAGCTCGATGTTGATGCGGTCCACCACCAGCTGGGGCGGCTCTTCCCCATAGAGTGCCTTGGCCTTGCCCCACACCAGGCGCTTGAGCTCGCCCTCCGAGTCCTCCAGATTGGGAGCGAAGAGTCCCTTGGGCAGGGGGACCACATCCTCGCACCAGTCGGCCACCAGATTGGTGTTGCGCACCACCACGTTGTAGGCCTCCTCCTCTCCCAGGTAGGAGAACTCCTCCAGCATCTCCGTGGTGGTCTTGAAGTAGATGGGAAGCGGGGAGTCGGCGTCCTCAAAGCCCTTGGTGGCCAGCAGGATGTGCCGGTAGACCTCGTCCTCCGGGTCCAGGAAGTGGACGTCCCCCGTAGCGCAGACCGGCTTGTCCAGCACCCGGCCCAGCTCCACGATGGTGCGGTTGAAGTCCCGGATCTCCTCTGCGCTCTGCACGATGCCCTTGCGGAGCATAAAGGCGTTGTTGCACACCGGCTGGATCTCCAGATAGTCGTACCAGGAGGCAATGCGCTTGAGCTCCTGGAAGTCCTTGTGCTTGACCACCGCGTCATAGAGCTCGCCCGCCTCGCAGGCCGATCCCAGGATCAAGCCCTCCCGGTGCTGGTTGATGAGGCTCTTGGGCATGATGGGATAGCGCTTGTAGTGCTCCAGATGGGCCTTGGACACCAACTGATAGAGATTGCGCAGACCCAGCTGGTTTTTCGCCAGGACGATGAGGTGTTTGGGCTGGCGCTTGGCCTTACCCGCGCCCCGGAGCTTGGTCATGGCCGGGTTGATGGCCTGGAGGGTGTGGACCCCCCGGTCCTCCAGCATCCGGAAGAAGGGCACCAGCATATAGGCCACCGTGGCCGCGTCGTCGCTGGCCCGGTGGTGGTTGAAGGCCGGGAGATTCAGGTGCTCGGCCACGATGTCCAGTTTGTGCTTGGAGAGCTGGGGCAACAGGTTCTGGGCCAGGATCAGGCTGTCCAGAGAGGTATTCTCAAAGGGCCGGCCCATCCGGCGGCATCCCTCGGCGATAAAGCCCATATCGAACTCCGCGTTGTGGGCGGCCAGGGGCCGGCCGGCGGCAAAGTCCAGGAAGGCGTTGATGGCCTCCTCCTGGGAGGGCGCGCCCTGGAGCATCTCGTCAGTGATGCCGGTGAGCTCCACGATGTTCCGGTCCAGAGGGCGGCCCGGGTCGGCAAAGGTGTTGAAGGTCTCGGCCACTTCCCCGTTCCGCAGCACCACGGCGCCGATCTCGGTGATGAGGTCCCGCTTTTTATTGAGACCGGTGGTCTCAATATCAAAGCAGACGATCTCCCCTGAAAAGTCCTGCTCGGTCTCCCCGTGGACCACCACCCGGTCGTCCACGTCGTTGACAAAATAGGCCTCCACCCCGTAGAGGATCTTGATCTTCTTGGCCGAGTGCCAGGCGTCCGGGAAGGACTGGGCCACGCCGTGATCGGTGATGGCGATGGCCCGATGTCCCCACGACTCAGCCCGCTTGACCACGTTTTTGTCCGGTCCCAGCTTTGGTCCCACCTGGGTCAGGGCGTCCATGGAGGACATGGTGGTATGCAGGTGGAGCTCCACCCGCTTCTCCGGGGCGTCATCCATCTTGACGGTCTTGCTCCCCTCCATGATGGCATAGGGCTCCAACACCATGTCGTTGGTAAAGCGGTCAATGTTCAGGCGGCCCTGCACCACTAAGTGCTGCCCCTTCTTCACCCCGTCCACGATGGGCTTGCCCTCCTCGCCGGTGAAGAACTTGTTGATCCGCACCGATCCGGTATAGTCGGTCATATCGAAGGAGACCACCCAGGCGCCCCGCTTCTTGAGCTCCTTGTGGTCAACGGCGAACACATCGCCCTCCACAATGACGGTCCCCATGTCCAGCTCCAGGGTGTTCATGGGCACCGCCTCCCCCTTCACCTCCCGCTTGCCGAAGAGAAGGCGGCTGCTCTTGGCGGCGGCCTTGGGCTTTGCCTTGGGCCGGGCCGTCTTGAGCTTGCGCAGAGCCTCCTGCCGGATGGCCTCGGTGCGGGCAAAGGCCTCGGCCGCATCGGCATCCACGCCGCTGGGGATGGGCGCTTCCACGGGGGCTGGGGCCGGTGCGGGAGCCGGTACCGGCTCCGGAGCTGGAATAGGTGGGTGCGTCTCAGGAGGTGCCGCCGCGGGCGCGCTCTGGAGCAGCTCCACCCGCTGGAGACGGTATGCCTCCCGCAGCTCCCCCTCCAGACGGGCGAGGAGCGCCCTCTCCAGGTGGGGAGGCTCCTCCAATTCCGCCTGCAGCGTGCGCTCCGCCGGGTCAATCACCGCCCGCTTCACTAGAAGGCCCCGGAGCCCATCCATCACTTCGGGCTCGGATCGCCAGGCGGAAAAAAGTTGTAAAAAGGGTATCTTCTGCTCAGACATGGACCTACGCTCCTAGCTATGTATCGGTATGCGGCTCAAATCTGGTCGATGAGCCGGAACAGCTCGTCCACCAGCTGGCTCTGGGGGACCTTCTTGACGATCTCGCCCCGCCGGAAGAGGAGGCCCTCGCCGTCCCCTCCGGCAATGCCCACATCGGCAGAGCGGGCCTCGCCGGGGCCGTTGACCACGCAGCCCATAACGGCCACGGTGATGGGCTTGTCCACCGTCTTGAGGCGCTCCTCCACCTCTTCGGCCAAGCCGATGAGGTCGATTTTGGTCCGCCCGCAGGTGGGACAGGAAACCAGCTCGGCCCCCTCCCGCCGCAGGCCCACCACCTTGAGGATATCCCGGGCCGCATAGACCTCCTCCACCGGGTCCGCCGAGAGAGAGACCCGGATGGTATCTCCGATCCCCAGGGCCAGGAGTCCCCCGATCCCCACCGCGGATTTCAGCACGCCCATGCGGGGCGTCCCCGCCTCGGTGAGGCCCACATGGAGGGGATAGTCGCTCTGCTGAGCCATCTGGCGGTAGGCCGCGATGGTGTTGGGCACGCTGGAGGTCTTGAGGGATACGCAGATATCGTCAAAATCATACCGGTTGAGCAGCCGGATATGCCCGAAGGCCGACTCCACCAGGGCTTCGGGCGTGGGGCCGCCGTATTTGGCCAGCAGCTCCTTTTCCAGAGAGCCGCCGTTGACCCCGATGCGGATGGGGATGTTCCGCGCCCGGCAGGCGGCGGCCACCGCCTTGACCCGGTCCTCTCCGCCAATGTTGCCCGGATTGATGCGCACCGCGTCGGCCCCAGCCGCCGCGGCCTCCAGGGCCAGCTTGTAGTCGAAATGAATGTCCACCACCAGCGGGATGTGAATGCGCTCCCGGATGGCCCCCACCGCTTTTGCGGCGGCCAGGTCCGGGACGGCGCACCGGATGATCTCACACCCGGCGGCCTCCAGACGGAGGATCTGCTCCACCGTGGCCGCTACGTCATCGGTGCGGGTATTGGTCATGGACTGGATGGTTACCGGGGCTCCGCCTCCCACAGGGACATTTCCCACGTGAATCTGTCTGCTCATACCTGCCGCTCCCTTCTTATTGGATGAGTTTGTACACGTCGTTGACGGCTACCACCGCCATCAGGGCCAGCAGGCAGAAAAAGCCCGCCACGTTGACCGCGTTTTCATACTTCGGGTCCAGCTTCTTATGGGTAAAGAGGGTCACCACCGTGTTGATCAGCAGGAAGAAGATCCGTCCGCCGTCCAGCGCCGGGATGGGCAGGAGGTTCATCACCGCCAGGTTGATGGCGATGAAGGCCACCAGGCTCATCACATTCTGCACGGCCTGCATAGGCGTGGCCGACTGGCTCCCCACCTCACCGATGGTATTGACAATGCCGATGGGGCCGGAGAGATCCTGGAAGCCCACCGCGCCCCGGATCAGATCGCCCAGGCTGAACCAGACCATACGCACATAGTCCAGGGACTGCTTGACCGACATCTCTACCTTCACCAGGAGCGTGGCCGGACGCTCCACCGCGCCCAGGTTGATCCCCCGCAGGCGGGTCATACCCTGCTCCGTCTGCCGCTCCTGATAGGGGATGTGGAGATCGTCCAGCACCACCCGGGCGCCGTCCCGCTCCACCACCACGTCCACCGTGTCCCCGGCCCGGTCCAGCAGGAGTTTGGCGTCCCCGAAGATCCAGACCGGATGGCCGTCGATCTCCAGAAACCGGTCCCCGATCTGGAGGCCGCTGTCCTCCAGCCCGTACCCCTCCGAGAAGCTGGACACCACCGGCAGCAGATAGGCCCGGGCCGGGATGGACAGCAGCAGGAGGATGACCACGCCGGTCAGGAAATTCATGAAGGACCCCGCCACCAGGATGATGACCTTGCGCCAGGCCGCCTTGTTCTCAAAGGAGCGGGGATCGGAGGAGTCCCCCTCCTCCCCTTCCATGGCACAGAATCCGCCGATGGGCAGCAGGCGGAGAGAGTACTGGGTCTCTCCCTTCTTGCGGGAGAACAGCTCCGGCCCCATGCCGATGGAGAACTCGTTCACCTTTACCCCAAGGAGCTTGGCGGTAAAGAAGTGGCCGAATTCGTGGACGGCAATGAGCAGGCCAAACATCAGGATCGCGATCAAAATATACAGCATGGGACCTCCAATCAAATGAAAAAGCAGGGGCGGCGCGTGACCGCGCCGCCCCGATGGGAACTCTCAGCGGACGCAGGCGCGGGCGGCCTCATCCGCTGCGAAAACATCGTCCAATGTGTCTGCCGGTCCGGCGGGGACCCGCTCCAGCGCCCGTTCCACCAGGCGCGGGATATCCAGGAACCCGATCTCTCCGGCCAGGAACCGGGCCACGGCCGCCTCATTGGCGCCGTTGAGGATGGCGGTCGCCGTTCCGCCCCGGCGGGCGGCCTCCTTGGCCAGCGGCAGGGATCGGAAGGTCTCCTCGTCCGGCTCGGCAAAGGTGAGGACCCCGCACTTGACCAAGTCCAGCGGCTCGGTCACCGCACTTCCCCGGTTGGGCCAGGTGAGGGCATATTCGATGGGCAGGCGCATATCGGGCACCCCCAGCTGGGCGAGCACCGCGTTATCAGTGTATTCCACCAGGGAGTGAACTATACTCTCCCGGTGGACCACCACCGCGATTTTTTCCGGCGGAAGGCGATAGAGCCGCATGGCCTCGATAAATTCCAGGCCCTTGTTCATCAGCGTGGCCGAATCCACCGTGATCTTGGCGCCCATGGACCAGTTGGGATGGCGCAGGGCATCCGCCAAGGTCACATGCTCCAGCTCCTCCCGGGTTTTTCCCCAGAAGGGACCGCCCGAGGCGGTGAGGATGAGGCGCTTGACCTCTCCCCGGTCCCGGCAGCCCTGGAGGCACTGGAAAATAGCCGAGTGCTCCGAATCCACCGGGACGATCTCGGCACCCCAGCGGTCAGCCTCGTCCATCACCAGTTCTCCGGCGCAGACCAGGGTCTCCTTATTCGCAAGGCCGATCCGCTTGCCCGCCCGGATGGCGGCCAAAGTGGGGCGCAGGCCCACACTTCCCACCACAGCGGTGATGACCGTGTCCGCCTGGGGCAGCGTGGCCGCCTCCAGAAGGCCCTCCATGCCGGAGGCCACCCGGATGCCCGTGTCGGCCAGCCGGACCCGCAGGTCGTCAGCTGCCGCCGGGTCCATCAGAACGGCCAGCTGGGGCCGGAACTCCCGGCACTGGGCCTCCAGGCGCACCACGTCCCGGTTGGCCGTCAGGGCGGCCACACCGATCTGACAGGCCCGGGCCACGTCCAATGTCTGCCGGCCGATGGAGCCGGTAGAGCCCAGGATCGAGATCATCTTCTGCATGCGCTCTCCTCCCTCCGTCAGACCCGGATGGCGGGCAGACACCGGACCAGCGCCTCCATCAGGGGGGCACAGAAAATCACGCTGTCAAACCGGTCCAGCACACCGCCGTGTCCGGGGAAGATCTTGCCATAGTCTTTGATGCCATACTCCCGCTTGATGTAGGAGAAGGACAGGTCCCCGATCTGGGAGACCGCACTGCCCACCGCACCGTACAGGGCCAGGAGCGGATAGCTCACCTGGAACTGGAAGCCAAACTGGAGCACCGCTCCATAGAGCAGCAGCGTCAGAATGCTTCCCACAAAGCCGCCCACGGCCCCCTCCACCGTTTTCTTGGGGGAGAGCTCAGGGGCCAGCTTATGCTTTCCAAAGAGCATCCCGGCGAACAGGGCAAAGGCGTCGCTGAGGAAGGCCGCCAGGAAGGGCAGCAGGATCAGCACCTGCCAGTGCTCCATCCCACGGATGCGCACAAAGGAGGAGAGAAAAAAGGGAATAAAGACCGTAAAGAAGAAGGCCCCTCCCATTTTCTCCGTGGTGATCGTCTTGTGGCTGCGGATGGCCCGCAGGAACAGGAGCAGCACATACACAAAGAGGCCCGTCATGGCCCAGGCCTCATCGCCCCCCAGATAGACCCAGAAAGGGATGAGACCCGCCAGCACGATGGAGCCCCAGGTAAGGGCGGCATCCTTCAAAAAACCCGTGGACCAGAGCACCTCATGGACGGCGATCATGGACAAAATGGCCACCGCCGCCGGCAATACCACGGGAAACTGAGGCGCCAGGCCAAAGAGCACCAGAAAAATGACCGGGATAAAGACCACGGCCACCAGAATACGCTTCCCCATCAGACACCTCCGAACCGGCGGGAGCGGGTCTGATAGGCGTGAAGCGCCCGGTGGAGCTCCTCTTTCGAAAAGTCCGGCCACAGCACGTCGGTGAAATAGAACTCCGCATAGGCCGACTGCCAGGGCAGGAAATTGGACAGGCGCAGCTCCCCGCTGGGGCGGATGACCAGATCCGGGTCCGGGATACCGCCGGTGTAGAGATAGGAGGCAAACTGTGCCTCGTCCAGCGCCTGGGGGTCCTGCCGCCCGGCGGCGCAGTCCGCCGCAAAGGCCCGGGCCGCCCGGACGATCTCATCCCGGCCGCCGTAGTTGAGGCAGATATTGACCTGACAGCCATCGTAGTGGGTGGAGATCTCCTCTGTCCGGCGGCACAACGCCTGGAGCTCCTCGCTCAGCGGTGAGAGATCGCCCAGGAACTTCATCTTGACCCGGTCCTTCTCCATCTTGCCGATGGCCTCTTGCAGATACTTTCTGAGCAGTCCCATGATGGCCGAGACTTCCTCCTCCGGCCGCTTCCAGTTCTCGGTGGAAAAGGCATAGACCGTCAGATATTCCAGGCCGATCTCCTTGCAGTAGGTGGCGATGGTTCGGAAGGTCTCCGCCCCCGCCGCGTGACCTGCGGTGCGGGGCAGGCCCCTCCGCTTGGCCCAGCGGCCATTTCCATCCATGATGATCGCCACATGGCGGGGCAGCCGGGTAAAGTCCACCTGGACTCCCGGCGCTTGCTTCGGTTTAAAGATGGGCATAGTGTTACTTCCTACCAAATCAGAATTTGAGTGCGGGGCGCGCCGCGTCCCGCACTCAGACTGTCAAACAAGCGGGGCTTACACCGCCATGAGCTCGGCTTCCTTCTTGGCGGAGAGCTCATCGATCTGCTTGCAGCGCTTCTCCGTCAGGTCCTGCATCTCCTTCTCGTACTCCTTCAGGTCGTCCTCGGTGATCTCAGCCTTCTTCTTCATGGCCTTGTAGGCGTCCACCGCGTCCCGGCGGATGTTGCGGATGGCCACCTTGCCGGCCTCGGCATACTTCTTCACCTGCTTGGAGAGCTCCTTGCGGCGCTCCTCGGTCAGCTGGGGGAAGGCCAGGCGGATAAGACGGCCGTCATTCTGGGGATTGATGCCCAGGTCGGAGGTCTGAATGGCCTTCTCAATGGCCTTCAGGATGGTGGCATCCCAGGGCTGGATGGTCAGGGTGCGGGGATCGGGAGAGGAAATGGCGGCCACCTGGTTGATGGGGGTGGGGCTGCCGTAGTAGTCTACCGTCACCTTATCCAGCACGGCGGCGTTGGCGCGGCCGGCACGGACGCTGGCGAAATCACTGATGACCACGTCAATGGTCTTCTGCATCTTCTCGTCATAGGGCTTGTGGACTGCGTTCATCTCACTTTTCCTCCTTCACAATGGTGCCGATCTTCTCGCCTTCCAGGACCCGGATGATGTTCTGGGGGTCCTTCAGGGCAAAGAGGATGACGGGAATCTTATTGTCCATGGACAGGCTGGTGGCAGTGGAATCCATCACCTGGAGGTGCTGCGCCAGCACGTCGTCATAGGTAATGGAGTCGTACTTCACCGCGGTGGGGTCCTTGTTGGGATCAGCGCTGTACACGCCATCGATATTCTTGGCCAGCAGGATCACATCCGCATCGATCTCCGCGGCGCGGAGCACTGCGGCGGTATCCGTGGAGAAGAAGGGATTGCCGGTACCGCAGCCGAAGATGACCACTCTTCCCTTCTCCAGATGGCGGATAGCCTTGGAGCGGATATAGGGCTCGGCAAAGGCCCGCATCTCAATGGCGGTCTGCACGCGGACCTCCACCCCCATCTGCTCCAGCACATCGGCCAGTGCCAGACAGTTCAGGGTGGTGGCCAGCATCCCCATGTGGTCGGCACGGGTACGCTCCATCCGGCCGCCGCCGTCCTTGACGCCCCGCCAGAAATTGCCGCCGCCCACCACGATGCCCACCTGGACACCCATGGAAATGGCCTGTTTGACCGCCTGGCATACGCTGCCGATCACACCGAAATCCAGTCCGCGGCCGGCGTCACCTGCCAGAGCCTCTCCGCTGATCTTCAGAAGAACGCGTTTGTATTGCGGCTCACTCATACTGTCAACCCCTTTTATATCTATGGTAAGGCGGCACCGGGCGGATGCCGATAAACCGCCAGTTTCAGTCTTTTGTTATTTTAACTTATTTTCCCCTGTTTGCATAGGCCTTGAAGCAAAGTTTTTACAATTTGTTCGCAACCGGCATACGGTTCTGCCGGCGCAAAAAAGGGACCAAGTACAAAACGTACCTGGTCCCTCTCGCTCCCCGGTCGCAAAGAGCGGGGACGCTTGCTTCAAATCTGGCCGGCAGGGGAAATTACTTGCCCAGCTGCTTGGCGATCTCCTCGGCGAAGTTCTCCTGCTTCTTCTCGATGCCCTCGCCCTTCTCGAAGCGGACGGCGTTCTTGAAGGTGATGGTGCCGCCCAGAGCCTTGGCGCTGGAAGCGATATACTGCTCCACGGTCATGGAGCCGTCCTTCACGAACTCCTGCTGCAGCAGGCAGTTCTCGGCATAGAACTTGTTCAGCTTGCCCATGACGATCTTCTCACGGACCTGCTCGGGCTTGGAGGCCATCTTGGGATCATTGGACATCTGGACCATCATGATCTTCTTTTCCTCGTCCAGGACGTCCTGGGTCACCTGGCTCTTGTCCCAGAAGCGGGGGTTCAGAGCGGCGATCTGCATGGCCACGTTCTTACCCACGGTCTCCACCTGCTCAGCGGAGAGGCTGGTCTCCAGGTTCACCAGCACGCCGATCTTGCCGCCCGCGTGGATGTAGGGCACGGACACGCCGTCGGTGAAGAAGGAGAAGCGGCGGACCTTGATGTTCTCGCCGATGACCAGGACCATCTCCTGCTGCTGCTGGGTGACGGTCAGGTCGGTGCCAACATACTTGCACTCCATCAGAGCGTCCATGTCGGCGGGCTTGTTGGCGGCCACAGTGGCGGCCACACCCTTGACGAAGTCCACGAACTTCTCGTTCTTGGCCACGAAGTCGGTCTCGGCGTTGACCTCGACCACAACGCCCATGCCGTCGATGACGGCGGCGTAAGCCATACCCTCGGCGGCGATGCGGCCAGCCTTCTTCTGGGAAGCGGCCAGGCCCTTCTCGCGCAGGATCTCAATGGCCTTGTCCATATTGCCCTCGGCCTCGGTCAGAGCCTTCTTGCAGTCCATCATGCCCACGCCGGTCATTTCGCGCAGCTTCTGTACGTCCTTAGCAGTGATTGCCATGATCACATACCTCCATTTTTTGTATAAAAGGAGCGCCCGCCCGCGCGGGCGGGCGCTCCCAATGTGTTTGTATCTCTGTAAAATTACTCGGCAGCCTCGGCGGTCTCCTCAGCGGGAGCGTCCTGGCCCTGCTTGCCCTCCTGGATGGCGTTGGCCATCACACCGGAGATCAGCTTGATGGCGCGGATGGCGTCATCGTTGCCGGGGATCACGTAGTCGATCTCGTCGGGATCGCAGTTGGTGTCGACGATGGCCACGATGGGGATGTGCAGCTTGCGGGCCTCGTTGATGGCGTTGCGCTCCTTGCGGGGATCCACGACGAACAGAGCGCCGGGGAGCTTCTTCATCTCAACGACGCCGCCCAGGTACTTCTCCAGCTTGGCGATCTCGCCCAGGTGCTTCATGACTTCCTTCTTGGGCAGCATGTCGAAGGTGCCGTCCTCCTGCATCTTCTTCAGCTGGTTCAGGCGCTCCACGCGGCCGCGCATGGTCTTGAAGTTGGTGAGCATGCCGCCCAGCCAGCGGGCGTTCACATAGTAACCGCCGCAACGGGTGGCCTCTTCCTTGATGGCCTCCTGGGCCTGCTTCTTGGTGCCGACGAAGAGCAGGGTCTGGCCGGACTCGCCCAGAGAACGGACGAAGTTGTAGGCCTCCTCCAGCTTCTTCACGGTCTTCTGCAGGTCGATGATGTAGATACCGTTGCGCTCAGTGTAGATGTAGGTGGCCATCTTGGGGTTCCACCGACGGGTCTGGTGACCGAAGTGGACACCGGCCTCCAGAAGCTGCTTCATAGAAACGACTGCCATGATTATTTCCTCCTTTTTGTTGTTACCGCCATCCGCCTCATCTTCCCTGCCCACCCTTGCGGGCACCGGACACAGAATCAGCAGATGTGTGTAATCATGCTCTGGTATTATATAATAGCTTTTCCCAAGATGCAAGTATTATTTTCCGAAAATCTGTTTTTATCCTTAACCTTGCCTTTTGTCCCCCTCTTTTTTATAATGTGGGTGTGCCGCCCTTTGGGAGAAAGGCACAAGTTTCAAATGAAACGGAGGAGAACTCCATGACATACGCCGAGCGGATGGCAGCCTATGCCGCCCGGGCGGCCGAGCTGGCGGCCCAGGACCCCACGCCCGCCCTGGAGCGGGCGGTCTCCCTGCTGGAAGGGGCCGGACACATCATCATCGGCGGTGCGGCCGGTCTCTCGGCCGCCGGCGGACTGGACTACCAGTCCGAGGAGGTCCTGCGCCGGGACTTTCCCGCTCTGCACGCCCTGGGCTACCACACCCTCTGGGAGGCCCTGTGGGACCCGTCGCGCACCTATCTGCAAAAGCAGGGCATGATCGCCGCCGAGGCTCTCTGGGCGCGGTACGATTTTCCGGTCATCCAGGCCTATCGGGACCTGCTGGCTCTGGTGGAGGGGCGCAATTATTTCGTCCTGAGCAGCAACATCGACGATCAGTTCCAGAAGGCCGGATTTGATCCGGACCGGATCTTCTGTCCTCAGAACAGCATCGCGGATTTTCAGTGTTCCGTCCCCTGCTGTGACGCCCTGTGGGACGGCGAGGCCATCTACCGCACCATCGTGGCCCATATGGACCCGGTCACCTATGCCTGCCGGGAGGAGGATCTCCCCCGCTGTCCCCACTGCGGCGCGCCCGCCGTGCGGAACATGCGCGGAAGGGACGTCTTTGTCCCCTGGAAGGTCATGGCCAACCGTGCCCCCTTTGAGCGCTTCTGGGCGGAGGCCGCCCAGGACGATACTGTCTTTCTGGAGTTGGGGGTGGGCTTCAACTCCCCCGGGCTCATCCGCCACCCGTTTCAGCGCATGACCGCCCTGTGGCCCCGCGCCTCCCTCATTCGGATGAACCGGGACTATCCCTCGGTGCCCGAGAAGATCCGCTCCCGCTCGGTGGAGCTGGGCGGCGACATGGCCCTGCACCTGCACCGCATGCGCCTCCTCGCCTCCCGCTAATCTGTCCTCCCTTTCGACCGCTCCGGCTCTTTCCCGGGGCGGTCTTTTGGCGCAATCGGCCATCCCCTTTTGTCCAGCCGGACACTGGCATACCTGGCTCCACCCCACTCCCACACCCACATCAGACAGAACAGCGGCGTTAAGTGAAATTGGCCTCCCGCCGTGAAGGGCACGGCGATTTCCACGCCTTCTCCCACCGGGCGGATGAGCGCCCCTGCCACCCCCTCCGCCGCCCGGCGGAGAAGGGGGTCTCCCAGACGGGCGGGCAAATCAGAGAGGCGTGTCCACCCGGTCGGGACGGGCTCTCCCCCGCCCGGTTTGCCCCGGGAAAAGGCCAGTACCGCCTCCGCACCCGTCACCGGCCAGACCCCCAGCTCGTTCAGCGTCTCCCGGGACACCACGCGCCGGAGACACAGCTTTTTCCCCTCCGGGAGAAAAGTGCCTGCCAGGTAGCTTCCTCCCCCGGCGCCCTGTATCCTTCCTTTATAGATTCCCTGTCCATCCTCCGGCAGTTCCCCGTACAGGTGGATCTTGCCCCCCTCTTCCTGTACCCTTAAAAAACCCCGCCCACCGGCCAGTGCGAACTGCATCTCCACGCGCTTCCACCTCATTTCTCCTGCAATCTCATCCCTCCTATTATTCCTATGTGACGGCCGGTCAGACCATGCGCTGTCACACCCAGACCGCCTTTCCGCCCCTGTTAAGAAGGTTTTGGGAAAAAGGAAAAAATTTCTCTTTTTTCTGTCTAAAATATACGGTTACATACTTGCACCTTTTCGTCGGATTCTGTATAATAGCAACAGTTGTTGTAACTTTTTTGTCCCACCAAAAGGAGGACCTCAGACGATGGTTTTGGATACCGAGGCCTGGAAGGCGCTCGTCAATCAGCTCCCAGGTGTGCTGGGCGCCGCATTTCATGTGGAGGAAGAGACCGTGCGCGAGGTCCATATTCTCTCCGATCAGTCCCGCAGTCCCAAACAGGTGGTCCGGGACGTTCAGTCCGCCCTGCTGGCCAAGTTTCAGCTGGAGCTGGACCACCGGATCATCAGCGTGGCTCAGATCCCTGCCCCGCTGAAGGAGGGTCCCCGCCGTCTGGTCTTTGAGCGTCTGGATATGGCCAGCAGCCGGGAGGGTGTCTCGGTCAAAGTCCATCTCCGTCTGGGCGACCGGCTCTATGAGGGAGAGTCCCGCTGCGCCCCTTCCTCGGGCACACGGACCCGCGCCATTGCTGCCGCCACGGTAGAAGCCATCAACTGTCTTTTGGCTTCCAACTGCCGGTTCTCGGTGGAGGCCGTGCGCACCACTGCGCTGGCGGAGCATCCGGTGGTGATGGTCGGTCTCTTCCTGAAGCTGGACGGAAAGACCGAATCCCTGCTGGGTGCCTGCTATGTGGGAGATGACGTCAATTTCTCCGTGATCCTGGCCACGCTGGATGCGGTCAACCGCCGTCTTTTGACCCTCCCCCCCTCTTCGGACTCTCTCCTGTAATTTTTCCCTTTTTCATATAGAGCGAAGCGAATACAGCCTGCCTATAGCGACACGGCAGAGTATCCGGTAAAGGAGCTGTATTCGATGAATAAGGCGAAAATCATGGTTGCTCTGACTTCCCTGGTTTCCCTGCTGGTCGCTGGCGGCGCTTACTTTAACTGGCGCTGAGCGATTCTTCGTGAGGCAGAAGCGGCTGGAATTTCTGGCCGCTTTTGCCTGTTCCCGCATATTCTGACGGTCCATACGGGTCTATTCGGAGGTTTTGACACTCATGCAGAAACACCAACCCTCTACCTGGTATATTGGCCTGGTCATCCTGCTGGGAATGGGCAGCGGAATCTATTCTGTCTGCCGCAGTCTCCAGGACGCCCCCTGGCAGGATCCCTATGTGCTGGGGGCACTGGTGATCCTGTGTGTGCTCTGCCGGTGTCTTCCGCTGTATATCCGTCCGGACTGCACCATTGATATGTCCTTTATCAGCATTCTGGCCACCGTTTTGCTCCTGGGGCCTGAGACCGCCACTGCCATCGTCTTTCTGACCAAACCGCTGGAGATCTATCCCCGGGAAAGCGGCGGCGGATACTGCCACATCTTCAATACCGCCCCTGTCAAAACCCTCTTCAATACCAGCAATCTCAACTTGTCCTTTACTCTGTCGGGGTTCCTCTATCACGCCGCGAATGGCGTGCCGGGAGATCTGTCTCTCCCCGGCGTGCTGCTCCCCTCCCTGCTCTTCGTGTTCTGTTCCATTGTGCTCAACAGCTTTATTCTGCTCTTCCTCTTCCTGCTGGAGGGCAAGGTCTCCTTTTATCCTACTATCCTTCAGATGTTTCTGGGGCTGCTGCCCAGTATCCTGTGTTCGGCTCCTATGGCCTATTTCCTGGCGATGCTGCTCCAGATGCCCGCAGGAGCCTGGCTGGCCTTCCTCTTCATGCTGCCGCTGCTGCTGGCCCGCTATTCCTTTAAGCTCTATCTGAGCAGTGTGCAGCAGCAGTACAGCATCCTGAAGGCGCTGACCGCCGCTCTGGACGCCAAGGACACCTATACAGAGGGTCACTCCTCCCGAGTCTCCCGCTTTGCCGTGCAGATCGCCGGGCGCATGGGGCTCTCCTCCAAGGCGATCCGGCAGCTTCAGACAGGGGCGGTGTTCCACGATATTGGAAAGATCGGCATCCCCGATTCCATTCTGCAAAAGCCGGGAAAACTGACCCCGGAGGAGCGGGCCGTCATTCAGCGGCATCCGGTCATCGGAGTGGACATTTTGAAGAACATCGACTCTTACCGGGAGATTCTGGACATGGTGCGCCATCATCACGAGCGCTATGACGGCGGCGGCTATCCGGACGGCACCCGGGGTGAGGAACTCTCTCTGGAGGTCTATATCCTGGCTGCGGCCGACGCCTATGACGCCATCACCAGCGACCGGCCCTATTGCAGCGGCCGCTCTCCCAAAGTAGCCGCCGAAATTCTGCGTGCCGAGGCAGGGCGGCAGTTTCACCCGGAGGTGGCCCGTGTGGCCGCCGACATGGCCGAGTCCGGTCTGCTCGATCCCCACTCGGAGGAAGAGGAGGGCCCGCCATGCTGACCGCCGCGGTGATCCTCAGCCTGCTGATCGGCTGGATGGGCGGCGGACGGCTCTCCCGCTGGGAGGAGGCCCGAATTCACTGGCTTCTTCTACCAATAGCAGCCCTTTTCATACAGCACATTGCCGTCTCCTGGGTCCCCTGGCCCAAGACTGGTTCCGGCTTCTGGGGTCCGGCCCTGCTGCTCCTCTCCTATCTGATGCTGGGCCTGTTCC
Organism: Clostridium sp. J1101437_171009_A5; assembly: GCF_015547905.1. Taxonomy (NCBI): domain Bacteria; kingdom Bacillati; phylum Bacillota; class Clostridia; order Eubacteriales; family Clostridiaceae; genus Clostridium; species Clostridium sp. J1101437_171009_A5. The sequence goes on from NZ_JADMVY010000001.1 coordinate 115,721, forward strand.
TGCTGCGCAACCGCCGGCGGACACGCACGGCCCTGTGTGCCGGGGCTGGATTGCTGTGTAATCTGGTGGTTATTGCCGCCAACGGCTGGCGTATGCCGGTCAGTACCCAAGCCGCTCTCCGGCTCTCCTCCCAGGGACTGGAGGCCCTCTCCTCGGGTGCCATCCCTATGTACGCCCTGGCCGGTCCGGAGACCAAGCTTCTCTTTTTGGGCGATATTTTTTATCTTCCTATTCCCCTTCTGCGGGGCTTTGCCAGCGTAGGGGATTTTTGCCTGGCCGCGGGGGTCTTCTTCTGCTTTATGGCCATGATGAAGCCCACCCGTCTGCCCATATGGCTGCGAAATGGATAACGATAGAAAGAGGGACAGCCCCCCAGGGGCTGTCCCTCTTTTTCATCTTATCGGATGCTGTGATTTCCTCTCACCATCAGGGTAACTGCTCCGGAGGCCTTCACGCCCCGCCCCTCAATGGTGGCCAGGTAGAGGTGATTGGCAATCAATGCTCCTCCCGGCGCCAGGGTGCTCCCGGCCGTCATATCCACCAGGCCGGGCGAGGAGTCGGATACACAGACCGCCGTGCCGCTGCGCAGCAGGATCTCGCAGGAAGTGCCCGCGACCAGCTGCTGCCCCTGCTTCAGGGTCACCACCTGATAGACCGAGGCGTTCCCCCCGCTTCCGCCGGAACCCTGTACCTCCTGGGCGTAACCGTCCGCCACCTGCTGCAGCTGGGTCTTGAGGGCGCTCTCCCGCTGGGTGAGTTTGCTGTCCACCTGGGACAGAATGGAGGGAGTCGCCTTCTCATTGAGATAGCTCAGTGTCACCAGGGGATCGCTCTGGCTGCCCTGTGCGGCAGCCAGAGCCACTCCCATCAGGGACAGCGTCACCAATCCTCCGGCCAACAGGCGCGGCATCCACTTTGTTGCTTTCATGGGTGTCCTCCTATGTACGATTCCAAAACGGACGCCAGGCCGGCAAATGCTGCATATTGCTATGTAGCCTTTCGCCGGCCCGCGTCCCGTGTGTTCTGTCTCTGCCGCCTCAGCGGTCAGACCAGCTGCTGGGGATGGAGACCAAAGCTGACTGCAATGGCGGAATCCACCTGTTTCATCAGTGTACTGTCCAGCCTTCCCATATGCTCACGCAGCCGTTTCTTATCCAGAGTCCGGATCTGCTCCAGCAGGACCACCGAATCTTTTGGGAGCCCGTAGCTCCCGGCCGCAAACTCGATGTGGGTCGGCAGGCGCGCTTTGCCCGTCTGAGAGGTGATGGCCGCCGCGATGACAGTGGGACTGTGCTTGTTGCCCGTATCGTTCTGTACGATCAGAACCGGACGCACGCCCCCCTGCTCGCTGCCCACCACAGGACTCAGGTCGGCATAAAAAATGTCTCCACGTTTCACGCTGTTGTCCACAAAAGCTCACACTCCGCCGGAAGATAGTGGCCGGCGTCACCGGGGGTTTTCCCCCCTTCGCCAAGCTACTATGATTCTCCCACGGCACGGCGGGATTTATACACGGCGCCGGGAAATCCCCCGGAAGCTGTGTGCCCTCCGTCGGCCCGGCGATACTCTCCCCGGGTCATTTTATGCTCCGGCACAGGCAGCGGTTCCTTGCTCACTCCAGGTAGATCCGGGGCACCCGGCGGGAGACGGCGCAGAGCAATTCATAGGAGATGGTGCCCAGCAGGTCTGCATGCTCCTCCACCGGGAGTTCCTTTCCAAAGACCTCGGCCACATCGCCGGGGTGGACATTCTCCCCCGCGGGGACCATGCACAGGTCCATGCATACCCGGCCCAAAATGGGACGCCGCTCGCCTCCCAAAGAGACCACGCCCCGGTTGGACAGGCCCCGGAACAGGCCGTCGGCATATCCGATGGGGAGCACCGCCAGGCGGGTATCCTCCTCCAGCCGAGCCGTCCGGCCATAGCTCACGCAGGCACCGGCGGGCCGCTCTTCCACGGCGGCCACCCGTGTCTTGAGGGTCATCACCGGCTCCAGCGCACCGCCGTCCAGTCCCTCACACTCCGGCGCGGGATAGTGGCCATAGAGCGCGATCCCCGGCCGCACCATATCCAGATGGGTGCACGGAAAGCGCAGGGTGGCCGCGCTGGCGGCACAGTGCCGGATCGCAAAGGTGATCCCCATGTCCTTCAGCTTGTCGATCAGGTCCAGGAATCGGGTAAACTGGAGCATGGTAAACTCCTCGCTCCCATCGGCGTCCGAAAAATGGGTAAAGATGCCCTCATGGTTCAGCCCCGGGAGGGCGCAGATAGCCGCCATGGTCTCTGCCGTCTGCTCCAAATGGGATGCATCGCAGCACAGACCCAGCCGGGACATTCCGGTATCCGCCTTGAGGTGGATCTTCACCTCTCTGCCCTCGGCCTGGGCCGCCGCAGAGAGGGCCTTGGCGCTCTCCAGATCCCAGACGGTCTGAGTCAGACGCAGACGCACCACATCAGCCGCGAACTCCGTCGGAGTCTGCCCCAGGACCAGGATGGGGGCCGTGATCCCCGCTACCCGGAGCTCTGCGCCCTCATCCAGAGAGGCGACCGCCAGGTAGTCCGCGCCCAGCTGTTCCAGACGCCGGGCCACCGGGATGGCACCGTGGCCGTATGCGTTGGCCTTGACTACCCCCAAAAAGCGGCAGCCAGGGGACAGCATCCCCCGCAGCGCCCGGTAATTATGCTCCAGAGCGCCCAGGTCGATCTCGGCCCAGGTGCGCTTCTGCCTGCTCTCCATGTAACCTGCCTTCTTTCCCGTTCACCATAGACACCATTGATTTTCATGCGTGCAGACATTATCATAGCACAAACCGTACCTTCTCACAAGGGAAGCCGGGCAACTTCCGGGAATTTCCCCACGAACTGGCGTTTCCTGCGGGTTCTGGACTCTTTGCCGGTTCTTTCATCCGTTTTTAATCTTCCCTTTAAAGAAACTCAAAGACATTTTGCCCGGGTTCGGGTATAATATAGAGCATCGGAGGGAGAACATCTCCCGTCGTGACATCCAAACCAATCGCACATCCCAGGATCAATCTAATTCAGGAGGTGTCTCTCTATGTGGGATAAACTGACCGATACGCTGACCAATGTGGCCTATGCCGGTGTGGGCGCCGCCGCCATCGCAGCGGAAAAAGCCGGTGAACTGGGCAAAGTTCTGGTCGAAAAGGGCGAGATCGCCGCGGAACAGGGGCGGCAGATCAGTGAAGAGCTCCAGGAAAAGGGCAGACAGGCTGCCAAAGAGCGCCGGGAGCAGCAGTTCCAGGAGATGCTTGAGGCCATGACCGCCCAGGAGCGGGACGCGCTGCGCCGCCGTCTGGACGAGCTGGATGAGCTGGAGCGTCAGGCCGAGGAGGCCGCCCGGGAAGCGGCGGAAGCCGCTCCGGCCGACAATGTGACCGAGATTCCCTGTCCTCACTGCGACTGCTGCGAAGACGAACAGGACCAGTAATACCAAAAAGGAGCTGCCATCCGGCAGCTCCTTTCAGCGTGTCGAAAAACTTCGACACGCTTCTCAAAAATGCAAGCATTTTTTCGAGGGGATACAGGCCGCCGCATGCACTCGCTGACGCTCGCACACTTGCGGCCTGAGAGGAGCGTTTTCCGACGTACACGCCGCCGGAAAACACCATTTAATTTGATTCTGCCGTCTGCGGCCGGCAGAACTCTGCGAGGCTCTTGCCGCAAAAATTGCAGAAATACCCTTCCGCGACCGTCTGCAAAAAGGAGCTGCCATCCGGCAGCTCCTTTTCTTATTCTGAATTTATGTCATGGAGAATCCCGAAAGGACACATTGGACCACGGTAAAGCCGTCCTGGCTGATCTCTCCCCGCAGCATGGCATGGGTCGCAAGGTCAAACCAGATCTGAAGCTCGGTTCCGCTGCCCGCCTCTGCCTCCGGGTCCCGGATGGTGATGTGGAGGGTCTCCGGCTCTTCTCCGCCTCCCTCCAGCACACTCTCGGCCAAAAAGCCCTCCTGTATGCCGGTCAGCAAAACCGGAAGGGCGTTCATAGGACTCAGCCCCGCCTCGTTCAGGGGCCCGGTCTCCACCCGCACTCCCTCATATTCCAGCGTGGTCTCCCCCTCCCGGATATGGGCCATAATCCCCGCGATATGCTCCGGTTCGGTGATGGTGAGGGTCATTTCCTCCTCCCGCGCATAGGAGAGGTCCAGCCCGTAGGTATACACCCGCTGGCCATAATCTGCGGTCAGTTCCACGTGGGCGGCACAGCTCTGCATGGCCAGATATTCCGTCCGGATATCAAGCGCCAGCTGTTCGGCCTCATTACCTGTCTCCCCGCCGCAGGACGGCAGCAGCAGACACAGGGCTATCATCGGTGCACACATCCAGCGATGGCGCACACCCGTCCCTCCTTCTTTATTGGGGTCCCAGTTCCCGGATCTTTCCCTCGCACTCCCGCAGGACACGGGGGAGCCGTTCGATCAGATCTCCGGGGGTCATGCCGTATTCGCCGATCTCTTCGGCGCACAGGTCCCCCGCCCGGCCGTGGAGCCACACGGCCATGGGCACTGCCTCCCGGCAGGACATTCCCTGCCCCAGCAGGGCCAGAATGATGCCGCCCAGGACATCTCCGCTGCCGCCCTTGGCCATACCCGGATTTCCGGTGGTATTGACATAGGCCGAGCCGTCGGGGAACGCCGTGATCGTGCGGTGTCCCTTGAGTACCAGACAGCAGCCGTGCTCCTGTGCAAAGGAGCGGGCGGCGGCCAGCCGGTCCCCGCTGCTCAGATCTCCGCCCAGGCGGAGGAATTCCCCGTCATGGGGGGTCAGGATGGTGACCACGCCCCGCCGGGCCTCCAACACATCTATATGCCCTTCCAGCGCATTTATGCCGTCCGCATCCAGGATCACAGCAGTATGGGCCGAGCGCAGCAGATGCCGCACCACCGACGCCACGCCGTTCCCCCGGCCCAGCCCGGGTCCGATCAGGCAGACGTCACTGGAATTCATCCGGGCCAGGATCTGCTCCGTGGCCTCCAGCGAGAGCATTCCCGTTTTACCTGCAGGCAGCGGGCTGGGCATGGCCTCATCCAGCTTCATGGCCACCACAGGCCAGATGGGCTCCGGCACACCCACCGACACCAGGCCCGCGCCCGCGCGGACGGCGGCCCGGGCCGCCAGGACAGGGGCTCCGGTATAACCCACCGATCCGCCCAGGATATAGTCCCGCCCGAAATTCCCCTTGTAGGCGTCCCGCTCCCGGCGGGGCAGGTAGACGTCATTTTCACACACGGAGTAAAAATTGCTCTCCGTCCACAGCACCAGATCCAGCGGGATGCCGATCTCGGCCACCGTCAGCCGTCCGGTGCGCAGCCCGCCCTCTCCCAGGAAATGTCCGGCCTTGGGCAGAGAGAAGGTCACCGTCACATCGGCCTGGACGGCATCCCCCAGGACCCGTCCGGTATCGGCCTCCACACCGCTGGCGATGTCTGCGGACACCACCGGGATGTCGCAGGTGTTCATCATCTGCACCGCCATCAGGGGATCACCCCGCAGGGGGGTATTCAGCCCAATCCCAAACAGGGCATCCACCATCACGTCGGCCTCCAGGCACCAGCAGGCAAAGTCCGGGTCATCGGGGGTGAAATCCTCCAGAGAGCCACCCTTGGCCTCCAGACGGCGTTCCATCTCCCGGCAGTCAGAGGTCATCTTCTCCCGCCGGCCCACCAGGACCGCCCGGACCTCCATCCCCGCCTCCATCAGAAAGCGAGCCGCGGCCACGCCGTCCCCGCCATTGTTGCCCGCGCCGCAGAAGCAAACCGCCCGGCGGGGTCTTCCCGGACGCTCCGGCCGCGCCTCCGCCACGCTGACAGCGGCACGCGCCACTGCCCGGGCCGCATTTTCCATGAGCAAGGTGGACGCGATCCCCCGCTCCTGAATGGCCGCGCGGTCCATCTCCCGCATCTGTTGGGCTGTTGCGATCTTCATATACTCTCTTCCTCCGCTGAAACGGCTGCACGGTCGGCCTTCTCCGCTGTCCGCCCCCTCTCTCGACAGACGAGACAGCCCGGTCCGATCCATGCGCTGTGTGATTCAGCCCCTATTCTAGCACGTCCCCAGTCCTTTGTCTAAGCCTATTTTTTCGCTCCGGGACAGAAAGAACGGGAGCGCCCCGCCGCTCCATATGGAGTGCGCGCGCTCCCGCTTTCCCAGGCGGCTTTTCCGCCCTTAAATACAGGTAAATCCTCCGTCCACCAGCACGGTGCTCCCCGCCATAAAGCTGGCCGCGTCGCTGGCCAGGAATACGATCATGGCGGCGATCTCCTCCGGCTGGGCCAAGCGCTTGATGGGGAAGAGACTGGCGAAGTCGTCCAGGCTGCCGTTGCCTCGATCCCACACATCAGGGGCGTAAGGGTCCCTCCGGGGCAAACCGCGTTGACCAAAATCCCCTCCGCGGCATAATCCGCCGCCATGCTGCGGGTGAGCTGGATGACCGCCCCCTTGGTGGAGGCATAGGCGTCCAACCCAGGGGCTCCCACCGTGCCCGCGGTGGAGGCGATGTTGATGATGCGTCCCCCGCCTCGCTTGCGGATGGCCGGAATCAGATACTTGCTCATCAGGTAAACGCTGGTCACATTGACGGCAAAGATCTGGTTCCACTCCTCCAGAGACAGTGTCTCTACCGTTCCGTCAATGGACATGCCCGCGTTGTTGACCAGAATGTCGATCTCCGGATAGTCCCGCAGGATGGCATCACAGGTCTCTGCGATCTCCTCCGGGCAGGCCATATCACAGGGGTAGAAATGGCAATTCCCAAGCTGCTCCATCTCCGCGCCCCGCTCCCGGCTGCGGCCCAGGACTAGGACAGTGGCCCCCCGCTCCAGCAGCTTTTCTGCGGTGCTCCTTCCGATTCCGGAGGTTCCGCCGGTGATTACCGCGACCTTTCCGCTCATTTCCATGGCGTCCTTCTCCTTTCTGCTCTTGTATCAGCCCAGCTCATACTCATTGGGAACGTGGATGGTGCCGTCCACAATGGCCTGAATGGTCTCGTCCACCTTGTCCAGCACTTCCTGGGGGACCTCCTTTTTGAGCTCCTCGTTCCACTCGAAAGAAACCGACTCGTTGGACATATCGAGATACATGATCTCCGGTTCGCCCACCTGATCGTTCAGGATGGCCTCGGTGGCGTTGATAAAGGCCTTGGACCAGTCGCCCATGGTATTTGCAAGCACAGTCTCCGGGGCCTGGGGAATAAAATCTCCTAATGTTCCAAAAGCATAGACCCCTTCGCTTTCTGCCGCCGCCTTTATTGATCCTGACTGCGCTTCGTTGCTGTTGCTGTAAATAAAATCTGCACCCATCTTAATTTGATTCATGGTGACTTCGTATCCCTCTGTCGGATCTGTTGAACTGAGCACATTAAATAAAATTTTTACATCTGGATTAACACTCTTAGCCCCCAGCTCGAAGGCATTTGTCGTCTTTGTATATGCCGGATAATCTCCTCCCACTGAACAGCCAAGCATGTTGCTTTCTGTCATCATTCCCGCTACAACACCGGCCACATAAGTGCTCTGCTCCAGGCAGAGAGAAACTGGAAATTGGTTCTCTCTTACCTCGGTTCCTCCTGTTGTGACGAACCTGGCGTCCGGGTAATCCTTGCTGATCTCGGCCAGGGGTGTGGAGCACTGTCCCCCATGACCGAATACGATCTTGTAGCCCTCGGCGGCCATGGACTCGCCCTCGCTCTTGATGGCGTCTGCTGTGGCCGCCTCTACAACGGCTACTTCACAGCTAAACTGCTCCTCCAGCAGCGAGCCGGCCTCGGCCGCCTGCTGGGAGAAGCCGCCATCCGTGGGGGAACCGGGAATGAGGATGCCGATCTTGATCTCACTTTCTCCCTCCGGTGTTCCGGAAGAATCGGCGGGGGCGCCCTCTCCTCCCCCGCCGCACGCGGCCAGGCCGCCCATCAAAAGGGCGGAAGCGGTCCATAGGGAAATCTGCTTTCTGAGACATTCCTTCATATCTGTTTCCTCCTATCTCAAAATGGAGCCCCCGGCTCCAGGGATAACGGAAAACATATGGGTGTTTCGTATGGATGCAGTCTATGGCGCTGTGAAATCGTTGTATCTTATCTTCTGCGGACCAGGCGCAGCGGCAGGATGTCCTTGCAGAAGCAGGCGGTGCCGCGCAGGAGCTCCAGGCTGCCCACACCGTATCGGACATCGTCCATCCGGAGCAGCGGGGTCCCCTCTGCCACCTCTAGTTTGGAGGCCAGGGCGGCATCCGCCGTCTCTACCGTCTGCTCTGCCAGTGTGACCACCGGCTGCCGGATGCAGAAGAGCTCCAGAAATTCGTTCAGGGTAAGCTCGGCAAAATTCTTCCAGCTCTGATAGTCAAACTCCAAGTTGCTGCCCCGGAAATAGACCTTGCTGTGGATCATGGGAACGCCGTCCCCCAGGAACACGCGCTCCAGCATCAAAAGCCGCTCCTCCCCCTGGCCGATCTCCGCTCCAAGGGGCAGCTCCGCCTCTTCAGGCGAGATCCAGCGGTCCTCCAGAAGGCGCACTGCGGGTGTCATTCCCCGGGCGGCAAAGAGCTCCTGAAAGCTGAATTCCTCGTCGATGCGGGGCTGTGCGGTGCAGATCGGCGCATTGATGAGGGTGCCCCGGCCCCGCCAGCGGGTGAGATACCCCCTGGACTCCAGTTCGCTCAGCACATCCCGGATCACCACCCGGCTCACTCCGGCCAGCTTTGCCAGCTCTTCCTCGGACGGCAGCTTCTCCGTCCCCTCTTTGACCGACTGGGAGATGAGACGCAGAAGCGTCACCTTCCCCTGGGCATAGGGCTCATCCGGCGTCCGCATCGGTCGTGTCATCTTATCTCCCTCTCTTTCCGTACCACTATTTGTGATACATACCGTCTATTAGTATTACTATTCAAAGTATAGTATGACAAATCGGTTCTGTCAATCCCTTTTCGACACTGCACTGCCGGGTATGGCAAAATGCGCCGTTCTTCCCCCCGCTCCCCTTGTATAAGCATACAAAAATCCACCTCTGCACTTGCAAAGCGACAGAAGAGCCGATATAGTATAAGTATTCTTTCTTTGATAAGGGGGAACGGACGTGGATCGGATGCTGAACTGGAAGATTACCGCACATAAGCGCCTGTCTCAGGGTCCCAATGCGTCCAAAATAGCGGTTTGATTAGGAAGGGTATCCGTATAACGGATACCCTGATTTATTTTGTACCGACCTAACTTTTTGTTTGGTTCCATCTCCCTTCCCAAGATGAACGAGGAGGTCATTCCTGTGAAGAAAGTTGCCATCATCATGGGCTCCGACAGCGACTGGCCGGTGGTCAAGGCCGCCTGCACCCAGCTGGACGAGTTCCACATCCCCTACGAGGCCCATATCCTCAGCGCTCACCGTACCCCCGTCCAGGCGGCCGAGTTTGCCCGGGATGCCCGGAAGAACGGCTTCGGCGTGCTCATCTGTGCCGCCGGTATGGCCGCACATCTGGCGGGCGCCTTTGCCGGCAACTCCACCCTGCCCGTCATCGGCATCCCCATGAAGGGGGGCGCCATGGACGGTCTGGACGCCCTGCTGGCTACCGTCCAGATGCCCAGCGGCATCCCCGTCGCCACGGTGGCCATCAACGGCGCCAAAAATGCCGCCGTCCTGGCCGCTCAGATCCTGGCCGTCAGCGATGACGATCTGGCTGCCCGGCTGGATGAGGCCCGGGTCAAGATGGCCCGGCAGATCGCCGAGAAGGAAGCCAAGCTTCAGGCCGAGCTGGCCCAGTAAGCGTACCCGCTGCCCGATAAACTGATCTACTAATCTTTGTTCTGGAGGATGATCCACATGGAAAAGAAACTGGTTTACACCGGAAAGACCAAAGACGTGTTTGCCCTGGACAACGGCAACTACCTGCTGAAGTTCAAAGACGACTGCACCGGCAAGGACGGTGTGTTCGATCCCGGTGAAAACTCCGTGGGCCTGACCATCGACGGTGTGGGCGACGTGAACCTGCGCATGTCCATCTATTTCTTTGAGAAGATCAACGCCGCCGGGATCAAGACTCACTATGTCAGCGCCGACCTGGAGAACACCACCATGGAGGTCCTTCCCGCCAAGGTGTTCGGCCATGGTCTGGAGGTCATCTGCCGCCACAAGGCCGTGGGCAGCTTCCTGCGCCGGTACGGCGAGTACATCGAGGAGGGCGCTGATCTGCCCGCCTATGTGGAAACCACTTTCAAGAACGACGAGAAGGGCGACCCTCTGGTCACCAAGGACGGCCTGGTGGTGCTGGGCGTCATGACCGAGAAGCAGTACGACGACATGAAGGCCCAGACCCAGCAGATCACCCAGATCGTGGCGGACGAGCTCAAGGCCCGCGGCCTGGTCCTGTACGACATCAAGTTTGAGTTTGGTTACGATGCCGACGGCAACGTCATGCTCATCGACGAGGTGGCCTCCGGCAACATGCGGGTGTACAAGGACGGCAAGTATGTGGATCCCATGACCCTCTCCAAGCTTTTCTTCGCCCAGTAATCATCTCTGCTATCAATTGCTATCAATATCCTAATGTGTGCAAGGGGAATGTGAACTATGGAAAAAACAACGCAGCTCTATGAGGGCAAGGCCAAGAAGGTCTATGCCACCGAGGACCCCAATCTGGTCATCGTGTCCTATAAGGATGACGCCACCGCCTTCAACGGCCTCAAGAAGGGCACCATCACCGGCAAGGGCGCCATCAACAACCGCATGACCAACAACCTCATGCGCCGCCTGGAGGCCAAGGGGGTCCCCACCCACTTTGTGGAGGAGCTCAGCGACCGGGAGACCGTGGTCAAGAAGGTCTCCATCGTGCCCCTGGAGGTCATTGTCCGCAACATCTCCGCCGGCTCTTTCGCCAAGCGCTACGGCGTGGAGGAGGGCATCGTCTTTGACGAGCCCACCATCGAGTTCTCTTACAAGAACGACGACCTGGGTGATCCCCTGCTCAACTCCTACCACGCTCTGGCCCTGAAGCTGGCCACCCGGGAGGAGATCGAGCTCATCAAGAAGTACGCCTTCATGGTCAACGACCTGCTCAAGGGCTTCATGAAGGAGATCGGCATCGATCTGGTGGACTTCAAGCTGGAGTTCGGCAAGACCGCCGACGGCCAGATCGTTCTGGCCGACGAGATCTCCCCCGACACCTGCCGTCTGTGGGACGAGAAGACCCATGAGAAGCTAGACAAGGACCGCTTCCGCCGGGATCTGGGCGGCGCGGAGGAGGCCTATGAGGAGGTCATGCGCCGCCTCATGGGAGAGTAAACCTCTCCCGGTTTCCGTTATCATCTGACTTGGCGGACCGGCCCTGCGCCGGCCCGCCCCCACATTTCTATTGGAGGAAAGACTTTGGGCGGTTTCTTTGGTGCGGTCTCCAAGCGGGACTGCGTACTTGACATCTTTTTCGGCGTGGACTATCACTCCCACCTGGGCACCAGCCGGGGCGGCATGGTCATCTATGACCGGGACAAGGGGTTCCAGCGCCAGATCCACAACATCAAAAATACTCCCTTCCGGACCAAGTTCGAGAAGGACCTGTCCGATTTTGCCGGACACAGCGGCATCGGCTGCATCAGCGACACAGACCCCCAGCCCCTGCTGGTGCGCTCCCATCTGGGCCTCTTTGCCATCACCACCGTGGGCATCATCAACAACGCCGAGGAGCTGGTGAAGCAGTACTTTGACGCCGGCGTGGGCACCCAGTTCATGGCCATGAGCTCCGGCAAGGTCAACTCCACCGAACTCATCGCCGCCCTCATCAACCAGAAGGACAACCTGGTGGACGGCATCCGCCACGCTCAGGATGTGGTGGACGGCTCGGCTACCATCCTCATCCTCACCCCCGACAACGAGATCATCGCTGCCCGGGACAAGGTGGGCCGCCTCCCCGTTCTGGTGGGCCGGGACGAGGACGGCTGCTGCATCTCCTTCGAGTCCTTCGCCTACCACAAGCTGGGCTATCACGACTATTACGAACTGGGCCCCCGGGAGATCGTCCGGGTCACCACCGATGGGGTGGAGCAGCTCTCTGCCCCCGGCACCGAGATGAAGATCTGCGCCTTCCTGTGGACCTATTACGGCTACCCCAACTCCAACTATGAGGGCGTCAACGTGGAGGTCATGCGCTACCACAACGGCGAGATCATGGCCGACGCCGACCGGGAGCGGGGCATCGCCCAGGACGTGGATTATGTGGCGGGCGTTCCCGACTCGGGCATCCCCCATGCCATCGGTTACGCCAACCGCAGCGGCAAGCCCTTTGCCCGTCCCTTCGTCAAGTACACCCCCACCTGGCCCCGCTCCTTCATGCCTGACAACCAGAAGGTCCGCAACCAGGTGGCCAAGATGAAGCAGATCCCCGTGCCCGAGCTCATCCAGGGCAAGAAGCTGCTGATGATCGACGACTCCATCGTCCGCGGCACCCAGATGCGGGAGACCGTGGATTTCCTCTATGAGTCGGGCGCCAAAGAGGTCCACATCCGCTCGGCCTGTCCCCCCATCATGTACGGCTGCAAGTACCTGAACTTCTCCTCCAGCAAATCCGAGATGGAGCTCATCACCCGCCGCACTGTTCAGGAGCTGGAGGGCGAGGAGGGCGAGGCCCATCTGGATGAGTACGCCGATCCCACCACCGAGCGCGGCCAGTGCATGCTGGAGGCCATCTGCAAAAAGCTCCACTTCACTTCTCTGGGCTATCAGTCCCTGGAGGGCCTCATGAAGGCCATCGGACTGGAGCCCTGCAAGGTATGTACCTACTGCTGGACCGGCAAAGAGTAAGGCCGTTCCCCCACTATTTTTTTGGAGGTTCGTATGGAAAACTCTCATTCCGCTTCCTACGCCGCTGCCGGCGTGGACGTGACCGCCGGCTATGAGGCGGTCAAGCGTATCAAGCCCATGGTGGAATCCACCTACATCCCCGGCGTGCTGGGCACCCTGGGCGGCTTCGGCGGCATGTTCGCCCCCGACCTGGCTGGGATGAAGCGCCCTGTGCTGGTCTCCGGCACCGACGGCGTGGGCACCAAGCTCCGCCTGGCCCTGCTGCTGAACAAGCACGACACCATCGGTATCGACTGCGTGGCCATGTGCGTCAACGATATCATCTGCGGCGGCGCGTCCCCCCTCTTCTTCCTGGACTATATCGCCTGCGGCAAGAATGATCCCGTGCGCATCGCCGAGATCGTCGCCGGCATCACCGAGGGCTGCCGCCAGTCCGAGTGCGCCCTGGTGGGCGGCGAGACCGCTGAGCACCCCGGCGTCATGCCCGACGAGGACTATGACGTGGCCGGTTTCTCGGTGGGTATCGTGGACGAGGAGAAGATCATCGACGGCAAGCGCCTGAGCGAGGGCGACGCCCTCATCGGCCTCAGCTCCACCGGCGTTCACTCCAACGGCTTCTCCCTGGTGCGCAAGGTCTTTGATGTGGAGCACGCCGATCTGAACGCCCCCGTGGACGAGCTGGGCGGCAAGAGCCTGGGTGAGACCCTCCTCACCCCCACACGCATCTATGTCAAGGCGGTCAAGGCTCTCCTGAAGGCCGGTGTGGACATCCACGCCATCAGCCACATCACCGGCGGCGGCTTCTATGAGAACGTCCCCCGCATGATGACCGAGGGTCTCACCGCCCGCATCGAGCTCTCCTCCTTCCCCCGCCTGCCCATCTTCGACCTGATCCAGAAGAAGGGCAACATCCCCGAGCGGGATATGTACAACACCTTCAACATGGGCCTGGGCATGCTCCTGGCCGTCCCCGCCGGGGAGGCCGAGAAGGCTCTGGAGATCCTCCGCGCCGCCGGAGAGAGCGCCTACGCCGTGGGCTCCGTGGTCCGGGGCGACGCCGGCGTGGAGCTGGTGTAAGGCCATGGCGGAAAAGCGCATCGCCGTTCTGGTCTCGGGCGGCGGAACCAATCTTCAGGCCCTCATCGACGCCCAGGGCCGGGGAGAGCTGGGGGGCGGCGTGCTGGCCGCCGTCCTCTCCTCCCGGGCGGACGCCTACGCCCTGGAGCGGGCCGAAAAAGCCGGTATCCCCGGCTATGTGGTGGCCCGGAAGGATTACCCCTCCCCTCAGGCCATGACCATCGCTCTGGTGGAGAAGCTCAAGGCCCTCTCCATCGACCTGGTGGTGTTGGCCGGCTTCATGCACATCCTTACCGAAGAGATGGTGGAGGCCTTCCCCAACGCCATTTTGAACGTCCATCCGGCCCTCATCCCCTCTTTCTGTGGCAAGGGGGCCTACGGGCTCCACGTCCATGAGATGGCCCTCTCCTACGGCGTGAAGGTCACGGGCGCTACCGTCCACTTCGTCAATGAGGAGGCCGACGGCGGCCCCATCGTGCTCCAGAAGGCGGTGGAGATCCGGGAGGGCGACACCCCGGAGATCCTCCAGCGCCGGGTCATGGAGGAGGCCGAGTGGAAGCTCCTCCCCCAGGCCGTTTCGCTCTTCTGCCAGGACAAGCTGGCGGTGGAGGGCCGGCACGTGCACATTCTCCCCTAAATTCCCCGCCCTTCCGACAGGCGTCTTGACAAGGCCGCTGGGGATATGCTATCCTAAAAAAGCTGTATGACTGACGGAACCGTGGGCTTACCACATGGAGTACAGCTTTTGTTATGCCGACCGTCTGGGCGCACCTGTTTTTGGTGCGCCCATTTTCTTTTTTCATCCACTTCATCGTCAGGAGGAATCTTTCATGAACACCTTGAATCTCTGTGAGCTGCTCCAGTCCCATCCCTACCCCGGTCGGGGCATCCTGCTGGGCAAGTCTGCCGACGGCAGACACAGCGTCATCGCCTATTTCATCATGGGCCGCAGCGAGAACAGCCGCAACCGCATCTTCGAGGTCACCGAGGACGGCATCCGCACCAAGGCCTTTGACGAGAGCAAGATGACCGATCCCTCCCTCATCATCTACCATCCCGTCCGGGTGGTGGGCGACGACACCGTGGTCACCAACGGCGATCAGACCGACACCGTCCGGGGCGGCCTGCTGGAGGGCAAGGTCTTTGCCCAGTCCCTGCGCACCCGGGAGTTTGAGCCCGACGGCCCCAACTACACCCCCCGGATCTCCGGCCTGCTCCACAAGGACGGCAGCTATGCCCTCTCCATCCTGAAGAGCGCCGACGGCGATCCCTCCTCCTGCCGCCGCTACTTCTTCGGCTATGAGCACCCCCTGGCCGGACAGGGCCACTTCATCCACACCTATCAGGAGAACCGGGACCCCCTGCCCTCCTTTGAGGGAGAGCCCCGTCAGGTCGCCATCACCGCCCCCGACGCCCAGACCCTGGCCCGGGAGCTGTGGGAGAGCCTCAACGAGGACAACAAGGTCTCCCTCTTCGTCCGCTACACCGATCTGGAGAGCGGAAAGAGCGACACCGTCATTCTGAACAAGCATCAGTAATTTCACCACTACATACCAACAAACGGAGGCTCTCACATGACTGAACTGGAACTGAAATACGGCTGCAACCCCAACCAGAAGCCCGCCCGCATCTATATGGAGGAGGGAGAGCTCCCCCTCCAGGTCCTCAACGGCCGCCCCGGCTACATCAATTTCATGGACGCCCTCAACTCCTGGCAGCTGGTCAAGGCCCTGAAGAAGGCCACCGGCCTGCCCGCCGCCGCCTCCTTCAAGCACGTCTCCCCCGCCGGAGCTGCTCTGGGTCTCCCCCTCACCGAGGTGGAGCGGAAGATCTACTTCGCCCCCGAGGGAGAGCTCTCCCCCATCGCCTGCGCCTACATCCGGGCCCGGGGCGCGGACCGTCTGTGCTCCTTCGGCGACTGGGCCGCCCTCTCCGACGTGTGTGACGCTGACACCGCCCGCTTCCTGGCCGGTGAGGTCTCCGATGGCGTCATCGCCCCCGGCTATACCGACGAGGCTCTGGAGATCCTCAAGACCAAGCGCAAGGGCGGCTACAACGTGGTGGCCATCGATCCCGACTACACCCCTGCCCCCATCGAGCGGCGCAACATCTTCGGCATCACCTTTGAGCAGGGCTATAACGATCTGGACATCTCGGAGGAGATGCTCCAGAACATCGTTACCGCCAACAAAGAGCTCCCCCAGCAGGCCAAGCACGATATGCTCCTCTCCCTCATCACCCTCAAGTACACCCAGTCCAACTCGGTCTGCTATGTGAAAAATGGCATGACCATCGGCGTGGGCGCCGGACAGCAGAGCCGCATCCACTGCACCCGTCTGGCCGGCAACAAGGCGGACATCTGGTGGCTGCGCCAGCATCCCAAGGTCCTGGGTCTCCAGTTCGTGGAGGGCATCCGCCGTCCCGACCGGGACAATGCCATTGACCTGTACATCTCCGAGGAGCACGACGACGTGCTGGCCGAGGGCGTGTGGCAGACCATCTTCCAGGTCAAGCCTGAGGTTCTCACCGCCCAGGAGAAGCAGGAGTGGATCGCCCAGCTCTCCGACGTGACCGTGGGCTCCGACGCCTTCTTCCCCTTCGGGGACAACGTGGAGCGCGCCCATAAGTCCGGTGTGCATTACATCGTCCAGCCCGGCGGCTCCATCCGGGACGACCAGGTCATCGCCACTGCCGACAAGCACGGCATGGTCATGGCCTTCACCGGTGTGCGCCTGTTCCACCACTAAGCGGTGTCCGCCCTGGACCGGAGCGGCGGTCTCAGCGGGACTCAGCTCAAATATCTGGCCGCCCTCTTCATGGTCATCGACCATGTGGGGATGTTCTTTGAGCCCATGGCCCCCTTCTTCCCGCCCGACTCCCTGTGGTTTTATCTCTTTCGGTATGTGGGGCGGCTGGCCTTTCCCATCTTCGCCTTCTTCG
Organism: Clostridium sp. J1101437_171009_A5; assembly: GCF_015547905.1. Taxonomy (NCBI): domain Bacteria; kingdom Bacillati; phylum Bacillota; class Clostridia; order Eubacteriales; family Clostridiaceae; genus Clostridium; species Clostridium sp. J1101437_171009_A5. Next base: position 132,534 of record NZ_JADMVY010000001.1, read on the forward strand.
TGGCGGAGGGCTGCCGGAAAACCAGGCACTATGCCGCTTATCTGCGGCGGCTCTTCTGCTTCGCCGCCCTCACCCAGATCCCCCTCTATTTTGTCATGCCGGAGGATGGGCGCAGCGTCATCACCACCTTTTTCCTCGCCTCTCTGGCCATCGGTCTCTACCGGCACTTTCAGGAAAAGGGCTATCCTGTTCTGGGAATCCTGCTGGGCGGTGTGTGCGTCTTTCTGGCCCAGCCCCTTCACGGGGATTACGGCTGGATCGGCTGCCTCACCGTGGTCATCCTCTATTTCTGCGGAGAGGACCGCGCCCGCCAGCTCCGGATGCTTGCCCTGTGCCTGCTGTGCTACTATCTGGCCGGCAGTCTCTGGGCCTACTGGGGCGTGCCCACTCTCTCCATCCTCCCCACCGAGGGGTGGGCACGGTTCCTGGTAGACATGGGAGGACGGCTCCCCTATTTCCAGCGCTTCTATCTGCCCTACTCCCTGCTGATGTCGGCCTTTGCCTGTCTCTCTCTGGTGCCCCTCTCCCGCTACAATGGGAAGCGGGGCAACGGGAGCCGCTGGTTCTTCTACTGGTTCTATCCGGGGCACCTGGTCCTGCTGGCCGGACTGAGCGCCCTGCTCTCCTGACTTTATTGTGATTTGGAGGTCATCTCTATGCATGTTTTAGTGGTTGGCGGCGGCGGCCGCGAGCACGCCATTGTCTGGGCCCTGTCCAAGAGCCCCAAGGTAACGAAACTCTCCTGCGCCCCCGGCAACGCCGGGATCGCTGCCCTGGCCCAGTGTGTCCCGGTGAAAGCCACCGACGTGGAGGGCATGGTGGCCTGGGCCTGGGAGAACGCTGTGGACTTCGTCATGGTCGCCCCCGATGATCCCCTGGCCCTGGGCATGGTGGATGCCCTGGAGGCCGCTGGCATCCCCGCCTTCGGTCCCCGGGCCAACGCCGCCGTCATCGAGGCCAGCAAGGCCTTCTCCAAGGATCTGATGGCCAAGTATCACATCCCCACCGCCCGCTATCAGACCTTCACCGAGCTGGAGGCCGCCCTCGCCTATGTCCGGGAGCAGGGCGCCCCCATCGTGGTCAAGGCCGACGGCCTGGCCCTGGGCAAGGGCGTCATCGTGGCCCAGAGCGTGGAGGAGGCCGAGGAGGCCGTCCGCGCCATGATGGCCGACAAAAAGTTCGGCGAGGCGGGCGCCAAGGTGGTCATCGAGGAGTGCATGACCGGTCCCGAGGTCACCGTACTGGCCTTCTGCGACGGGAAGCACCTGGTTCCCATGCCTGCCTCCCAGGACCACAAGCGGGCCTTTGACGGCAACCAGGGCCCCAACACCGGCGGCATGGGCTCCATCGCCCCGGTGGCCTGCTACACCCCCGATCTGGCCCAGGTGTGCATGGAGACCATCTTCCAGCCCACGGTGGATGCCATGGCCGCCGAGGGCCGTCCCTTCCAGGGCGTGCTCTACTTCGGCCTCATGCTCACCCCCCAGGGCCCCAAGGTGGTGGAGTACAACTCCCGCTTCGGCGACCCCGAGTGTCAGTCCGTCCTCTCCCTGCTGGAGAGCGACCTGATGGACATTCTCCTGGCCTGCCGCAATGGCACCCTGGATCAGACCGAGATCCGCTGGAAAGCGGGTGCGGCCTGCTGTCTGGTGCTGGCCTCCGGGGGTTATCCCAGCTCCTACCGGAAGGGACTGCCCATCACCGGTTTGGAGGAGGCCGGCAAGACCGCCGTGGTCTTCCACGCGGGCACGGCCCGGAACGACTCCGGCGAGCTGGTCACCGGCGGCGGCCGCGTACTGGGTGTCACCGCCGTGGGCGGGGATCTGGACGAGGCCATCCGGGGCGCATATGCCTCGGCCGAACACATCCATTTTGAGGGGATGCAGTTCCGCACCGACATCGGCCGGGCCTTCTAACTGAAATCTGTCACGGACGCAGAAAGGCCGTCCGGAGCAAATATGCTCCGGACGGCCTTTTTTCATACCTCTTTGACCAGCACCAGCTCGGTGATGCCCTTCTTGGCCGCGTCGGGCAGGCTTCCCAGCGTCCAATAGCCCCGCCCGGCGTAGAATTTCTGGGCGCCGGTGTTGAAGTCGCTGACCATCAGCGTCACGCGGGAGGCCCCGGATGCCCGGGCCATCTCCTCCAGCTGCTCCATGAGCCAGCTTCCCACCTGCTGCCCCCGGAAGGAGGCCTTGACACCCAGCAGGCTCAGATAGGGATACAGCCCGCAGAAGCCACGCAGGACCACCCGCATGGCTCCGGCGATCTCTCCCTGCTCGGTGACCGCCAGATAGAGCTCTCCCCGTCCGGCCGCCCCCCGCAGGGAGCGCTCCAGCCGGTCGTCTCCCCGGAAATAACGCTCATAGATGGCGCTGTCCAGAAAGACCGGAAGACAGGCCTCCACGTCCTGCTCCGTCCCTTTGCGCAATTCCAGCTTCATCGATGCTCCCCCTTTCCCGATCCACGGGGCGGAAGGGAGATTTTTCCCATGACCGCGGCCCGCTCCGCCCCGGTGACGCCGGGCAGGCTGTTGGCCTCTCCCATGGCGCACCGGTCGGCCAGTACCGCAAAGGCCACCGCCTCCTTGGCATCGCTGCTCCATCCCAGATCCTCCTGGGTCTGCACCGCGACACCATACTCGCCCAGACGACGGGAGAGGAAGGCCAACAGCGTGGGGTTATAGCTCCCACCGCCGCCCACCACCAGGCGGGAGGCCTGATAACGGGGCTGGACATACCGCCCGTAGGCGTCGGCAATGCTCCAGGCGGTCAGGTCAGTCACCGTGGCCACGATGTCCTGGGGTGAGAGGCCCAGCTCCCTGCCCCGCTCCAGCACACGCTCGGTGTACTGGGTGCCGAACTCCTCCCGCCCGGTGGTCTTGGGCAGGGGACGGCTGTAATAGGGCTCCTGCTGGAGCCAGGCCAGCAGGTCTGCATTGACCCGGCCCGCCGCCGCCATGGCCCCGTCCACGTCATAGGTCTGCTCCCTCCCGGTCAGGGCGGAGACCGCCGCGTCAATGATCATATTGCCCGGCCCGGTATCAAAGGCATAGACTTCCTCCGGTCCCGCTCCGGCGGGCAGGACGGTCATATTTCCGATCCCGCCGATGTTCTGGAGAAGAATGGTCTCCTCTTCCCTCCGGTAGAGGAGGTACTCGGTGAAGGGCACCAGGGGCGCGCCCTGTCCGCCCACCGCCATATCCGCCACCCGGAAGTCCGACACCGTGGGCACACCGGTGCGGGCAGCGATCACGGCTCCCTCCCCGATCTGCACGGTGTAATGGATGGGGAAGCCCTCCTCCCACACGGTCTGGGGGCTGTGCCAAATGGTCTGTCCGTGGGAACCGATGAGATCCACATCCTCCAGACGCAGTCCAGCCCCCTCCACCACCGAGCGGGCGCTGCGGGCATAGAGCTCTCCCAGCAAAACGTTCATTCGTCCCACCCGGTCCACCGTGGCCTGCTCCGGCTGAAAGAGGGTAAAGATCTCCTCCCGCACCGTCTCCGGATAGGGCCGGTTCTCAAAGGCCAGCAGCTTCACCTGACAGCGGTCGCCCGTGCCCCGGACCTCCACCAAAGCGGCGTCCACCCCGTCCACCGAGGTGCCCGACATCATGCCCACGATCCGGCGCACCGGCTTGTCCGTTCCGCTCCAGAGCATTACGCCCCGCCTCCTTCTTCCCTGGCCTGGCAAATGGCCCGGCCCAGATGGTCCTCACAGCGCGTCAGCAGCGCCTTGGCTTCCTCCCGGTCCAGACCGCTCTCCAGCATCAGGATGGCCAGCTTGGCGTGGCCGTCCGCCCGGGTCAGATATTCCGCCGCCGTATCCGGGTCGGTCCCGGTGGCGTGGACGATCAGGCGCTTGGCCCGGTCCTCCAGCTTGCGGTTGCTCACCTTCAGATCCACCATCAGATTGCCGTAGACCTTGCCCAGCTTGATCATGGAACAGGTGGTGAGCATATTGAGCACCATTTTCTGGGCCGTTCCCGACTTCATACGGGTGGACCCGGAGATCACCTCAGGCCCCACCTGAGGGGCGATGCACACCTGACAGACCCGCTCCAGCTTGGAGTTTGCATTGGTGCAAAGCCCGATCACCGCGGCGCCCAGCTCTCCCGCCCGGCGGACGGCCGCCAGTACGTAGGGGGCGCTGCCGCTGGCGGTGATGCCCACCACCGCGTCTTTGGGGCCTACCTTCAGCTCCTCCACCAGGCGGATGCCGTCCTCTTCCCGGTCCTCACAGCCCTCCACCGGGTGACGCAGCGCAGTGTCGCCTCCCGCGATGTAGCCCTGCACCATGTCCGGGTCCACGCCGAAGGTGGGCACGCACTCCGACGCGTCCAGCACTCCCAAACGCCCCGATGTCCCCGCGCCCAGATAGATGAGTCTCCCTCCTGCACGGAACCGCTCATAGATCAGATCCACCGCCGCGGCGATCTTGTCCGTCTCCTTGGCCACCGCCGCCGCCACCAGTGCGTCCTGTTGGTTGATGAGCCGCACCATCTCCTCTGTGGAACAGGTGTCGATCCGCCGGGTCTCCTCGTTGATCCCCTCTGTGCTCAGGCCTGCCAGATAGTCGTCCATGCGCACACCTCCTGTCTGTTTGCTTCTAGCCTACCGCATCCCTCTCACTCTGTCAACACAATATTATTTCATCTTTTTTGCAAGATTCATGAAATTATATTTCAAACCCTCTGGACTTGCCTCTCACGCTTTGCTATAATATCTACAAAAAGAGAGGAGGTTGTCGCCGTGGGATGCACACTTTTGATCAAAGAAGGCCTCGCCTCGCTGACAGAGACCGAACGGCGTCTTGCCGACTACCTTCTGTCCCACAGCGGGGAGGTCACCCGCATGAACGCCAAGGAGTTTGCCGCCGCCTGCGGCTCCTCCCCGGCGGCGGTGGTGCGCTTCTCCCAGAAGCTCGGTTTCAAAGGCTTTACCGAATTAAAGCTGGACCTGGCCAAAGAATCTGGTGCCGAGGCACTGGACGAGTTTCAGACTGTCATCCAGGAGCACGACGACCTGGACACCATTCTCCAGAAGGCGGAGCTCATCCATCTCAAGAACACCTCCCTGACCTATCGCATGGTCAATGTGTCGGTCCTCAACCAGGCGGTGGAGGAGATCTGTGCCGGACGGCGCATCCATCTCTTTGGTATCGGGGCCTCCGGCCTGCTGGCGATGGATTTCCTCTACAAATCCTCCCGCATCGGCATCCCCGCCTTCTATCACGCTGACGCCCACACCAATCTGGCCACCGCCGCTCTGCTGGATGAGAGCGACATTGTCATTGCCATCAGCTACAGCGGTGAGACCCGGGAGACTGTCCTGGCCGCCCGGGCCGCCAAGGAGCGGGGATGCAGAGTCATCGCCATCACTCAGGCCAACCACAACTCGCTCTCCCGCCTGGCCGACTATCCCCTCTACATCCCCAGCGAGGAGGGGGAGTTCCGCATGGGGGCCATGACCTCCCGGATCTCCGGCCTGCTCCTGCTGGACCTGCTCTATCTTGGGATCGCCAAGCACGACTTCGACCATACCCGGAAGAGCCTCTCCCAGACCAGGGAGCTCATACGCTCCCTTCAGCAGGACTGAGCGCTCTTCCTGCGTGAACCATATCATTTTCCAATGGAGGTGCGGCAGATGGAACTGTCACAGCTTGACACCATATTGGAGACCTACCGGCAGGAAGGGTATTACCCTTCCGCGGTCTGCCAGGTATTCAATGAGAAAGAGATCCTGTACCGCCGGGCCGTGGGCGGAGTGGAGCTCAGCGCCTGGTTTGACCTGGCCTCGGTCAGCAAACTGGTGTGTACCACGATGCTCCTCTCGCTTATGGAGGAGGGACGCTTCACCCCGGAGACACCCGTGCTCTCCCTCCTGCCCGCCCATGCCCCCGGCCCGGTCACCCGGCGGCGGTTGGAGAAGGTGACCGTGGGACAGCTCATGACCCACACCTCCGGTATCGTACCGTGGTATCCCTTCTACGCCGATGGGCGGGACTTCTACACGGTGCTGGAACACGTTCTGGCCACCACGGAGCCCGAGACCGGCATGGCATACAGCGATCTGAACTTCATGCTCCTGGGCCTGGTGGTGGAGGCGGTCTCCGGCCTTCCCCTCCGGCAGGCGCTGGAGCGCTATGTCAAAGCTCCCCTTGGTATCTCGGATATGGCCTATGGTCCCATCGATCCCGCTCTGGCTGTGCCCACCTGCTATGGAAATCAGATCGAGCAACGCATGTGCGCCCAGCGGGGCCTCTCCTTTGACGGCTGGCGGCCCAACGGCGTGGAGGTACGGGGCACCTGCAACGACGGGAACGCCTTCTATTACTGGAACGGCGCCAGCGGACATGCCGGGATCTTCGCTACGGCGGACGCCCTCTCTGCTCTGGGGCAGTTCTATCTCTCCACCGACCGCCCCTGGTTCCTCCGGGCCATGGAGACCTGTGTGGAGGAGCGGGGCCTGGGCTTTGACCGGTGTGACGTCTTCCCGGATGGTTGCGGACACAACGGTTTTACCGGCACCAGTCTGTGGATCAGCCGTGCCCATCACATAGGCGCGGTCATCCTCACCAACAAATTCTACCGTATGGAGGGGGAGCCGCCCGGATCCTCCAACGATTTCCGCCGGGCGGTCCACTATGCTCTGCTGGGACGAACACCCCCCGTTCCCGTCTGACCGGTATCCGCAGGCGCTGGCCTGTGACATACGAAATCTGAATGGAAAAGAGGTACTTACTGTGAAGAACGCAAAAAAGTGGCTATCCCTCTCCCTGGCCGGCGTCCTGCTTACGGGTCTGCTGGCCGGATGCGGCGGCGGGAATACGCCCCCCGCATCCTCCGCCCCCAGCGCTCCGGTCTCCACCACCCCGGTGGAGGGCGGCATCCTCAAGTACGGTACGGACTCCGAGCCCACCGGCTTTGATCCCCACACCGTCTCCGAGGAGGCCTCCCTCCGGATCATCAACCAGCTCTATGAGACTCTGGTTGCTACCAACGCCGACATGACCTACTATGGTCAGCTGGCCGAGAGCTGGGAGATCCCCGACGACGTGACCTACATCTTCTATCTCCGCAAGGGCGTGAAGTTCCACTCCGGCCGGGAGATGACTGCGGACGACGTGGTCTACTCCTTTGACCGTGTCCTGGGCAAGACCGAGGCCGGCGACATCGGCGCCCTGGGCAGCAAGGACAGCTACTATGGCGGCATCGAGAGCGTGGAGGCGGTGGACGATTACACCGTCAAGTTCACCCTCAAGGAGCCCAACGCCGCCTTCCTGGGCAACCTCACCAGCAACTATGGCGCCATCGTGGACAAGGATGTCATCGCGGAGAACGGCGACCTGATGCGTGCCGACGGCGGCACCGGTCCCTTCATGCTGGGCGAGTGGCTCCCCGACAACTACGTGGAGCTGCCCAAGTTTGAGGAGTACTGGGAGGCCGACCGGGTCAAGCTGGGCGGCATCACCTACTACCTCATCGGCGACGAGGCCGCCCGTCTGGCCGCCCTGCGCACCGGTGAGATCAACATCGCCAACCTCTCCTCCACCAACGTGACCGCCGCCGAGAAGGAGAGCAACCTGAGCGTTCTGGGTTACCAGACCAACGACTACATCGCCATGGGCTGCAACCTCTCCACCCCCGCGCTCCAGGATCAGAACGTCCGTCAGGCCATGAGCTACGCCCTGGACCGCCAGACCCTCATCAACGTGGTCTTTAACGGCCAGGCCCAGGTCAGCACCATGATGCCCCCCGCCATGGGTCACTGGTCTCTGGGCGCCGATTCCTTTGACCTCTACCAGTTCAACCTGGACAAGGCCAAGGAGCTGATGGAGGCCGCCGGGTACAGCGACAGCAACCGTCTGAGCCTGAAGCTGGCCGCCGGTCTGATGGACTCCCTCCGCCAGGCCGCCGTGGTCATCCAGCAGCAGCTCTCCGAGATCTACATCGACGTGGAGATCACCAACCTGGAGTCCGGCGAGTACGTGGACATCTGGGGCAAGATGAGCACCCCCGAGGCCGGCTTTGACCTGATGGTGGTCAGCGACGGCGCCGGCACCGATCCCAACCGTGCCATCTCCTTCTTCTTCGGCACCGGTTCCAGCGCCAACGTCTTTGGCTTCTCCAATGAGCGTGTGGACGAGCTGTGCGCCCTGGGCATCGCCACCACCGACGAGGCCAAGCGGGAGGAGTACTACAACGAGGCCCAGGAGATCTGCGTGGAGGACTCCACCAAGATCTGCATCGCAAGCCCCATGAAGTACTTCGTCTCCAGCACCAGCGTGCAGGGCTTCGCCCCCTCCGCCGCTGACGCCAGCGACTTCCGGGACACCTATCTGACCCAGTAAAATCGATCTTCCGCGGGGAGACGGGGGCAAAATTGCCCCCGCTCCCCCCGCGCTTCTCCTGATTGAGGACTGACCGCTCTCCGCCCCACTTCCCGGGCGGGTGGCGGTCAATCCTCAATCCAAGGCACCGTTCGAAAGGGAGTGTGACACGATGAAACAATACACCATTCGCCGCATCCTTCAGCTCATTCCGGTCTTGCTGGGCATCAGTATTCTGATCTTCGCCGTCATGAAGATGATCCCCGGCGACGTGATCTCGGGTATCCTGGGCGTGGAGGCCACGCCTGAGCTGCGGGCTCAGCTGGCCGCCAAATACGGCCTGGACCGCCCCTATATCGTACAGTACCTGGACTGGATCGGCGGCGTGCTCCGGGGCGATTTTGGGGAATCCATCCGCACAGCGGAGCCCATCCTGCCCCAGATCCTCACCCGCTTTCAGGTGACCGCTGAGCTCACCATCCTGGCCGCCGTTATCTCCTGGTTCGTGGCCATCCCTCTGGGCATCCTCGCCGCGGTCAAGCGCAACTCCATGGCCGACCGGCTGATCCGGGTCTTTGCCCTGCTGGGCGTCTCGGTCCCCGGCTTTGCCCTGTCCATCCTGCTGATCCTCTTCCTCTCCTTGGCCTTCGGTTACTTCTCCCCTCTGGGCTATGTAGGATTTTTTGAGGACCCCCTGCGCAACCTTCAGATCATGATCCTCCCGGCCTCGATCCTGGGCATCTCCATCTCGGGCTCGGTTATGCGTATGACCCGCTCGTCGGTGCTGGAGGTCCTGCGGCAGGACTTTGTCCGCACCGTCCGGGCCAAGGGCGCCAGTGAGCGGGTGGCCATCTTCAAGCACGTCCTGCGCAGCGCCCTCATCCCCATCGTCACACTGGTGGGCATGCAGATCGGCTCCCTGCTGGGAGGCGCGGTCATCGTGGAGCAGATCTTCTCCCTCCCCGGCCTGGGCCAGATGACTCTGACCGGCATCAACCAGCGGGATTACCCCGTGGTGCAGGGCTGCGTGCTCTTCATCGCCTTTGTGTACGTACTGGTCAATGTGGTGACCGACCTGCTGTACGCCTACATTGACCCCCGTATCTCTTACGACTGACGGCAGGAGGATTACCATGAAACGACTTGGACAGACGATCCGGGATCTGTGGAAGGATCCCATGGGGCGCATCGGCATGATCGGCATCCTGCTGGTCATCCTGGTGGCCATCTTTGCCCCCCTGGCGGCTCCCTTTGAGCCGGACAAGATGGTGGCCATGCCCAAATCCGCCCCCAGCGCCGACTATTGGTTCGGCACCGACAACTACGGCCGGGACATCTTCAGCCGCATCCTCTACGGCGCCCGGGTCTCTCTGGAGGTGGGCATCATCGCCGTGGGTATCGGCGCGGTGGCCGGCTACATCCTGGGCCTGCTGGCGGGCTATTTTGAGGGCTGGGTGGACCGGGTCATCATGTGTGTGATGGACATCCTCTTTGCCTTCCCCTCCATCCTGCTGGCCATCTTCATCTCGGCGGTGCTGGGACGGGGCCTGGTCAACACCATGATCGCCATCGGCATCGTCAACATTCCCGTCTTTGCCCGGACCGTACGGGCGGCGGTCATCTCGGCCAAGGGCCTGGAGTATGTCTCCAACGCCCGGAGCGTGGGCGTCCGGACGGGCGCCATCCTGGTGCGGCACATCTCCCCCAACGTGGTGGCGCCCTTTACGGTGCAGGCTACCCTGGCCCTCTCCAGCGCCATTCTCACCGAGGCCTCCATGAGCTTCCTGGGCCTGGGCATCCAGCCCCCCGATCCCTCCTGGGGCTCCATGCTCTCCGAGGCCCGCACCTTTATGGAGCAGGCCCCCTGGATGGCCATCTTCCCCGCACTCTTCATCATTGTGACCATCCTGCTCTTCAACATCCTGGGCGACAGCCTCCGCGACGTGCTGGACCCCAAGCTCAAAACCTGATGGGAGGACTGCCGACATGGATCATCTCTTGGAAATGCGCAATCTCTCCATCGACCTGTACCGGGGATGGCGGACGCCTCCGGTCAAGCTGGTGGAGGGAATTGACCTCAACATCGATAAAAAACAGAATTTCGGCATCGTGGGCGAGTCCGGCTGCGGGAAGAGCATCACCTGTTCCTCCATCATGGGACTGCTCTCCTTCCCTCTTTCCGTAGGTGCAGGGAGCAGCATCCGCTTCCAGCGGGAGAATGGGACCGATACCGAGTTGCTCTCCCTTCCGAAAAAGCAGATGCAGCAGCTGCGGGGCAAGGAGATCTCCATGATCTTTCAGGAGCCCATGACCGCCCTGGACCCCATGTATACCATCGAAGACCAGATTGTGGAGTCCCTCCGCTTCCACACCGATCTCAGCCGCTCCGCCATGCGGGAGGCCGCCCTGGAGATGCTCCGCAAGGTCAAGATCCCCCGGGCAGAGGAGATCCTGAAGGAGTATCCCCACCACCTCTCCGGCGGCATGCTCCAGCGGGTCATGATCGCCATTGCCCTCATCAACAATCCCCGGCTCCTCATCGCCGATGAGCCCACCACCGCCCTGGACGTGACCATTCAGGCCCAGATTCTGGATCTGATGAACGAACTGCGGGAGAGCTATGACACCTCGGTCATCATGATCACCCATGACCTGGGTGTCATCGCCGAGACCTGTGAACAGGTGGCGGTCTTTTATGCCGGCCAAGTGGTGGAGCAGGCCAGCGTGGACGACATCTTCCACCACACAGCCCACCCCTATACCAGCGGACTGCTGCGCTCGGTGACCTCTCTGGGCGGAGAGCAGAAGGAGCTCTATACCATCCGGGGCACCGTGCCCACCGCCGGGCAGTTCTCTTCCGGCTGTCGCTTTGCCGACCGGTGCGAACACTGCACGGCCCGCTGCCGGGAGGCGGTTCCGCCGCTGACCGAGGTGGCCCCCGGGCACCAGTGCCGCTGCTGGCTCCACGCCGGCGGCGCAGAGAAGGAGGCGGCACGATGAGTCAGGAAAACATTCTGCTGGACGTCCAGCATCTGAAAACCTACTTTCCCATCCGGGGCGGCGTGATGCGCAAGGCCGTAGGCCATGTCCACGCGGTGGAGGATGTCTCCTTCCAGATCCGGGAGCAGGAGACCTTCGGCCTGGTGGGCGAGTCTGGCTGCGGCAAGTCCACCACCGGCCGGAGTATCCTCCGCCTCATCGAGCCCACCGGCGGACAGGTTCTCTTTGACGGCACCGACCTGTGTACCCTGAGCCGGGAGCAGCTGCGGCTGAAGCGGCGGGACATGCAGCTCATCTTCCAGGACCCCTATGCCTCCCTCAACCCCCGCATGACGGTACATAAGCTGTTGGAGGAGCCGCTGCTCACCCATTTCCATCTCTCCCCCAAGGAGCGGGAGGAGCAGATCCAGTGGATCGCTCAGGCTGTGGGCATCACGGCGGAGCATCTGGAGCGCTATCCCCATCAGTTCTCCGGCGGACAGCGCCAGCGCATCGCCATCGCCCGGGCCCTCATCTGCAAGCCCCGCTTCGTGGTGGCTGACGAGCCGGTCTCCGCGCTGGACGTGTCCATCCAGTCCCAGATCCTCAACCTGCTCATGGGACTTCAGCAGGATCTGAAGCTCTCCTATCTTTTCATCTCCCACGATCTGAACGTGGTGCGCCACATCAGCAACCGGGTGGGTGTGATGTATCTGGGTCGTCTGGTGGAGACGGGCAGCACCGAAGATGTCTACCGCAATCCTCTCCACCCCTACACCAAGGCCCTTCTCTCCGCCATTCCCAAGCGGGACCCGTCGGAGGAAAAGGAGCGCATCCATCTGGAGGGCGATGTGCCCAGCCCGGCCGATCCCCCCAGCGGCTGTGCCTTCCACGACCGCTGCCCCCACTGCATGGGAATCTGCAAGGAGCAGCCGCCCCAGACCCGGGAGCTGGAGCCCGGCCACCGGGTGGCCTGCCATCTCTACAATCCATAGCACACCCAAACACTTACGTACATATGAAAAGAGCGGACCGGAAGATTTCCGGTCCGCTTTTCGTATTCAGATGATCTTATTTCGCGGCGTATTCGGCCCGGCCGCTGCGGAAGAGATTTCCGCCCGTGCTGTCGATGGCGACCGTCAGGGGGAAGTCCTCCACGGTCATCTTCTTCACCGACTCACAGCCCAGCTCGTCAAAGGCGATGACCTCGGCGGCCTTGATGCAGCGGGCGATCAGCGCCCCCGCGCCTCCCACCGCCGCGAAATAGCACGCCCCGTTGCGGACGATGGCGTCCACCACCTCCTGACTGCGCTCTCCCTTGCCGATCATGGCACCCAGGCCCAGGTCCAGCAGCCGGGGGGCAAAGGCGTCCATCCGGCTGGCCGTGGTGGGGCCGCAGGCTCCCACCGCCATGCCCTGCTGTCCCGGGGTGGGACCGGCATAATAGATCACCGCGTCCCGCAGCGGGAAGGGCAGGTCCTCTCCCCGGTCCAGGAGCTCAAAAAAGCGTTTGTGAGCCGCGTCCCGGGCGGTGTAGATGGTCCCGCTCAGGATCACCCGGTCTCCCGCCTTCAGCGCAGGAATGTGGCTGCGCAGGTCCTGTGTATGCAGACGGTATTCCATCTCTCCTCACTCCTCATCCAGCGGCAGAGGCTCGGGCATCCGGGGCCCGATGGCCTCCTCATAGGTCTCCAGCAGCAGCTTGAGCTCGGCGTCATGGTCACCGAACTCGGCGGTGAGTCCCTCCATGCTCTTGCGCACCCGGTCCAGCTCCCCGGCTGTGTGGGCGATGGTGGCCTCAATATCCGTGCGCATCCGGTCATAGCCGGCCTGCACTTTGTAGATCCACTGTTCCAGCTCCTGACGGGCCTTCTCCACCTGCTCCCGGGCGGCCGCCTCGATCCCCTGGGCACGGCAGTGGGCCTCCAGCTCGATGCCGGCCGTGCGGTCCTTGATGGCCTCGTAAGCTCTGGCCCCCTGCTCGCTTTTCTCCAGGCGCTCCTTCAGGTCGGAGAGCTGGTTCTGGAGGGCGCTTTGCTCCTCTGCCTGGAGCTCCCGCTCGCCCCGGCTCTGCTCCAGCGCGGCACCCCGCTCGGCCAGCTCGCCGGTGAGCTTCTGTACCTGGGCCGACAGCTCCACCAGACGCCCCTCGGCCTCTTCCACCCGCGCTTTGAGTTTGTCCCGCTCCTCCGTCATGGCGGAGAGCTCTTTCTGAAGTCCCTCCACCTTGGCGGCGTGGTCCTGATTGGCCTTCTCGATATAGTCCAGTACGTCCTGCTTACTGAACCCGCCCAATGCGGCGGTACGGAACTGAATGTCCGCTGCCTCCATCTACGTACACGCTCCTTCTCTCAGGGTATTGCTCGAATCAGGGGTATTTTATCACAATTTTGCGGGCAATACAATCCTATTCTATTTGACGCTGGCCGGGGCCAGGTGATATAATAACCTGATTGTACCATTTCCATCGCCCTGCGATGGATGAGATTGATAGATGGAGCGAATGCACTATGTGGATTTCCGACGCCTGGAAAGACTATGAACTGATTGACTGCGGCCGTGGGGAAAAACTGGAACGCTGGGGGAAGCATCTCCTGGTCCGCCCCGACCCCCAGGCCATCTGGAATACGCCCCGGAGACATCCCGGCTGGAAGAAGCACGAGGCCCGCTATGCCCGCTCCTCCACCGGCGGGGGCGCCTGGGAGAAGAAGGATCTGCCCGAACGCTGGACGGTGGACTACCGGGACCTCACCTTTAATATTAAACCCATGAATTTCAAGCACACCGGCCTCTTCCCTGAGCAGGCCGCCAACTGGGACTGGGCCCGGGAGCAGATCCGCCGAGCCAACCGTCCCATCCAGGTGCTCAACCTCTTTGCCTATACCGGCGGAGCTACCGTGGCCTGTGCCGCGGCGGGGGCTTCGGTCTGCCACGTGGACGCGGCCAAGGGCATGGTGAGCTGGGCCAGAGAGAATGCCCGCTCCTCCGGGCTGGAGGATGCCCCCATCCGCTGGATCATTGACGACTGCGGCAAGTTCGTGGAGCGGGAGATCCGCCGTGGCCGGCGGTATGACGCCATCATCATGGACCCTCCCTCCTATGGCCGGGGCCCCTCCGGTGAGATCTGGAAGCTGGAGGAGAACCTCTATCCCTTTGTGGAGCTGGTCTCGGGCGTCCTCTCGGACAACCCCCTCTTTGTCATCATCAACTCCTACACCACCGGCCTTGCCCCCTCGGTGCTCACTTACATCCTGGAGACCATCGTCTCCTCCAAACACGGAGGCCACACCGACAGCCAGGAGCTGGGCCTGCGGGTCCGTGAGACCGGGCTGGCCCTCCCCTGCGGCGCCACCGGACGCTGGCTGGCCGACCGCTGAGGGACCCACCCTTCTGAGATTTGAGGATATCGACTATGAGCAACGCCATCATTGAAATCAGAGATCTGCACTTTTCCTACACCGGGGCGGAGGGTGCCTCCCCCTCGGTGCTCAACGGAGTGAACCTCTCCATTGAGGAGGGCTCCTTCGTGGCGGTCCTGGGGCACAACGGTTCGGGCAAATCCACCCTGGCCAAGCACCTCAACGCCATCCTCCTCCCCAGCGGCGGGGCGGTCTATGTGGCGGGTATGGACACCGCTGACGAGTCCCTCCTGCTGGACATCCGCCGCACTGTGGGCATGGTCTTCCAGAATCCGGACAACCAGATTGTCGCCAATGTGGTGGAGGAAGACGTGGCCTTCGCCCCGGAAAACCTGGGGGTCCCCCCTGCTGAGATCCGCCGCCGGGTGGACGAGGCCCTCAAGGCCGTGGGTATGTATGAGTTCCGGGAGCACGCCCCCCACCTTCTCTCGGGCGGACAGAAGCAGCGAGTGGCCATCGCCGGCGTCATCGCCATGGCTCCCCGCTGCATCGTGCTGGACGAGCCCACCGCCATGCTGGACCCGGTGGGCCGCCGGGAGGTCCTGGAGACCATACAGAAGCTCAACCGCCTCTCCGGGGTCACTGTAGTCCTCATCACCCACCACATGGACGAGGCCGCCCTGGCCGACCGTCTGGTGGTCATGTCCAAGGGCCAGGTGGTGGCTGACGGCGCTCCCCGGGAGGTCTTTCAGCGGGTGGAGAAGCTCAAGGCCCTGGGCCTCACCGTCCCCGAGACCACCGAGCTGCTCTGGCAGCTCCGGCAGGACGGGCTGGACGTGCCCCTGGACGCCCTGAGCGACGAGGAGTGCGCTCAGGCCCTCTACCAACTCTTCCGCTGAGGCGCGAGAGCCTCCGCCACTTCTTCGGGCGTCATCCCTTCGGGGAGATGCACCACTTTCGCAAAGGAATGAAGTTATTTGGAACCCATTCTTCAGACACATCAGCTCTCTCACGTCTACTCCCAGGGCACGCCCTTTGAGCGGGCTGCCCTGCTGGACGTGGAGTTTGCCGCCTACCCCGGGGAGTACCTGGGAATCATCGGCCACACCGGGTCGGGAAAATCCACCCTCATCCAGCACCTCAACGGTCTGCTCAAGCCCACCGGCGGGCAGGTCCTCTTTGAGGGAAAGGACATCTGGGAGACCAAGGAGCGCACCCGTCAGACCCGCTTCCAGGTGGGTCTGGTGTTCCAGTATCCCGAGTACCAGCTCTTTGAGGAGACCATCTACAAGGACATCTCCTTCGGTCCCCGGAACATGGGACTGCCCGAGGAGGAGATCGACCGCCGGGTCCGGGAGGCCGCCCATTTCGTGGGTCTGCGGGATGAAC
Source organism: Clostridium sp. J1101437_171009_A5 (assembly GCF_015547905.1). Taxonomy (NCBI): domain Bacteria; kingdom Bacillati; phylum Bacillota; class Clostridia; order Eubacteriales; family Clostridiaceae; genus Clostridium; species Clostridium sp. J1101437_171009_A5. Next base: position 148,595 of record NZ_JADMVY010000001.1, read on the forward strand.
TGCTGGAGCGCTCCCCCTTTGAACTCTCCGGCGGTCAGAAGCGCCGGGTGGCCATCGCCGGCGTCATCGCCATGGAGCCCAAGGTCCTCATTCTGGACGAGCCCACCGCCGGGCTGGACCCGGTGGGTGTGGAGCAGATCCTCCAGAACATCCGAGATTACCACGAGGCCAATAACGCCACCATCATTCTGGTCTCCCACTCTATGGAGGAGGTAGCCCGGACAGTGGACCGCCTGGTGGTGGTCAACGACGGGACCATTCCCTTTGAGGGTCCCCCCCGGGAGGTCTTCCGCCATGGGGAGGAGCTGGAGGCCATGGGTCTGGGCGTGCCCCAGATGACCCGGGTCTTCCACCGCCTGCGCTCCATGGGCGTGGACATCGACCCCTCGGTCTACACCATCGCCCAGGCACGCCAGGTCCTGCTGGATGCGCTCAAGAGAAAGGGGGCGGTCTGATATGGCTCTGAAAGACATCACCCTGGGACAGTACTTTCCCGGTCACACCATCCTCCACCGGATGGACCCCCGCACCAAGATCCTGCTGACCACCCTCTACATCGTGGCCCTCTTCCTGTGCAAGCAGGTGGTCTCCTATGCCCTGGTCATCGCCGTGCTGGCAGGGGCCGTGGCCATCTCCCACGTGGGTCTCAAATCCATCGTCCGCGGGATGCGTCCGGTGCTCATCATCGTCATCCTGACGGCGGTTCTCAACCTCTTCTATACCCCCGGGCAGGAGCTGTGGCGCTGGGGCTTCCTTCGAATCACCGTCGAGGGCATCTGGGCGGCCGTCTTTATGGTGCTGCGCATCACCCTGCTCATCACCTGCACCTTCCTGCTCACCTATACCACTTCCCCCATCCTGCTCACCGACGGACTGGAAAAGCTGCTCTCCCCCCTCAAGCACCTGCGCTTCCCCGTCCATGAGCTGGCCATGATGATGTCCATTGCCCTGCGCTTCATCCCCACCCTCATCGAGGAGACCGACAAAATCATGTCGGCCCAGCGGGCCAGAGGCGCCGACTTTGACTCGGGCAATCTGATCCAGAAGGCCCAGGCCCTGGTGCCTCTGCTGGTGCCCCTGTTCATCTCCGCCTTCCGGCGGGCCGATGAGCTGGCGGTGGCCATGGAGTGCCGCTGCTACCATGGCGGAGAGGGCCGCACCCGGATGCGTCAGCTCCATTTCCAGCGCGCCGACTGCGCCGCTCTGGTCCTGGGCGTCGCCCTGGTGGCCGCCGTGTCCGTCCTGCGGCACTTCGGCCTGTAATATTCCCAGGCCGGAGAATCCCATTCTCCGGCCTTATCAACTTTCAAGGTGAATGAGATCTGCTATGAGAAATATCGCGCTGCAACTGATGTATGTGGGCACCGCCTATCACGGCTGGCAGGTGCAGAAGACGGTCACCACCGTGGCTGAAACCCTGGAAAAGGCCCTGTCCACCGTGGTCTGCCACCCAGTCAAGTGTACCGGTGCCGGACGCACCGATGCCGGGGTCCACGCCGAGACCTATGTGGCCAATTTCCACACCACCTCTTCCATCCCCTGTGAACGGCTCCCCCTGGCGGTGAACACCCGCCTGCCCGACGACATCGTGGTGGTCCGGGCCGCCGAGGTGCCCGACTCCTTCAACGCCATCGGCTCCTGTCTGAAAAAGGAGTACACCTACCGCATCTATAACTCCCGCATCCGCAACGCCTTCTTCGTGGACCGGGCCTGGTTCTATCCCAAGCCCCTGGACGAGAAGGTGATGCAGGCGGCGGCCAGCCAGTTTGTGGGTACCCACGACTTTGCCGCCGTCCAGTCGGTGGGCACCGAGGTCCAGTCCACGGTGCGCACCATCCACTACTTCGACATCACCCGGGCGGGGGACCTCATCACCTGCCGGGTCTGCGCCAATGGCTTTCTCTACAATATGGTGCGGGCCCTGGTGGGCACCTGCGTCTACGCCGCCGAGGGGAAGCTCTCCCCCGACGACATCCCCCGTCTGTTGGAGTCCCGCAACCGCACGGCGGCGGGTCCCACTGTCCCGCCGGGCGGGCTCTACATGACCCGTCTCTGGTATCCGGAGGACACCCTGGGACAGGTCGTTCCCTTCCGCTGAGCCTAACAGGAGGCAATCTATGGAACTGCTGCAACCAAAGCCAACCCCACCCAAAAAACGCCCCAGCCGCCTGCTGCGTCTGCTGGCCTTTTTGGTGACTCTGGCCCTGATGGCCGGGGCGGTGGCCCTGGTGGCCAACCGGGACAAGCTGAATCTGGACGGGGTACGCCGCTGGTTCAACTACCGCTCTCTGGAGCGCAGTGACAGCGGCCAGGCCGAGTCCTTTTCCTACGACGGCGGAAGCGCCAGCAGCTTTGCCACCCTGGACGACGGGCTGCTGGTATGCTCTACCGCCTCCATCCGTCTCTATTCCGGCAGCGGAACCCTCTATGTGGACCAGACGATCTCCATGGAGCACCCGGTCATCCACAGCACCGAGCATAGCGCCGTGGTCTACGACGCGGGCGGACAGGATCTCTTTGTCTTTTCCGGAAAGGAGCAGGTCTTTTCCCTCTCCCTCAAGGAGGACGAGTCTCTTCTCTCGGCCCGCCTCAACCAGGAGGGCTCCCTGGTGGTAGTCGCCCAGGAGAGCGGATACAAGGGCACCGTGACGGTCTATGGGCAGGATTTTCAGCCCATCATGCGCATCAAGCTCTCCAGCCGCTTCGTGAGTGACGCGACCCTCTCTCCGGACGGCAAGTCGGTGGCTCTGGTCACCCTGGGCGTGAACGGGAGCACCTTTGAGAGCACGCTGGAGCTCTATCAGCTCTCCCGGACCGAAGAGGACGTCTCTCCCGATTACACCTGCTCTCTGGGCAATGACGTTCCCCTGGATCTGGCCTGGAAATCGGACGGAATCTGGGTCCTGGGACAGTCCTCCTTCACCCTGGTCTCTCCCAGTGGAGAGAATAAGGGGAGCTACGACTATTCCGGCCAGTACCTCAAGGGCTTTTCCCTGAACGGGGAAGGCTATGCCGTTCTCCTGCTGGGCAAGTACCGGGCCGGAAGCGCCGCCGACCTCATCGTGCTGGACCATACCGGCCTGGTCAAGGCATCCTCTTCCCTCCATGACCAGGTCTTTTCTCTCTCGGCCGCCGGCAATTACATTGCGGTGCTCTCGGCGGGACGGCTGGATCTGTACACCCCGGATCTCACCCTCTACCGGTCTCTGGAGACCACCCAGGGCGCCCGGCGGGTCATCCAGCGCTCCGACGGCTCTACCATGCTCATGAACGCCGACACGGCCCATCTCTATGTTCCCAACTGAGGAGGTTTTTTCCATGCCCTATCTGCTTGATCTGATCGTGGCAGCCGTCGCTGCCCTGTTTATCTGGAAGGGATGGCGCAAGGGTCTGGTCCTCTCCCTGTGCGGGCTGCTGGCGGTGCTGGTGGCCTTCGCCGGAGCGGGGATCGCTGCCCGCACCCTCTCTCCCGCCGTAGGCCAGGCGCTGGAGCCTAAGATCTCACAGCTCATCGAAGAGCGGCTGGAGGAAGGACTCTCCGCTCCCCCGCCGGCAGAGGAGGTATCCGCCGGCGAGGACCCCCTCTCCGACGTGCTCTCCGTCCTCAAGGATCTGGGGCTCTATGAGAATCTGGTGGACTCCCTCCAGCACACCGTGGAGGAGGGTATGAACGGGGCGGTCTCGGCCGCCGCCAGCGCAGGGGCCGCCATGGCCCAGTCCATCGCCTACCGCATCATCTTCCTGGTGTCCTTCACTCTGATCCTGGCCCTCTGGGGCTGGCTGAGCCGGGCACTCAATCTGGTGGCCCGCCTGCCGGGACTGCACTTTCTCAACAAGACCGGCGGCGCCGCCATCGGGCTGGTCAAGGCCCTGCTGGTGCTCTTTCTGGTCACCTGGCTGCTCCAGTCTCTTGGCCATTTTGTTCCGGAGGAGACGGTGGCCCAGACCACCCTCCTGCGCGCTCTGGTGGAGCACAATCCCCTTACTGCCCTGACGGATCTGGCGGTATGAGGCGCTTCACACCCATTGGGAGGTAAATCCGTATGAATGTACCAAATCTGCTCTCACTGCTCCGCCTAGCCATGGTGCCGGTCTTTGCGGCGGTCTTTTTCCTGCCCGACCCATCCGCCCGCAGCTGGGCTGCCGGAGTGTACGCCCTGGCCTTTGTTACCGATATCGCCGACGGCTGGATCGCCCGCCATTTCCACCAGGTCACCCGTCTGGGCCGTATCCTGGACCCTCTGGCGGACAAGCTGATGACCTTTACGGTCATTGTCTGTATCACCGCCGCGGGCATCATCCCCCTCTGGGCTGTGGTGGTCTTCTTCCTGAAGGAGGCCGCCATGGGCGTGGGAGCCCTGTCCATGTACCATAAGACAGAGGACGTGATCCCCTCCAACTGGCTGGGAAAGGTCTCCACCGGCGTGTTCTTTGTGGTGTGTGCCGCACTGGTCCTCTTCCCCGGCATTCCCTCCTCCTGGGCCACCGGCCTGATCACCCTGGCCCTGGTCCTGACCATCCTGGCCTTCGTGAGCTATCTCCTGCAATACCTCTCCCTCACCGGCCGGCGGAAGAGCTGATGCCCGGAACGGGACTTGTTTCTCCTACATTCATACGCAGTTCATAATTTCGGGCTAGAATCAATAAACTGGAGGGCGGCATTCTGTCCGCCCTCCCGCGCGCGGTCCAGCCGCGCCGGAAAAGGAGTTGAAATCATCCATGCAGCCGACACTCTGTTCCAGATGTCATAAAAATGTGGCCGTCGTCTTCATCCAGAAGATGGAGAACGGCGTGGCCAAGACAGAGGGCCTCTGTCTGAAATGCGCCAAGGAAATCGGCATTCAGCCGCTTCAGGATATGATGCAGAAAATGGGGATCACCGACGAGGATCTGGAGAGCCTCTCCAACGACATGATGACCGCCATGGGCTCCCCCGAGAGTCTGGCCGGTCTCATCCCATCGGAATCCGAGGAGGACGACGAGGAGGACGGCAAGACCGCCACCTTCCCCTTCCTCAATAAGCTCTTTGGCGCGGGCTCCAATCCCCGCTCGGAGGAAGAGCCGGGCGGTCCCTCCATGGACGGCCCCCGCCCCAACCGGGAGGAAAAGGGCAAGGGAGAGCGTCCCCCCAAGCGGAAGTTTTTGGAGAACTACTGCATCTCTCTGACCCAGAAGGCCGCCGAGGGCAAACTGGACAATATCATTGGCCGGGAGGAAGAGATCCAGCGCACCATCCAGATCCTCAACCGCCGGCAGAAGAACAACCCCTGCCTGATCGGTGAGCCCGGCGTGGGCAAGACCGCCATCGCCGAGGGCCTGGCCCAGCGCATCTACAACCGGCAGGTCCCCTATAAGCTCCTGGACAAGGAGGTCTATCTCCTGGATCTGACCGCTCTGGTGGCGGGCACCCAGTTCCGCGGCCAGTTCGAGAGCCGCATGAAGGGGCTCATCGAGGAGATCAAGAAGCTGGGCAACATCATCCTGGTCATCGACGAGGTCCATAACATCGTGGGCGCGGGCGATGCCGAGGGCTCCATGAACGCCGCCAACATCCTCAAGCCCGCCCTCTCCCGGGGCGAGATCCAGGTCATCGGCGCCACCACGCTCACCGAGTACCGCAAGCACATCGAGAAGGACACCGCGCTGGAGCGCCGCTTCCAGCCCGTCATCGTGGAGGAGCCCTCCATTGACGACGCGGTGAAGATCATCGAGGGCATCGCCCCCTACTATGAGAACTACCACTTTGTCTCCATCTCTCCCCAGATGTGCCGCCTGGCCGTCACCATGAGCGAGCGGTACATCACCGACCGCTTCCTCCCCGACAAGGCCATCGACCTCATTGACGAGGCCTGCTCCGACGTGAACCTCCACAACACCAATCTGGCCCGGGAGGCCCAGGTCCGCAAGGAGCTGGATGAGCTCTCCAAGGAGCGTGACCGGATGGTCAGCGAGTCCAACGACCGGGAGTACAAGCGCCAGAACAGCCTCAAGGCCAATGAGCAGAAGCAGGCCGAGCTCCGCCGCCAGCTGGGCAAGCTCAATGAGGAGCACGCCGCTCTTTCGGCCGCTCCCGACCAGGAGGCCGGCCTGCGGGACAACGAGCGGGAGGCCGCCCGCCTCCAACGGGAGCTCTCCGCCCTCAACAAGGACCACATCTCCCTCTCCACCGAGACCGACGGCAATCAGTATGAGCGCCTGGCCGAGATGAAGAGCCGCCAGCTCCAGCTGGAGGAGGAGCTCCACAAGCTGGAGGCCCAGAGCGCCCCGCCCCTCACGGTGGAGCATCTGGCCCGGGTCATCGAGCTGTGGACCAAGATCCCGGCCAGCCAGATCCAGGAGGCCGAGTATGAGCGTCTGGCCAAGCTGGAGGACCGCCTCAAGGAGCACATCATCGGCCAGGACGAGGCGGTAAAGGCTGTGGCCGCCGCCGTGCGCCGGGGCCGCGTGGGCATCGCCTCCAAGCGCAAGCCGGTCTCCTTCCTCTTCGTGGGCTCCACCGGTGTGGGCAAGACCGAACTGGTTAAGCGCCTGGCTATGGACATGTTCCACTCTCCTGAGTCTCTCATCCGCCTGGATATGTCCGAGTTCATGGAGAAGTTCGCGGTCAGCCGCATCATCGGCTCTCCCCCGGGCTATGTGGGCTACGACGAGGCCGGACAGCTCACCGAGAAGGTACGCCGCAAGCCCTATTGCGTGGTCCTCTTCGACGAGATCGAGAAGGCCCACCCCGACGTGCTCAACATCCTGCTCCAGATCCTGGACGACGGCCACATCACCGACGCCCAGGGCCGGAACGTGAACTTTGAGAACACCGTCATCGTCATGACCTCCAACGCGGGCAGCGACACCAAGTCGGCCGGCAGCGTGGGCTTTGGCCGCACCGCCAACGAGCAGGGCCGGGAGCGGGTCATGAAGGCGCTGGAGTCCTTCCTCCGCCCCGAGTTCATCAACCGCGTGGACGAGATCGTCTACTTCAACAAGCTCTCTGAGGAGAACTTCAAGGCCATTGCCAGCATCATGCTCACCGAGCTCCAGACCAACCTGCGGGAGAAGGGCATCACCTTCTCCTGGGACGAGTCCCTGCTGGATTACCTGGTGGAGAAGTCCTACTCCCTCACCTACGGTGCCCGCAACCTCCGCCGCCAGATCCAGCGGGATCTGGAGGACGGCATTGCCACCAAGCTCATCGAGAGCTATCTGCATCCTCTCTACGAGATCCGCGCCACCGCCCAGGACGGACAGATCCGCCTGGAAACTCAGTAAACGGTGTCGCAGGGCCCCGTGCCGCCAGTGGCGGCGCGGGGCCTTTCTCTCTTGACAATCCACACGGAAAGGGTCATAATAAACATGTATTATGTCTGAATTTGGTTTGTCTTTTTATATTGGAAATACATTCCGTATATCGGAATCAACGGCAGTTTGACCAGATCGGTTTGTCCCTGTAAGGTCCTTTCCGCCGGATTCGGTCAGACATTGTAATGACTAAGGAGGAATCGTCCATGGAAACCATTACCGACCTCATCAAAAATGTCCCCATTCCCAAGATGGTCAAGATCCGCGAGCGCTATGACGAGAGCCATATCCCCGCCGACAAGATCGCTGAGACCGTGACCGAGCAGCTCTCCCGGGATGTCATCGCCAGCCGCATCCAGCCCGGTATGCGCATCGCCATCACCTGCGGCAGCCGTGGCATCAACCACTATGCCGTCATGGCCCGGGCCATGGTGGACTTTGTCAAGTCCAAGGGCGCCGAGCCCTTCATCGTGGCCGCCATGGGCAGCCACGGCGGCGCCACCGCCGAGGGTCAGCGCCAGATCCTGGCCGACTACGGCATCACCGAGGAGAACATGGGCTGCCCCATCGTCAGCTGCATGGACACCGTGGAGATCGGTCTGTCCGGCGTGCGTCATCTGCCCGTGCGCATCGACAAGCACGCTGCCGCTGCCGACGGTATCCTTCTCTTCAACCGCATCAAGCCCCACACCTCCTTCCGCGGTAAGTACGAGAGCGGCCTGATGAAGATGATGGCCATCGGCCTGGGCAAGCAGCACGGCGCCGAGAACATCCACCACCAGAGCCCCGCCATCATGCACGAGCTGGTGGAGGAGTACGGCCTGACCATCCTGAAAAACTGCAACATCCTGGGCGGTATCGCCATCATCGAGAACGCCTATGACGAGACCTACCTCATCCAGGGCCTGAGCCCCGAGGAGATCATCACCGAGGAGCCCAAGCTCAAGGAGATCTCCTATCAGACCATCGCCCACCTCCTCTTTGACAAGTGCGACGTGCTGGTGGTGGACAAGATCGGCAAGAACATCTCCGGCGACGGCATGGACCCCAACGTCTCCGGCCGTTTCGTCCAGCCCAAGTACTGCTCCGGCGGCATCGAGGCCGAGAAGGTGGTCATCCTGGACCTGACCGACGAGACCCACGGCAACGCCCAGGGCATCGGTCTGGCTGAGGTCACCACCCGCCGTCTCTACAACAAGATGAAGCTGGAGATGACCTATCCCACCGGCGTGACCAACACCTTCCTCCACCTGATGAAGATCCCCATGATCATGGACAACGACCGGGAGGCCCTCCAGCTGGCCCTGTGCTGCTGCCCGGATGCGGAGGATCAGAACAACATGAAGATGATCCGCATTCCCAACACCGCCCACATCGAGTATATCGAGATCTCCGAGGGCCTGCTGCCCCAGGCCAAGGCCAACCCCAACATCGAGATTCTCTCCGAGCCCTATGATCTGGAGTTCGATGAGAACGGCAACCTGTTCTAATCTGTTTTGGGTCGCTCCGGGACTTGTCCCAAACGGAACTCCCGAAAAAACGTGAAAAACCCGGCGTCTTTTGAGCCCAATTGGCCCCAAAAGACGCCGGGTCTATATTTTTTCTCCGGGAGGCTGTTTCCAACGTTGGAGCGGTCCCTCTATCCTTCCGGCTCCTCCGGGTCCAGCAGGACCACTTTAAGCCCCTGCTTCATGGCGTAGGAGACGGTATACATGGTCCCCCCCAGCAGCCCGTCGTACACGGCGATGAGGCGGGAGGAGCGGTCCACCATGTAGCGGTTGCGCCGGAGCATGCATCCCTTGTCATAGTGCCGCTGCACCATGGTCTCCTTGTCGCAGTGCCCCACCAGGTCGAAATAGCGGTTTCTGGCCCCCTCGCTCCAGCGGGCGCACTGCTCTTCGCAGGGAATGGCGGCCTCTACCGTAACCCCTGCCCGCCGGTCCCGCAGGGCAAGGGCCGCCTCGCAGAAATAGAAGTCCGCTCCCTGGGCCATTCCGCAGATAAAGTGGCGGTATCCGTCCCGATACGCCGCCTCCAGTTCCCGGTCGATCCGGGCCTTGAGGGCGAGACAGCGGGGGTCCTCCTCCCGATTGCGCCAGGGCAGCTTCTCGGGCCGGTGCCCGGTAAAACAACACGTGGTGTCGCGGTCCATTCTTCTTCTCCCTTCTGCCGGACATCGGATGGATCGTCTCTTGTTCCCATCTCCATGCCTGTTATTTTAGTATATCCCCCTGCGGAAGTCAATTATTTATCGAACATTAGTTTCTTTTTCTTTCTCTCATTTTGGGGGTTGCATTTTCGAGATGTCCTGCTATAATAAAAACAGAACAACTGAATGTGATGTCTTCAGGGCAGGGTGAAATTCCCGATCGGCGGTATAGTCCGCGAGCGCGCTTGCGCAGACCCGGTGTAACTCCGGGACCGACAGTGACGTATCCTTTTGGATGCGAAGTCTGGATGAAAGAAGATGTGTCCGCTGGGAAGTGGTTCTCCACTTCCAAACACGCACCTCCTGTTTTGTGTTTGACACCTGAAAGACATAGGCTTTCAGGTGTTACTAGCAAAAAGGAGTGTTTTTTTATGTCCAATCCCCAGAACACCACCGCCGGCGTCTTTCCCCGCCGCAGCCTGACCCGCGTCCGCGCCCTCACCGTGACCGCGATGCTCTCGGCCATCGCCTTTGTGCTGATGTTCCTGGACTTCTCGGTCCCCCTGATCCCCAGCTTTGTAAAGATGGATATTTCTGAGCTGCCCGCTCTGCTGGCCGCTTTCGCCCTTGGCCCGGTCTACGGCACGGTGGTCTGCCTGGTGAAGAACCTGATCCACCTGATGATCACCTCCACCGCCGGTGCCGGTGAGCTGTGCAACTTCCTGCTGGGCGCCAGCTTCGTGATCCCCGCCGGACTCCTCTACCGCCGGATGAAGTCCCGCAAGGGCGCGCTCATCGGCGTGCTGATCGGCTCGGTCATCATGGCCCTCTTCTCCATCCCCCTCAACTACTATGTGACCTATCCCATCTACTCCAACTTCATGCCCATCGACGCCATCCTGGGGATGTACCAGGCCATCCGTCCCTCGGTCAACAGCCTGCTGGAGTGCCTGATCGTGTTCAACGCCCCCTTCACCCTGGTCAAGGGCCTCATCGACGCCGCCCTGTGCTTCCTGATCTACAAGTCCCTCTCCCCCATCCTGCACAAGGGTATGTAAGTTTCCATCCCGCCGTACCGCTGGTGCGGCGGGATTTTTTCGCCTTTTTTCGGAAAAGCGGGAAGTTCTCCTTGCAATTGAGCCCAAAACGTGCTATATATTATCTTACATGCAAAGAAGGGGAAAATAACGGTTTTCGACCCATCAGAGAGCGTCCGTCACCGGCTGAAAGCGGACGTTGGCGTCCCGCCGTTTGGTTCGCCCCGGAGCGGCCCTGGAGACAGGGACGGTTTCCCTCCGTTACCGGGGTCAGAGTGCCCGCGCAGTGCGCGGGAATGCGGGTGGTACCGCGGAAGGTTGGCCTTTCGTCCCATAACTTGGGGCGGAGGGCTTTTTTGCTGCCCTTCCCCTCACAGTCTACAAATGCTTAAAGGAGCGTACGATATGAAAGAGAAGCTGGAACAGATCCGCCAGGAGGCGCTCTCCGCCTTTGCCCAGGCCGGCAGCGCCCAGGACCTGGATGCCCTGCGGGTCAAGTACCTGGGAAAAAAGGGTGAGCTCACCAACGTGCTCAAGATGATGGGATCTCTCTCTGCCGAGGAGCGTCCTGTGGTGGGCCAGATGGCCAACGAGGTCCGTGAGGCCCTCACCGCCGCCCTGGAGGAGCGTCAGGCTGCCCTGGAGGAGGAGGCTCTCAACCAGCGTCTGGCCGCTGAGGCCCTGGATGTGACCATTCCCGGCAAGGCCCCCCATCTGGGCCACCGCCACCCCATGTATATCGCCCTGGACGAGCTCAAGGATATCTTTGTGGGCATGGGCTTCACCGTGCTGGACGGCCCCGAGGTGGAGCTGGCCGAGTACAACTTTGACAAGCTCAACGCCGAGGAGGGCCATCCCTCCCGCGACTGGTCGGACACCTTCTATTTTGACCAGGACAGCCGGGTGATGCTCCGCTCTCAGACCTCCCCCATGCAGGTGCGCGCCATGGAGACCATGGAGCTGCCCATCCGCATCATCGCCCCCGGCCGGGTGTACCGCAAGGACGAGGTGGACGCCACCCACTCCCCCATGTTCCACCAGGTGGAGGGCATGGTCATCGACAAGGGCGTTACCATGGCCGACCTGAAGGGCACCCTCAACACGGTAGTGGAGCAGCTCTACGGCAAGGGCACCAAGACCCGCTTCCGTCCCCACCACTTCCCCTTCACCGAGCCCTCCTGTGAGATGGACGTGCAGTGCCACAAGTGCGGCGGCGTGGGCTGCCCCACCTGTAAGGGCGAGGGCTGGATCGAGATGCTGGGCGCCGGTATGATCCACCCCAAGGTCCTGAAGATGGCCGGCATCGACCCGGAGGTCTACTCCGGCTGGGCCTTCGGCATCGGGCTGGAGCGCACCGCCATGCGCCGCTTCAAGATCGCCGACCTGCGCCTCATCTTCGAAAACGACGTGCGGTTCCTGGAGCAGTTCTAAGGCGGCCCTCCGCAGCCGCAGGGGCGGTCAGAGGCCGTCCCCACGATGAAAAGCCTGATGTGATAAGGGAGTTTTAAGATATGAATCTATCTCGTAAATGGCTCGGCGAGTTTGTCACCGTCGACGCCTCCGATCATGATTTTGCAGAGGCCATGACCCTGTCCGGCTCCAAGGTGGAGACCACCGAGAACCTGGGCGCAGAGATCTCCAATGTGATGGTGGGTAAAGTGCTGTCCATGGCCCGCCACGAAAACAGCGACCATATGTGGGTCTGCCAGATCAACGTGGGCGAGGCCGAGCCCGTTCAGATCGTCACCGGTGCCTGGAACGTCCATGTGGGCGACCTGGTCCCCGTGGCCCGGCACAAGTCCACCCTGCCCGGCGGCGTGAAGATCGAGAAGGGCAAGCTGCGCGGCGTGGTCTCCAACGGCATGCTCTGCGGACTGTCTGAGCTGGGTCTGGAGGAGCGGGACTTCCCCTATGCCGCCATCACCCCCGCTGCCCTCCTGAACGACTACCATCCCCTGGATGCGGACAAGCCCTCCATCCCGGCAGACATCCAGGCCGGCCACAAGGTCTTTGGCCCGGTGATCTGCGCCAAGGTGCAGGCGTGCGAGACCCAGCCGGACGGCAGCTTCCGCGTCTTTCTGGATCTGGGCGAGGGTACCGCCGACACCACGACGGCCTGCCCCAACCTCCACGAGGCGGATCTGGTGGCCTACAACACCAAGTCCGGCTCCATCTGCACGCTGGAGGATCTCCACGCGCAGCAGGCGGAGTTCCCCCACTGCATCCCCGACGGCATCTTCATCCTCCGGGAGGAGTGCAAGCCGGGCGACGATATCAAGGGTATCATCGGTCTGGACGACTCGGTGGTGGAGTTTGAGATCACCCCCAACCGCCCCGACTGCCTCAGCGTCATCGGCCTGGCCCGGGAGGTTGCCGCCACTTACGGCGCCCCCCTGCGCCTCCACACCCCCGTGGTGAAGGGCGGCGGCCCCGGCAATCTGATCGAGCTGCTGGATGTGGAGACCCCCGATCCCGACCTGTGCCCCCGCTACACCGCCCGGATGGTCCGCAACGTGAAGATCGGTCCCTCCCCCAAGTGGATGCGGGAGCGGCTGCGCGCCATGGGCGTGCGCCCCATCAACAACATCGTGGACATCACCAACTATGTGATGCTGGAGTACGGCCAGCCCATGCACGCCTTTGACTACCGCTATGTGAAGGGTGGCAAGATCATCGTCCGCCGGGCCAGCGAGGGCGAGGAGCTCACCACTCTGGACGGACAGGTCCGCAAGCTCAACGCCAATCACCTGGTCATCGCCGACGAGCATCGCGCCGTGGGCCTGGCCGGCATCATGGGCGGTGAGAACAGCGAGATCGTCTCCGACACGGTGGACGTGGTGTTCGAGTCGGCCAATTTCGACGGCACCTGCATCCGCAAGGGCGCTCTGGCCCTGGGCATGCGCACCGAGGCCAGCGCCAAGTTTGAAAAGGGCCTGGACCCCATGAACACCCTCCCCGCCGTGGACCGTGCCTGTGAGCTGGTGGAGCTGCTGGGGGCCGGCGAAGTGCTGGACGGAGTCATCGACATCCTCAACTATGTGCCCCACCCCCGTGTTCTCCCCCTGGAGCCCGACAAGATCAACGCCCTGCTGGGCACCGAGATCTCCGGCGAGGAGATGGTCTCCATCCTGAAGAAGCTGGACTTTGGAGTGGAGGACGGCATGGTCACTGTCCCCTCCTGGCGCGGCGATGTGGAGGCCATGGCCGATCTGGCCGAAGAGGTGGCCCGTTTCCACGGCTACAACAATATCCCCACCACCCTCATGCGGGGTCAGACCACCCGGGGCGGCTACTCCCCCGAGCAGGAGCTGGAGCGCTCTCTGGGCCAGACCTGCCGCAGCTTGGGCTATGACGAGATCATCACCTACTCCTTCATCAGCCCCACCTACTATGACAAGATCCGCTGGGCGCCCGACGATCCCCGCCGTGCCTCCATGCGCATCTGCAACCCCCTGGGCGAGGATACCTCCATCATGCGCACCACCATTCTCCCCTCCATGCTGGAGATCCTGACCCGCAACTACAACTACCGCAACAAGTCCGCCCGCCTGTATGAGCTGGGCCGGGTCTACTTCCAGCGGGAGGACGGCATGGCCGACGAGCCCAAGGTCCTCTCCCTGGGCGCCTACGGCGGCGGAATGGACTTCTACACCCTCAAGGGTGCGGTGGATTCCCTCCTCTCCTCGATCCGGGCCGAGCATGTGACCTATGAGGCCGTGTCGGATAACCCCTCCTACCATCCCGGACGCTGTGCCCGGGTCCTGGTGGACGGCCGCGAGGTGGGCGTGCTGGGTCAGATCCATCCCCTCACCGCCCGGAACTACGGGGTGGACGCCGAGCTCTACTGTGCGGAGCTCTCCTTCCCCGCTCTCTTTGCCGCCAAGGGGGCCGATCCCCAGTATGTGCCTCTGCCCAAGTTCCCCGCTGTCACCCGTGACATCGCCGTGGTGTGCGACGAGGCCGTCACCGTAGGCGCGCTGGAAGATTCCATCCGTCGGGGCGCCAAGGGTCTGCTCAAGGAGGTCACCCTCTTTGATATCTACCGCGGCAAGGGCGTAGACGAGGGCAAGAAATCGGTGGCCTTCAGCCTGGTCCTCCGTGCCGATGACCGCTCCCTCACCGCCGAGGAGGCCGACGCCGATGTGGCCGCCATCCTGAAGGCCCTGGAAACCGAGCTGGGCGCCGTGCTCCGCTGAACAGAATAAACCGCCTTCTATTCCACAAACTACTTCTTAATGTTTCGTGAATTTTGGTCTGGCCCCTTTACACTCCGCGTTTTTTCAGTTAAAATAGGGGACAGAAGCATAAGGAGGTGTGATTGTCATGCATACGGATTATACACGCAGATTCAGTCTCAATTATGAGAAGGATCAGGAGATCAAGGACATTCTGACCTCTGTCTATAATTCTCTGCAGGAAAAAGGGTATAACCCCATCAATCAGATCGTGGGTTACATCCTCTCGGAAGATCCCACTTATATCACCAACTATAACAATGCCCGTGCGCTGATCCGCAAGCTGGATCGGGACGAGCTTCTTCAGGAGCTGGTGAAGCAGTATCTCAATAGCTGAGCAGACGGAGGGTCCGGTTTTACCGGGCCCTCCGAGATTTTTATTTGCATTTTGCAGAAAAAAGGTATAAAATGGATGTATCCAAATGCGGCACTGCCGCTTCTGTCATGAGGTGATTGTATGGAATTCTTTGAAACTGTTGCCAAGCGTTACAGCCACCGGACGCCCTTTTTGGACCAGCCCGTGCCAGACGCCGATGTCCGCAAGATCGTAGAGGCCGGTATCCAGGCCCCCTCCGGTCAGAATTGCCAGACCACGTCCTTCGTGGTGGTCACCGATCCCGACCTGCGCAAGCGCATCTCCGAGGTCCTCTCCACCCCCGCCACCCAGACGGCTCCCGTCATCCTGGTGGTGCTGAGTGAGCACGTGGTGGCCCCCTGCGGTATGGCCTTCGAGGTGGAGGATTATGCCGCCTCCGTGGAGAATATGCTCCTGGCCGCCACCGCCCTGGGCTATGCCACCGTCTGGATGGACGGCATGACCAAGGCCCCCGCCGCCTGTGCGGCCATCGCTTCCCTCCTCCACGTTCCCGAGGGAAAAACGGTGCGTACCATTCTCCCCCTGGGCGTTCCCGCCGAGGTGGGCGAGCCCAAGCCCCGCAAGTCCTTTGAGGAGCGGGCCCACTACAACCAGTTCTAAGATCCAGACGCCGGTCCCCCTAAAAAGGGACCGGCGTCTCTTTTTTTGTTATAGAACATTCGTTTGACATAGGACACGGAATCTCTTATAATAGAATCCAGAACAACAAGGGGGGAGCGCCATGGACCGGGTCATTCTGCACTGTGATCTCAATAGCTTCTACGCCTCGGTGGAGCTTCTGGACCACCCGGAGCTCCGGGAAAAACCGGTGGCCGTCTGCGGCGATCCGGAGAGCCGCCACGGGATCATCCTGGCCAAAAATGAGCCCGCCAAGCGCTTCCAGGTCCGGACCGCCGAGACCATCTGGCAGGCCAGGCGCAAATGTCCCCAGCTCATCCTCCTCCCCGCCCACCGGGAAAAATACCGGCACTTTTCCCGGGCGGTCAACGCCATCTATGAGCGCTATACCGATCTGGTGGAACCCTTCAGCATTGACGAGAGCTGGCTGGACATGACGGGCTCCCTCCACCTCTTTGGCGGCGACGGAAAGGCGGTGGCCGATGAGATCCGCTCCGTGGTCCGCCGGGAGACCGGGCTCACCCTCTCGGCAGGGGTCTCCTTCAACAAGATCTTTGCCAAAATGGGGAGCGACTACCGGAAACCGGACGCCACCACCGTCATCTCCCCCGAAAATTTCCGCACGCTGCTCTGGCCCCTCCCGGTCACCGATCTCATCTTTGTGGGCCGGGCCGCCGCCCGGACCCTGGAGCAGTACGGCGTACACACCATCGGGGATCTGGCCCAATTTGACCGGGAGGCTCTGGTGCGGGTCCTGGGCCGTCAGGGCGTGACCCTTCACGCCTATGCCAGCGGCCGGGAGCACAGTCCCGTGGTCCCGCTGCGGGATATGCCGCCCCCCAAGTCGGTGGGCAACGGCATCACCTTCCCCCACAATCTGGTGGGCTGGGAGGAACTCCGCTCCGGACTGGCCCTCCTGTGCGACAGCGTGGCCGGACGGCTGCGGGAGGTGGGTCTCAAGTGTACCACCGTCCAGATCACGATCCGGGACCCCTCCTTCCGGGACATCTGCCGCCAGAGCCGGCTGAACGCCCCCACCTTTGTCACCCGGGAGCTGCTGGACGCCTCCTTTGCCCTGCTCCGGGGTGTCTGGCGGGCAGAGGCCCCGGTGCGGGCCCTCACGGTCACGGCCCAGCACCTGATCCCGGAGGACGAGGCCGCCGAACAGCTGGATTTTTTCTCCGCCGACTCTCTCCCCCGTCGGGACCGGCTGGAGCGGCTGGAGCGGGCAGTGGATCAGGTCCGCCGAAAATATGGACACGACGCCCTCTCCCTGGCCTCCTCCGTAACAGGAGAAACCCCACCCTCGGATCCCCAGGTTCCACTATGACAAAAACGCTTCCGGACTTTTGTCCGGAAGCGTTTTTCAATCGATTACAGTCCGCGGCCGTATTCGCTGCGCAGCAGCTCCTGGTCCTCCAGGGCCAGATCGATGGCCGCGAGCATGGCCTGCCGGTCCTCGGGCAGACCACCCTTGAGGGGCAGATAGTTGGAAGCGTGGTCACAGGTAAAGTGCAGCGGGTCCACGTCCAGGTGCTCCAGCAGGAGACGGGTCTCCTCCAGGGCCTGGGGCCCGGTGATGAGCTGGAACTCTCCCCGCTCCACCTGCTCCCCCATCTCGGTGCCCGGCTCAGGCATATAGGTGAGGGCCGAGAGATGGCGGGGCTTCATCTGGTTCATCATCTCCGCCGTGGCCAGGATGTGCCGGCGGGAGGGCTCCCCGGGACCGGCCAGTCCCAGCAGAACCATGACCCACAGGTCCAGGCCTGCCTCCCGCAGCCGGATGCCGGCCTCCAGCATCTCCTGCGCGCCCACACCCTTCTTGATGGTGTGAAGCAGCTCATCCGAGCCGGTCTCCACCCCCAGATAGACCCGGTACAGTCCGGCCTCCCGCAGGGCACGCAGCTCTTCCGGGGTCTTGGTCAGGGCCGAGCGGGGACCGGCGTAGGCGGTGACCCGCTCCAGTTCCGGGAAGGTATCATAGAGCTTTTTCAGGATGGCCAGCAGCTGCTCGGTCCGCATAATGACGGCGTCGCCGTCGCACAGAAAGACCCGCTTGACCGGCCGGCCCATCCGATTATAGTAGGCCCGGGCCATCTCGATGTCCTCAAAGATATCGGCCATGGGGCGGATGTGGAACTGCTTGTCCTTGTACATGCTGCAAAAGGTACACTTATTATGGGAGCACCCCACAGTGACCTGGAGCAGATAGCTCCGCCACTCTCCGGGGGGACGGTAGATATTTCCTTCGTAACGCAAGGGATTTCCTCCTTATTTCTGTGCTTTGTCACGGCCGAGTGTCTGACGCAGGACCTGGATCAGCTGCTCCATCTCCTCTTCGGTGCCGATGGTAATCCGCAGATAGTCCTCAATGCGGGGCTTGCCCCACCAGCGGACCAGGATGCCCTGTGCCCGCAGGGTGTCCAGCAGCTCCTTCCCTCCCCGCTCCGGATGGGAGACAAAGAGGAAGTTGGCCTGGGAGGGACAGACCCGGAAGCCCAGCTCCTCCAGAGCGGCGGCCGTCTTTTCCCGGGTGTCCATGATGCGGCGGCGGTTTTCCTGGAAATACGCCTCGTCCTCCACCGAGCCCTGGGCCGCCGCCAGGGCGATCCGGTCCAGGGTATAGGAGTTAAAGGAGTTTTTCACACAGTTGAGGGCCGCGATGAGATTGGGGCTGCCCACCGCATATCCCACCCGCATCCCTGCCAGAGAGCGGGATTTGGACATGGTGCGCACCACCAGCAGATTGGGATACCGGTCCAGCAGGGAGAGGGCCGACTCTGTCCCGAAGTCCACGTAGGCCTCGTCCACCACCACCGCGGCGGTGGGATTGCCTGCGGCCAGCCGCTCCACCTCCGCCAGAGGCAGAGCAATGCCGGTGGGGGCGTTGGGATTGGGCAGGATCACGCCGCCGTTGTTCCCCAAAAATTCCTCTACCGGGATGGTGAAGTCCTCCCGCAGGGGGATCTCCCGGTAAGGGATTCCAAAGAGTCCGGCGTAGACCGGGTAAAAGCTGTACGAGATATCCGGAAAGCAAATGGCCCGCGCCGGATCGAAGAGCCCCTGGAAGCAGAAGGCCAGCACCTCATCCGAGCCGTTGCCCACAAAAATCTGCTCCGCCTTCACCCCGTGATAGGCCGCCAGTGCGGCGCGCAGCTGCCCGGCCTCCGGATCGGGGTACAGGCGCAGCCCCTCCCCCACGGCATGCTTTGCCGCCTCCAGCGCCCGCGGCGCGGGCGGATAGGGATTTTCATTCGTGTTGAGCTTGATGAACGTCCGGTCCTTGGGCTGCTCCCCCGGCGTGTAGGGGACCATGTCCCGAATGCGGCTGCTCCAAAATTCTTTCATGTCTCCGGCCCCTCATTCCGCTTGATTTTTTTGATATTCTTCTCCGCCTTGCTGCGGGGGAGCATCAGTTCATGTCCGCAGCCGGCGCAGCGCAGCTTGAAATCCATGCCAACCCGCAGGACGAGCCATTCCCGGCTTCCACAGGGGTGCTGCTTCTTCAGCTCCAGCACATCGCCCACCCGTACATCCATGGCAGTTCATCCTCTCCATTTATTACTTTACTTCGCTGCATTATTATATCCCATGAGGCGGTCGGACGCAAGCCCCATTCTCGGGGCCTCCCGGCCACACAGCCGTAGGTATTATTATAAATTCCCCGTTCTTTTCTGTCAATTCCGGGTTGCGGGGCGCATATAGTGCTCTATAGACCCCTATTGGATATTGAAAGGATCTGGTCGTTTTGACACGCTTTTTCCTGCCTGAGGGCCATCGCCTGCACACGCCAGAGAACCGTGCCGCCTGTTCCTCGCCGGAGGGACTGCGCCGTGCCATGGAAACAAAAACCGTACTGGAAGGGACCGCACTGCTCTGTGACGCCGAACACAACCTGACGGTCGCCCTGGGAAACGGCCGCCTGGCCACCATCCCCCGGACCGAGGCCGCCCTGGGCATTGCGGAGGGGACCACCCGGGACATCGCCATCCTCTCCCGGGTCGGGCGGCCGGTGTCCTTCCTGGTGGATTCCATACCGGAGGCGGGCGGGCGGCCCATCCTCTCCCGGCGCAGAGCCCAGCGCATGGCCCTGGACCTGCTGCTCACCCAGGCCCGGCCGGGCATGGTACTTCCCGCAGTGGTGACCCACCTGGAGCCCTTCGGGGCCTTCGTAGACCTGGGCTGCGGGGTCACCTCCATGATCGGCATCGAAAATATCTCAGTCTCCCGCATCTCCCATCCGGGACAGCGCTTTACCATCGGACAGTCCATCTATGCGGTGGTACTGGACATAGACCCCCAGCGGGAGCGCATCTACCTCACCCACAAGGAGCTGCTGGGCACCTGGGCGGAAAATGTACGCCCCTTTCACCCGGGCATGACGGTACCAGGTATCGTGCGGGGGATCAAGGAGTACGGTGCCTTTATTGAGCTCACCCCCAACCTCTCCGGGCTGGCCGAGGCGCGGACCGACCTCACGGAGGGGGAGCGGGTGTCGGTCTTTCTCAAGTCCATTGCCCCCGACCGCATGAAGATCAAGCTTCTCATCATCGACCATCTGCCTCCGGAGCCACCCACACCCCTCCCCTATTTCATCACAGAGGGACGCATGGCCTACTGGCGCTATGCCCCGGCGGGCTGTACCCGTGTGGCGGCTGAGACGGTTTTTCTGGATTGAGCCATGACGCAAAAAGGACCCTGGCCCAGTGGGCCAGGGTCCTCATTTCTCAACACACAGTCACTTTTGAAAGACGCGCAGTTCGCCCGCCTCTATTACTCCAGAGCCAGCAGGTTGGCCTCGGTCTCGGGGTTGAAGAGGTGCAGCAGGTCATTGCGGAAAGTGAAGTGGACCTGGGTACCGTAGTTGATACCGCCACGATGCTCCTCGGGCAGGTCGGTGGTGGGAACACGCAGCACCACGTCCTTGCCGCTGGCATTGACGTGCAGGTGCACCTCGGAGCCCATCATCTCGGACACGTCCACCACGCCCTTGACGCTGGTCTCGGAGGGCTCGGACACGAAGGAGATGTGCTCGGGACGCACGCCCAGCGTAATGTCCATGGGAGCTACGTTCCGGGCCTTCAGACCGGCCTGGATCTTCTCACCGGGGGTGATCACAGCGCCCTGGCAGCGGACCACATACTGGTCGCCGTTCTTCTCCAGCTTGGCGTCGAAGAAGTTCATCTGAGGCATGCCGATGAAGCCGGCCACAAAGATGTTGGCGGGATGATCAAAGACCTCCTGAGGCGTGCCGATCTGCTGGATGAAGCCGTCCTTCATGATGACGATACGGTCGCCCAGAGTCATGGCCTCGGTCTGGTCATGGGTCACGTAGATAAAGGTGGTGTTGATGCGCTGACGGAGCTTGATGATCTCGGCACGCATCTGGTTGCGGAGCTTGGCGTCCAGGTTGGACAGCGGCTCGTCCATCAGGAAGACCTGGGGCTCACGCACGATGGCGCGGCCGATGGCCACGCGCTGGCGCTGGCCGCCGGAGAGGGCCTTGGGCTTGCGCTGGAGGTACTGGGTGATGTCCAGGATCTCGGCCGCCTCTTTCACCCGCTTGTCGATCTCAGCCTTGGGCAGCTTGCGCAGCTTCAGGGAGAAGGCCATGTTCTCATACACGGTCATGTGCGGATACAGGGCGTAGCTCTGGAAGACCATGGCGATATCGCGGTCCTTGGGCTCCACATCGTTCATGCGCTTGTCGCCGATGAGGAGATCGCCCTCGGAGATATCCTCCAGGCCGGCGATCATCCGCAGGGTGGTGGACTTACCGCAGCCGGAGGGGCCGACCAGGACGATAAACTCCTTGTCCGCAATCTCCAGGTTGAAGTCGTGCACCGCGGTGACCTTGTTGTCGTAGATCTTCTTGACATTCTTCAGGCTGACAGTTGCCATAGGTTGAGGACCGTAGGAGCGATGCCTCCGCAAGCACTCCCTCGTCCATGGAGAGCGAAACTCCAGGGACGTTACGGCAGGTCTCCACACTGCCGCACCGCCGGTCCGGCGGATTTCCTCCTTTTTTACCGCTCACCCTCCCCTATGGAAATGGAGTAGGAGAGGGTGGCTGGAATGGTGGCGCAGCCGCGCCGCTGTCTCTATTATGCCAGAGAATCAAGCCTTTTGCAAGGATATTTTTGTGCTTTTATACAGTTCCGTGGACCAATTCGCCCTTGAGGAAGACGGCCTTGAGCTCCAGATTTTCATCCAGCACGGCCAGGTTGGCCAGCTTGCCGTTCTCAATGCTGCCCACGCGGCTGTAGATGCCGATGGCCTTGGCGGGGTTCACCGCGGCGGCCCGGACCGCATCCTCCAGGGGGATCCCGAAGGAGACGGCGGTCTTCATGCAGTTCATCAGGTCGGTGACCGAGCCGGCCAGGGTGCCGTCCTCCAGCGTGGCGTACTTGCCCTTGACCTGGACCGGCTGACCGCCCAGGGTGTAGTCCCCGTCGGGCATACCGGCGGCCCGCATGGTGTCGCTGATGAGGATGACCCGCTTGGTCCCAAAGAGCTGGAACACGGCCCGCACCACGCTGGCGTGGATGTGGACGCCGTCGCAGATCAGCTCAGCCATGCACTCGGGGGTGTCGAAAGCCGCGCCCACCACGCCGGGTGCCCGGTGGGTAAAGGGCGGCATAGCGTTGAAGAGATGGGTGGCCTGCCGGGCGCCGGCGGCATAGGCCGCCATGGCGGTATCATAGTCGGCGGTGGTGTGGGCGATGGAGACCGTCACCTCGTCGGCGACTTCCTTGATGAACTCCAGCGCGCCGGGCTCCTCCGGGGCGACCGAGACCAGCTTCACCAGACCCTCGGAGGCCTCCTCCAGGCGGCGGAGCATGGCCACATCGGGCTCATGGAGCCAATCGCCGTTCTGGGCGCCCTTCTTGGCCCGGGAGAGGAAGGGCCCCTCCAGGTTCACGCCGCACAGCAGAGCGCCGCTCTTGCTGTTCTTCCGATGCTGGGCCGCGTTCTTGCAGACCTTGATGAGCTGCTCCTCCAGCAGGGTCATGCCGGCGGGGCAGATCTGAGTGACACCCCGGGAGAGCTCATAGTCGGCCATGACCTGGAGGCCCTCGGGATCCGCATCGCTGAAATCATGGCCCTTGGCGCCGTGGAAATGCACGTCGGTGAGACCGGGGATCAGATAGTACCCGGACAGGTCGGCGCTCTTCCCGTCGGAGCTGTGGTCGGCCAGCAGTTCTCCCTCAATGCACACATCCCGGGAAACAAAGCCGTTCTGGACGTCAAATACCTTTGCTCCGGTCAGCCGCATACGGGAACACCTGCCTCTACCAGTTTGCTCAGCGCTTCCTTATCGCCCACCAGGGTCACATCGGGGTGGAGCTGGAGGATGGAGGCGGGCACTTCCTTGGTGACCGGGCCGCAGAAGGCCTTGTACACGATGTCCGCCTTGGCCGCACCGCTGACCACGATCAGGATCCGGCGGGCCTGCATGATGTTCTTGATGCCCATGCTCAGCGCCTGACGGGGCACATCGTCCTTGCTCTCAAAGAAGCGCTTGTTGGCCTCGATGGTGCTCTCGGTCAGGTTGACCAGATGGGTCTCCAGACCGAAGTCGTCGCCGGGCTCGTTGAAGGCGATGTGGCCGTTGTGGCCCATGCCCAGCAGCTGCAGGTCGATGCCGCCCAGATCCCGGATGAGCTTATTGTACTCGGCGCACTCCACCGTGGGGCTCTTGGCCAGGCCGTTGAGCACGTGAGTGTTCTCGTACTTGATGTCGATATGGTCAAAGAGGTTGCTCTGCATGAAGTAACGGTAGCTCTGCTCATGACGGGGAGAGAGGCCGTAGTACTCGTCCAGGTTGACCGACTTGACTTCCGCAAAGCTCAGGTCGCCCTTCTTGTACCACTCCACCAGCTGCTGGTAGGCACCCACGGGGGTCCCGCCGGTGGCCAGGCCCAGCACGCTGTCGGGCTTGGTGATGACCTGGGCCGAGATGATGTTGGCGGCCCGACGGCTCATGGACTTATAATCTTCTGCCAGATAAATTCTCATGATAATCTCTTCCTTCCTGTTGTGCCCTCAGGCATCCCATCAGCAGTATTTGGCAATGGCCGCGTCGATCCGGGCCGTGCAGGCGTCCACAATGGCCAGATCGCTCTCCACCAGAGCGGGCAGAGGCTTGCGGACGGAGCCGCACTCCACGCCCTTCTTGGCCAGGATGGCCTTCATGGTGGCATAGAGGTTGCCGTGGGCGGAGCACATCTGATAGATGATGCGGCAGATCTCGTTCTGGATCTCACGGGCGGGCTCCATCTCGCCCTTCTGGAAGTGCTCACGCACCTTCAGGAAGAGCTCGGGCATGACGGCATAGGTGCCGCCGATGCCGGCGCAGGCGCCCATGGCCAGGCCGGAGATGAACTGCTCGTCGGGACCGTTGAAGACGATAACGCCCTCGTCACGCCACATCTGGATGTCCTGGGTGGGCATGGAGGAGTTCTTCACGCCGATCACGCGGGGATTTTTCTTCATCTCCTTCAGGAGAGAGGGAGTCAGAGCCACACCAGCCAGCTGGGGGATGTTATAGATGATGAAGTCAGTGTTGGGGGCGGCGGCGGAGATATCGTTCCAGTACTGGGCGATGCCGTACTCGGGCAGGTGGAAGTAGATGGGCGGGATGGAGGCGATGGCGTCCACGCCCAGACTCTCGGCATGGGCAGCCAGCTCCTGGCTGTCGGCGGTGTTGTTGCAGGCCACGTGGGCGATGACCACGACCTTGCCCTTGGCCTCAGCCATGACGTTCTCCAGCACCACCTTGCGCTCGGCCACGCTCTGGTAGATGCACTCACCGGAGGAGCCGCCCACATACAGGCCGTTGACGCCCTTGCTGATCAGGTGGCGGGTCAGGCCGCGCACACGCTCGGGAGAGATATTCCCCTCGTCGTCATAGCAGGCGTAGAAAGCGGGGATAACACCCTGGTACTTGTTCAGATCGCTCATTTTGATTCACTCCAATAAATTATGTGAGCCGGCAGGAAACAGGGCCCGCCCCGCTTTGCAGGGCGGGCCCTCCTGTCAGTTCCAGCACGTTGCGGATAACCGGATCAGACATCGTCTGAAAGGGACTCCAAACACAGTAATCTTAACCCTTTACCGCGCCCATGGCAATACCCTGTGTGAAGTATTTCTGGAACGCGATGAAGATTGCCACGATGGGGATAGCCGCCAGAGCAGCACCGGCCATGATGAGGCCGAAGTCGCTGGCCATCTCGCCCTGGAGTCTGGCGATACCGAGGGAGATGGTCCACTGGGTGCGGCTGTTGAGCATGATCAACTGCAGGAAGTAGTCGTTCCAGGAGTTGACGAAGGTAAAGATGGCCAGCGCACCCACGCCGGGCTTGATCATGGGGAATACCACGCTGAAGAAGGTACGCAGCTCGCCGGCGCCGTCCACCCGGGCAGCCTCCAGCATCTCGGTGGGGATGGTCTCGGAGAACTGCTTCATCAGGAACACACCGAAGGGCCAGCCTACGGTGGGCAGGATGACGGCCCAGAGGGTGTCATGCAGGTGCAGG
Organism: Clostridium sp. J1101437_171009_A5; assembly: GCF_015547905.1. NCBI lineage: Bacteria > Bacillati > Bacillota > Clostridia > Eubacteriales > Clostridiaceae > Clostridium > Clostridium sp. J1101437_171009_A5. Next base: position 173,842 of record NZ_JADMVY010000001.1, read on the forward strand.
AAGTTCATCTCCTGCAGCAGGGGGATGACGATGACCTGCTTAGGCAGAGCCATGGCGCACACCAGCAGGCTGAAGAGGATCTTGCGCCCATAGAAGCGCTTCTTAGCCAGGGCATAGCCGGCCAGAGCGGCAGTCAGGCAGGTCAGCACCATGGCGCCCACGGCCATGATCACCGTGTTGGCCAGCCACCGGAAGGCCGGCTGGCTGAAGAGCTTGGTGTAGTTCATCAGGGTGGGCTCCAGCGGGAACCACTGGGGCTGCTGGGCATTGATGGCCGCAGCGGTCTTGAAGGAACCGGTGATGATCCAGTACAGCGGGAAAATGAAGAAGACAGCCAGGAGGAAGAGGATGACAAAGGCGAATGCCCGATATCCCTTGGACTGTTTCATGGCAAGACTGTTGTTCATCTCTTCACCCCCTTAACCGTTGTCGGTCTTCGTGACCTTGAACTGCACGGCGGAGAACACCGCGATGATCAGGGCCAGAACGACGCCCATGGCGTTGGCATAGCCGAAGCGCTGATACTTATACGCCATATCAAAGATATAGTACATGATGGTATCGGTGGCGTGGTTGGGTCCGCCCGAAGTCAGCAGCTGGATGAGCGCGAAGCACTGGAAGCTGTTGATGGTGGTGATGACCAGGATGTACAGGGTGGTGGGCATGATCTGGGGCCACTTGATCTTCCAGAACACCTGGAGCTTGGTGGCGCCGTCCACCTGGGCCGCCTCGATGAGGGACTGGTCCACGTTGCCCAGGGCCGCCACGTAGAGCACGATGGGCTGGCCGATGGAGGTGGTGAACAGGATCATGATGATACACCAGATCGCGGTCTTGGGATTGCCCAGCCAGTTGAAGCCGGTGGTCCCCAGGATCTGATTGAGCAGACCGGTGTAGGGGTTGAACATCCACTTCCACACCACGGTGACCGCCACGGTACCAGTGACCACGGGCAGGTAGAACACGCAGCGGAAGAAAGAACGGGTGACCGCCTTCATGGGGCAGATGGCGGAGCTCACCCACAGCGAAAACGCGGTGACCGTAGGCACGGCTACGACCACGATGAGTACCGTATTCCAGAAGGCCCGGATAAAGACCTTATCCTGGAACATCTCGATGTAGTTGTTCAGACCGGCGAACCCTTCAAAGCCCGCCAGGCCGTAGTCCAGAAAGCTGTATACCACACAGATGATCATGGGGATCACAACGAACCCCACAAAGAAAATCAGGCTGGGCAGCAGAAAGAGGTAGGCGGAAATCGTTTCCCGGCGTACCAGAGCCTTGCTCATGCCGGAGAACTCAGAGCGCCGTTCCTTTTTGGGCTTTTTTGCCGCAGCCGGCACGGATTTTTGCTCCATAACGTATCGTTCCCCTTTGTCGTAAAATACGCTTCCTCTCCCCCGCTCTCCGCGGGTCAAAGCGAATGCGCCCGCCCCCTCTCAAATAGGGAGCGGGCGCATGATTGCGTGTAAAGAGGTCTTACTTGATGGCGGCGTTGCTGGCCTCCACGAAGTTGTCGGCCGCAGTCTGCACGTCCTCGCCGCTGACGAAGATCTGCTGCAGCATGTTGAACCAGTTGGTGCGCTGCTCGGTCCAACCGCCGATGACGTTGTAGTAGTCGCCCAGGTAAGGCATCATGACCTGGAACTCAGCCATACGGGCCTCGTCCTCAGTGCCGGCATAGACGTCGCCCTGAGAGGCACGCACGGGGAAGAAGCCGGAGAGGCGGACGCTCTCGGGACCCTGCTCGGCGTCGTCACAGACGAACTTGATGAAGGTCTTGGCAGCCTCGATCTTGGCCTCATCGCCGTTGTCGAAGATACCGAAGCCCCAGATGCCGCCGCACAGAGCGGGAGTCTCCTGATCGGTGGGGAAGGCCACCGCGTAGGGAGTGAAGGAGACCTGAGAGGCATACTGAGCCTGGTTGGAGGCGTTCCAGCAGAAGGTCATAGCAGCGGTGCCGTTGGCAAAGGCCTGCAGCTCGTCGGCAGCCTGGAAGCTGGCGTCGGCAGTCAGGTTGCCGGCCTTGACCTGCTCAGACAGAGTCTGGAGGGCCTTGACGTTCTCAGCGGAGTTGGCGGTGTACTCGGTGTGGTCGGCATTGGTGTAGGTGCCGCCGTACAGGTTGTTCACCAGCGCGCGGGTACCCTGGTCGCCGCCCTGGCCGCCGCAGTAGATGATACCGGGGGTGGCCACCTGACCGGAGGCCTTCACAGCAGCGATGGCCTTGAGGAAGTCCTCGGTGCTGTTCCAGGTGCGGGTCTCGTCGTTGATGTACTGCATAGCGTCGGCGGCCTCAAAGACCTCCTTGTTGATGGCCATGCAGTGAGTGGTCATGCACAGGGGGTACTCATAGTAAGTACCGTCGTTGCTCTTACAGGCGTTGACCACGGACTCGCTCACAGCGGCGATGTCGGCGGTAGCCTCCTCGGTCCACAGATCGCTCAGATCCACCATCTTACCGGCAGCGCCCCAGTTGGAGACCAGGCGCTCAGGACCCTCCATGATGATGTCGGGGGTATTGCCGGCGGTGATTGCGGAGGTGACCTGGGTGTCGCCGTTGGTGTAGTCCAGGAACTCCACGTTCACCTTGATGTCAGGATACTCGGCGTTGAAGGCGGCGATGATCTCGTCCACCTTGGCCTCGGTGCCGCCCCACTTGCCGATGGGGTAGGTCCACATGGTGATCTCGGTACCGGTAGCGGCACCGGAGCCGCTGGCCGCGGGAGCGGGCGTCCCGCTGGTCTTGGCGTCCCCGCCGCCACAGGCGGCCAGGCTCAGGGTCATGCCGGTTGCCAGTGCAAGAGCAACTGCTTTTTTCAGATTCATTGCTGATCTCCTCCTCATGATTTGAATAATTTCTCTCGAGTGCCAGAGATACCCGTTGTGTAGATTGTACAATCACAAACCCTTTTTGTCAATAGTTAACTGAAAATATTTTTCTTTTCAATTCAAACTGAAATTTTTTTCAAAACTTCTTCCTGTTTCGATCAGAGGTGTTTCTCCGAAAGAGCGTCGGCGATGCGCTCCCGACTCTCCTCCGCGCCCTTGGGGTCCCGCTGGTACATCTCATGGAAGAGCACGTCCAGCAGATAGAGCTGAGCCATCCGCGCCGCCACCGTTCCCAGCTGGAGGGGGCCCTCCTTGGAACCGCACTGGAGCACCAGATCGGCATACTGCGAGCCGGGCGACTTGGGAAAGCGGCTGATGAGGATGCACCTGGCCCCTCTCCCCTTTGCCTGGGCCAGCACCTCCACCAGATCCCGGGTGGCGCCGGAGTAGGAGAAGTAGAGCACCACATCTCCCGGCGCCAGCTGGGCTGTCCAGATAGCCTGCATGTGGGCGTCGCAGATGGGGTAGAAATTGGGCCGCACCGTGGAGAAGAGATGGGCCGCCTCCTGGGCCATGATCATGGAGCCGCCCTGTCCCATGCACAGGACCTTCCCCGCCCCCATCATCAGGTCCACCGCCCGGGCGATCTCCTCCGGGCGAATGAGCTTGCGTGTCTGGGCGATGGCGGCCACATCCGCGTTGTAAAGCCGCTGGCAGGGACTGATCTCCCCCTCCTCCAGATCCATCTCCTGGATGGGAGAGACCCGCTCCGGAATCACCGTAGAGTTGGCCACAGCCAGTTTGAAGGCGCTGTACCCCTTATACCCCATCCGGCGGCAGAAGCGGGAAATGGTGGCCTCGGCCACGCCGCACTCCTCGGCCAGCTCTGAGATGGACATATACTGGGTCTGTTTTTCGTGGCTGACCACATAGTCGGCCACCTTTTTTTCCGCACCGGTCAGCTGATAATACTCATTATCCAGCCGGGCGAACACATTGACCTGCGGCATGGGTCCTCACCTCCCTGCGCTTGCCGCGGGCAGAATCAGTCCCGGGCCAGAATCTGTCCCAGCATGTTGTCCACCATGGAGAGCATACGGGGCAGATGGAAGGGGCCCTTGAAGGTGGAACCCTTGGTGGAGGGCATGGTGGGCAGGCCGTCACGGCGCAGATAGCCGTACCACTCGCCATACTCCCGGTCGGAGAAGTGCTTCTTGCAGTAGTCCAGGGTCTGCTCGAACTTCTCCAGGTAGGACACGTCCCCGGTATCCCGGAAGATCATCATGGACGCGATCAGGATCTCGTCGTGGGGCCACCAGAGCTTCATATCGTGCTCGTAGGCCTCGGTGGGCTTGCCCAGGCAGTCGATGAAGTAGAGCAGTCCGCCGTACTCCTTGTCCCAGCCAGCCTCAAAGGCCTGGTCAAAGATCTTGACGGCGGTGGCGTGGGTCTCAGCGTCGTGGGCGTAGTTGGCCGCCTCCATCAGGAACCAGGAGCACTCGATGTCGTGGCCGGGGTTGACCACGCGGCCCTCGGTGACATCCAGACGGGGGGTCCCGTCGGGCGCCACGGACTCCAGAGTGCACTTGAGCTCGGGCTTGTAGTGGTACTGGAAGATGGTCTCCACACACTCCTGGGCTCGGGCGGCGTAGAGCTTCTGCCGCTCCGGATCCGTGTCCACCCGGCGAAGCACGGAGGTGATGTTCAGGTAGATCATGGGATCGGCCAGAGCGCGGCCGGTGCGGGTGGTGGGGATGGTCTTGGGACCCATGCCGGTGGGATCCTGGATGAGGCCGTTGTTGAGCTGGTAGATCAGCTCATAGGCAGCCCGGGCGCGCTCCAGGCAGGCGGCGTCGCCGGTGACGCCGTAGTACTCGGCGTTGGCGATGGCGTAGAAGCCCTCGGAGAAGCAGTAGCGGCGCTGGCGCAGGGGCTTGCCCTCCGCGGTAACGGTGAAGTACATCCGGTTGCCGGCCTCCCGATTGATGCAGTGGGCCTCCATAAAGTCCAGGCAGCTCTTGCTGGCCTGGAGCCACTCCTCCTTCACCCCGTACTGGTGGCACAGGTAGGCGAACATCCAGGCGCAGCGGCCCTGCATCCAGACGCTCTTATCGGTGGAATAGATCTCGCCCTTGCGGTCCAGGCAGGTGTATACGCCGCCGTTGACGTGGTCCATACCGTTTTTCAGCCAGAAGTTGACGCAGATGTCCAGCTCCTCCTTGATCCACTTCTGATGGGCCTCAAGGCGCTCTCTCATAGCAGTATCCATAACTTCGTTCCGCCTTCCTTTTGATACAAATTGCATAATGGACGGGGGCTTGAAACAGGCTTCCCTTTCCTTATCGCCTATATCATACCGTTGAAAGTAACTTTCAGTCAATAGCTTCTTTGAAAGTTTTTTCGATTTTTCTCGGAAATCCCTTGACAGATTGAAAAAAACTGATAGCCTATAAGTGGATAAATTTGATGGGCGGTACAAAAAATACCCCCAAATGATACATTCAAGGAGGAGGATACCGATGAAACACCTCGGCATTGACGTTTCCGTTCGTAATCTCCCTGAGCTGGACCCCAACTACATTCCGCTCTTCCCCTTTTATGAGTCCTTTCTGAAGGGCGCTTCCAAGCCCCTGGACATCGCGGTGGAGCGCTCTGCCGGTCAGGTCGCTGTCTACAAGACCTTCATTCACGGTACTCCCGAGATGGCTGAGGCCGACCTCTACTATGTGGACCGCATCATCAAGACCCTGCTGTGGCTCAAGGGCGGCTTCAAGGTCTATATCGCGGGCGACAAGGCCATCTATGAGGCCATTCACAAGGCCTACTCCAAGGAAGGCACCCGCGCCTTTGACGAGGACTTCATGGCTGGCGTCTATGAGCATCCCTTCGAAGTGGTCTACTGCGACGCCGTTCCCGCTGAGGTGAGCAAGTCCGAGGCCATCGGCCGCCATATGAACGGCTGCCGCATCGGCTTTGACGCCGGCGGAAGCGACCGCAAGGTCTCCGCTGTCATCGACGGTGAGCCCGTCTTCTCCGAAGAGGTGGTGTGGTTCCCCAAGACCAACTCCGACCCCGACTATCACTACCAGGGCATCGTGGACGCCATGAAGTCCGCCGCTGCCCATATGCCCCGCGTGGACGCCATCGGCGTGTCCTCCGCCGGTATCTACATCGACAACCGCACCATGGTGGCCTCCCTGTTCCTGAAGGTGGGCAAGAAAGACTTTGACGCCAAGGTGAAGGACATCTACATCCGCGCCGCCAAGGAGTTTGGCGATGTGCCCATCGTGGTGGCCAACGACGGCGACGTGTCCGCCCTGGCCGGCGCCATGAGCCTGGAGGAGAACAACGTCCTGGGTATCGCCATGGGCACCAGCGAGGCTGTTGGCTTCGTGGATGACAAGGGCAACATCACCGGCTGGCTCAACGAGCTGGCTTTCGTCCCCGTGGACGCCGCCCCCACCGCCATGGTGGACGAGTGGTCCGGCGACATCGGCTGCGGCGTGAAGTACTTCTCCCAGGATTCCGTCATCAAGCTGGCCCCCGCTGCCGGCATTGAGCTGGACGAGTCCCTCTCCCCCGCTGAGAAGCTCAAGGTGGTGCAGGGCCTCATGGAGAAGGACGACGACCGTGCCGCTGCTATCTACCGCTCCATCGGCGTGTATCTGGGCCATGCCCTGCGCCTGTACTATCACTTCTACGGCTTCAAGCACATCCTGCTGCTGGGCCGCGTGATGTCCGGCAAGGGCGGCGACATCGTGCTGGCCGAGGCCAAGCGTGTGCTGGCTGAGGAGTATGCCGACATCGCCTCCAAGATCAATCCCACCCTGCCCGACGAGAAGGCCCGCCGCGTGGGTCAGTCTGTGGCTGCCGCTTCCCTGCCCGAGTTTTAATCCGGTCACAGCATAGCAAAGCAAAAAACGTCCGGCTCTCCCTGTGGAGAGCCGGACGTTTTCCTATGTGCACAACGAGTCAGCGCAGATACCAGGGCCGCTCCGCCGGATCTTCCGGCAGCCCCTCCTCTGGAATGGTATAGGGGCGGAAGATCCGCTCCAGCAGCAGGGAGGCCGCCAGTCCAGCCAGGGCGGGCAGGATCATCAGCGGCACCAGATACCGCACCGACACCAGTCCCGCCGCCAGCAGCACTACCCCCAGTCCCAGGGTCGAGGGAAGATGCCCCAGCGCCAGCCGGAGAGCCAGGCCCAGAGCCCCCCAAACCCCCTGGCTGAATCGGGAGATTACCGGGAATACATAGCCCAGCACCCCTAGCAGTACCAGCGTCACCAGTGCATAGACCAGCAGCAGGGACATGGCCGCACGGTTGCCCGCCAGGGCCATCTGGTAGACCACGTACAGTCCTCCCAGCACCAGCTGTCCCGCCACCAGGCATACCAGTCCGGTCAGAAAGCTCACCTTGAAATTGCTCTTCAGGCACTCCAGAAAGTTCCGGAAGGGATAGGGCTCCCCCTTCCGGATGCACTTGACCAGCGTATAGTAAAGGGCTGTGGTGGCCGGGCCCGCCGTGACCACCGGAATACACAGCGCCACCCAGAGCAGGCTCAGGGCCGCCAGATTGAAAATCAGGTCAATGGTCTGAAAAAAACCGTTTTGGGGATCAAAGATACTGCGCCACACACCGATGTCCTCCTTGTGGTCCTCCGGGCATTCGTCCAGGCCCGGTCCATCTGTTGGAATGTATTCTATCCTATTTCCCGAAAAACGTCAAATACCGCGGGATGACCCGCGGCATTTTCCTCGCCTTTTCCTCACGCCCGCCCACGGCGGCGCGTCTCCCCTCGGGAGATAAAGTCATTATATGTCTTTTAGGGCGCGGTGTCAACCCGTTTTTCCCCCTATTTCTTCCATTGCTATTGTATTTTTCGATAAAGTCTCCTCCCTTCTTCCCTTTTTGCCCGGTTTCGACTAAGATAGTGTCTGCTGCACGGGCGGCAAATCAGAGACAGGAGCTGGACAGGCGGATGGATATGGAACAGAGAGATACATTGGGCGTGGTCATGGGCCGTTTTCAGGGACTGCACCTGGGGCATATGGAATATTTGCTGGCAGGGGCGCAGCGCTGCGAACATCTTCTGGTGGGCGTGACCCACTTCGACCCCTGGGAGCACGCCCCGGAGGAGCTCCGGGATCTGGGCCGCATGAACGCCTCGGCCAATCCCTTCACCTACTATGAGCGCCTGGCCATGCTCCGGGATGCACTCACCGAGGCCGGACTTCCCCGGGAGCGCTTTGATATTGTCCCCTTCCCCATTGAGCACCCGGAGCGCATCCCCGAGTTCATCCCCCGGGAGGCCGTGTGCTATGTGACCATCTACGACCAGTGGGGATACCACAAGCGCCAGGTCCTGACCGATCTGGGCTTTCCCACCCGGGTCCTCTGGGTGCGGGACGACAGCCAGCGCCTCACCAGCGGAACGGAGGTCCGCCGGCTGATCGCGGAGGGAAAGCCCTGGTCCCACCTGGTCCCGCCGGCGGTATCCCGGTATCTGCTGGAGCACGGCCTGACCCAGCGGCTGGCTGCCGGCATCCCGCCGGAGGACTCCAATCCTTCCTAATAACAGACAGAAAGAAGCCCCCGCAGAATAAAAATTCTGCGGGGGCTCTTGTTTTCCTAGTTACAGCGCGGCAAAGACCTCGTCCGCCGCAACGCGGGTGTGCTCCAACAGCTCCTCGGTGTGGGCTGCCGAGAGGAACATGGCCTCAAACTGGGCGGGAGCCAAGTAGACGCCCCGCTCCAGCATTCCGGCGAAATACCGGGCGTACATCCCCACATCGCTCCCCTTGGCATCCACAAAGGTGCTCACACTGCTGGGTGTGAAGAAGGGAGAGAGCAGGCTGCCGATCTGGTTGATGGAGACGGCTACCCCGTGCTTTTCCGCCAGTGCCCGGAACTCCCGGGCCAGCCAGATGGCTTTCTCCTCGATCATGGAATAGATCTCCGGATGGCTCTTCAGCCAGCTCAGCTGGGCCAGTCCCGCGGCCATAGCCACCGGGTTGCCGCTGAGGGTGCCCGCCTGATAGACCGGACCGCAGGGGGCCACCTCTTCCATCAGCTCCCGCCGTGCGCAGTAGGCCCCCACCGGCATGCCGCCGCCGATGATCTTTCCAAAGGTCACGATGTCGGCCCGCACGCCGAAATAGGCCTGGGCCCCGCCCAGTGCCAGCCGGAAGCCGGTGATGACCTCATCAAAGACCAGCAGAGCCCCATACTTGTCACACAGGGTCCGCAGACCGCTCAGGAAGCCGGGTGCGGGGTTCACAACGCCCATGTTGGCCGCCACGGGCTCCACAATGACGCAGGCCACCTCGCCCCGATTGGCCTCCAGCAGACGCTCCACGCTGTCCAGGTCGTTGAATTGGGCGGTCAGGGTGTGGCGCACCACGTCCTGGGGCACGCCCGCCGAGGTGGGATGTCCTCCCGCCAGGGCGGAGGAACCCGCTCCCACCAGCAGACAGTCGCTGTGCCCGTGGTAGCAGCCCTCAAACTTGATGATCTTATCCCGTCCAGTGGCTCCCCGGGCCAGACGGATGGCCGACATGACGGCCTCCGTTCCCGAGTTGACCATGCGCACCATGTCGATGTTGGGGACCAGCTCCACCATGAGCTGGGCGATCTCCACCTCCCGCTCAGTGGGAGCGCCGAAGCTGAGTCCGTCCTTGACGGCCCGCTCCACCGCCTCCCGGATGACCGGGTGGTTGTGCCCCAGGATCATGGGACCCCAGGAGCAGACATAGTCGATGTAGCCGCGCCCCTCCACGTCGTAGATGTACGGGCCGTTGGCGCGGGCAATGAAGCGGGGGGCCATGTCCACCGCACGGAAGGCCCGCACGGGAGAGTTGACGCCGCCGGGGAGCACCTTGAGGGCCTCCGCAAAGAGCTCCTGAGAGGTTTTATGCCGGTTCATCATCCGATCTCCCCCTTCCGCATGGCGTCGGCCAGCTCCTTGGCATAGTAGGTAATGAGCATATTGGCCCCTGCCCGGAAGATGGACACGGCGCTCTCACACATGACCCGGTGCTCGTCGATGAGCCCCTCCCGGGCCGCCGCCTTGATCATGGCGTACTCTCCCGACACCTGGTAGGCACACAGGGGCAGGCGGAAGGCATCGGCACACTCCCGGATCACATCCAGATAGGGGAGCGCGGGCTTGACCATCAGCAGGTCGGCCCCCTCCTCCACATCCAGCGCGCACTCCTTGAGGGCCTCTTTCCGGTTATGGGGGTCCATCTGGTATCCCTTCCGGTCCCCGAAGGAGGGGGCAGAACCGGCCGCCGCCCGGAAGGGACCGTAAAAGGCCGAGGCGTACTTGGCCGAGTAGGACAGGATGGGCACATTCTGGAACCCGTGCTCGTCCAGTCTGGCCCGGATGGCCGCCACACGGCCGTCCATCATGTCGGAGGGAGCCACCATATCGGCACCCGCCCGGGCGTGGGAGAGCGCGGTCTTGGCCAGCAGCTCCAGCGTGGCGTCGTTGTCCACGCTGTGGCCGCACAGAGCCCCGCAGTGGCCGTGGTCGGTGTACTCGCACATGCACACGTCGGTGATGACATAGAAGTCGGGATAGGACCGCTTGATGAGGCGCACCGCCTCCTGCACCACGCCGTGCTCATCCCAGGCGGAGGAGCCCGTGGCGTCCTTGTGCTCCGGCAGGCCAAAGAGGATGCACCGGCCCACCCCGTGCGCCAGACAGTCCTCCACCGCCTGTCCCACGCTGTCCAGCCCGTAGTGGAGCTGTCCCTCCAGCGAAGGGATGGGGCGGGTGCCCGTCAGGGTCTCGTCCACAAAGATGGGATAGATCAGGCTGTCGGGGGAGAGACGGGTCTCCCGGCACAGCTTCCGGATGCTCTCATTGCCCCGCAGGCGGCGGGGCCGAATGCTCAGGTCCATGGAAATGGCCTCCTTGTTTTTCTTGCTTGTCAGACGGGCTCACCCCCGGGCGCACTCCACCGCGCACTCGGTCAGGGCCTCCAGAGTGGCCGAACGGGCCACCCGGACGGGGATGCCGCTGCGCCGGGCCTCGGCGGCGGTCTGCTCCCCGATGCATATGCCGGTGATGCGGGAGAGGTCGGCCCCCTCCCCCACCGTGGCGAGAAATCCCTTCACCGTGGAGGCCGAGGTAAAGGTCACCAGATCCACCCGGCCCTCCTCCACCGCCTCCCGCAGAGCCTGGCTCCGGGGATTGCGGTAGCAGGTCTCATAGATAGCCACGTCGTTATATTCCAGTTTAGCGCGTTCCAGCGCCTGCGTCAAGGCGGGGGATCCCTCCCTGGCACGCAGGAGGAGGACCCTGCCCGCAGCCTGGGCGGCCAGCGCCTCGCCCAGGTGGGATGCGTCGTAGACATCCGGGACCAGGTCGGCCTTCAATCCATGCCCGGCCAGCGCACGGGCGGTCCCCGGCCCGATGGCAGCCAGGTGCACCCCGGCCAGCGCTCTGGCGTCCAGACCCATCCGCTCCAGAGCCGCCCAGAGGAATTCGGCCCCGGCTGGACTGGTGAGCGCCAGCCACTCATACCGCTCCAGGTGTCCCAGCGCCTCCTCCATCTCGGGACAGGGCGAAAGGGGGATGGTCTCGATGCAGGGGTACTCCCACACCTGGGCCCCCAGGGCACGCAGCCGTCCGGTCAGCGTCCCGGCGCGCTCCCGGGGCCGGGTGACCACCACCTGCTTGCCCCGCAGGGGGAGCCGGTCAAACCAGTCAAATTCCTCTGCCAGGGCACACACGCCCCCTACCACGATGACGGCGGGGCTGCGCACCTCCGCTGCGGCCGCCCGTGCGGGCAGCTCTTCCAGGGTGGCGGAGATCCGCCGCTGGTCAGGGGTGGTTCCCCGCTCCACCACGGCAGCCGGGGTGGAGCCGTCCATTCCGGCCGCCAGAAGCCCGGCGCAGATGTCCGGAAGGGCCGACACTCCCATCAGAAAGACCAGGGTACCCTTCGTGCGGCACAGTGCCTCGAAGTCGATATCCAGCTTCTCCCCCGCCCGGCGGTGGCCGGTGATGATGTGGAGGGAGGAGCAGAAATCCCGGTGGGTCACCGGGATGCCCGCGTAGGCCGGGGCGGCAATGGCCGAGGTGATGCCGGGCACCTCCTCAAAGGTAACGCCGTGCCGGGCCAGGAGCTCCAGCTCCTCCCCGCCCCGACCGAAGAGGAAGGGATCGCCCCCCTTGAGGCGGACCACCACCTGGTTCCCGCTCCCCTCCTCCAGGAGGATGCGGTTGATCTCCTCCTGGGGCACGGGGTGGCATCCGGCGTTCTTGCCCACGTCGATCCGCCGGGCCTTCGCCGGGATGAGGTCCAGAATGGCGGGGCTCACCAGGCGGTCATAGACCACCACGTCGGCCTGGGCCAAAGCCTCCCGCCCCTTGACGGTGAGCAGGCCCGGATCTCCGGGACCGGCTCCGACCAGAATCACCTTACCCATGGCATTTCTCCTCCTTGATCCGTGCGCCCAGGCGGCTGCCCAGGGCCTCGGCCTCCTGCCGGCTCCCCCGGATGGTCTGCCGCCGGCCGGTCTCATCCATACCGGTGAGGAGGAGCTCCTCCCCCTCGATCACGGCGTAGGCGGCCACCGGAGAGGAACATCCCCCGTCCAGTACCCGCACAAAGGCCCGCTCCGCCAGGGCACAGTCCCGGGCGTCCGGGTCGTTCAGGCCCTCCAGCCACGCCGGGGCGTCCCGCCGGGTCTGGACGGCCAGGATGCCCTGCCCGGCGGCGGGGAGCATCTCTTCCGTGGAAAAATACCGGGCGATACGCCCCTCCAATCCCAGGCGGCACAGTCCCGCGGATGCCAGGACCAGGGCGCCGTACTCCCCGCTGTCCAGCTTGCGCAGCCGGGTCTGCACATTCCCCCGGACCGGCCGGACTTCTACCCCGGGAAAGAGGCGCTCCAGCTGGAGCGCGCGCCGCCGGCTGGCACAGCCGATGGGCTTCGTTCGATCCAGCTCTGCCGCACCCTCGGGCAGTACCAGCACATCCCGGGGATCGGCCCGGCGTGGAAAGGCCACCACCGGCAGCTCCGGATGGGTCTCCATGGGCAGGTCCTTGAGGCTGTGGACGGTGATATCCACCCGCCCCTCCAGCAGGGCCGCGTCCAGCTCCCGGACAAACAGGCCCTTTCCGCCCACCTGGTCCAGCGTCCGGTCCAGGATCTTGTCCCCGGTGGTCTTCATGGTCACCAGCTCCAGCTCCACACCGGGACAGAGGGCGCGCATGGCCTCCATTACCAGCTCGGATTGCCGGACGGCCAGCAGGCTCTCCCGGCTTCCGATACGGATCACGCTCATTTCCACTCCTCCAATGTCCGGCGCACCGCCCGGGCCGCTCCGGCCACGGCCCGGTGGTCCCCATTGCGGGAGACCATGCCGGCGATCAGTTCTCCGCCCTCACAGATGGCGGGAAAGAAAAAGGTACACTCTCCGGGCGCGTCGGCCACGCTGACGGGGATGCCCAAGCTCCGGGCCTCCTCCCCCACCGCGGCGTTCACCTGGCGGTCATCGGTGGCGGCCACCGCCAGGTCCGCCCCGGTCAGATCTCCCGGGGCATAGGGGCGCAGCACATACTCCGCGCCCTCCAGCCGCTCTTTTACCTGAGGGGCCACCACCCGCACTCGGGCCCCAAAGCGCAGCAGCACACCGGTGCGCCGGGCGGCTACCGTTCCGCCGCCCACCACCACGGCTCGCTTGTCCCGCAGATCCACAAAGAGGGGAAACAGCATTCTGTTTGATTCCATGCCCTTCCTCCTCTCTATGCCCGGGTGTGGGCGCGGATCTTGCGGGCGCAGTGGGTCAGGTCCTCCGCGCTCAAACAGCCCTTCAGATTCCCGGCCAGCAGCTCCACCGCCCGGCTCACGGCCAGTTCGGCGGCCTCTTCCGGCTCCAGCTCCGCGCATCCGGCGGCCAGCACCCGCTCCAGCACCGCCGCCTTGACCTCTTCGATGGCCCCCAGGCTGGAGCGATAGCCCTCCCACTGGCGGAAGCGCTCCATGGCGGCGGTGAGGATGGCCTCCCCCTCCGGCGGGATCACCCGCTCCACGCCGCAGCCCAGGGTGTCGATGTTGTAGAGGGTCACGTCCGCCCGCTCCCCCACCTGGGGGGCGATGTCCCGGGGGATGGCCAGATCCACCAGCAGACGCGGGGGCCGGGAGAGGGCGTCGTACTCCTCTGCCCCCACCGTATAGTGGGGACTGGTAGTGGCCGAGAGGAGGAGATCCATTCCCTCCATGGCCTGGTAGCGCTCCTCATAGGGAGCCACGGCACACCCAGCGGGGACCACCGTCTCCCCATGGCGGTAGGTGCGCAGGGTCACGGTCACGGCGCACCCCGCCTCCCGCAGGAGCCGGGCCGAGAGCCGTCCCATCTCCCCGTTGCCGATGACGAGCGCCCGCTTGCCGGCCAAGCCCCCGGTCTCCGCCTGGAGGACCTCCACCGCCCGGGCCGCCGAGGAGGGGGACACGCCGCTCACACGGACCTTGCTCCGCAGCTCCTTCCCGGCCGACACCGCAATGCGGAAGAGGGTCTCCAGCACGCTGTCCGTACTCCCCGCCCGCCGGGCGATGGTCAGAGCCTCCCGCACCTGGGAAAGGATCTGATCCTCTCCCCAGATCCGGGAGCGCAGGCCGGCAGCCACCTCAAAGAGGTGGCGTCCCGCCTCCTCCCCCGACAGCGTCCGGAAGGCTCCGTCAAAGAGGGAGAGTTCCACCCCCGCGGCCTCGCAGAGGAGCTGGGGTCCGGGGGGCAGCTCCCCCTCCCAGGAGCAGTAGAGCTCGGTGCGGTTGCAGGTGGAGAGGAGGACACAGCCCCGGATGCCGGGCCGGCGGGCCAGCTGGGCGCAGACCTCCTCCACCCGTCCCTTGGTAAAGGAGAGCCGCTCCCGCAGGGCGATGGGGGCCCGCCGGTCGCTCAGGCCGCAGTAATAAATGCCCATCTCAGTCCCGGTCCTTTCCCGGCGCGAAGAGGACGGAGAAATAGCGGCTCTCCGGGTCCATGTCGGCCGCCCGGGGCCAGACCTGCTCCTCCTCCATGCCGCAGTTGGAGACCGCCATGGCCCCCTCCAGCCGTCCGTGCTGCTCCAGCGTCTCCAGGAGCCCGCCCAGACGCCGTCCGGCCTTCATGTAGATCTGATTGGCGGGGAAATCCACGCAGTCCTCCACGCTGTGGCTGGCCGGAACGATGAGGAGCCGCTCCTCTCCCTGGCACAGGCTGATGCCCAGCCGGGCCGCCACGGCGCAGAAGGAGGGCACGCCGGGGATCAGACGGGCCTCGTAGCCCCGCTCGGCCACCCGCTCATGGATGTAGAGATAGGTGGAGTAGACCGACGGGTCTCCCAGGGTGATGAAGGCCACGTTCTTCCCCTGGTCCAGCAGGGCGCACAGGGTGTCGGCGTTTGCCTCATAGCTCTGCGCCAGCACCTCCTTGTCCCGCACCATGGGGGTGGGACAGGAGAGGAGCTCCTTCCCCTCGATATAGGCCTGCACGATCTTGCGGGCGGTCTGTTCGCCGCTGCCCTTGTCGGGCATGGCCACCACGTCGGCCTCCCGCAGAATGCGCACCGCCTTCAGGGTGAGCAGCTCCGGGTCCCCAGGACCCACCCCCACACCGTACAGTATTCCTCGCTTCATCTCATTTCCTCCTTGTTGAGCAGCTCTAATATGGCCCGGCGGACCGCTCCAATGGTGGCGGCCGAGCGGGGCAGATCCATCCCGTCCTCCCGGGCCAGGACCTCCATCAGATGGGCCATCCGGGGCAGACGCAGGTGGTTTTCTCGCAGGAGTCCGGGCTGGCAGACCAGCTCCTCCGCCGTTCCCTCCCCCGCCACGCGCCCTCCGCTGAGTACATAGGCGTAGTCGCAGTAGAGGGGCACGATGTCCATATCGTGGGTGGCCAGCAGAATGGTCATCTCCAGCTGGTCCCGCAGGGCGGTGAGCAGGCGCATCAGCTCGCTCACCCCCTGGGGATCCAGTCCCGCGGTGGGCTCATCCAAAATCATCACGCTGGGCTCCATCACCAAAACCCCGGCGATGGCCACCCGCTTCTTCTGTCCGTAGGAGAGGGCATGGGTGGGCTTGTCCCGCAGGGCGGTCACCCCCGTGCGCTCCATGGCCAGCTCCACCCGCCGGCGCACCTCCTCCGGAGGCAGGCCCAGGTTCACCGCTCCGAAGGAGATGTCCCGGTACACGTCGGCGGAGAAGAGCTGGTCGTCCGGGTCCTGAAAGACGATGCCCACCTTCCGGCGCAGCTCGGGCAGATCCCGACGGGCATAGGATACCTCCTTCCCGTCCAGCAGCACCTGCCCCCCGGAGGGAGTGAGCACCCCGTTCAGGTTGAGAAAGAGGGTGGACTTACCTGCGCCGTTGGCCCCCAGAATCCCTGTGACCGCCCCCCGGGCAGCCCGGATGGAGATGGCGTCCAGGGCCCGGGTGCCGTCCTCATAGGTATAGCACAATTCCCTTGTCTCGATGGCGTAGTTCATCCCAGCAAGCTCCTTTCCAGCGCCAGCGCGCCCAGCTGCGCCGCGCTCACTCCGGCCAGCACGGCATAGAGCCACTTCCCCGGCACGGCGTCGGCGGGCAGGGTGTCCAGACGCCCCTTATAGCCCCGGGATTCCAGGGCGGTGAAGGAGCGCTCCCCCTGCCGCCAGGCCCGGAGGAAGAGCATGGAGACCAGCGTCCCCATGCTCTCCAGACTCCTGCGCCAGCCCTGGTAGCCCAGCCGGGATTCCTGGGCCACCCGGATGCGTCCGGCGGTGTCCGTGAGGACAAAGATGAAGCGGTAGATCAGCTCCATCAGCTCCACCAGGAGCTTGGGCACCCGCAGCCGCTCCAGGGCCAGGGTCACGTCGGTGACGGGGGTATTCAGGGAGAGGAAATACATGGCCGACACCGCTCCCATGGCCTTACACAGCACCATGAGACTCAGATCCCGGTATTCCGCCGTGATCCCCCAGCGGAAGCGGCCCAGAAGCTCCACCGCCCACAGTGCGCCTTCCTCCGGTGAGAGGGGACGCACCAGGATGGTGAGACAGCCCACGGCCAGAAAGGCCAGCGGGACCTTGAGAAAACGGAGGACCGTCCTCAGCCTCTGCCCGCCCAGCCACACATTGAGTCCCCCCATCAGAAGCAGGGTAGCCACTCCCACGGCGGCGCTGTCACAGCACACGCACAGGAGCAGGGGGATCAGCGACAGCCACAGCTTGGGGATGGCGTCCACCCGCCGCAGGCGGGAGGCATAGGCATAGCGATCGGTCCCCATGTGGTCACGCGTCCTTGTTGTCCGGTTTCCGGGCGGTGATGCGGCCCAGGATAAAGCACACCACGCCGGACCCCACCGCCGCCTGGAGGGCGAAGAGCAGGGATTCGATCTCGCCGCTGGCCGGCTCCAGGATGGGCTCAAACCAGGGTTCAAACCCGGGCACGCTCTCCTCCACCAGCTCGGCGGCCATGCCGTCGGCTCCGCCGAATTCGGCCTCCCGGCACAGCCACAGAGGGGCCGCCGCCAACAGGATCACCAGCAAAATGAGGATGGTATTTTTCTGCCAGACTTTCATGTTCCGTCCCTCCTTACAGCACCGAGAGCTCCAGCAGCTCATCCCGGGCATATTTCTCCAGCACGTTGAAGACCACCACCGTCAGCAGACCCTCGGCCACGGCCAGGGGGAGCTGGGTGACGGCAAAGATGGTCAGATACTCCCCGATGTTTCCGTAGACCACGCCCAGCTGCACCGAGGTGGTCACATAGGTCACCAGGTCCCCCAGCGCGGCGGCGCAGAAGACCGCCACGGCGGGACGGGCCTTCAGCTTCTTGAGCAGCAGGTACACCCCCCAGGAGACAAAGGGTCCCACGATGGCCATGGAAAAGACATTGGCCCCCAGGGTGGTAATGCCGCCGTGGGCCAGCAGAAGAGCCTGGAACAGCAGCACGATGAGCCCCAGCACCGTGGTGGCGGTGGGCCCGAAGAGGATGGCGCCCAGTCCCACACCGGTGGGGTGCGAGCAGGAGCCGGTGGCCGAGGGGAGCTTGAGGGCCGAGAGCACAAAGGCGAAGGCGCCGCACATGGCCAGCAGCACCTTGGCCCGGGGGTAGTCCCGCACCCTCTTCTGAATAGAGCGCATACCGGCGGCCACAAAGGGCACGCACACGGCCATCCAGCCAAAGGCCCAGGGCCGGGGGAGATAGCCCTCGGCGATGTGCATGGCCGAGGCGCTCACGGTGAGCACGCCCAGCGCCATGCACAGGGCGGCGGCCAGGCGGACACAGGAATCCAATCGTTTCATGGTACATTCATCCTTTCCCAATTTGCACTTTGGTCAAAGGTCCCGCCCCAGCGGGACCGGTCCTGCGCCCGGGCTCACCCGGTACCGGCTTTTGAGTTCCACTGCTTCTTCACGGGAAACACACCTCCTATCATCCGTAGCGGTATGGTTTGCCGGCATGGCCGGCGCGGTCTGCGGCAGGTCTTCCGACTCTGGCCTCATGGCGCGCCCGTGTCTTCCCAGCCCGAAGGGGCCAGTGACTTGTATGCGGGTTTGCTCTTCCATCACGGCAGCGGGACTGTGCGGGATTCTCACCCGTCTTCCCTTTTGAAACCGCCCCGCAGGGCGGTTACCGCAGACCGTCTCTTCTATCCCCGGAGCACGCTCCGGTGAGAAAGCGTCCCGGCGCTCAGTCCGGGCGCTTGTCTCCCTCTTCTTCCCCCTGGGCCGCCAGGGCGTGGCCGGCAAAGAGAGCGCGGAAGGCCGGGTATTCCCCCAGGCCCCGCAGCACACACTCCACCGTATAGCCCTCCCGCTCCAGGCGGCTCTTCCAGGAGTCCTCCTCCTCGCCCGCCATGTCGTTGGCGGCGTGGTCCCCCGCCACCACCATGAAAGGCTGGAGTCGTACCCGGCGCACGCCGCTGCACTCCCGCAGGCGGCGCAGGACCTGGTCCAGGGTGGGGTATCCCTCCACCGTCCCCAGAAAAGCCCGGTCCCAGCCCCGGTCGTGGAGGGCATACTCCAGCAGGGCATAGGCGGAATTGGCAAAATGCTCGCTGCCGTGGCCCATAAAGACCAGGGCCTCATCTGCCTCCGGAGCGGGGATGGATTCCATCACCGCATCGGCTGCGGCCAGATAGTCCTCCGCCGTGGTGAGCAGGGGTTTGCCCACCACAAAGCGGGCAAAGCGCCCCCGCCAGGGCTGTGCCTGGGCACAGAGCTTGTCATATTCCTCTCCATTGAGGATGTGGGTGGGCTGGAGGAGCACATCCTCATAGCCCTCCCGGGCCAGGCGCTCCAGAGCCTGGTCCACATTGTCGATCTGTACGCCGTCCCGCCGCGCCAGCTTGCGCAGGATCATGCCGCTGGTAAAGGCCCGGAACAGCGTCCGGTCCGGCAGGGCGGCGGCCACAGCCGCCTCGATACGGCTGATATTCTTCTCCAGCGTCTCGGGATAGCTGGTCCCGAAGGAGACCATCAGAAGTGCTTTCCCCATGGTATCTCACCTCACGTATTACTCTCTCCGGTCGCCGGAGGCCAGGTAGAGCAGGGCGTTGCAGATGGCTGCGGCGATGTTGCTCCCCCCCTTGCGGCCCCGGGCCACGATGTGCTCCCCCGCCATGGAGAGGAGCAGTTCCTTGGACTCCACCACGTTGACAAAGCCCACCGGCACACCGATGACCAGTTCAGGCCGGAGCCGTCCCTCCTCCATCAGCTGGCAGGCCCGCACCAGAGCGGTGGGGGCGTTGCCCAGAGCCAGGATCACAGGCCCTCCCAGCCCGGCGGCCCGCTCCATGGAGACGGTGGCGCGGGTCTCCCCCCGCTCCCTGGCCTCGGTGGCCACATCCGGGTCGGACATAAAGCACACCACGCGGCCGCCAAAGCCCTCCAGCACCCGCTTGTTGATGCCCGCCCGGGCCATCTGGGTGTCGGTGACGATGGTGCAGCCCTTCCGCAGGGCCTCCACCCCCCGCTCCACCGCATGGGGAGAAAAGACCAGATTGTCGGCATAGTCAAAGTCGGCGCTGGTGTGGATACACCGCTTCACCACGGCCAGCTGCGGGGCCGGGATGTCCCGCTCCCCCAGCTCGGAGGCGATGATCTCCATACTCCTGGCCTCGATCTCAGCGGGGGCCACCCGCTGCAAGTGGATCTCTCTCATGTCCTATTCCTCCCGGTTGAGAATGCGGTAGACCCGCTCCATATCCAGCCCCGCACGCACCGCGTCGGCCAGAATGTCATACTGGCGCTCCTTGTAGTCCGTCCAGTCCAAGACAGCCTCCTGCTCGCCCAGCCCTCTGGCCTGGCGCAGGCAGTTGACCAGCGCTCCGGCGCAGCCGCCCTGATCGAAAAGGCCGTGGACATAGCTGCCCCACACATTGCCCCGGGCCAGACCGTCGGCCTTCTCCACGCCATCCAGGGTGTGGAGGCGGGCGCAGCTCCCGGCAGCATCGCCCCGGGCGGTCTCGCCCATGTGGATCTCATAGCCCTCGAACTCCACGCCGTTCATGCCCGCAAAGATCCCCTCCAGGCCGTGAAAGACGCCCTGGACCCGGGTGCGGGTCTTTTCTCCCCGGAACACGGTGCGCCCGGGCAGCAGACCCAGGCCGGGCAGGCTTCCGCCCCCCTCCACGCCGTCGGGGTCGGAGACCTCCTCCCCCAGCATCTGGTATCCGCCGCAGATGCCGATCACCGCGCCGCCCCGGGCGGCGTGTTTGCGGATGGCGCTCTCCAGGCCGCTGGCGCGCAGCCAGCGCAGGTCGTCCAGGGTGTTCTTGGTGCCGGGGAGCAGGATGAGGTCGGGCTCCCGCAGCTGGGCGGGGCTGGACACATACCGGAGGGAGACCTCGGGGATGCGCTCCAGGGGGTTGAAGTCGGTGAAATTGGAGAGTTTGGGCAGCCGGATCACCGCCAGGTCGATGAGGCCCACCCCGCCGCCGTTCCCCAGCCGCTGGGAGAGGGAGTCCTCGTCGTCCAGGTCCACGTTCACCATGGGCACCACGCCGGTCACGGGGATACCGGTACGCTCCTCCAGCATGGAGAGGCCGGGGCGGAGGATCTCCACGTCTCCCCGGAATTTATTGATGACAAATCCCTTGAGCCGTGCCCGCTCCTCCGGTTCCAGCAGAGCCGCCGTGCCGTAGAGGGAGGCAAACACCCCGCCCCGGTCGATGTCGCCGCACAGGAGGACCGGGGCGTCCACCATGGCGGCCAGGCCCATGTTCACGATGTCCCCGTCCTTCAGGTTGATCTCAGCAGGGCTTCCCGCCCCTTCAATGACGATCACGTCATATTCCCGTGCCAGGCTCTCATAGGCCTCCAGGATCTCCGGGATGAGCTCCCGCTTGTAGGCGAAATAGTCCCGGGCCTTCCAGTTGCCCCGGGGCACGCCGTTGACGATGAGCTGGGAGCCCACGTCGCTCACCGGCTTGAGCAAAATGGGGTTCATCCGCACGGAGGGCTCGATCCCCGCCGCCTCGGCCTGCATGACCTGGGCCCGGCCCATCTCCAGTCCCTCCCGGGTGATGAAGGAGTTGAGGGCCATGTTCTGGGATTTGAAGGGGGCTGCCCGGAGCCCGTCCTGCCGGAAGATCCGGCAGAGGGCGGCGCACAGGAAGCTCTTCCCCGCGTTGGACATGGTCCCCTGTACCATGATGCACTTTGCCATCAGTCCAGTACCTCCTTCAAGGCGTTGAGCAGAATGTCGTTTTCCTCCGGAAGCCGAACGGCGATGCGGTAGTCGCACGCCCCCAGTCCGGGGTAGTTGGCGCAGGCGCGGATGAGCACCCCTCGTTCCAGCAGGCGCTCCTTGAGGTCGCTCCGCCCGGGCGCGGAAAAGAGCAGGTAGTTGGTCTCGCTCTCCCACACGGTCAGGCCCAGGGCCCGCAGAGCCGCCGTCAACCGGGCGCGCTGGGGGCGGATGACCTGCTCCATGGCCGTCTCCGGCCAGCTGGGACAGGCGCAGGCGGCGATGCCGGCGGCCTGGGCGGGGGCTGAGACGCTCCAGGGCTGCCCCACCCGGTAGAGCCGCTCGGGCAGCTCCGGATGGGCGGTCAGACAGTACCCCAGGCGCAGCCCGGGCATGGCGTAGCACTTGGTGAAGGCCCGCAGGAGCACCAGCCGCGGAAACTCCGAGAGCCGGGCGGCCAGCCCCTCTCCCCCTCCGTCGCAGAGGTGGAGGAAGCACTCATCCACCACCAGCCAGACCTTCTCCTCCTCTGCCCGCCGGAGGATGGCCTCCAGTACGGGCTGGGCCACCCTCCGTCCGGTGGGGTTGTTGGGGCTGCACAGGAAGGCCAGCTCCACCCCATCCGAAAAGGCGGCGGCAAAGCCCTCATCCACTGCAAAGCCATTCTCCCGGGCCAGGGGATAGCGGACCACCTCTCCCCCGGCCGCCTCTACGGCCTGGGCATATTCAGAGAAGGTGGGGGCGGTCACCAGTGCCCGGCGGGGCCGCAGAGCCAGGCACAGCCGGAAGATCACATCGGCCGCGCCGTTTCCGCAGCAGATCCACTCGGCCGGGACGCCGTCCCGCCGGGAAATGGCCCGGCGCAGCTCCCGGCACAGACTGTCCGGGTAGCGCTGGGCGTCCACGACGGCCGCCTGGGCCGCCTCCGCCACGGCAGGAGGCATCCCCAGCGGGTTCTGATTGGCGGAAAAGTCCAGCACCGGTCCGGACTGGGCGTAAATGTCTCCGCCATGGGTATAGATGGGCATGGGATGACTCCCTCCTTTTGGGATTTAAAAGGGAAAGCGCAGGACCATCAGCGGCACCCCGCACAGCAGGAGTAGGGACAAAAAGGCCGTGCCGTACATCAGCCGGTTGGCCCGCAGGATGTCCAGGGCCTCCACCGGGTGGATGGGGTCGCCCAGGGTGGGCTTCTCCACCCTACGGCCAAAGTACACAGCCGGACCGGCCAGCTGCACCCGCAGGGCTCCGGCACAGGCGGCCTCGGTGTGAGCCGAATTGGGAGAGGCGTGGTTCTTCCGGTCCCGCCGGAAAATGCGTATCGCCCCCGGTCCGTCAAATCCGGTGAGAAAGGCGCTCAGGCACATGAGCCCCCCCGCCAGCCGGGCGGGCAGGAAGTTGAGGACGTCGTCCAGCCGGGCCGCAGTCCGCCCGAAGTAGAGATAGCGCTCATTCTTGTAGCCCACCATGGAGTCCATGGTGTTGACCGCCTTGTAGGCCATTCCGGCCAGCGGGCCGCCCAGGGCCAGGTAGAAGAGGGGGGCCACCACGCCGTCCGAGGCGTTCTCGGCCACCGTCTCCACCGCCGCCTTGGCCACACCGGTCTCGTCCAGATTTTCGGTGTCCCGGCCCACGATCATGCTCACCGCCCGGCGGGCTCCCGGAAGGTCTCCATCCCGGAGGGCGCGGTAGACCTTCCCGCTCTCATCCCGCAGGGACCGGGCTGCCAGCAGCTGATAGCACAAAAGGGTCCGCACCCCGAAGTCCAGGGCCGGGTGGAGTCTGGCGCACAGGGCGAGCACCAGTCCGGTCACCCCCACGGAGAAAAAGAGCACCAGGACCACCAGCGCCGTACCGCCGGCCCGCTCTCCTCCCGGGGTTTTGGGAAAGACGCGGCGCAGGGGCCCCTCCAGCCCCGCGATGAGCTGTCCCACGGCCCGGACCGGGTGGGGGGCCCAGTGGGGGTCCCCCAGCAGCAGATCCAGGCAAAACCCCAGAAGCAGGGCGGTCAGGTTGGTCTGAAAAAAGGATTGTATCATGTCAGCGGCTGGTAAGCCTCCACCTCGATCTCATCAAATGTGGCCATCTCCCGGTAGACCGCCAGGGCCATGTCCAGCAGAGGCATGACCGCCGCCGTACCGGTACCCTCCCCCAGACACATTCTGGCCCGCAGGAAGGGGGTCAGGCCCAGGGCCTCCAGCAGCAGTTCCCCGGCGGGCTCCGCTGAGACGTGGCTGGCCAGCAGGTAATCCCCCGCCGCCGGGCAAAGCCGCACGGCGCACAGGGCAGCCGCCGCCGAGATGAACCCGTCCACCAGCACGGGTACCCGGCAGGCCGCGCCGCCCAGGAAAACACCGGCCAGACCGGCCAGATCCAGTCCTCCCACCTTGGAGAGCACGTCCACCGGGTCGGATGGATCGGGCTGGTTCACCGCCACGGCCCGGCGGATGGCGTCCACCTTGCGCACCAGCCCCTCTGAGGAGAGGCCCGCGCCCCGGCCGGTGACCGTCTCCGGCTCCACGCCCAGGAGCACCGAGACCACGGCGGAAGAGGCCGTGGTGTTGCCGATCCCCATCTCTCCGGTACCCAGGAGCTTTACGCCGGAAGCACAGAGCTCCTGCGCGATCTGGATGCCGGTCTCGATGGCCCGGACACAGGTCTCCCGGTCCATGGCCGGCTCCCGGGTCATATTGCGGGTCCCCCGCATGAGGTTGCGCTGAAGGATGCGCGCCCCCTCCACCGGACGGGCCACGCCGATGTCCACCGGAAC
Organism: Clostridium sp. J1101437_171009_A5; assembly: GCF_015547905.1. NCBI lineage: Bacteria > Bacillati > Bacillota > Clostridia > Eubacteriales > Clostridiaceae > Clostridium > Clostridium sp. J1101437_171009_A5. Next base: position 198,118 of record NZ_JADMVY010000001.1, read on the forward strand.
CAGCTCGGCGCCGGCCACCCGGGCCATACAGCAGACGCTGGTATCCCCCTTGGACATATTCTCTGTGACGATGGCGGTGACCTCCTGTCCTGTCTGGGTCACCCCCTCGGCCACCACGCCGTGGTCGGCGCACATGGCCACAATGGCCCGGCGGCTCAGGTCCACGTCGGGGCTTCCGCCCATGGCCGCGATGCGTACCACCGCATCCTCCAGAAGGCCCAGGCTGTGCAGCGGCTTGGCAATGGAATCCCACCGGCGGCGGGCGGCCTGCGCGGCCCGCTCATCGGCAGGCGTGATCTCTCGTACGGTCTTCTCCAACAGTCCCATGTTCATCCCTCATTTTCCCCATGATATCTGGCACAGGCGGCCACAAATCGCTCCGCCGCCTGTTGACAGCCGCAAAAATGTACATGCGGAAATCCCGCATAGAGGGTGGGCGTATGCCAGGCGCAGTCCCACCCCCGCTTGCTCCTGGGCTTCTGGGCGTGGAAATCTGCTCCCGGCCGGTCGCTCTCCCAGTAGTGGAACTCGTGGGCCGGCAGGCTCTCCCCCGCCCCGCAGAGCAGGCCCTCCGTCCGGGCCGTCAGCGTGATATAGCCAAAGCGCCCCAGCTTTCCCTGGTTCCAGGCTGCGGCGGGCAGGGCTCCCGCCAGGGGGCGGTCCACCCCGTCCGCGTCGGAGAGGGTCCGGTGGAGGTAGAGAAAGCCTCCGCACTCGGCCACGGTGGGCATCCCGCGATTCACTGCAAGGCGCACTGCCCGGCGCATGGCGGTATTGTTGGCCAGCGCCGCTCCGTAGAGCTCGGGATAGCCGCCCCCCAGATAGAGCCCGGCGCATCCCTCCGGAAGTTCCTCGTCCCGCAGCGGGGAGAAGGGGACCAGCGCGGCCCCCAGTTTCTCCAACAGCTCCAGGGCGTCGGCGTAGTAGAAGCAGAATGCCTCGTCCCGGGCCACGGCGATGCGGGGCCGGGCCGGATGGGAGGCGGCGATGTTCTCCTCTTCCGGCGGCAGGTCGGGGGCGGACCGGGCCAGGGCCAGAAGGCCGTCCAGGTCTATGCTCTTCTCGGCATGGGCAGCCAGGGCAGAGAGCTTTCCCCGCAGGTCGGACACCTCTGCGGCCGTGATGAGGCCCAGATGGCGGCTCTCTAGGGAGGCGTCGGGGAGAACCGGAAGGTAGCCGTAAACCGGGATGCCGGTCTCCTCCTCCACGCAGTCCTTCAGGGCGGGGTAGAACATGGGGGAGACCCGGTTGAAGAGCACCCCGCGGATGCCGTGTTCCTCCTCCAGGGCACAGAAGCCCTTCACCACCGCCGCCAGAGAGCGGGCCGCGCCCCGTCCGTCCACCACCAGTACCGCCGGCGTGGCAGTCCGGCGGGCCAGGTCCCAGGCGCTGAGTTCGCTGGAGAGGGCCGCACCGTCATAGTAGCCCATGGCCCCCTCCAGGATGGCGGGTCCATGGCCGGCGCAGTTCTGACGCAGAGAGCGGCGCACCGCCTGCTCCCCCATCAGGAAGAGGTCCAGGTTGCGGGAGGGCACCCCCAGTACCTCCGCGTGGAACATGGGGTCGATGTAGTCCGGCCCCGATTTGAAGGCCACCGGGTCCAGTCCCCGGTTTACCAGGGCCTGGAGCACGGCGCAGGTCACCGTGGTTTTACCGCACCCGCTGGCGGGGGCGGCAAAGAGCAGACGGGGAGGATTCATTCCGCTCCCCCCGTTCCGCTGATGAGCCACACCGGATTCTGGGCCTCCATCATGTGGTAGCTTCCCGCCTTCCTGGTCCGAGTGACCGCCACCTGGACCAGGTCCACATCCTGAAAATGCAGTTCCTCAAAGGCCGACACCGCCTCCTGGAGGGTCTCCAAAGTCACGGCCGACACCACCGCCCGGAGGCCGGGGCGCTTGTCCAGGGCGGCGGCCAGAATGGCCCGCAGGGCACCCCCGCTTCCCCCCACAAAGACCCGGTCGGGGGGCGGCAGCTCCGCCAGGGCCTCAGGGGCGGTCCCGGACACCGGGATCACGTTGGAGGCGCCTAGGGCCGCGGCGTTCTGAGCGATGAGCTCCAGGCCCTCACTCCGCCGCTCCACCGCGTAGACCACTCCGGCCGGGGCGGCCAGAGCGCACTCCACCGACACCGAGCCGGTACCCGCCCCCACGTCCCAGATCACGCTCTCCCGCTCCGGACGGAGCTTGGAGACCACGAGGGCGCGGACCTCCTCCTTGGTCATGGGCACCTTTCCCCGCTGAAAGGCACTGTCGGGCAGACCGGGCGCGGTAGCGGATCGCTCCACCGGGTGGGGATGCTCGGCCAGCAGCACGGCGAGATCGGCAAACTCCTCCCCCGCCAGGGACTGGGCCGTCCCGGCACAGATGCGCTCCTCCGGGTAGGAGAGCCGCTCCCCAACCCAGATCCGCACATCACCCAGGCCCCGGCTGCACAGCTGCGCACACAGGTCCTGGGCCCGGGTCTCACCTCCCGTGAGAACAAAGGTGCGCCGGTGGCTCTGAATCTCCCCCACCGCGTTGTGGGTACGTCCATGGGCGCTCACCCAGTGGACATCCTGCCAGGTGGTGTTGAGCCGGGCACAGAAGTAAGCGAGAGAGGAGATGCCCGGGATGGTATGTACCTCGTACCCCTCCAGCAGGGGCCAGAGCGCCTTTGCCCCGCTGTAAAAGCCCGTGTCTCCGGAGAGGAGGACGGCCGCCGGGCCGTCGCTTTCCCCTTCCAGGGCGGCGAGGATCTCCCGCGGGCGGATGAGGGGATGAGCGGGTTTCTCCCCGCTCCAGGGCTCCAGCAGCCGGGGGGCGCCCAGGAGCACCCGGCTCTCCTCGATGGCCCTCCGGGCCTCCCCGGTGAGGGTGTCCGGATTTCCCATGCCCACGCCGATCAGATAGACTTTCATGGCCGCTGCGCCTCCCAGTTCCTTTGAAATTCCGCCAGCGTCTCCCCCCGCTCCCGGGTGGGACGCTCCACCACGATCAGCCGGCAGCCCGTGTCCCGGGCCGCCGCGCACTTCTCTTCAAATCCTCCGGCCGCACCGCTCTCCTTGGTCACCAGCACGGAGATATACAGCTGCCGGATCACGGCCCGGTTGAGCTCCGCCGAAAAGGGCCCCTGCATGGCGATGATCTGTTTCGGAGGAAACCCCGCTGCCTGACAGGCCTCCAGAGAGGACACGCTGGGCAGCACCCGGGGATAGCACCGCTCCCGCAGCCCCGGCTGGGCGAAGGGAGCGAGCTCCTTGCTGCCCGTGGTGAGCAGGATGTTCCCCGGCAGTTCCCGGCACAGCTTAGCGGCGTCGGTCAGGCTGGCGCAGCGCAGGAAGTCCCCCGCCCCCTCTTCCGCCCGAACGATCCGCCGGTAGGGCAGGTCCAGCTTCTCACAGCAGGCGCGGATCTGGGCGGTGACCTGTACAGCATAGGGGTGGGTGGCGTCGGCCACGCAGCAGAAGGGACGGCTTTTCATCAGCTCCTCCATCCCTGCCTCGTCCAGCCGTCCGGTGTGGACCGCGATCCCCTCCCCCTCGGGCAGGAGAGTGGCCCCGTAGTCGGTGGCCACACAGACGGTCACCCGGCAGTCCCGCCGGGCCAGCCACAGGGCCAGCTCCCGGCCCTCCGTGGTGCCGCCAAAGAGCAGGACCTCCATCTCACATCCCCCGCTGGAGGTAGCCCCGGGGGGTGACCATCTTTCCGCCGATGAGGCAGGTCTGCCGGTTGCCCACAAAGACCGTGGTAAACATGTCCACCTGGGTCTCCCGCAGCTGGGCGAGGGTGCAGGTATGGGCCTCCTCCCCGGCGCGGCCGATGTTGCGGACATAGCCGCACACGGTATCCGGGCTCTTTTCCTCCAGCAGGATGTCACAGGCCCGCTGGAGATAGTCGGCCCGGCTCCGGCTGGAGGGATTGTAGAGGCAGAGCACAAAATCAGCCCGGGCCGCCAGGCGCAGGCGATTTTCGATGGTCTCCCAGGGAGTCATCAGGTCGGAGAGGGAGACCACCGCAAAGTCGTGGGTCAGGGGCGCGCCCAGTACGGCGGCTCCCCCACAGGCGGCGGTGATACCGGGGACCACCTCGATCTCGATGGGCGGATAGTCCCGGGATACCTCGTACACCAGGGCCGCCATACCGTACACCCCCGAGTCGCCGGAGCAGACCAGGGCCACATCCCGGCCGGCCGCTGCCTCCTCCACCGCCATACGGCAGCGGTCCACCTCCCGGCGCATACCGGTGGAGCGGCGCTCCTTGTCGGGGAACTGCCCCTCCAGCAGGGCAATATAGGCGGTGTAGCCCACGATCAGGTCGCAGCGCTCCAGCGCCTCCACGGCCCGCCCGGTCAAATCGGCCCCGGCGCCGGGGCCCAGTCCTATCACGGTCACTCGCATGGTGTTTCCTCGCTTCCTTCTTCAAATGAGACGGCCCATGGCCGCCGGGCCACCGCAACGGTGACCCCGTCTGCCGCCTGCTTGGGGACCAACAGCGCTCCCCCCGCCCGCACGGCGGCACGCTCGCAGACATTGTCCACCCCGGTCACCGAGCGGACAAAGGCGGAGGGGGTAAAGGCTCCCGGTGTCCCGGCCAGCTCCTCCGCCGTCCAGACCCACAGGGGCAGCCCTTGGGTCCGGCAGAACTCCAGCAGCCCTGGCTCCCCCTGTTTCAGATCAATGGTGCTTACCTGGAACACCGCGCGCGGATGGAGCCGGAAGGCCTTCAGGGTCTCCTCCACCGCCCGGGCGATGGTCTCGGAGCTGGTTCCCTTCCGGCAGCCGATGCCAAGAGTAAGCACCGGTGGGACAAGACGCAGGGTCACCGGGTAGGGCGCCTTTTCCGCGTCCGCAGTCAGGACGATCCCCACCTCAGACGGCCCCGACGAGAGGCCCTCCGGTCGCTCTCCCTGTATAGGAAAATCACTTTGCAGCCCTACGGAATCCCCCGCCAGAAGGGCAGCGGACACCCGTTTGGCCGCCATTTTACTGTCAATGTATAAACCTTTACACTTTGCCCAGCTGTCCACCGCGAAACGCCCGTTCACATCGGTGGCAGTGGAGATGGCCGCCGTACCGTCCGTGAGCCGGGCCACCCGGCGGGCCAGGTCGTTGGCCCCGCCCACATGGCCGGAGAGGAGTGGGACCACCCAGGCCCCTCCCTCGTCCACACTGACCACGGCGGGGTCGGTATACTTGTCCCTCACCCAGGGGGCGATGGCCCGGACCGCGATGCCGCAGGCCCCCACGAAGAGGAGCCCCTCGCAGTCGGCAAAGCGCGCTCCCGTCCAGTCGGCCAGCCGCTCATAGGAGGCTGTCCCCAGTTCCTGGGCCAGCCGTGCCGGGAGGGCCAGCTTCACTTCCTCCCCCTGTTCCTCCAGTGCCCGGGCCAGGGAGCAGGCCAGACCATATCCCCGGCGGGTGAAGGCGGTGAGGGCCAGTCTCATACCTCGGTCCCCTTCCGGCAGCCGTGGGTAAAGGTAGGGTCATAGAGCTTGGAGCGCTCATAGTCCTCTCCCAGGAACCGCCCCACGGTGATGAGGGCGGTATTGGTGACGCCGTTGGTACGGGCGGTCTCTGCCAGGGTGGAGACCGTACAGCGGAACACCCGCTCCTCCGGCCAGGTGGCCTTGTAGACGATGGCCGCCGGGGTGTCGGGGGCATATCCCCCCGCCATCAGCTCCCGCTCCACCTCTTCCAGCAGGCCCGTGGAGAGGAAGAGCACCATGGTGCAGCCGTGGCTGGCCATCTTGCGCAGGGCCTCTCCCTCGGGTACCGGCGTCCGTCCCGCCATACGGGTGATGATGACGCTCTGGGAGACATCAGGCAGGGTGTACTCGGCCTGAAGGGCGGCCGCCGCGCCGGAGAAGGAGGAGACGCCCGGCGTCACATCGTAGGAGATCCCATCCACGTCCAGGGCGTCCATCTGCTCCCGGATGGCCCCGTAGAGGGAGGGGTCCCCTGTGTGGAGCCGGACGGTGGTCTTGCCGGCCGCCTCGGTCTCCCGCATGACGTCCAGAACCTCCTCCAGGGTCATGGAGGCGCTGTCATAGACCTGACAGCCCTCTTTGCGGTACTCCAGCAGGGCCGGATTGACCAGGCTCCCCGCGTAGATGATCACGTCGGCCTCCCCCAGAAGGCGGGCCCCCCGCACCGTGATCAGGTCGGCCGCGCCCGGTCCGGCGCCAATAAAATGGATCATAAGGATTCTCCTTCCCCGCGCCTGTGGCGCGCCAGCAGTTCACTGGCCCCCGGGGTCTGCCCCAGCAGGCCAAAGCGGTTGGAAAAGACCACCGCCTGAATTTCCATCTCCTCCCCCGCCCGATGGCGGAGGTTCTCATAGAGCGCCCTGGTCAAAGAGGCCATCACGTCCTCCCGCAGCCCCGCCTCCTCCAGAAGCTCCAGGGCCGCGTCGGTGGTGGCCGCTTCAAAGACTCGTTCCACCAGCCCCCGGGGCGCGCCGCACAGGGCAGCGTGGGCGGCCATGGTCTCCCGGCGGCCGTCCGCCGTCCGGGAGTGGGTGTTCATGGCGCCGCCGGCCACCTTCACCAGCTTGCCCAGATGCCCCACCAGCAGGAAACTGGAAAAGCCCAGCCCCGCCGCGTGATCGATGGCGGCGCCCAGGTAATTGCTGCAGGAGATGCAGCCCTCCGTCTCCAGCCCCAGGTGGTCCCGGGCGTAGTCCTCCCCATAGTTGCCCGGCGTGACCAGCAGGTGCTGTACTCCGGCGGCATAGGCCATGTCCAGCTCCAGCGTGATGGAGTCCACCAGAGCCGCCTCGCTCATGGGGCGGACGATCCCGCTGGTCCCCAGGATGGAGATCCCACCCTGGATCCCCAGCCGTGGGTTGAAGGTCTTGCGGGCCAGCGCCTCTCCCCCGGGGACGGAGATGACCGCCTCCAGCCCGCCGTGGTCCCCTGCCTCCCGCAGGGCGGCCGCGAGCTGCTCGGCGATCATCCGGCGGGGGGTGGAATTGATGGCCGCCGCGCCGGGGGGCTGGTCCAGCCCAGGTCGGGTCACCCGGCCCACGCCTTCTCCCCCGTCCACCCGCAGTGTGCCGTCGCTCCGCCGGGAAACTCTGGCATAGATCCGCATGCCATCGGTCACGTCCGGGTCATCCCCGCCGTCCTTTTCCACGGCACACATGGCCCAGTCCGCTCCGGCGGACCAGTCCAGCAGCTCCACCTGCACCCGCACGCCGGCGGGGGTGTCGATCTCCACTCCGGCCGGGCGAATACCAGTCAGCAAGGCCTGCGCCGCGCCCCGTGCCGCCGCCGCGGCACAGGTGCCGGTGGTATAGCCGCAGCGCAGCCGCTGCCGCCCCACCGGGATATAGTATTCCAGCTTCGGCATGCTCCACCTCCCCACAGAAAAAGCCCGCCTCCAGAGGAGACGGGCCGCAGATCTGCACAGGCAAACAGCGGCGCTCTCCACCTAAGAGCGACGTCGGCCAAAAGGCAGGTCTCCTGGCTTGCGCTTCTTCCGCCGGCGTCCCTTCTCGGCAGAGCCAATGGGTCTGACGCCTTTGTCCGCGCTTACAGTAGAGGTAAGACTGCGCCGGATTTTCACCGGCTTCCCTTTTCAGCGGCGAGCCCTCGCCGCACCGTTTGGCAGTTACTAGACATTAGTATAACCATATCCCCGCAGAAAGTAAAGTGGATTGTCTATTTTGTACACATCTTTTCCCAGAGAAATGCCCTGCGGACGGGGACATCCTCCCATCCGCAGGGCATTTGGCTTATACTGACTCCGTCCCTTCCGGAAGGGAGGGCTGGACACACGGGAATTCCACCTCCACGGTGAAGAGGTCGGCGTCGGTCCGCAGCCGGAAGGTTCCGCCGCAGGCCTCGGTAAAGCTCTTGGCGATGGCCAGACCAAGCCCGCTCCCGCCGTCACTGCGGCTCTCGTCTCCCCGGACAAAGCGCTCGGTGAAGTCCTTCTCCCGGGACAGCTCCTCCCGGGAGATGTTCTGGACGCACACCCGCCCGCTCTCCCCGTTGGTCTCCAGGGTGAGGTAGGCCCGGGAGCCCTCCAGACTGTACTGGAGCACATTCTGAATCAGGTTTTGAAAGACCCGGTAGAGCCGGTCGCCGTCCGCCCGGATGAGGACCGGCTCCGCCGGAAGCCGGGTGCGCAGATCCAGACCGCTTGCGGCGATGGGCTCGGCCTGGTCGGCCAGGGTCTGCCGCAGCAGCTTGGCCAGGTCCAGCTCCTCCCAGTGGAGATTCAGATTTCCGGAGGCCGCCTTGCTCACGTCAAAGACCTCCTGTACCATGTTCTTCAGGCGCTGGGCCTTGTCGTTGAGGATGGTCACGTAGTCCCGCACATGGTCAGGCAGTTCCTCCTCTTCCAGAAGGGCCGCATAGCTCAGGATAGAGGTCAGCGGGGTCTTGAGGTCGTGGGAGACGTTGGTGATGAGCTCTACCTTCATCCGCTCGCTGCGCAGCCGTTCCTCCACCGCCTGCTGAAGGCCGCTGTCGATGTCGGCTACCGCCTGGGAGAGCCCGGCCAGAGGTCGCTCCGCCGCCAGCATGGTCCCCTGCTGTTTCCTGCGCACCGCCTCGATCTGATCGGAGAGAGCCCCCAGGTCTTCGATCATCGCCCGCTCCTCCTTCCAGTGGAGAAAGACGATCCCCAGCAGCACCAGCCCCACCAATCCGATCAGGAATGGGACCCAGATCCGGATGGAGCCGCTGCGCCAGGCCGACAGAAATAACCCCAAGTCAAAGGCCGCGGCCCCCAGGGCCAGAATCACCACGGCCATCAGGTGGACCACTCCGCTCCGCATGGCCCGTCGCTGGAGGGGCAGGTCCAACCCGTCTCCCCGCAGCTTTCCCGCCAGCCAGCCGCAGAAGCTCACCCGGCACAGACGGCCCCGATTGCAGAGGAAGTCGTTGAGGTAAAACACCATCACCCAGCACAGGCCGATGGCAAAGGCCAGGAAAATGGGCTCGTAGGCATAGGACAGGGACACCATCAGCGGTCCCACCAGGAGCGCCAGGAGGAGCAGCTTGATCTCCAGCCAGATCTTCCCCGTGAGGCGTCCGGCCGCCCGGAAGGTCAGAGCCATCCAGCGCCGCCACAGGAGGCTCCACACCACCAGCGCCACACCCAGCAGGAAGCAGCCTGCCACGATACATACCGCAAGGCGCATGGTGTACAGGGTATCAGCTACATCATAAAGCCCCATGGAGTAGTAAAAATACACCGGTGTCTGGGCGGCAGCCAGACGGATGGTCACGCCGTCCCACGGCTCCCCGGTGTCAGCGGCAGGCTCCTCCCCGCCAGTCTCCCCAGGGACCGCTGTCGCCATGGGTGTGGCCGCCCCAGTGATGCTGGAGAGGTCAAAGCCCCGACCGCTATCGGTCCAACCTCCGCCCACAAAGAGCTCGGTGTCCAGATTGCGGTAGCCGGGCAGCTCCCACTGCTCCCACTGGTCCCGGTAGACTTCGTCTCCATAGACATCCACCTCAGCGCCGTCCTTCCAGATCTGCACCTTGCCGTCCCGGTACTCCAGGTAGAAATTATAGCCCGGTTCCTGATGTCCCGTCAGATTTCCCGTGATGCCGTTGAGGTTGCCGGCCAACAGTTTCTCATCCTGCCAAATCCCCCAGCGGAGGTTCTCATCCTGGAAGCAGGATGTCTCTTCCCCGGTCAGCACAAACTCCAGCATGGCACGCAGGTCATAGCTGATCTCCCTGCGGAAGCGCCGGGTATCCTGATAGTCGCTGCGGAAGCTGTCCGCCACATCACCCAGTTCCAGACTACTGGCGCCCAACAGTCCGATACCTCCAAAAATGGCCATGAGCGTTAGTCCGATCAGGAGGAACAGCACACTCAAAATACCTTTACTTTTTTTCCATTTTGTATCCAATGCCCCACACCACCTTTAAATACTCCGGTTCCTTTGGATTGAGTTCGATCTTTTCCCGGATATGCCGGATATGGACCATGACCGTGTTTTCCGAGGCATAGGCCTCCTCCCCATCCCACACCCGGCGGTAGATCTCCTCAGCCGGAAAGATCCGTCCCAGATTGCGCATCAACAGATCCACGATGCGGGTCTCAGTAGCGGTGAGTCGGACCGGTTCTCCATCCACCCGAAGCTCCAGCGCCTCCGGCAAATAGGTAAGACGGCCGTTGACGATCTCTCCGCTCCGCTCTTCCGCATGGACGTCCCCCAGCCGGGTATACCGCCGCAGCTGACTGCGGACCCGGGCCAGCAGCTCTTGGGGATTGTAAGGCTTGGACACATAGTCGTCGGCCCCCATGGAGAGTCCCAGGATCTTGTCGCTGTCCTCACTCTTGGCGGAGAGCACGATGATGGGCAGGTTCCGTTTCTCCCGGATCTTCATCAGGGCGGAAAGCCCGTCCAGCCTGGGCATCATCACGTCCAGCAGGATGAGCTGTACCGAGCGCTCACAGGCCAGCTCCAGCGCCTCCAGGCCGTTGTAGGCCCGCAGCACCCGGTATCCCTCCTTCTCCAGCAGCAGGGCAATAGCCTGGACGATCTCCCGGTCGTCATCCACTACCAGTACACACGCTTCCATCTAGACATCTCCTCCACCGTTTGAACTTCCCCGATCGGTCCCGATCTCCTTCCGGCAAGGATAGGATAACAGGCGCTTCTTATGGTTTTCCAGGGGCATTTCTTAGCAATTTCTTAACGTTATCCCATCATAGCATTTGATCCGTCCGCCGTCAAAGGGCATAAAAAAACGTGCGTGCCCCGATTGGGACACGCACGTTACAGTACAGCAAGAGAAACTCTTACTTCAGCTCGACCTTGGCGCCGGCCTCCTCGAGCTTCTTCTTCATCTCCTCGGCCTCGTCCTTGGAGACACCCTCCTTCAGAGCCTTGGGAGCGCCCTCGACCAGGCCCTTGGCGTCAGCCAGGCCCAGGCCGGTGATCTCGCGGACAACCTTGATGACCTTGATCTTAGCAGCAGCGTCGAAGCCGGCCAGAACCACGTCGAACTCGGTCTTCTCAGCAGCAGCCTCGCCGCCGGCAGCGCCGCCAGCAGCGGGAGCGGCCATAGCAGCAGCGGAAACGCCGAACTCCTCCTCCAGAGCGTGCACCAGCTCGGACAGCTCCAGAACAGTCAGGCCCTTAACCTCTTCAATCAAAGCAGTGATCTTCTCGCTAGCCATGATAAGATACCTCCTAAATTCAATCATTTAAAAAATAAGTTTGAGTCTCCCCAGTGCGGGGATGCGGGGAACAGAACCGCTGTCAGGCGGGTACTGACGTACCAACCTTACTCGGCAGCGGGAGCCTCCTCGGCGGGAGCAGCCTCGACGAAGCCGCCCTTCTCCTCGGCGATCGCCTTGAGGACGATAGCCAGGCTGGTGATGGGAGCCAGCATGGTGCCCAGAACCTGAGCCTGCAGGACTTCCTTGGATGGCAGGTCGGACAGAGCCTTGATCTCGTCCAGAGACAGCACCTTGCCGTCCATGAAACCGGCCTTGATGGTGAACTTCTCGCCGTTGAACTGCTTGGCGAACTTCGCGATCACACGCATGGGAGCGATGGGGTCACCATGGCTCAGGGCCAGAGAAGTGGTACCATTCAGAACGGAATCCATCTCCTCCAGACCCACGTTGTTGATGGCGAAACGAACCAGGGTGTTCTTCACAACAGCGTAGTCCAGCTCGTTCTTGCGGCACTCGGCACGCAGGGCGGTATCCTCGGCAACGGTGATACCCTTATAGTCCACCAGAACACCGCTGGCAGCGGTCTTCAGCTTCTCAGTCAGGTCGGCGACAATGGCCTGCTTCTCACTCAGAACCTTTGCGTTAGGCATGTGGGATTCACCTCCATGAAATAAAAAATGCTATTCTCATGCTCAAAGCACGAAAACAGCACAAAGAAAGCTTCTTCACTTGCTGCATTCTCGGCGGGGCTTATGGCTGCCCGCTGTCTTTGAACACGCGAATTATTATATCACCCCGGACAGGCTATGTCAAGCATAACCTGTCCGGAAATGATCTTTTTTGTGGGGCTGCGCCGGATGGCACATCTCCCCGGCTTGTCACGCTACGGCTCGCGCACGATCGGGTCGCCAAGTCACGCTCCGCGAAAAATGCCGCCGGCCTGCGGCCGACCTGTTTTTTCGCCTGCGCCGTTCCTTGGCTCCCCTGTTCGCGGCCTTCGCGCTTCTTACACCAGCTTGGCGCCGTTGATCTTCACACCGGGGCCCATGGTGGTGGCGGTGACACAGCTCTTGATATACTGACCCTTGGCGGCAGCAGGCTTAGCCTTGATGATGGCGCCCATGAGAGCGGTGAAGTTCTCGGTCAGCTTCTCAGCGCCGAAGGACACCTTGCCGATGGGGCAGTGGATGATGTTGGTCTTGTCCAGACGGTACTCGACCTTACCGGCCTTGATCTCCTTGACAGCCTTGGCCACGTCGGGGGTGACGGTGCCGGCCTTGGGGGAGGGCATCAGGCCCTTGGGGCCCAGGACCTTACCGAGGCGGCCAACCACGCCCATCATGTCGGGAGAGGCGACGACCACATCATAGTCGAACCAGTTCTCGGACTGGATCTTCTGCACCAGGTCCATCTCGCCGACGAAATCAGCGCCGGCCTCCTTGGCGGCCTCAGCCTTGTCGCCCTTGGCGAAGACCAGCACGCGCTGGGTCTTGCCGGTGCCGTGGGGCAGGACGATGGCGCCGCGGACCTGCTGGTCCGCATGGCGGGAGTCAACGCCCAGCTTGACGTGCAGCTCGACGGTCTCGTCGAACTTGGCGGTGGCGGTCTTCACGACCAGGTCCATAGCCTCAGCGGCATCATAGAGAGTGCCCTTCTCGATCTTCTTGGCGCTCTCGACGTACTTCTTACCTCTAAACATTGCTTCTCCCTCCTTCGCCTTAGTCGCCCACGACAACGCCCATGGAGCGGGCGGTGCCGGCGATCATGCTCATGGCGGACTCGATGCTGGCCGCATTCAGGTCGGGCATCTTGGTCTCCGCGATCTTGCGGACGTCCTCCTTGCTGATGGTGGCAACCTTGGTCTTGTTGGGCACACCGGAACCAGACTCGATGTTGCAGGCCTTCTTGATGAGCACGGCGGCGGGAGGAGTCTTGGTGATGAAGGTGAAGGAGCGGTCGGCATACACGGTGATGACGACGGGGATGATCATGCCCACGTCATTCTTGGTGCGCTCGTTGAACTCCTTGGTGAAAGCGGCGATATTCACGCCATGCTGGCCGAGGGCGGGGCCCACAGGGGGGGCGGGAGTCGCCTTGCCGGCAGGAATCTGCAGTTTGACGTAACCAGTAACTTTCTGTGCCATTTGAAACAGCACCTCCTACTTAAATGTGGTTGAGACGGAATTGATACAATTCCTCCCACGTGCGGGGGATACGGGGTCTTTCACCCGTTTAGTCGTCGACCCGCTCCACCTGATCGAGCTCCAGCTCGACAGGGGTCTCACGGCCGAACATCTCGACCACGACGCGCACTTTGCTGCGCTCCAGGTCGATCTCTTCCACGGCGCCCAGGAAGGACTCCAGCGCGCCTTCGGTGATCTTGACGCGGTCGCCCACTTCATAGCCGACCACGACTTCCTTCTTCTCCACACCCATGGAGGCAACCTCCTCCTCGGTGAGGGGAATGGGCTTGCTGCCCGAACCCACAAAACCAGTCACGCCGCGCACGTTGCGCACCAGGTGCCAGGTCTCGTCGGTCATGACCATCTTCACCAGCACATAGCCGGGGAAGACCTTGCGGTCCACGGTCTTAGGCCCGTTTTCGGTGATCTCGGTAACCGTCTCCATGGGGATGTTTACCTCATGGATGAGATCGCGCATCCCGCGGTTTTCCACCGCCTTCTCAATGGAAGCAGCTACGGTGTTCTCGTAACCAGAATAGGTGTGCGCGACATACCACTTCGCGTTATCTGCCATACTCGCCGCTCCTTAACCCTTAAACAGATTCATGAGCGCGGCGAAGACGGACTGCGCCAGCCAGTCAAACGCCCAGATGCAGATGCCAATGACGATACAGCACACGATGACGACGACGGTGTTGTTGATCGTCTGCTTTTTCGTGGGCCACTGGACCTTCTTGAGTTCGACCTTCATCTCGCGGAACCACTTGCCAATGCGGGCGAAAAAGCCAGGCTTGGACTTCTTGACATCCTTCTTGGACTTGTCCGCCTTGGCGGCAGCGGCCTGCTCGTTCTTCTCGTAATCAGGCATTCCGTACACCCTTCTTTCTCAATGAGAGATACATTCTCATTACTTGGTCTCGTTGTGAACCGTATGCTTTCTGCAGAAGGGGCAGTACTTGTTCAGCTCCAGACGGTCGGGAGTGTTCTTCTTATTCTTGTTGGTGTTGTAGTTTCTCTGCTTGCACTCGGAGCAGCGGAGGGTGATCTTCACCCGGGAACCTGCCTTTGCCATGTGTTCGGCACCTCCTTCAATAGTTGAGCGGTACACCGGCATAAAAAAACGCCGGATACAGCCCTTGGCCGAATCCAGCGACGTGGGCGCACTGCGCCTATCGTCACGGTGCGGACTCGGCATGTCTGCCTCCCTATGTCCTCGCCTGGAGGGAAGGGTTTCATGCCCGTCACACCGTAGAAACGCGCACAAAAGAAAAGCCCTCTTTCATAGGTGTTTCCAGAATAGCACACCCTCCACCGAAAGTCAAGCTTCTTTTGAAATAAAAATTGACTTTTTCCTTCTCTGCCCGGATAATAGAACCAGACACGAAGGAGGAATGAAACCATGCGCATTATGGCCATCGACTACGGCGATGCCCGCACCGGGATCGCCATATCGGACGCCACCGGTCTTCTGGCCGGCTTTACCACTGTCATCCACAGCCGAAAGAGCGAGGTGGTCGCGGAGGAGATCGAAAAGCTGATCGCCGCCCACGGGGTGGAGGAGCTTGTCATGGGCTTCCCCCGCAATATGGACGGCACAGAGGGCCCCCGGGCCGAGCTCTACCGGGCGTTCGCCGGACAGCTGGAGGAGCGTACCGGCCTCACCCCGGTGCTCTGGGACGAGCGGCGCACCACCGTGGAGGCCCACAGCATCCTCCACGCCAGCGGCAAGAAGATGAAGCAGCACAAAAAGACGGTGGACGCCGTGGCCGCCACGCTGATCCTGGAGGGCTATCTCACCCTCCGCCGGAACCGCCCCTGATCCCATCTCCTCCGGCGTGCATCCCCGCACATCATGTTTTGGAAAGGAGTCTTTTCTCATGCATATCGTGCTCAATGTGACCTACACCCTCCACCCCGGCGCCCGGGAGGCCTTCCTGGCCGCCCTTCAGCAGAATCAGCTTCTGGAACAGGTCCGCGGAGAGGCGGGCTGTCTCCAGTATGAGCTCTTTGCCGCCGTGGAGTCTCCCGACCGGCTGGTGCTGCTGGAGCACTGGGACAGCCAGGCCCATCTGGACGCCCATATGGCGGGCGCTCCCTTCCAGGCCATCCACCAGGTGGAACAGGCCCACGTGGCCCAGGTGGATGTCCGCCGCTTTGATGTGAGCGCCGGAGAGAAGGGTTAACGGGGCCGGGCGAAGAGCTCCCGCACCCCTACCACCAGCAGGAAGCCCCCAAAGCACCGGTGGAGCAGCTCCACCTCCAGCCCTGTGGCCACCCAGGCCGCCAGTGCGGTGCCCGCCAGTCCGGCCAGGATGGCGGGCACCGCTGTTTTTTTGTCTACATACCCGTTGCGCACATGGGAAACGAGGGCGGTGGACGCCGTGGGCAGAAAATAGAGCAGGTTGATCCCCTGGGCCAGGTGCTGGGGGATTCCGGCGACCGCGGTGAGATAGAGGAGCAGAAGAGTCCCCCCGCCCACGCCGAACCCGGAGAGGATGCCGGTCAGCCCGCCCACCAGCACCGCCCCCCACCAGGCTACCATCCCAGCAGCGCCTTCCCCCCGCCGTAGAGAAGGAACGCGCCAAAAATCCGGCGCAGCCACAGGATATTGACCCCCCGGAAGAGCTTTCCGCCCAAGAATCCTCCTGCCAGTCCCCCCACCAGATAGGGCAGCGCCAGGGACAGATCCAGTCCGCCCCGGAGCCAGTAGATCCCGGCCGAGAGCATGCACAGGGGCAGGATCACCGCCACCGATGTGGCGAAGGCCCGGCGGGGCTCCAGCTGACAGCGACCCAGGAGCATAGGCACCAGGATCATCCCCCCTCCCCCGCCGAAAAAGCCGTTTGCCAGCCCCGCCAATCCACCTGCAACCAGGGCGGCCAGGGGCAGCCGCTGTTTTTTTCCATTCTGATTCATCAAAAAGCATCCCTCCATTGGTCTCAGTCTGCCAATGGAGGGATGCTTTTATTCCAGATTCCGTTCTATGCCTGGTTCCGTCCGGCAAGTGTCATGATCACATCGCCGGCCATCATTAGCCCCGCGCAGGAGGGCACCCAGGACACGCTGGCGGGCACGCTGCGGCGTCCCGGCGGCGGGGCCTCCCCGCTCTGGTCCGTGACGGCGGGCAGCTCGGGAGACCAGACCACCCGGTGGTGATGGATCCCCCGATTGCGCAGTTCCTTGCGCACCACCCGGGCCAGGGGACAGCCCTCTGTTTTGGAGATGTCGCTGATGCGGAACTGGCTGGGATCCAGCTTGTTGCCCGTGCCTAGTGCCGAGATCATGGGGATCCCCCGTTCCAGCGCGGTCTGGATCAGATCCAGCTTGCAGGAGACCAGGTCGATGGCGTCCACCACAAAATCATAGCGCTCGCCGAAAAACTCCTCCCGGCAAGCTCCCTCATACCGTTTCACCACCGGTGTCACCCGACAATCCGGGCTGATATCTCTCACCCGGGCGGCCAGTGCCTCTGCCTTGGGCATCCCCAGGGTGGAGTGGAGGGCCCCCAGCTGCCGGTTCAGGTTAGTCATTCCCACCTCGTCATGGTCCACCAGGGTCAGCGCGCCGATCCCGGCCCGGGCCAGGGCCTCCACGGCCCAGCTTCCCACGCCGCCCAGACCGAACACGGCCACATGGCTGTTCCACAGCCGCTCCATGGCGGCCTCCCCCAGCATCATCTCCGTACGCAAAAAGGCTTCCTGTCCCACTGTGTTCACTCCTTCCGCCCGATAAAACAGGGGCGGGGCAATGCCCCGCCCCCTCAGGCTGTCAAATTCAAATGGTCTCGTGCAGATCAGCCGATATACTGGATACCGGAGCCGTCCACAGCCTCATAGCCCTCCTGCAGGCCCTCCAGCCAGGTCTGGACGTCGGCATCCCGCAGATCGTTCTCCGCAGTGTACTTCCACAGAGGATCGCCCACGCTGTCCAGATACATCACATGCCAGCCCTGCTGTCCGGACTGGGTATTCTCCACCAGACCGGTGTCGCCCACCTTGCGGCCATCGGCAAAGATCCAGTTCAGGAAATCGGCAAAGAAGCTGGTGTCCCGGGTCACATCCTCATAGAGGCCGCCGTTGTCCTTGGAGCCGGGGTCCTCGGAGTTGGCCTTGGCCAGCTCGGCAAAGGAGTCGGCGCTCTGATCGCCCGCCTTGAACTGATCCAGGATCTCCTGGGCCTTATCCTCGGCGGCCTGCATGGCCTCCTCGGTGGGCTCCTCCGCCCCCTCGGCCACCTCAGCCTTCACCAGGATGTGGCGGATATTGGCGGTGCCGAAGTCGTCCTCATTGCGGAAGCGCTCCACAAACTGCACCACATAGTAGCCGGAGCCCTCGGACTCGACCACCGTGATGTCGCCGGCCTTACGGCTGCTGTCGCTGAGCCACTCCTGATAGGGGCCGGCCAAGGCGCTGCCCACATGGCTCATCTCTCCCTCATAGGTGAGGTCCTCGTCCTCCGCCTTGGCCGCCTCGGCCGCCGTGGCAAAGTCAGACTTCTCCACTTCGCTCCGGAAGGCGTCGGCCTTGGCCTTGGCCGCCTCCATCGCAGCGGTCTGCTCCTCTTCCGTGGGCTCCACGGTGTTGCCCTCTTCATCGGTGGTGCTCTCCGCGGTGCCGCTGAAGAAGATGGTGTGATAGCGGAAGGTATCCAGGTCCGCGGCGTTCTCGGTGTAATACTCCTCCAGCGCGGCGTCATCATAGGTCAGGCTGTCGGAATAAGCGGTCTGGTACTGAGAGGCCAGAAGGCTCTCCTCCAGGCAGCTGCGCAGGACCTTTTCATTCATATAAGAACCAAAGTAGGCCTTGAGGAAGCTGTTCAGGCTGGGGTAGCCGTTCTGGCTGGCGCCGCTGCGGTAGCTCTCCAGGGCGGTCTCCAGCTGCTCCTGGCTCTCCTCGGTCAGAGTCACGCCCTCTTCCCGGGCCGCATCGGCCAGGGCGGCCTCCTTGATCATGGTAGCCTTCGCCTGCTCCATAAAGAGATCATAGAAGGTCTTGCCGCTCTCCTCGTCCACCACCTGGTCCCGGTCGGACTTGGTGGAGTCATAGCCCATCATGGACAGATAATAGCCGTAGCTCTGCTTGGTCTGACCATAGTAGTAGGAGACCTCAGCGGGGCTGTAATCCCGTCCGTTGATGGTCATAGCGACGGTACGGCTCTGGAAGAAGCCGGAATTCCAAACCAGCAGGGCCACCACCAGGACGGCCACCACCACGCCGATGACCGTATAGATCACCGTATTCCGCTTCTTGATGGCAGCTTCCTTGCGCTCCTTGATCTGCTTCTGGGTGAGCCCCTGGTTGGGGTCATCCTGGCGCTGCTTCTTTTCTCTGGATGCGCTCATTTTGTTCAGTCCTCTCGTAGTAATTCCCGCGAAGGGTAGTCTTCGCATAAACAACTTGACATTATACAGGAAAAGCCGTTTTCTTTCAAGTCCCAAGGCGGCTTCTCCGCCCGCTGCATCCAGTTTTTACGGTTTATTCACACTTGTCCCACCAGGCTTCGATGGCCGCCCGGCCGGCGGTGACACTGCCCTGGACCATCCCGGCCGAGCCGCCGCCCCGTCCCTCCAGGGCGGCATTCATCTCCCGGACCAGCGGCCGGAGATCCCGTCCCGCGGAGCCCAGAATATAGCGGAAGCGTCCCTCCTCCGGGGCAAAGGCGGCGCACAGTCCGATCCCCCGCTCCAAGGCGGCGTTGACCAGCGCCCGGAGCCCGTCGGTGTCCAACTCTTCAAAAACCAGTACCCGCTCGGTCTCCCGGGGCAGAAGCTCCGCCTTGGCGCAGGCCAGTGCCCGCCCCAGCCGGGCAGCGCGGAGTTTGGTCTGTTCCAGCTCCCCGCTCATTCGGCGGGCGGCCTCCGCCACGTCCTCCTGCTTGGCCGAGAGCAGATTGGAAATGGCCGTGATGCTCTCCTGCTTGCGCATCACATCCTCCACCGCCCGGCTGCCGCAGAGCATGCGCAGGCGCACGCCCCCCTTCCAGTTCTGCATGGAGAGCAGGTGGATGAGTCCCACCTCCCCCGTCCGCCCCACATGGGGCGCGCAGCAGGCACACCGGTCATACCCGGAAATGGTGACGATGCGCACGTGCTCCTTCAGATCCAGCTTGCTGCGGTATTCCAGGTGCTCCAGCTCCTCCGGCGCGGGGTAGGCGCACACCACGGAGACATTCTCCGCCACTGCCCGGTTGGCCCGGCGCTCTACCTCCTGGACGTCCGCCCAGGTCACTGGCCCGCTCAGGTCGATGGTGACTTCCTCATCTCCCAGATGAAAGCCCACGTTCTCCAGTCCGTAGAGGGTGTGGAAGAGCCCGGAGACGATGTGCTCTCCGGTGTGGCACTGCATCCGAGAAAAACGCACCTCCCAGTCGATCTCCCCCCGCACGCGGGTACCCACCGGCAGAGGACGGTCCGTGTGGTGCCAGATCGTGCCCTCCGCCTCCTGGGTGTCGGTGACGGACAGGGGCTCTCCCTCCGTCGGGTACAGGCTTCCCACATCGCCGAACTGTCCGCCTCCCTCTGGAAAGAAACAGGTCCGGTCCAGGGCGATCCGCCATCCGCCCTTCCGCTCCTCACAGGCCAGAACCGTGGCCTCCACCGAGCGGATATAACTGTCCAGATCATACACGCGCTCTGTCATCATAGTACGTATTTCTCCTTTTCAACCCTTGGAAAACAAGTCTTTTGTCAAAAGCGGGGACCCGCGGCGCGGGTCCCCGTCTTTTCGATGGCTTACCTTATTTGGCGTAGTAGTTGATGAGGCATCCGGCCAGGATGATCTCCCGCTCTTCCTGGGTGATGCCGGGCAGCTTGAGGGTCACCGGACGCTCCGCTCCGTTCTGGATCAGGACGGCCTGGATGCTCTCCTCGCCCCGCTCCAGCGCGGCACGAATCCCGGGCAGATAGAGCCGATCGCCGGGCTGGATGTTCCATTCCTTCACGTCCTCGGCGATGAAGGGGAGCATGCCCCAGTTCACCACATTGGAGCGGTAGCGCTTGGTGGCAAACTCCGCGCACAGGTTGGCGCAGCCGCCCAGCACCCGCTGGCAGGAAGCCGCCTGCTCCCGGGCGGAGCCGTCGCCGGGCTTGAGGGCCATGACGAAGGAACCCAGGCCGGTAGTCTTGGGGTCTCGTCCCATGAGGGCGTCGGTGGCCTCTCCGGCGCGGCGCTTGCGCTCCTCCGCCAGGATGGCCTTGGCGCGGGGCACATACTGGGGATCCTTCCGGGACAGGGCAAACTCGCTCAGCCGCAGGGGGTTGGAGCGATAGGAGGAGGTCTCACCGGAGGGGATCAGCTCATCGGTGGTGGTCACCGGATCGTAGATGGCCGCCGCCGCCGTGAGGAGCAGGTTCTCCGGCAGGGGGATCTGCTCGGGCCAGTCGGCGATGTTGGGGCCGTAGACCAGCTCGGTCTCGGGCTTTGCCTTCCCCACGCCGAAATAGACCCGGGAGCGGTAGGCCGAATCGTCATAGATCCAGCTCTCGTCCTTCTGATCGGCCGGGCAGTCGGGCAGCTCGTCCGCCCCGGTGAGCACGCCGCCGTTGCGGGCGGTGGCCGCAATGGAGCGGGCGTCCATCAGGGCCACATAGGAGATCTGGCCCTCGCCGGGCTTAGAGCCCTCCCGGTTGGGGAAGTTGCGGGTGGAGTGGCGGATGGAGAAGGCGCCGTTGGCGGGCACGTCTCCCGCGCCGAAGCAGGGGCCGCAGAAACAGGAGCGGATGGAGGCACCCGCCGCCATCAGGTCGGCGATGTAGCCCTGCCGGGTCAGCTCCAGATTGATGGGCATGGAGCCGGGGTAGCAGGAGAGCCAGAACTCATCCGGTCCGATGGCGCTCCCCTTCAGGATCTGGGCGGCGCGCACCAGGTTCTGATAAGTACCGCCCGAGCAGCCGGCGATGACGCCCTGATCCACCCGGAACTGTCCGTTCACCAGCTTGTCGGTGAGGGGCGCGGCGCCCTTGATCCCCAGCTGTTCGGCCGCGTCGGCCTCCACCTGGCGGAGCAGCTCCCGGGCGTTGGCCTTGAACTCCCGGATGGTATAGGCGTTGGAGGGATGGAAGGGCAGGGCGATCATGGGCTCCACCGTGGACAGGTCCACCTCCAGAAGGCCGTCATACCAGGCTCCGTCCGCAGGGGCCTGGGCCTTGAACTCCTCGCCCCGGCCCAGGGCAGTCAGATGCGCGCGGGTCGTCTCGTCGGTGCTCCACACCGAGGACAGGCAGGCAGTCTCGGTGGTCATAACGTCGATGCCGGAGCGGTAGTCCATGGACAGGCTCCCCACGCCGGGTCCAAAGAACTCCATGACGGCGTTCTTCACCACGCCCTCCCGGAAGGTGGCCCCGATGATGGCAAGGGCCACATCCTGGGGACCCACGCCGGGCCGGGGCGCACCGGTGAGATGGATGCCGATGACCTTGGGATAGGCGATGTCATAGGTCTTGCGCAGGAGCTGACGGGCCAGCTCCGGTCCGCCCTCGCCGATGGCCATGGTACCGTAGGCGCCATACCGGGTGTGGGAGTCGGAACCCAGGATCATCTTGCCCGGCGCGGCATACCGCTCCCGCATATAGGAGTGGATGACCGCCTGATGGGCAGGTACAAACTCACCGCCGTACTTCTTGGCGGCCGAGAGGCCGAAGACATGGTCATCCTCGTTGATGGTGCCGCCCACCGCGCACAGGGAGTTGTGGCAGTTGGTGAGCACATAGGGCAGCGGGAATTCCGTCAGCCCGGAGGCCCGGGCGGTCTGGATGATGCCCACATAGGTGATGTCATGGGAGGCCATGGCATCGAACCGGATGGCCAGACGGTCCATGGTGTCCAGGGTGTTGTGGGCCTTGAGGATGCCGTAGGCCATAGTGCCCTCTCTGGCCTGGGCGGGGGCAGGCAGACCGGCGGTCCGGCCCTCCTCCTCCGAGAGGAAGGCGCCGGAACGGTAGTAGACGCCGGAACGTGTGATTCGAATCATGTGGTTTCCCTCCAAACGGTGTCGCTCTCATTTAGCGATTTAGTTTATTGTATCAAGAAGCGGCAGAGAGCGCAACCCTTCCAAGCCCCTTCTTTCCCGATTTTGCACAAGTTCTTTCGAAATTTATGTCAACTATTTTTCCTGGATTCGGTTGACGGATTTGCTCCTTTCCGGTAAAATTATGTCTGCAATTCTCAGAAAAGGAGTCCGTCATGAAAAAAACTTTCCTATGTCTCCTCGCCATGCTCTGTCTGCTGGCCGGCTTTCTCACCGCCCAGGCGGCCGGACCGGCGGGAACGTTGAGCGTCTCTTTTTACAGTGAGAGCGCCAAGCGCTATGACGCCCCTGTCCAGACCGATCTGGTTCAGCTCCAGCTGGACGGCACGGCCCTTACCCCGCCTGACGTCCCGGCCCTCATCCAGTACATCGGCGGCGCAGGGCGGACTCTGGTCCCGGTGCGTCTGGTCTCGGAAGCCCTGGGTGCCGATGTGCTCTGGGTCAACGACACCCGTCAGGTCATCATCCAGAATGAGAGTCAGACCATCGTGCTCACCCTGGGCTCCTCCAAGGCAACGGTCAACGGCACGATTACCGATCTGCCCGGCGGCGTTCCGGCCGGTGCCGTCAAATACAACGGAAAAGAGAGCACCATGGTCCCCCTCCGGTTTGTCTCCGAGACCCTGGGTGCGGAGGTCCTCTGGGATAATGACACCTTTACTGCCGATATCCGTACCGGTGCAGTTACTCCGACTCCCACCCCCACGCCGACCCCTACTCCTACTCCTACTCCTACTCCTACTCCTACGCCTACGCCCACACCGACTCCCACTCCCACGCCGACTCCCACACCGTCGCCGGAGCATGAGGACCGGGGCACCATCGTGCGCATTGAGCAGGATGACAACGCCCAGTCCGTCTTTATTGCCACAAACCACGTGCCGGAATACCGGGTGGTGGATCTGGGAAGCCGGGTCGCCGTGGATATTCTGGGCACGGTCATCGACCCGGGCAGCGGCAGCATCACCGTGGAAAACGAAGTGATCACCGCCGTCCGCTACGCCCAGCACGGGGACGACCTGGGATACAGCTATCCCCACACGGTGCGCGTGGTCTTTGACCTGGCGGAGGGCTTTACCTACTCGGAAAATATAACCGTAGAGAAGCAGGTGGGCGGCGTTCTGGTGACCTCCCACTATGAGGATGTGGCGCCTCCTCCGGACATTCCCACCGATCCCATCGACCCCTCCACGGCCACTATCGTGATCGACCCCGGCCATGGCGGCTCCGCCTCCGGCGCCTACTACGAGGGGATCATGGAAAAGGATCTCACCTTCCCCATCAGTCTCTATCTGCGGGACATTCTGGAGGACGAGGGCTACAACGTAATCATGACCCGGGAGAGTGACGTCTACATGACCCTCTCCGACCGCTGTGCGGTGGCTAATGAGGTGGACGCCGACCTCTTCATCAGTATCCACTGCAACGCCTTGGCCAACAACACGAATTACCAGGGGCTCATCACCTTCTATTCCACAGGCAGTACCAAGGGCCAAAAACTGGCCCAGGCCGTCCAGGACGCCACGGCGGAGGCCACCGGGGCCATCAACCGCGGCATCCGGAACAACTCCGACTATACCGTCCTGCGGCAGACCAAAATGCCCGCCATTCTGGTGGAGACCGGCTTTATGTCCTCCCATGAGGAGCTCATGCGCCTGTCCGACCCGGCCTACCAGCAGCTTCTGGCTCAGGGCATGGCGGATGGTATCATCCGGTACCTGAACTCTTCTTCCTCATAATTACAAAACAAAAAACCCTGTCCGGGCACTGCGCACCGGACAGGGTTTTTTTATGAACACGGAATGGAACGCTTAGAACAGCCCGGAGATCACGCCGTTCTCGTCGATATCGATCTTCTCCGCCGACGGCACCTTGGGCAGGCCGGGCATGGTCATGATATCACCGGTCAGTGCAACGATGAAGCCGGCACCCGCCGAGACCTTCAGGTTGCGCACTGTGATGCGGAAGCCCTTGGGAGCGCCCAGGAGAGTCTGATCGTCCGAGAAGGAGTACTGCGTCTTGGCCATGCAGATGGGCAGATTGCCGTAGCCCAGCTCGGTCAGCTGCTTGAGCTGCTTCTTGGCGTTGGGGGTCAGATCCACGCCCTCGGCCCGGTAGATCTTGGTGGCGATGGCGTTGAGCTTCTCCTCAATGGAGGCGTCTGACTCATAGCAGTAGCGGAACTGGTTGGGCTGCTCGCACAGACGGACCACTTCCTCGGCCAGGGCCTTGCCGCCCTCGCCGCCCTTGGCCCACACCTCGGACAGGGCCACGTTGACGCCCAGCTCCTTGCACTTGTCCTCCACCAGCTTGAGCTCGGCGGCGGTATCCGTGGGGAAGGCATTGATGGCCACCACGCAGGGCAGGCCAAAGACCTTGGTCACATTCTCCACGTGCTGGAGCAGGTTGGGAAGGCCGGCCTCCAGCGCGGTCAGGTTCTCCTGATTCAGATCGGCCTTGGCCACGCCGCCGTGGTGCTTCAGGGCGCGGACGGTGGCCACGATCACCACGGCGCTGGGCGCGAAGCCCGCGGCGCGGCACTTGATGTCCAGGAACTTCTCGGCACCCAGGTCGGCGCCGAAGCCCGCCTCGGTGACCACATAGTCGCCCAGCTTCATGCCGGTGTCGGTGGCCATGATGGAGTTACAGCCGTGGGCGATGTTGGCAAAGGGTCCGCCGTGGATGAGCGCGGGGGTGTGCTCCAGGGTCTGGACCAGGTTAGGCTTGATGGCGTCCTTCAGGAGGGCGGCCATGGCTCCCTCGGCCTTCAGGTCATGGGCGGTGACCGGCTTGTCATCCCGGGTATAGGCCACGACCATGCGGGCCAGGCGGGCCTTCAGATCGGTCAGGCTGGTGGCCAGGCACAGAACTGCCATGATCTCGGAGGCCACCGTGATGTCGAATCCGTCCTCACGGGGCACGCCGTTGGGCTTGCCGCCCAGGCCACAGATGATGTTGCGCAGCTGACGGTCATTCATATCCACCGCGCGCTTCCAGGTGATCTTGCGCACGTCGATATCCAGCGCATTGCCCTGCTGAATGTGGTTATCCAGCATGGCGGCCAGCAGGTTGTTGGCCGCGCCGATGGCGTGGAAGTCACCGGTGAAGTGGAGGTTGATCTCCTCCATGGGGACCACCTGGGCATATCCACCGCCGGCCGCGCCGCCCTTCACACCGAACACGGGGCCCAGGCTGGGCTCGCGCAGGCAGAGAACGACCTTTTTGCCCAGCTGATTCAGGGCATCGGCCAGTCCCACACTGGTGGTGGTCTTACCCTCGCCTGCCGGCGTGGGGTTGATGGCGGTCACCAGCACCAGCTTGGCCTTTCGAGGCATCTCTCGCAGGGGGTTGAGATCCAGCTTGGCCTTGGTGCGGCCATAGGGCTCCAGCATGTCCTCGGCAACTCCAAGCTTGGCGGCCACTTCTGCGATGGGCAGCATTTTCGCTTCCTGCGCGATTTCGATATCCGTTTTCATCGGAATACAGCCTCCTTTATCCATGTTCGCTTTCCGTTTGTTGTATGTAATCAATGGAATGTCCCGACTCCGGGAAACTCTGTTTCCATACTAGCACGGAAACGGAGGCATTGTCAAGACTTGGCAGTTTAGTTTTTGAAATTTTCTTCTCAAGGCATCCGACCCCCTTATTGTCCCTCCGACTTGACCCGCGGATAGAAGAGGGCCGCTGCGCCCAGCGCACACACGCCGCCCAGCAGCTTGGAGGCCACAAAGGTCGCCACCACCGGTCCCGGCTCCACGCTGGCGATAAAGGCCATCTGTCCCCCCAGGGCAAAGGCGCCCGACACGGAAAAGGCGGCGTTCATGGCCTTTCCTCTGGGGTCCATCTGGCTGAACAGAGGGAGCATGGAGAGACTGGTGGCCAGGCTCAAAATCAGACCCACCGCCGCGGACTCATTCACACCCATCCAGCCCGCAAGGCGCCGGATGGGTCCCTGGCACCAGGCCAGGATCAGCCGGGAGAGCACCATGGCCCCGCAGACCACCGCGGTGATCTTCAGCACCACCACAAGGGCCTCCTCCGCCAACCCCGGCTCCGAGAGATTCCACGCTGGGAGAAAGAGTCCCAGCACCACCAGCGCGAAGAGCACAAAGCTCAGCGCCCGCACCCCGTTGCCCAGCAGCAGAAGTACCCGGGTAGTGGGGCCGGTGGCCTTCCAGAGGGCCAGGCAGAGCCCCGCACAGACCAGCAGAATGGGGGCACAGGTCCTTGCCAGCTCCCCCCATCCCACGCCCAGCAAAATGCCTCCGCTCAGAAGGGCGGTAGGGAGGGTGACGATCCCCAGCACCAGTCCCCGCATCATGGCTCCCACCTCTTCCCGCCCGATCCCGGCCAGAGAGAGGGGCAGCACAAAGCTCAGGGCACAGCCCAATGTGGAGGAGACGATCACACCGGCAAACCGTCCTACCGCCGGATTCCCCGCCATTTCCCGGGCAATGGACCACCCGCCCAGGTCAGGGGCCAGGATGCAGCCCACCAGTACGCAGGGGTCAAAGGGGAGCACTCCGGCGAGAGCCGCCACCGCCTGGGTATTGCCCCGCACCGCGGTGATGCCCAGACAGTACAGCCCCACCAGGGAGATGGCCAGCCTGCCCATGGAGTCCACACCCCGTCCAAAGGGCTCCGCCAGTCCCATCCGGCCGCCCAGCAGCTGATCCAGCAGCCCCAGGGCCGCCAGAACCAGCAGAAACGCAATCAATCCATTCATATTCTCTCATCCCGCCATAAAAAGAGGGACGCCCCGCGCATATACCGGGGGCGTCCCTTCATCCAGTGTGATATTCTTACTTGGTGCCGAAGATACGGTCGCCCGCATCGCCCAGGCCGGGCACGATGTAGCCGTGCTCGTTGAGCTTCTCATCCACAGCGGCCACATAGATCTCCACGTCGGGATGATCCTTGTGGACCCGCTCGATGCCCTCGGGGGCAGCGATGATGTTCATCAGCTTGATGTGCTTGACATCATAGTTCTTGATGAACTGGATGGCCGCGGAGGCGGAGCCGCCGGTAGCCAGCATGGGATCGAGGATGATGATGTCACGCTCGGCAATGTCGTTGGGCATCTTGCAGTAGTACTCCACGGGCTCCAGGGTCTCGGGATCCCGGTACAGGCCGATGTGGCCCACCTTGGCGGCGGGGAGCAGCTCCAGAATGCCGTCCACCATGCCCAGGCCGGCCCGCAGCACGGGAACGATGGCCAGCTTCTTGCCCGCCAGGGTCTTGAACTTGGCGGTGGTGATGGGGGTCTTGATCTCGACCTCCTCCAGCGGCAGGTCGCGGGTGGCCTCATAGCACATAAGGGTGGCGATCTCGGAAACGACCTCCCGGAACTCCTTGGAGCCGGTGCGCTCATCCCGCAGGATGGAGAGCTTGTGCTGCAGCAGCGGGTGGTCCAGAATGTGTACCTTTTCCATGTCCATGGTATCTTCCCCTTTTATCTTGTTTTCTCAGCGGCTTCCTCCGCCCGGAGCCTTTCCAGCCGCTCCCGTTCCGCCTGAGAGAGGCGGTGGTAAACAGGGACCAGGCCCTGCGCGTCGGTCAGCGCCCCGGTTCGGGCCTGCTCCAGTGCCGCCCGGGCAACTCCCCAGGCGCTCTGATAGCGCAGATGGGGCGGCGCCAAATGGACATCCAGCCCCTGTTCCTTAAACGTAGTATAACATAAAAGCGCGCCGTCTCCAACCAGAATTTGCGGATTTTCCCTGTTTTTTAACTCGGCCGCCAGTTCCGGCAGGCCGATGGCCCGGTCGGGCGTGAGGCGCTCCAGTCCCTCTCCCGTTCCCTGGAAGCAGGCATTGTAGACCTGGCTGCGCCGGGCGTCCATCACGGCGCAGATCTCCCCGCCGGTGTGGGCCATGGTCCAGGCCATGGCCTCCAGGGTCGAGACCCCCGCACAGGGCTTTTCCGCCGGCCAGGCCAGTCCCTTGGCCGCCGCCACGCCGATCCGCAGCCCGGTAAAGGAGCCCGGACCAGCCGCCACCGCGATGAGATCGATCTCATCCAGGGTAGAAGCGCAGCTGTCCAGCATATGCTCCAGCATGGGCATCAGCGTGCGGCTGTGGGTCAGGCCGTTGTTCTGGAAGGACTGGGCGATCAGCTTCTCCTCCTCACACAGCGCCACGGAACAGGCCGTGGCCGAGGATTCCAGTGCCAAAATCTTCATGCTCTCCCCTCCTTCTCCGTGAGCGCGGGGGCCCCGGTGATGGTGAGGAGACGCTGGTCCTCTCCCGCTCCCCGGCGGATATCCACCCGGATACAGCCCGCTTCCAGGGCCCGCTCCACATTTTCGCTCCACTCTACGGCACACACGCCGCCCCGGGCCAGATAGTCCTCCCAGCCGATGTCAAAGAGCTCCTCCTCCGAGCCAAGGCGGTACATATCAAAGTGAAACAGCGGCAGACGGCCGCCCTCATATTCGTTGACGATGGTAAAGGTGGGACTGGTCACCCGCTCTGCGATGCCCAGGCCCCGGGCAAGCCCCCGGGTAAAGGCCGTCTTGCCCGCCCCCAGGTCTCCGGAAAAGGCCACCACCGACCCGGGTGTCAGCACCCGCGCCAGGGCCTCCCCCAGCGCCTCGGTATCGTCCACACAATTGGAAACATATTCCATGGATTCACGCTCCTTCAAACCGGGGATATTATAACATATCTTTGAAGAAAGCGCAAAACGGTTTACGTCTCTCCAAAAAGGTGATATGATAAGAGCCGTTCCTCGGAGCTTCCCGGCGGAAGCGCTCCGGATTTCTGATTGGTTCGATTTGGAAAGGAGGCCGTTTTCTCTGTCCTGGCTCACCGATTCCCTGAAAGAGTTTTTCCGCAAGGGCGACCTTGTGCTCCTCTCCCTCTGCCTGGCTGCCAGCGGCTTTGGACTGGTGCTCATTTACAGCGCATCCCGCTATACCGAGAGCACCCGCTTCATGCCGGTCCAGTCCATCGCGATTGTGCTGGGCGTGCTGGTCTATATTGTGATGTCCTCGGTGGATGTGGAGCTTTTTACCGAAAAATCCTGGAAGTTTCTTCTGGCCTTCAACATCGGCTTTGTGCTGCTCACCCGCACTCCCATCGGTGTGGACCACGGCACGGGCAACCGCAGCTGGCTCTCCATCCCCGGTATCCCCTTTGAGCTCCAGCCTGCGGAGATCGTCAAGCTCACCTTTATCCTGCTTCTGGCCTGGCAGTGCAGCCGCATCCAGAGCCGGGGGCATGACATCAGCTCCATTCCCTCGGTCATGCAAATCACAGGACATACCCTGATGATGTTCGGCCTGATCGCAGTGGCCTCGGGCGACTTCGGCATGGGACTCACCTATCTCTTCATCTTCGTGGTGGTGGCCTGGGTGTCCGGTGTCAAGAAGCGTTGG
Source organism: Clostridium sp. J1101437_171009_A5 (assembly GCF_015547905.1). Classification (NCBI taxonomy): domain Bacteria; kingdom Bacillati; phylum Bacillota; class Clostridia; order Eubacteriales; family Clostridiaceae; genus Clostridium; species Clostridium sp. J1101437_171009_A5. Next base: position 227,831 of record NZ_JADMVY010000001.1, read on the forward strand.
TTTGTCCTGGCCATCCTGCTCTTTGCCGCCATGGTGGTATTGATCGTTCTGTTCTGGGACAAGTTCAGCGGCATCTATTTCTTCCGCCGGATCAAGGTGGTGGTGGACCACATCACCGGCAACCCGGATACCCTCTACGATCAGACCATGGATACCGGGTGGCAGCAGACCAAGAGTATCACCGCCATCGGCAGCGGCCAGCTCACCGGCATGGGTTACCTCAATGGCAACCTGACCCAGAGCGCCTATGCCACCAGCCTGCCCGCCCGGTACAACGACGAGATCTTCGCCGTCTGTGGTGAGGAGTTCGGCTTTATCGGCTGCGTGTTCCTGCTCCTCCTGATGTCTTCCATTATCCTGCGCTGCATCTGGGTGGCCCGGCGGGCCTGTTCCCCCCAGTCGGCCTACCTGGTGATGGGATATGCCGGAATGCTCCTGGCTCAGGTGGGCGTCAACATCGCCATGTGCCTGTATATCTTCCCCGTGGTGGGTCTGACCCTCCCCTTCGTGAGCTACGGCGGCTCCTCCATCATCACCATGTTTGCCGCCATGGGCATCGTATCCAGCGTAAAAATGCGCTCCCTCCCCAGCTGGCTGCGGGACCGGAGCAAATTATAGGAAAAACCGCATAACCTCCTTGTTTTGGGAAAGACTGTGGGTGATCCCATTTTTCCAAACAAGGAGGTTTTTTCTTTGAAGCATTCCGCACTGACCCGCCGCCTGGTATCCCTGGGTGCGCTGTGCGCCCTCACCCTGACCTTCTCCCTTCCCGCCTCCGCTTTTCTGTTCTGGGGCAAGGAGGAGACATCGGTCGGAGAGGCCACGGTGGCCGCCTTTGCCAAAAACGGCCTGCCCGGAGAGTCCATCTCCTTCTCCGCCGAGGATTTCCGGGTGGACGCCGACGGAGATGTGGCCCTGGACGCCGTGGTCATCTCCTCCCTTCCCGACGCCGCAGCCGGCGTGCTCACCCTGGCCGGTATCCCGCTGAACGTGGGGGATTCCGTCTCCATGGACGCGGTGGATGGACTGCGCTTTCTCGCCTCCACTCAGCCCACCGCGGCCACCTCGCAGTTTACCTTTGCCCCGGTCTTCTCCAACGGTGTGTCCGGCCGGGAGGTGGAGGTAGGGCTCTACCTTCTCTCCGCTGAGAACAACACCCCGGTGGCCCAGCATCTGGAGCTCTCCACCTATAAAAACACCGTACTCACCGCACCGTTCTCCGCCACCGATCCCGAGGGAGATCTGCTCTCCTACCAGCTGGTCAGCAAGCCGGCCCGGGGCGCGGTGACCATGCCCGCCGAGGGGGAGAATACCTTCACCTACACGCCCTATGAGGGCAAGACCGGAAAAGACGCCTTCACCTACGTGGCCGTGGACTCGGTGGGCAACACCTCCGCTCCGGCCAAGGTGACCATCACCATCGAGAAGCCGGCCACCAAGGTCACCTATGCGGATATGGACGGCCACGCCGCCGCCAACGCCGCCATTCGTCTAGCCGAAGAGGGGATCTTTGTGGGGGAATGTATGGGGGACTCCTACTTCTTCCAGCCTGATCTGCCTGTGACCCGCAGCCAGTTCGTGGCTATGGTGATGGATACCACCGGGCTGGAGGCCCTGGAGGACGTGAGCCGCACCGGCTTTGCCGACGACACCTCCATTCCCCAGTGGGCCAAGCCCTATGTGGCCTCCGCCCTCAAAGCAGGACTGGTCCAGGGGACCCAGAGCGCCGACGGACAGGTGGTGTTCCAGCCCCAGGCCCTCGTGACCCGGGCCGAGGCCAGCGTACTGCTCAACCGGGTGCTCCAGGTCACCGACGTGGCGCAGCCCACTTTCGGCGTGGATCTGACCGGCGCGCCCGCCTGGGCGGTCCAGTCGGCGGCCAATCTGGAGAGCTGCGGCGTCCTTCAGGCCGAGTCCAACGGCACACTTACCCTTTCCAACACCCTGACCCGGGCGGAGGCCGCCCAGCTTCTGGTCGGTGCGCTCAACGTACTGGAAAACCGGGAGACCGGGAGCTTCCTTCCCTGGTAACATGCAAAAACGCGCCGCAGAGCTTTGACTCTGCGGCGCGCTGTTGTTTTAGGGGTCAGCCGGATTACTTGCCGTACTTCTCCTGCAGGTACTTGTCCATGGCGGCAGCGGCCTTCTTGCCGGCGCCCATGGCCAGGATCACGGTCGCGGCGCCGGTCACGGCATCACCGCCGGCGTACACGCCCTCACGGCTGGTAGCCATGGTCTCCTCATCGGCCACCAGGCAGCCCTTCTTGTTGGCCTCCAGGCCGGGGGTGGTGGAGCGGATCAGGGGGTTGGGGCTGGTGCCCAGGGACATGATGACGGTGTCCACTTCCAGCTCAAAGTTGGAACCGGGGATCTCCACCGGACGGCGGCGGCCGGAGGCGTCGGGCTCGCCCAGCTCCATCTTCACGCACTCCATGGCGCGGACCTTGCCGTGGCCGTCATCCAGGATCTTGACGGGGTTGTTGAGGAACAGGAACTCGATGCCCTCTTCCTTGGCGTGATGGATCTCCTCCCGGCGGGCAGGCATGGCCTCCTCATCCCGGCGGTAGACCACATACACCTTGGCGCCCATGCGCTTGGCGCAGCGGGCGGCGTCCATGGCCACGTTGCCGCCGCCCACGACGGCCACGGCCTTGGCGTCCTTCACGGGGGTGTCATAGCCCTCGCGGTAGGCCTTCATCAGGTTGATGCGGGTCAGGTACTCGTTAGCGGAGTACACGCCGGCCAGAGCCTCGCCGGGGATACCCATGAACATGGGCAGGCCGGCGCCGGAGCCGACGAACACGGCCTTGTAGCCGTCCTCAAACATCTCGTCGATGGTGTAGGTACGGCCCACCACCACGTCGCACTCCAGATCCGCGCCCAGAGCACACAGCTTGTCGACCTCGTTCTGCACGATGGCCTTGGGCAGACGGAACTCGGGGATGCCGTAGACCAGCACGCCGCCGGCGGTGTGGAAGGCCTCGAAGATGGAGACCTGATAGCCCTTCTTGGCCAGATCGCTGGCGCAGGTCAGGCTGGCAGGGCCGGAGCCCACCACCGCCACCTTGATCCCGTTGGATGCGGGCTTCTCGGGCATGGCGTTGACGTTCTCACGGTACCAGTCGGCCACGAAGCGCTCCAGACGGCCAATGGCCACGGGCTCGCCCTTGATGCCGCGGACACAGTGGCACTCACACTGGGTCTCCTGGGGGCAGACGCGGCCGCTGATGGAGGGCAGGGCGTTGGTGCTGGTGATGACGTCATAGGCGCCCTGGAAGTCGCCCTCGGCCACCTTGGCGATGAACTCAGGGATGCGGATGTTCACGGGGCAGCCGTTGACGCAGGGCTTGTTCTTGCAGTTCAGGCAGCGCTTGGCCTCGTCGATGGCCATCTCGGCGGTGTAGCCCATGGCCACTTCTTCAAAGTTATGGTTACGGACGCCGGGATCCTGCTCCGGCATCGGATTCTTCGTCATGCTCATGTTCGGCATTTTCTTCGACCTCCCTTAGTGAATCATGTTCTTGGCGAGCGTCTCCATGCGGCAGGTGTGGCGCTCTTTTTCCTTGGCCTCACGCTCGCGGTACACGGAGTTGCGGTTCATCAGCTCGTCAAAATCCACCTTGTGGCCGTCAAAGTCGGGGCCGTCCACGCAGGCAAACTTCATCTCGCCGCCCACCGTGACACGGCAGCAGCCGCACATGCCGGTGCCGTCGATCATGATGGGGTTGAGGCTCACCAGGGTGTGGATGCCGAAGGGCTCGGTGGTCTTGCAGACAAACTTCATCATGGGAACGGGGCCGATGGCGATCACAGCGTCATACTGGTTGCCGGCCTCGATGAGGGCCTTGAGCTTGTCGGTGACAAAGCCCTTCTCGCCGTAGGTGCCGTCGTCGGTGGTCAGGTAGAAGTTGTCACAGGCGGCCTTGAACTCCTCCTCCAGGATCACGATGTCCTTGGAGCGGAAACCGGCGATGACGTCCACCTGGATGCCCTCAGCGTGGAGGCTCTTGGCCTGGGGATAGGCGATGGCGCAGCCCACGCCGCCGCCGACCACGCACACCCGCTTCACATCGCCCAGCTCGGGGCGGGTGGGCTGGCCCAGGGGGCCTACGAAGTCCCGGATATAATCACCCTCATTGAGGTCGCCCAGCAGCTCCGTGGTCAGGCCCACCTTCTGGAACATGATGGTGATGGTGCCCTTCTCGCGGTCATAATCGCCGATGGTGAGGGGGATACGCTCGCCCTCCTCATCCAGACGCAGGATGATGAACTGTCCCGCCTGTGCCTTCTTGGCGATCATGGGGGCCTCGACTTCCAGCAGGGTCACGCTGGGATTGAGGACCTTCTTTCTCACGACTTTAACCATACCTTGATCTTTCCTTTCCTCCGACTCGGCCAATGCCCGCACGTTTCCAGACCATCCCGTTTCCCTTCGGTGGGGCTGGACAGCGGAGCCGGGGCCATCCGTCTCGTTTTCCGGCAGAACAGGGTCCCGCCGGACTCTCTAAACTCAACAAATAAGACTCATAAGTTTAATAAAAACAGCCTTCTGCTCCGTTTCAAGTCCTATGAGTTCTTATCCTCTAAGAAAAGATAGCAGTTTCCCATAACTTTGTCAAGAAATTATCAGAGCTTTTTCTCTATTTCTACAATCGCTCCGCAGGCAATCCGCAACACGCCGCCCGCTCTTTACATTGTTTTCCAAAAAGAGTATGATAATACAGTCAATCTCGTGAAAGGCGGTGGTCCTGATATGATCGATGAGATCCTGCGCTATAACCGCTCCTTTGTCTCTCAGGAGCGGTATGCCCCCTATCAGACCAGTAAATATCCCGACAAGCATCTGGCGGTCCTCTCCTGTATGGACACCCGGCTCACGGAACTGCTCCCCGCGGCGCTGGGACTGCGCAACGGGGATGTCAAGCTCATCAAGAATGCCGGCGCAGTGGTCAGCCATCCTTTCGGAAGCATCATGCGCAGCCTCCTCATCGCTGTCTATGAGCTGGGCGTGGAGGAGATCATGGTGGTGGGCCACTACGACTGCGGAGTGCAGCACATGGACGGCGAGGAAATGCTCCGCCATATGCGGGAGCGCGGCATCTCCGAGGACCGCATCCGCCTGGTGGAGAGCTGCGGCATTGACCTGCGCCGCTGGCTCACCGGCTTTGACAGTGCGGAGGACTCCGTCCGGGCCACTGTGGAGCAGATCGTCTCCCACCCGCTCATGCCGGACGGCCTGGTGGTGCGCGGTTTTCTGATGGACCCCGCCACCGGACGGCTGGACCCGGTCTCCTGACCGGAGAGCCTCACCCTCTCTCCCGCCACCTGGGCCAGGTGATCCGGATCTCAAAGCATGCCTGATCTCCGGATGCCGTAACAGTGCATCCCATCTGTTCCCCCAGGGTCTTGACAATGGCAAGGCCCAACCCGGTGTTGCGTCCGGTGCGCATCTTATCCGCCGTAAAAAACCGCTCAAACACCCGGGGCACATCCTCCGCCTCCAGCCCGGGGGCCGCATTGGCGAAGGAGCTGACGACCGTGCCCCCCTCCTGCCACAGACGGATGGACATGGGACCGGCGCCGTGGTCCAGCGCATTGCGCAGCAGATTGGTTCCGATCCGGAGCACGCCCCCCGGATCGGCCTGGACGGGGGGCAGGTCGGAGGGCAGATCCACCTCCATCTCAAACCCCGCCTCGGTAAAGTCGGTATAGAAGGAGGCCAGCAGCTCGGAAAAGACCGCCCTCAGGTCCACCCGCTGCTTTTCCAGCGGAAATTCCCCGCCCTCCAGCCGGGAGAGATCATAAAAGCTGGTGATGAGCCGCTGCAACGTCTGAGCCCGGCCCCGGATCACGCCCAGATATTCCGTCTGCTGTTCCTCGGTCAGGCCGCCCTCCTCCAGAAGCTGGAGGTAGCCCAAAATGGAGGTCAGCGGGGTGCGCAGATCGTGGGAGATGTTGGAGATCTGCCGCCGGAGCTCCCGCTCCCGGGCCCTTCCCTCCGCCCGCTCCTCCTGCCGAAGGGCCAGCAGCCGGTTGACCTCCTCCAGGAGGGCTTCCGCCGCGGCATTGGGGGCCTCGAGCCGTACCCGGGAGACGCTGTCCTGCTCCTCCAGCTGCCGAAGCTGCTCCACCGCCGAGCGGAGAGAGCGGTTCTGCATACGGCCCCAACACACCAGCACAATGCACAGCACCAGCAAGATTCCGCAGAGGATCCACATGGTCCTTTCCCCTTTCTTGAGGAGGGCCCACGCCTGTGGCCCCTTCCCCTTCCAAACAAATCGTGGCGCACCCGCTTTGCGCGGGTGCGCCTCAGCGTGTCGAAACATTCGACACGCTTCTCAAAAATGCAAGCATTTTTTCGAGGGGATGCAGGCCGTCGCGCGCATGGCCCAAAGGGCCACACACTTACAGCCTGAGCAGAGTGTTTTCCGACGTACACGCCGCCGGAAAACACGATTTGACTCCATTCCGCCATCTGCGGACGGCGGAACTCTGCGAGGCTCTTGCAGCACAAAGTGCAGAAATACACTTTATCGACAGCCTGTGGCGCACCCGCTTTACGCGGGTGCGCCTATTTTTTCTGTCTACCGGATGTCTTTCCGTTTCAACAGAGCCAATCCGGCCGCCGTGCTGGCAGCCAGCCATCCCAGGCCCACGCCCCAACACCAGACCTGATACGTCCAGGTCAGCCATCCGCTCAGAAACCGGGGCGTCAGAAGCAGAGAGGGCATAAAAACCGCCTCGGCAACGGTTGCCGTCCAAGAGGAGGTGTTGCCCGCAAAGAGGATGGCCACGAACACCAATAAAATGGGCTGTCCAAAGAAGAAATAAATATAGTATCCGCAGATCCACACCGCCGTGTTCCGGATGGCCAGCGCCGCCATATGGCAGACCCCCGCCATACCGCACCAGATGGGCACCGCACCCAGGACAGAAAAACCCAGCACCGCCAGATTGGTCCACTCCTGTTCCGGATCGTTGTGGTTCAGCAGCAGCCATCCCCCGACGAGGCAGGCCCCCAGCAGGATGGCACACAGGGCCAGCCCGGCCAGCAGGACCGCAACCAGTTTTCCCAGATAGATCCGGGTGCGGCTCAGGCCAAAGGCTACCTCATGCTTCAGGGTATCGGACGCGCCGTCATCCACCAGCATCACCAGCAGAGGTGCCACCAGAACGCCCGCCACCAGTACCACCGTGCATGCCGCCGCGAGATTGCTGTACTCTCTCCCGCTCAAAAGGACGGAATAGACCACCATGAGCAGAAAGAGAATGCCCCAGGTCAGAAAGAGCGCGGGGCGCTGTGTGAGCTTCCACAGCTCCGCCTTGACATAGTTGAACATATGGAAGCTCCCCCCTTTCCACCTCAGCGAATCTCCTTTTTCTGGAACAGGCCAATCCCGATCCCGGTGGCAGCACCGAACCAGACCAGTCCGGTGATCCAGCATCGGGCCAGATAGCCTCCATCAAAGGCATGATTTCTCAGGTCCTCCAGCATCACGGCGGGCATAAAGCCCCGCAGCGTCTCAAAGATCGGGTGGAACAGGATACCAAAGGCCTGAAACACACTGGGCAGGACCGTCAGGATCGCGACCCCCAGGAAGGCTCCCATGGTGGAGCTGCGCACATGGAAGTAGCAGGCCATCACCACCGCCTGGGCCGCCATCCACAGCGGCAGCGCCCCGGCCAGGCAGTAACCCACCGCGGCCAGCGCCTGCCCGTCTTCTCCGCTGTGGGGGAAGAGAAGCCAGCACCCCGCCAGATAGAAGCCCACCAGCACTGCGCAGGCCAGGACAGCCACCGCCAGGGAGACCAACAGTTTACCCAGATAGATCCGCTCTCTGGGCAGTCCGTAGGACACCTCATTTTTCAGTGTGGTATGCTTGTACTGGTCGGAAAACACCACATCTCCTGTCAAAAACGTGGCATACATACCAAAGGTCAGCAGCAGGGCCACGATCATACTGGTAGAGTAAAAGGAGACCTGCGGATTGCCCCAGGAATAGGTGCTCCAATACCCCCACAGGAGCACGCCCTCCAGGGACAGGCAGATGGCCAGGGCCACATAGAGATACTTGCGCCGGAACACCTTGAAACACTCGGCAGTCAGATAGTTACGCATGGTGGACACCTCCGATCAGGCCCAGGAAGTAATCCTCCAGATTGGCCCCCTGGGGCTCCACGGCGGAGAGGCCCACGCCCGCCTCTACCAGGGCACGGGTGACCTCTCCCGGCCGGTCCAGATGACTGTAAAGCCGGATGACCGACGGACTGAGCACCTCAAAGTCCCGGGTTGCCAAATCTTCCTCCAGGACCCGGGCCGCCTTGGCGGCATCGTCCACCCGCAGCTCCAGACAGGCCCGGCACTTCTCACTCAGCCGCGCGGCAGAGATCTGCTCCAGCAGCACGCCGTGGTCGATGAACCCGTAGCAGGTGGCCAGGTTGGCAAGCTCGCTCAGAATGTGGCTGGAGATCAGGATGGTGGTCTGCCGGTCCCGGTTGAGCTTCAGGAGCAGGTTCCGGAATTCCACGATCCCCTCCGGATCCAGGCCGTTGATGGGCTCGTCCAGGAGCAGGAGGTCGGGGCGGTTCATCAGGGCCAGCGCCAGGCCCAGGCGCTGCTTCATGCCCAGAGAAAAATGCTTGAACGGCTTGGTCCCGGTATCCGTCAGTCCGGCCGCCTCCAGCGCCTCGTCCACCGCATTCCTCCCCGGGATGCCCCGCTGAATGCGGTAATACTCCAGATTCTGACGGGCGTTCAGATAGGGATAAAAGCTGGGGGTCTCCACCATGGCCCCGGTACGGGCGCGCATACGGGCGTTTTCCCGCTCATCCCGTGCCCCAAAGAGGGAGATCTCCCCCTCGGTTGGGGTGGTCTGGGCGGTGATCATCCGAATGATGGTGGTCTTTCCGGCGCCGTTGCGTCCGACCAGGCCGTAGATCTGTCCCCGTTCCAGGTCCAGATTGATATGATCCGCGGCCAGCGCATGGCCGTAGCGCTTGGTAAGGCCCCGGGTCGTCAATACTTGTTCTGCCATACAGGCATCAACCCTTCCTTTTTGATTGTGATGCCATTGTAGCAGCTCGTCCATAAAGCCGAATAAAGCAAAGATTAAGAATGTCTAAACTCTGCCCGGGGACTCACTCGTTCTCCTCCGCCATTTTGAACCCAATGCCCCAGACCGTCTTGATATAGTCCCCCTTGCTGACCTTGTTCAGCTTGGAGCGCAGGTTGGAGATGTGGACATTCACCGTATTATCATCCCCCATAAACTCCCCGCCCCATACCTGCTCATAGAGCTGTTCCCGGGTAAAGACCTTTTTCGGATGGGCCATCAGCAGGGCCAGGATCTCAAACTCCCGGGCGGTCAGGCTGGCGGGCTTTCCGTCCACGGTGACGGTCACGCTCTCCCGGTCCAGGACCAGCGCGCCGTGGGTGAGGACCTGCCCCGCCCCGCCGCCGGAAAACTTCTTGTACCGCCGCAGCTGGGCCTCCACCCGGGCCAGGACCTCCGCGTTGTCAAAGGGCTTGGGGATGAAATCGTCCGCCCCCAGCCGCAGGACGTTCACCCGGTCCTCCAGGCCCGCCTTGGCCGAGAGGACCAGGATGGGCATGGTCTTTTTCCGGCGCATCTTCTGGATGAATTCCTCTCCGGTCAGACCGGGGAGCATCAGATCCAGCAGCACCAGGTCATAGTTGTACTGGGTGGCCCAGAGCTCCGCCTCACTCCCGGAAAAGGCGGGGCGGCAGTCGTATCCCGCGTTCCCCAACACCGTACAGAGCAGGCGGTTGATGTCCGGGTCGTCCTCTACCACCAGAATGTGACAGTTCTCCATGGCACTTTCCTCCTCTTATTATTTTACGCGCAGACGCTTCACCAGTTCCCCGTCCGGGTCCACATAGGCGGTCTCATAGGTGGTATAGATCACCATGCCGGGCCGGGCCCCCGCGGGCTTTTTCACATACTTGACCGGCGTATAGTCCACCGGCACCTTTTTTCCCTCCCGTCCCTGGGAGAACCAGGCCGCCAGCACCGCCGCCTCGTGGAGGCTCTGCACGTCGGGGGTCCCTCCCTCGGTCCAGAGGATCACGTGGGAGCCGTGGATCTTCTGAGTGTGGAACCAGATGTCGCTCTTGAAGGCCATCTTGGTGGTGAGCTGGTCGTTCTGACTGTTGTTCTTGCCCACCGAGATCCGCAATCCCGCGGAGGAGCGGAACTCCATGGGCTTGCCCGACACCCGCTTCTCCCGCTTGGCGGCCGTCTTGCCCCGGCGGAGGTAGCCGGTGTCGGCCAGCTCCTGCCGGATCTCCTGCAAATCCCGCTCGCCCTCGGCCAGGGTGATGTTCTCCAGCACACTGTTGAGGTACTCCAGCTCCTTCTCACCCTTTTCGATCTGGATGGTGAGCATCTCCTCGGCGGTCTTGGCCTTGTTGTAATCCTTATAATATTTGGCAGCGTTCTGCTGGGGAGTGCGGAGGGGGTCCAGCCGGATCTCCACCTCCCGGCACTCCGGGTCATAGAAGTCCACCGCCCGCAGTACGCTCTGTCCCTTGTGCATGGCATGGAGATTGGAGGTGATGATGTCCCCCAGCTCCCGCAGCCGCTCCCGGTCCAGGGTGGCCTCCAGCTCCCGCTCCTGGTTGGCCAGCTTACGGGCCACCCGGTCCCGGGCGCTGGTCACCGATTTGATGAGGTCCTGGCCCCGCTGGCGCACCCGCTCAGCCTGATCCCGGGTCTCATAGAATGCGTCCAGCATCGGAGAGAAGCGCTCCTGACGGCGGCACTCAGTCTCCGGTCCGTATTGGAGGATGGGCAGAAAGGTAAAGTCCACCGCCCGGCCCTCCCGCACCAGCAGATAGGGCGCAAAGCGCTTTTCCTGCACCTCCGTGCGGAATTTCTCCAGCTCCTCCCGCAGTGCGGCGGGATCCTCCCCGGCCCGGAAGACCAGTTCCCGGGCAATGAGGGGGGAGATGCCCGTAAAGGCGTCCAGCAGGAGCTTGTCCAGACTCTTCCCCATGGGATTTTCCAGGGCGGCGGCCCGCTCCTCCTCGGAGCAGGCGAGCAGGTCCAGCTTGTCCGGCGCAGGCGGCAGGCGGTAGAACATCCCGGGCAATACCTGCCGCTGGTTGGAGGCAAGGTCTCCGTCCACCCGGCGCAGGCAGTCCACGATCCGCCCCTCCCCGTCCAGCAGGATGAGGTTGGCCCGGCGGCCCATACACTCCAGGATCAGGCGCCGCTCCACCCGGTCACCCAGCTCGTCCAGGACCTCCAGCCGGAAGTCCAGCAGGCGCTCCATGGGGGGCTGGACGATCTCCAGGATACGGCCCCCCGTCAGATGCTTGCGCAGGAGCATACAAAACATGGGGGGCGTGCCCGGGTTCTCCCGGCTGACGGTGGTGAGCTGGGCCCGGGGCTGGTTGGGGCTGGCCGAGAGGAGGAGCTTTCCGTTCCCCTCGTTTCCCCGTACGGCCAGCACCACCTCGTCCCGGCCGGGCTGATATACTTTATCGATGCGCCCGCCCACCAGGGCGTCGCGCAGCTCCTCCGCCACGGCGGAGAGGCAAATGGCGTCCAAGGGCATGGGTCACTCCTCCATCATATGGGCAAAGAGCTCGTTGAGCCGCTCGGTCCGCCCCTGCAAATAGAGCCAGCCGAAGAGGGCCTCCAGTCCGGTGGCACTCTGGTACTCGGCCCGGCTGGCCTTCTGGGGGACCGAGTGGGGGCTGGTGTTGCGTCCCCGGCGGTAGACGTCCCCCTCCTCCTCGCTGAGCAGGGGGAGGATCCGCTCCACCGCCTTGGCCTGGGCAGGGGCGGCCACATAGCGGACGGTGGCCTTGTGGAGGCCCCGGGCGCTGGCCTTGCCGTGCAGGCACAGCCAGGAGCGCACCATCACCTCAAAGACCGCGTCCCCCAGATGGGCCAGGCCCAGGTTGCTGATCCCGGCGATCTGGTCGCGGGAGGCATTCAAGTGAAAATAATCCATGGTCGTTCTCCTTTATACCACCTGGAACAGGTAGAATTTCAGGTAATTGGTCTCGGGTACATTCCACAGGATGGGATGGTCGGGCGACTGCTGGCGGGCCTCGATCTGCCGCAGCTGTACGCCCGCGTCCCGGGCCGCGCTGTGGAGCATCCGCACGAACCGCTCCTCATCCATGAAGTGGGAGCAGGAGCAGGTGGCCAGATAGCCGCCCCGGGGGAGCAGCTTCATGGCCCGGTAGTTGATCTCCTTATAGCCCCGTGCGGCGGCGTCAATGGTCTTGCGGCTCTTGGTGAAGGCGGGCGGGTCCAGGATGATGAAGTCGTAGAGATGGCCCCCCTTCTCCTCCAGAGCAGGCAGAAGGTCGAACACATTGGCCGCCGTAAAGTCCATGATCCCCTCCAGGCCGTTGCGCCGGGCATTCTCCCGGGCCATCTCCACCGCCAGCTCAGACACATCCACGGCGGTCACATGGGCCGCGCCCCCCTTGGCGGCGTTCAGGGCAAAGGAGCCGGTGTGGGTAAAGCAGTCCAGCACCCGCTTGCCCCGGGCCAGCCGGGCCACAGCCTGGCGGTTGTACTTCTGGTCCAGGAAAAAGCCGGTCTTCTGTCCGTTCTCCACGTCCACGGCGTACTCCACACCGTTTTCCACGATGGCGGTGCGGGGACTCTCCGGGACCGGGACTCCCTCCAGATGGAACCATCCCTTGTTCTCCGCCAGCCCCTCGTGGGCCCGGATGGCCACGTCGTTGCGCTCATAGATCCCCCGGATGGTCTGTCCGTCCTCGGTCAGCACTTTATAGATCAGGGGGAAGATCATCTCCTTGCGCAGCTCCATTCCCAGCGAGAGGGTCTGGGTCACCAGCAGGTCATGGAACCGGTCCACCGTGAGTCCGGGGAAGGAATCGGCCTCCCCGAAGATGATGCGGCAGCAGTCGGTATCCTCCCCCATGACCGTCTTGCGGTACTCCCAGGCGTAGCGCACCCGGCGCTCCCAGAAGGCCTCGTCAAACCGGTCGTTGGCATTGCGGGAGATGAGACGCACCCGGATCCGGGAGGTCTCGCTGAGAAATCCCGTGCCCAGGTAGCGGCCCTTTCCGCTCACCACATCCACCAGAGCGCCGTTCTCATACGCGCCCTCGATGGAGACGATCTCCCCGTCGTACACCCAGGGGTGTCCGCCCAGCAGGGCTCGCTCTCCCTTTGGCGTGATGGTCACTTTCGCATATCCGCGTTCCTGTTTCATGGTCCCAGTCTCCCTCTTGTATGGCTTGCGGCAGACCCGCATATATTGGTATCTCACAGGGGGCGCACCCGGCGCGCCTGTAACGATTTAGTATACCGCAAAACCACCGGAAACACAACCGCCCCCCTGAAAGGAGTATGCAAGGATGGATCTGCGCTATCCCTACACCCTTCCCCCACTCCCCTACGGCTATGACGAGCTGTGTCCCGCCATTGGGGAGGAGACCCTCTGCTTTCACCACGACAAGCACCTCCGCTCCTACGTGGAACAGCTCAACCGGGCGCTGGAGGACTGCGAGGCCGGCCGGAGCAAGACCCTGGAGGAGCTGCTCCGGGACCTGGACAGCCTGCCCGCCCAGGACCGTGCCCCGGTGGGCCGCAGCGCCGGCGGGGTGTACAACCACCTTCTGTATTTTGCCGGTCTCTCTCCCAGCGGTGGAGGAGAACCTTCCGGAGCACTGGCCGAGGCCATCCAGAGGGATTTCGGGTCCTTTTTCGCCTGGAAGCGGCAGATGGCGGAGACCGCGCGCACCCTCTTCGGCTCGGGCTACGCCTGGCTGGTCTCCGACCGGGAGGGCGCGCTGTCCCTCCTGGCCCTGCCCAACCAGGACTGCCCCCTCACTCTGGGCCTGCGCCCCCTGCTCTGTCTGGACGTGTGGGAACACGCCTACTATCTGGACGTGCGCAACCGCCGGGACGACTACGTGGAGCGCTGGTTCTCCCTGCTCGCCTGGCCCCTGGCCGAGGCCCGTTACACCGCCCCCTGGTAGCGCAAAAGCCCCCGGGACCTATGTGGTCCCGGGGGCTTCCATCAAGCCTCCGTGGGAGTGGGGACGATAAAGAGCATATCGTTTCCGCCCTCTTCCTCGGTGAAGGAGTCATACATGGTGAAGTTGTAGTAGAACCGCTCGGCGGGATAGATGCCGTAGCCGTCCTGGTTGTGGTCGGTGGTGTCGTAGGAATCGGCCACAATGATGACGTCGTCCTGGGTGGTCTCGGTCCCCATGGTGTCATAGCCGATGATGACCTGCCAGTGGCCGCCCCAGTCGTTCCAGGCCACCAGGATGGGCTTGCCCTCGCTCAGCCACTGCTGGAAGGTCTCCAGCGTGACCTCGCTGTACACATCCTCATAGTCCAGGCTGGTAATATATTCAAAACCGCCCACGCCGTCCAGAATATCCATGGCCTGCTTCAGAGTGGTGCCCGGATACCCTGCCATCTCGCCGGTGAGCTCATGGCGCAGCGCGGCCAGGCTCTCCTCATTCCAGTCGCCCAGCTTGCCGTAGTAGTCCATGGCCATCAGGATGGCGTCTACGCCGCAGCTCCACTCGCTGGTCTGCTGAATGGTCTTGAACTTGGGCAGGATGGTAAGGGTATCGGTGGATTCCATATTGTAGAAATCCGGATGCTTGAAGTAGGGGGAGTCCTCGTGATCTCCCGCCCGCTCGACGGAGTCGGCTCCGTCCTCGGGGGAGAGGTCCACGGCGTGTTCGATCTTCATCTCATCGCTGAAATTCTCCGCGGTCTGGGCCGCAGTCGGTTTGGCATCCGCAAGGGATGTCGTGTCCGCCCCGGAAGTCTGGGCCGCTCCCGCCGCGCAGCCGACCAGCGTGGTCAGCATCAGGGTGGAGGCCAGAGCCAGAGTGACAGGTTGTTTCATTTCTCGATCTCCTTTGTTGAGGGCATGTTGCCCTATTCCGATTTCACGCCAAATTCTGGACGCGATGGCTGTTATTATACGGCGTGTGCCGCCCCAGTGCAATGCACATTTTTTCCAAATTATGCTCCTCATTTTTGCATAATATTTCTATCAATATGAATAAAAAACAGACCAGGCAACGAGTCGCCCGGTCTGTCTCTTATTGTATCGAAGGCTTAGAAATTTCCCATCGCCTGGTCAAAATGGCTCTCGATCTGCTTGGTGAACTCCAGCGCGGAGTTGAAGCCCATCTTTTTGTGGCGGTTGTTCATGGCCGCCACCTCAATGATGACCGCCAGGTTACGGCCCGGCTTCACGGGAACGGTGATGGTGGGCACCTTGACGTCCAAAATGTCCACATAGAGCTCGTCCAGTCCCAGACGGTCATAGACCGCATCCTCGCGCCAGGGCTCCAGGTTGATGACCATGTCGATCTCGGTCTCTTCCTTAATGGCGATCATACCGAAGATGCGGCGCACATCCACCACGCCGATGCCCCGCAGCTCGATATAGTGGCGGATCAGCTCGGGAGCGGTGCCCATCAGGCTCTTGTTGTTGACCCGGCGGATCTCCACCGCATCGTCCGCGATCAGACGGTGGCCGCGCTTGACCAGCTCAATGGCGGTCTCACTCTTGCCCACGCCCGAGTCGCCCAGCAGCAGCACGCCCTCGCCGTAGACCTCCACCAGTACGCCGTGGCGGGTGATCCGGGGGGCCAGATGGTTATGCAGGGACGTGACGATGGCGCTGATGAGTACCGACGTGGTCTCATTGCTGCGCAGCACGGTGCGGTTGTATTTCTCCGCCATCTCCATGCACTCGGGGAAGGGCTCCATCCCGCGGGCGATGATGAACGCCGGAATCTCGCTCTGGAAGAGGGTTTCAAAGCGGATGCTCCGCTCCTCCGAGGTGATGCCGTCCAGATAGGTGCTCTCTACCAGGCCGATCACCTGGATGCGCTGGGCATCAAAGTAATCAAAAAATCCCGTCAGCTGAAGACCGGGGCGGTTGATATCCTCCGTGGAGATGGGAAGATCGCGGTACCCCTCCGCACCCCGCAATACCTCCAGATTGAATTCATCAATGAGACTACCTAGCTTGACGCTCAACGGCGTAGACATGGCTGGTCCCTCCCTGCTCGTGTAATGAGTCGCGCGTGTCTTAATATGGGATTAGTATACCACGTCTTCCAGCCCTTTGGCAACTCTCCCACAAGATGAGATCGAGTTTTTTTAAATTCCCTCTTGCATTTTCTCCTCTTTTCTGCTATTATATCGTTCGATGCTTTAAGAAGCGTGATATCTGCAAGCGAGGAGGTTTAAGCGAATGGCTAAATGTGAATTCTGCGACAAGGGCGTTGTGTTCGGTATCCAGGTCTCCCACTCTCACCGCCGCTCCAATCGTCCCTGGAAGCCCAACGTGAAGCGCGTCAAGGCGGTTGTCAATGGTACGCCCAAGCACGTCTATGTGTGCACCAGATGCCTCCGTTCGGGTAAGGTCACCCGCGCTGTGTAATTTGATTACCACAGAAAAGAAGATCATGAGTCTGTACCGTTTCGGTACAGACTCATTTCTTTTTTCCACGCCAAAACGGGGCCGGATCCGCTCTTTGGAGCGGTCCGGCCCGTTTTCCGATTCGGTTATGCCTTGCCCAGGGCGGTGTTTTTCTTCCAGGCGGCCTCCACTGCATCCAGCACCGCGCCGCGGAAGCCATGCCGCTCCAGCGCCGCCACCCCCTCAATGGTGGAGCCGCCGGGCGAGCACACCGCATCCTTGAGGGCGCCCGGATGCTCCCCGCTCTCCAGCACCAGCGCCGCCGCGCCCAACATGGTCTGGGCCGCAAACACCATGGCCTGCTTCCGGGGCAGGCCCGCCAGCACGCCGCCGTCGGCCATGGCCTCCAGGAAGGGATAGACAAAGGCCGGTCCGCATCCGGCCACCGCCGAGAAGGCGTCCATCAGCCGCTCCTCCAGCCGCTCGATCCGGCCGGACCCGGCCAGGATGGTCTCCACCGCCGCCAGGTGCTCCTCCGCCACGCCGGGGGCGGCGCACAGCGCGGTCATCCCCTTTCCGATGGCGCTGGGGGTGTTGGGCATGATACGCAGGATGGGGACCCCTTCCGGGGCCCAGGAGGCCAGAGTCTCGGTAGTGAGTCCGGCGGCCATGGATACCAGCACCTGCCCCTGGGTGAGGACCGGGGCGATCTCCTCCAGCAGCTGGCGCACCATGTGGGGCTTGACGCCCAGGAAGAGATAGCGGGCGCTCTCCGCCGCCACCCGGTTGTCCTCCGCCACGGAGCAGCCGGTCTCATCCGCCAGGGCCTGGGCCTTGGCCCGGGTCCGGTTGGAGAGGATCACTTCTTCCGCCCCCACCGACCGGCAGGCCGCCCGCACCAGCGCACCGCCCATATTTCCCGTTCCCAAAAATGCTGCCTGCTTCATCCTGCAAGACCTCGCTTTCTTTTTTTGACCAGTTTACCACACCGTCCCCGTTCCGGCAATGCTTTCCAATCTTTGTTCAAGCAGTAAACAGCCCCGGCATAGCCCATACCCCCTGCCTTTCGCTGCCCGCTGGCCCCTCTCCCCTGTTTTTCCCGGGAGGACTGCAATCCGTCCAGTTTTTATTTTACATTTTCCGAGAATTATAGTATAATAGTTGTGCTCTTCTGTCAGAAGAGCACAATCTGTGTTTTGATTTGAATGAGTAATAGGAGTGTTGCAACATGAGCCGGATGGTCGGCACCATTTCCAGGGGCGTCCGGGCCCCCATTATCCGCAGCGGAGATGATCTCTCCCAGATCGTGCCCGCATCCGTCCTGGAGGCCGCCGCGGAGGACGGTTTTTCCGTCCGTGACCGGGACATCATCGCGATGACGGAGGCCATTGTGGCCCGCGCCCAGGGCAACTACGCCTCGGTGGACCACATTGCCGCTGACGTGCGCGCCAAGCTGGGCGGCGAGACCATCGGCGTCATCTTCCCCATCCTCAGCCGCAACCGCTTTGCCATCTGCCTGCGCGGCATCGCCAAGGGCGCCAAGAAGGTGGTGCTGATGCTGAGCTATCCCTCTGACGAGGTGGGCAACCATCTCATCGATGTGGACGTGATGGATGAGAAGGGCATCGATCCCTACCAGGACGTGCTCACCCTGGAGCGGTACCGGGAGCTGTTCGGGTACACCACCCACCCCTTCACCGGCGTGGACTATGTGGCCTACTACGCCGACCTCATCCGGGAGAGCGGCGCCGAGGTGGAGATCATCTTCGCCAACGATCCCCGCGCCATCCTCAAGTACACCAAGAACGTCCTGGCCTGTGACATCCACACCCGCAAGCGCACCAAGCGCCTGCTCAAGGCGGCGGGCGCCGAGCGGGTCTTTGGTCTGGACGACATCCTGACCGCCCCTGTGGACGGCAGCGGCTACAACGAGAAGTATGGTCTGCTGGGCTCCAACAAGTCCACCGAGGAGACGGTGAAGCTCTTCCCCCGGGAGTGCCAGGACCTGGTTGAGTCCATCCAGAAGATCATGCTGGAGAAGACCGGCAAGCACGTGGAGGTCATGGTCTACGGCGACGGCGCCTTCAAGGACCCTGTGGGCAAGATCTGGGAGCTGGCCGACCCGGTGGTCTCCCCCGCCTACACCGCCGGTCTGGAGGGCACCCCCAATGAGCTCAAGCTCAAGTACCTGGCCGACAACGACTTTGCCGACCTGTCCGGCGAGGCCCTACGGGACGCCATCAAGGCGGAGATCCAGAAGAAGGACGGCAGCCTGGTGGGCAAGATGGTCTCCGAGGGCACCACTCCCCGCCGTCTCACCGACCTGATCGGCTCTCTGTGCGATCTGACCTCCGGTTCCGGCGATAAGGGCACCCCCATCGTCTACATCCAGGGTTACTTCGACAACTATACCACCGAATAACCGCAGAACAAAAAGGCCCCCGCGGCAAAACCGCAGGGGCCTTTTCTCCATTTGCTCAGCGGATGAAGTTGGTCCGCGCCTCCCGCTCGGCGGCCGGGGGCTCCACGCCCTGGGCCCGGCCCAGCTCGATGCAGCGCAGCAGCCAGGCCATATTCCGCCCCAGATTGCGCATGATCTGAAGTCCTTCCCGGTCCTGCTGCACCTCTTCCGGCCGGGTTCCATGGACCATGGGCCAGTAGGTAGAGGAGACCACCGGCATCTGGGAGATGGTGAAGTACTTGGTCAGCTGGTCCAGCGAGGCCGTCGTGCCCGCCCGCCGGGCCGAGACCACCGCCGCAGCGGGCTTGTGGGCAAAGCACTTTCCAGCATAGAAGGCCCGGTCCAGAAAGCTGGTGAGCGCGCCGTTGGCCGAGGCATAATAGACCGGGGAGCCGACGATCAGGCCGTCCGCCCCTTCCATCTTCTCCAAAAAGGAATTGACCTCTCCGCCGGGGAGAACACATCCCTTTCCGGCGGCGCACCCGCCGCAGCCGGCACAGCCGTGGATGGCCTGCGTCCCGATCCAGAAGATCTCGGTCTCCACGCCGCACTGCTCCAGCATATCGGCCGCCTCCCGCAGCGCTGTATAGGTACACCCTTTTTCGTGGGGGCTTCCGTTGAGCAACAATACCTTCATATTCGCTTCCTCCTGTTCTGATGGGGCGGTGGGATGGCATCCTCCTCCGCCTCCCTCCTATTATATATATGGAGGGGGACACATTGAGACCACTCCCTCCCATCGTCTGCTCCCATTATACCGCACTTTCCCGCTTCCGTACAAATCCAATCCCGGAGGTATTCCACTTATGCCCGACGATATTGTCACATCCATTCAAAAGATGCACCAGGGTATGGTCACCTTTACCGCGGAGGAACTCCTCCAGATCTATGAGACCGCCCGCTCCACCGATCTGGAGGCCCTCCGCTCCGCCGCCCGGACCCTCTATCCCGACCGGAAGGACGACCGGGGCCTCCCCCCCATCGCCGTCTGGGAGGGGGGTGGACGTGCCTTCCCCTATGGTCCCCACGGGGATTACTGCCGCCCCGCCTTTACCATCACCAGCCCCCTGTGCCGGATGCTGGGGATCATGGAGGACGGGACCCCGCACTTCTATTGATCCGGGCCTCTCAAAAAGGAAAAAACTTTTCCTTGACAAGTCTATCCCGCCGTGCTATACTAAGCAAGTATTCAAATGTAGTAATTGATCGGCGCCTATGGAGTCAATTTTTCATTTTGACTTCATAGGCGCCGTTTTTTTGCTCAGTTATCCTGCTGGAAAGGAGGTATGTTCCATGCAAGGTACTGTCAAATGGTTTAACGATGAGAAGGGCTTCGGCTTTCTCTCCAACGACGGCGGCGGGGAAGATGTGTTTGTGCATTTTTCCGCCATCCAGACCGAGGGTTTCAAATCCCTGACTGAGGGCCAGAAAGTCACATTCGAGGTCGAGCGGGATCCACGGGATTCCCACAAACTGCGCGCAGCCCGCGTCTCCCTGGTGTAAGGGAGTGCACTTACACCGAACCCATTGAAATTTTTTATATTTAAAAGAGGTATGTTTTATGTTCCAAGACAAGATGATCGTTTGCAAAGATTGTGGCCAGGAGTTCACCTTTACCGCCGGTGAGCAGGAATTTTTCGCAGAGCGCGGCTTCCAGAACGAGCCCCAGCGCTGCAAGTCCTGCCGTGATACCCGCAAGGGCGGCGGCGGTTCCAGCAGCCGGGACAGCCGTCCCGCCCGCCAGATGTATGATGCCGTTTGTGCCTCCTGCGGCGTCTCCTGCAAGGTGCCCTTCGAGCCCCGCAATGACCGCCCGGTCTACTGCAGCGATTGTTTCCGCCGCTGATCCCAGATGCCGCGCACCCGAATCGGGTGCGCGGCATTTTTTGTGCATGGGATTGGAGATTCTTTTCACGGTTGTAAGCTCCCCGCTCTGGATATACTAGCGATGAGGTGATTTGATTATGAGACCATCCTTTTCGCCCGACGCGGCCTTCCAGAGCTGTCTGCAATCCCATCCTTCCGCCGCGCGCTTCTATCAGAATTGTTCTCCCCAGCAGAAGCAGGCTATCCTGAATCAGCTCCACCAGCTCAGCACACCCCAGCAGGTGCGCTCCTTCGCGGCCCATCTGCCCAGCGCGGCACTCTGAGCACGTTTCCTCTCTCCCGCCCCGCGGACATTGGTCTGCGGGGCGGATCGTTTGTCCCGGCGTATTGACTTTTCTCCCCCGCCCTCCTATAATCATTACATGTCAATAATTGATATATCAACAAAGGAGGTATCCCGATGGAATATGCCGTCCATGTTCTGCTGGCCCGCACCACCCACGCCGTGCAGAACCATCTTCGGCCTCACCTGAGTAAGCTGGGCCTCTCCCTGGGTCAACCCAAGATCCTGCGCTGTCTGGTCCATCTGGGCCCCTGCTCTCAGCGGATGCTGGCCGACTGCTGTGAGGTGGACCCCTCCGCCATCTGCCGCATCCTGGATACATTGGAGCGGGATGGCTTTCTGACGCGCCGTCCCTCTCAGACCGACCGGCGCACCGGCGAGGTCTCCATCACCGACAAGGGCCGGGAGGCCTTTGCCGCCTGGGAGGACCAGTGTCAGACACTGGAGGATCAGATGCTGCACGACTTCTCCCCGGAGGAGCGCGCCCAGCTCCGGGACTTTCTCACCCGCGCCTACCGAAACGTGGGCGGACGCCTGCTGTGAGTGGGGGAGGAATGCGGTATGAAAGACTTGAAGCATATTTTTTCCTATCTGAAACCCTATCGCCGGGATCTCTTTCTGGCCATCTTTCTGGTCTTTGTGGAGTGCGTCTTTGAGATGCTTATCCCCCTGCTCATGACCGACATGGTGGACATCGGAGTGGCCAACCACGACATTGCCTTTCTTCTCCAACAGGGCGGAAAAATGGTGCTCTGCGCCGTCCTAGCCCTGGTGACCGGTCTGCTCTACGCCCGCTATGCCGCCCGGGCGGCCTATGGCTTCGGCGCGGAGCTGCGCCAGGCGGAGTACCGCCGGCTCCAGGACTACGCCTTCTCCAACCTGGACCGCTTCTCCACTCCCTCCCTGGTCACCCGCATGACCACCGATGTCACAGTCATGCAGAATGCGGTGAACGCCGGCCTGCGCCCCCTGGTCCGCAGCCCGGTCATGCTCTTTATGGGAATCGGTCTGGCCTTTTTCCTCAACCCGAGCCTGGCCCTGGTCTTTGTGCTCACCGCCCCCATTCTGGGCATCATTCTGGCTCTCATCGTACACAAGGTCAGCCCCCTCTACCGCCAGCAGCAGCAGGCGGTGGACCATGTCAACGGCCGCCTGCAGGAGAGTTTCACCGCCATCCGGGCCATCAAGGCCTTTGTCCGGGGCAGCTATGAGACCGAACAATTTTCCAAGGTCAACGATGAGCTGACCGACGCCAGCCGGGACACCTTCCGCCACGCGGTCCTCAACCTGCCCGCCTTTCAGGCGGTGATGTACACCGCCATCGTGCTCATCCTCTGGCAGGGCGGGAAGCAGATGCTGGTGGGCGGAATGCTGGTAGGCGATCTGACCGCCTTCCTGAGCTATGTGCTCCAGGTGATGAACTCCCTGATGATGATCTCCAACGTATTTCTCCTCCTCACCCGCTCCCTGGCCAGCGCCCGGCGCATCCGGGAGGTACTGGAGGAGGTCCCCGCGCTCACCGACGCCGCCGCTCCGGTGGGGCCGGTCCCCAATGGGGAGATCGATTTTGAGGATGTGTCCTTTCAGTATGTGCAGGGCGCGCAGACCTATGCCCTCTCCCATGTAAACCTCCACATCCCGGCCGGGGCCACGGTGGGCATCCTGGGCGGTACCGGAGCGGCCAAGACCACACTGGTCCAGCTCATTCCCCGCCTCTATGACGCCACCCTAGGCACCGTCCGGGTGGGCGGACACGATGTGCGGGACTATGACCTGGGTACGCTCCGGGACGCGGTGGGCATCGTTCTGCAAAAAAACGTCCTCTTTTCGGGCACCATCCGGGACAATCTGCGCTGGGGCGACCCGGATGCCGACGACGATACCCTCTGGCAGGCCTGCCGCATGGCCTGCGCGGACGAGTTCCTCTCCCGGATGCCCGACGGACTGGACACCGATCTGGGACAGGGCGGCGTCAATGTCTCGGGCGGGCAGAAGCAGCGCCTGTGCATCGCCCGCACCCTCCTCAAGCGGCCCAAGGTCCTGATTTTTGATGACTCCACCAGCGCGGTGGACACCGCCACTGAGGCCAGCATCCGCCGAGCCCTCTCCTCCCTCTCCGATGTGACCAAGATCATCATCGCCCAGCGCGTCACCTCCGTGATGCAGGCCGATCAGATCATTCTCCTGGAGGACGGCAGGGTCCACGCTGTGGGCACCCACGATCAACTTTTGCGGAGCGATCCCATCTACCAAGAGATCTATGCTTCCCAGATGAAAGGAGGTCAGAACGATGGCCAAGCCCTTTAACGGAAAACGCCCCCAGGACCTGGGGCAGACCCTGCGCACCTTCCTCTCCTATCTGGGCCGGCACCGGGTGCTGCTCATCCTGGTGGGGATCCTGGCCGCGGTCAGCGCCTCTGCCAGTCTCCTGGGCACCTATATGATCAAACCCATCGTCAACCAGGTCATGGAAGAGGGCAGCCTCTCCGGTCTGGCCGTGGGGGTGGCCATCGCCGCCGCCATCTATGCTACCGGGGCCCTGTCCACACTGGGCTACACACAGATCATGGTCCGGGCGGCCCAGAAGGTCCTCAGCGACATCCGCCGGGATCTCTTCGCCCATCTCCAGACCCTCTCTCTGCGCTTTTTTGACAGCCAGCGCAAGGGGGAGCTGATGAGCCTGTTCACCAACGACGTGGATACCATCTCCGATGCCCTGAACAACAGCTTTGCCATGCTGATCCAGAGCTTTATTCAGGTGGTGGGCACGCTGGCCCTTCTCTTCCTCCTCAACTGGCGGCTCTCCCTGATCGTGGTGGTGGGCTACGGCGGAATGTTCCTCTACATCCGGTACAGCGGCCAGCGGAGCAAATACTACTTCAAGCGGCAGCAGGAATACCTGGGCGAGCTGGACGCCTACATCGAGGAGATGGTGGCCGGACAGAAGGTGGTCAAGGTCTTCCGCCATGAGGAGGCCAACCTCCAGGGCTTCCTGGAACGCAACGAAAACCTGCGCCGGGCGGGGACCAGTGCCCAGAGCTTTGCCGGTACCATGATCCCCGCAGTGGTCAGCATCTCCTATATCAATTACGCCGTCATCGCCGTTCTGGGCGGGATCATGGTGATCCTGGGCTGGTCGGATGTGGGCAGCCTGGCCAGCTATCTGGTCTTTGTCCGTCAGTCCGCCATGCCCATCAACCAGTTTACCCAGCAGGGGAATTTCCTCCTGGCCGCCCTGGCCGGAGCGGAGCGCATCTTCGCCGTCATGAAGGAGGAGCCGGAGATCGACCAGGGCTCTGTGGAGCTGGTCCGCACGGAAGGAGGTCTTTCCCCGTGGGCCTGGCGGGACCCGGCCCAGCCCGGTGCGCCCGACGTGCCCCTCCGGGGGGATGTGCGCTTTGACCATGTGCAGTTTGGATATGAGCCGCGGCAGACCATCCTCCACGACCTCTCCCTCTACGCCAAGCCGGGTCAGAAGATCGCCTTTGTGGGCTCCACCGGCGCGGGCAAGACCACCATTACCAACCTCATCAACCGATTTTATGAGGTGAGCGGCGGCACCATCACCTACGATGGGATCGACGTCCGGCGCATCCGCAAGGACCACCTGCGCCGCAGCCTGGGTATGGTCCTCCAGGACACCCACCTCTTCACCGGCACCATCGCGGACAACATCCGCTTCGGCAAGCTGGATGCTACGCAGGAGGAGATCGAACGGGCTGCCGTCATCGCCAACGCCGACTCCTTCATCCGACGGCTCCCCCAGGGGTACGATACGCTGGTCACCGGGGACGGCGCCAACCTCTCCCAGGGCCAGCGGCAGCTTCTGGCCATTGCCCGGGCGGCGGTGGCCGATCCCCCGGTGCTCATTCTGGACGAGGCCACCTCCTCCATCGACACCCGCACTGAGTCCCTCATCGAGCAGGGAATGGACCGGCTGATGGAGGGCCGCACCGTCTTTGTCATCGCCCACCGCCTCTCCACCGTGCGCAATGCCGACGCCATCCTGGTTCTGGAGCAGGGCCGGGTGGTGGAGCGGGGCAGCCACGCCGAACTGCTGGCGCAAAAGGGCGTCTACTACCAGCTCTATCACGGCATGTTCGAGCTCTCCTGACCCTCGCTTTCTGCGGAACTGTTTGGGGGCGGGGACCATTTGGTCCCCGCCCCTTCTCTTTTCTGTGGCGCAATCCGCCCGGTTCTGCTTGTTTCTCCCGGCGCGGCATGGTATACTTGGCAGTTGACCGGTGTTTCCGGTCAGACCCCGTCATATGAAAGGAGCGTCCCATGTTTATTCTGGAACTGTTCAAGTCCCTGCTGTTCGGCGTTGTGGAGGGCATCACCGAATGGCTGCCCATCAGCTCGACCGGGCATCTCATTCTGCTGGATGAGTGCATCCAGCTGCGCGTGTCCACCGAATTTATGGATATGTACCGCTATGTCATTCAGCTGGGCGCCATTCTGGCCGTCCTGGTCCTCTTTTTTCACAAGCTCAACCCCTTCTCTCCCCGGAAAAATACCTTGCAGCGCACCCAGACCTGGACGCTCTGGGGAAAGGTCGTGCTGGCCTGTATCCCCTCGGCCGTCATCGGACTGCCTCTGAACGACTGGATGGACGCCCACCTGATGACCCCCTGGGTGGTGGCTGCCGCCCTGATCGTCTATGGTGTGGGCTTCCTGGTCATTGAAAACCGGCATGCCGCCCCCACTCTGCGCCGCACGGACGATCTCTCCTGGAAAATCGCCCTGTACATCGGTCTCTTCCAGACCCTGTCCATCATCCCCGGCACCTCCCGCTCCGGCGCCACGATCCTGGGCGCCATTCTCCTGGGCTGTGCCCGCCCGGTGGCCGCGGAGTTCTCCTTCTTCCTGGCGATCCCCACCATGGTGGGGGTCAGCGTGCTCAAGCTGGGCTCCTTCTCTGCCAAAAAGCTGATGGCCGGTCAGGCTCTCTTTACCGGAGAAGAGGCCGCCATCCTGCTGGTGGGATTCGTGGTCTCCTTCCTGGTCTCTCTGCTGTGCATCCGCTTCCTGATGGACTTCGTCAAGAAGCATGACTTCAAGCCCTTTGGCTGGTATCGCATCGTTCTGGGTGTGATCGTGCTGCTCTTCTTTGGCGCCCGCGCCCTTCTGGCAGCCTGATCCATCCACTCCTGCTTGGCAGCTATCATATCTCAACAAGATTCTTATTGCACAAAAAAGATCCACCGTTCTCCCGGTGGATCTTTTTCTTTTTAAGATACTTTTGCTCTGTATTCTATTTCTTTTCCTCCGTGGGGAGGCTTTCTCCTACCTGGTCCACCGCGTTCTTTCCCGCCTCCAGCAGCTTGGGCAGCCAGCGTGGGACCGGCGCGCCCATGGCCATGGCATTCTCCCCGATGGAGCCAAGCTCCGTAATGCAGTACCACACCAGCACCAGTGGACAGACCAGTCCGCGGTAGGTCATGGGAAGCTGGATGACCGGAAGCTGGTCCAGCACCAGGCAGATCAGCAGATCCGCCCCGGCGGCCACTAAAACCACCACGATCATACCCGCCTTATGCCAGATCCCGTCCCGGGCGGTCTGGGAGGACCACTTTCCCGCCTTGGCCGCCGCAGCCGAGCCTGTGATATAGTCCAAGCACATACAGCCCAGCCAGCCCACAACGAGCCAGCCCAACCACCCCCAGAAGGCGGTCAGACCGCCCAACAGAGCGGTCCCGGCGGCTTTCCACGCTTTCACATGATTCAGATCCATATCCATCACCTCCTTTCACTCCACTTGTGCCATAGCATGGAACGGCCCGCCGCAGCCAAGTTCCCTCCGGACCGGAGGCCGGCGCATACCCTCTATGGCAATGCTATGCTCCGCACAGCGCGAAGGTGTGCCGCGGCAGAACCTCTCGGTACGTCCCATGTTCCAATCCATCTCCATCGTACCTTCCTCTCTTTCCTCATTTCTCCGCCCTTTGGCGGTCCAATCTCCCCTCTCGGGGCTTCAGCAGATGTACTTGCGATTGCGCCAGTAGGACGGCTCATAGTAGTGGCGCAGGGTGTTGCCGATCTCCCGCGTCTCCCGGAGCATCTGACGCAGCAGCCGAAGATCGTGCTCCATCGCCTTCTGCTCCTCGGGCAGCAGCTCCGGCAGGAGGCGGCTGCGGCAGGCAATATCCTGTTTCAGCCGCTCCGCCTCCTCCAGATACCGCTCTGATAATTCCAGCAGTGTTGCCATATACTCCTCCCTTTTAGCTCTTTTTAAGATACTTTTTGTTTGAAAAAAAGAGCCATACAAAACCTTTCTTAAATATCTTGTCAGGATACCAATAGTATACTCAGCCAAAAGCATCTTGTCAAGATACTTTTGAGTTTTTCTTTGCCCATTGTGATATGCACTCCGCCGTGTTACCATACTAATCGTGTGGTGTACCCTGTTTTCCAACCCACCTTATCATTCTGAAAAGGAGGCTCTCTTCATGCCTGACCATAAAACGATCCCCCTCCGCAGTGAAATTCCGGAGGCCTATACCTGGAATACTGCCGACCTCTATCCCAAGGACGACGCGTGGCATACGGATGCCCAGCTCCTCCGCACCCAGATCGACACCCTGGGCAGCTATGCCGGGCGTCTGGGCTCCGGCGCGGATACGCTGTACGACTATGTCACACTGGAGCAGGAGGCCGGCGAGCGGCTCTCCAAGCTGTTGGACTATGCCCAGCGCAAAAGCGACGAGGATACCCGCGTAGACACCTATCAGGCCATGGTGGGCAAGGCCATGTCCCTCTATGTGGACTTCCTGCGCGCCACCGCTTTTGAGACGCCGGAGGTCCTCTCCATTCCGGAGGAGCAGCTGGAGGCCTTCTATGCCCAGAAGCCGGAGCTGACCCTCTACCGCCGCTATTTCCACAACATCCAGCGCCGCCGTGCCCATACCCTCTCGGACGCCGAGGAGCGGCTCCTGGCCGCCGCCGGTGACATGGCCCAGGCCCCGGATGACATTTTCTCCAAGCTGACCGACGCCGATCTCACCTTCCCCCCGGCGGTGGACAGCCAGGGGGTGCAGCACCCTCTCTCCAACGCCTCCTACACCCTCCTCATGGCCAGCGAGGACCGCGCCCTGCGCAAGTCGGCCTTCGAGGGGCTGTATGCCTCCTACGGCGGAATGAAGAATACCCTGGCCGCCACGCTGTCCTCCCAGGTCAAGCAGCTGCAATTCTTTGCCACCGCCCGCAAATACCCCAGCGCCCTCTCCGCCTCTCTGGACGCCAATCACGTTCCGGAATCGGTCTATCACACCCTCATCCGCACGGTCCGGGCCAATTTGGACAAGATGCACCGGTATGTCCGCCTCCGCCGGAAGCTGCTGGGGGTGGATGAGCTGCATATGTATGATGTGTATGCTCCCATGGTCTCGGGCGGTGTTACGGCCTTTCCCTACGACCAGGCCAAGGAGACCGTCTACCAGGCTATGGCTCCCCTGGGGGAAGAGTACCAGGCCATCCTCCGGGAGGCGCTGGATCACCGCTGGATCGATGTGTACGAAAACGTGGGGAAGCGCTCGGGCGGATACATGTCGGGTGCCATGGTCCATCCCTATATTCTCCTCAACTATCAGGATGATCTGGACAGCATGTTCACCCTGGCCCATGAGCTGGGGCACGCCGTCCACTCTTACCGCTCCAACCGGGACCAGCCCACGGTCTACCGGGACTATGTGATCTTTGTGGCCGAGGTGGCCTCCACCTGCAATGAGGCCCTGCTGATGGAGCATCTGCTCGCCCGTACCTCCGACAAGCGCTCCCGCGCCGTCCTCATCAACCATTTCCTGGAGCAGTTCAAGAGCACCCTCTACCGGCAGACCATGTTTGCGGAATTTGAGCTGCGCATGGGCGAGCTCGCCGCCCAAGGGGAGACCCTGACCGCCGACCTCCTGTGCCGGGAGTACAAGGCCCTCAACGAGGCCTATTTCGGTCCCGACATGGTCTCGGATGACGCCATCGCCCTGGAGTGGTCCCGCATTCCCCACTTCTACTACAACTACTATGCCTTCCAGTATGCCACCGGATATTCCGCCGCCATCGCGCTGTCCCGCCGCATCCTCTCCGGCGGGCCCCAGGCCGTGGAGGACTATCTGCACTTCCTCTCCGGCGGATGCAGCCAGGACCCCATCGACCTGCTGAAGGGCGCCGGGGTGGATATGACCTCCCCCCAGCCCATCCAATCCGCACTGGACCTGTTCGATCAGCTGCTGGATGAGATGGAGTCCCTCATGGAGGCGTAATTTTCCCAAGGCTCCGGGCGGACAAATGGGTCTGCCCGGGGCCTTTCCAAATTTATCTGTTCTTTTTTCAATTTAGGGTTGACAAACGCTCCGTGAAACGCTATAATATCCAACGTTGAGTCGCCGATCCGGCGGCGCAGTAAGTAAATATGGGGGTATAGCTCAGCTGGGAGAGCGCTTGAATGGCATTCAAGAGGTCAGCGGTTCGATCCCGCTTATCTCCACCATGAAAAGACTTGAAACTTCGGTTTCAAGTCTTTTTTCGTTGGGTGCTCTGCTAAATTGCACAAGTTTTACACTTCTCTTTTGGCTGCTCCTAGAAAATTTCACAGATACCACTTGCTTTTTTTTACACTTCGTCGTATACTCTTATTATGACTTTTGCCTTTTGGCAAACGGAGAATATGAAAGGTAGGGAATTCGGATGGACAAAGTCAAGCTTTTGTTGGTTTGCGGCAGTCCCCGCCCAAAGGCGCGTTCCGCCACCTACGCCGGTCTGATGGCTGCGATGGAGGGAGCTCAGAGCATCGATGGGGTCGAGGTGGAACTGGTGGAGCTCTTCGGCCGGAAAATCGCACCCTGCATCCATTGCAACAAGTGTCTGCGGGACGACTCGGACCGCTGCACGGTATTCCACGATGATATGGATGAACTGTATGATAAGTTCTTCCAGGCGGACGGCATCATCATCGGCTGTCCGGTCTATGATATGAACGTCACTGCCCAGCTGGCACAGTTTTACAGCCGCTTCCGCTCTTCCTGGAAGCTGAGCGTCGACAACACCTCTTTCTTCCAGTACAAGGTGGGCGCCGGTATCGTGGTGGGCGGAACCCGCAACGGCGGACAGGAGGCGGTGCTCCGCTCCATCCACAATCTGTTTTCCACTCACGGCATCAACATCTGCCCCTGCGGCGGCGGAATCTACGGCGGCGCCATGCTGTGGAATCCCGGTGACGGCTCCACGACCATGGACGATCCCATCGGCATCGATAACTGCCGGACGCTGGGCCGGAAGGTGGCCCAGGTGGCCAAGGCCCTCAAGGCCGGACACGAGATGGTGTAAAAAACGGCCGGGAACACACACTTTTTCCGATCTGAAAAAACCGGGGACAGACTGTCTGTCCCCGGTTTTTTTCACGTCCGTGTAGGGCACGGAGCTTCTCCCCCGCCCTGGTCGAATTCCTCAGAATCCGCTGTGATACCGCCGGCTTTTTCTCCACTTGACAAAGCGGTCGGTTTCTAGTACCGTTATACCCGCAAAGGGAGTGGAAAAAGGAGTGGGGGCTCTGTGAGTCAAAAGGAATTGTTTGATCTGGTCCTTCTGTTGGGGGAGACCATGCTCTCCAACGGAGGAGAAATTTTTCGCACCAATGAGCTGATGGTCTACGCCGCCCGGCAGTTCGGTCTGCGGGAGTGCAGCGTCTTTACCATCGCCAACGGTATTTTTGTCTCTGCCATTGTGGAGGGAGAGCTCTATTCCTGTCAGGTACGGCATATTCCGCTCACCCCCATCCACCTGGAGCGGGTGGAGGCCATGAACGATCTCTCCCGGCGGATTGCGGCCGGTGTGGTTGGTCCGGAGGAGGCCAAGGCCGAAGTACACCGCATTCGCGCCATCAAGGGCGCGGGGCCAGTGGCCCTCACCCTGGCTTCCGCTCTGGGCGCCGGCGGATTTGGCTTTCTCTTCGGCGGAAATCTGCGGGACTGCGCCATGTCCGCCCTGGCCGGGCTGCTGCTCTATGTGTTCATCCTCAATTTCTGCAACCGCTTCCACATCCGCAAGGTGATGACCAATATCCTCAGCAGTGCGCTGGTCACGCTGTTCTGCTGCGTGGCGCTCCACCTGGGGCTGGGAGACCATCTGGACAAGATGATCGTGGGCGCCATCTTCCCTCTGGTGCCCGGTGTGCCCCTTACCATTGCCGTACGCAATTTTATGGAAAATGATTATATCGCCGGTCTGGTCCGTCTGACGGACGCCGTACTGGTCGCCGGCTGTATCGCGGTCGGCGTGGGCTACGTCATCACGACCTGGAATACGCTCTTTGGAGGGATCGTTCTATGAATCTCACCCATTTTCTTCTGGAGCTGGTGGCCGCTGCGGTGGGCACCGTCGGCTTTTCCATTCTGTTTCAGGTAGCCCCTCGTCATTTTCCCTTCTGCGGCCTGGTAGGGGCCATCGGCTGGCTGGTTTACCGGCTGGTCCAGTGGAGCTCCGACTCTACGCCTCTGGCCACCTTTCTGGCCACCCTGGTCCTGACCGCATGCGCCCGGTGGTTCTCCACCCTGCGGCGGACGCCTACCCTGGTCTTTCTCCTCAGCGGTATCTTTACACTGGTGCCCGGAGCCTATATCTACTATACCGCGTACTATATCTTTATGAACCAGCCGGATGAGGCAGTGGCCCAGGCCTATACCACGCTGATGTTTGCCGTGGCCATCGCGCTGGGAATTTTGGTGGGCTACTCGCTCCCCGCCCGGCTCTTCGGCTGGCGGCGCAACGTCAATCCGCAGGACGGAAACAATCCGCAATGACCTTCGCCCTCTGTTTAGAAAAGCGTCCCGATCTCTCTGTGTCGATACACAGTGGAAGATCGGGACGCTTTTTTCCATTCCGTTTAGGCAAAGAGCTTTCGGCCGCTGGTACAGGGGATGTTCATCTCCTCCCGGTATTTGGCCACCGTGCGGCGGGAGATCTGACAGCCCTCCTCGGTCATCAGCTCACACAGATGCTGGTCGGAGAGGGGCTTATGCTTGTCCTCCTCGTCGATCAGCCGGCGCAGAAGGGCCTTGGCCGTATCGGGAGACATGCCCTCGCCGCCCTCCCCCAGCTTACGGGAAAAGAAATAGGAGAGGGGATAGAGCCCCTTGTCACACTGGAGGTACTTGTCCTTCACTGCCCGGCTCACCGTGGACTCATGTACCCCTACCACCTCAGCCACGTCAGACAGCGCCAGCGGCAGCAGATGCCCCGGTCCCTGGCGGAAAAATTCCTCCTGGAACTTCAAAATGCATTTCGCGCAGGACAGCAGCGTACTGCGCCGCTGCTCGATGCTCCGCATGACCCATTTGGCCTGGCGCACTTTATCGGACAGATAATTCTGTACCTCCTGCTCTCCGCATTCCCGGAGCATCCGGGTATAATACCCGCTCAGGCTCAACTCCGGAAAGCACTGGTCATTGGGATATACTTCAAAATGGTCATACTCCCACACCACCCGGAGATCGGGCGTGATGTAGTGGGGCGCCTCCCGACCGGCAAACCCCGCGCCCGGGCGCGGATTCAGGGTGCGGATACGGTCACAGGCCGTCCGCACCTTCTGGGCATCGGCTCCCACACGCCGGGCGATCAAGCCGTACTGGTTGCGGGCCAGCGGCTCCAGACATTCCTGGGCGATCCGCAGGGCAAGCAGATCTCTGGGATAGAGCCGCCGCAGCTGGATACACAGGCACTCGGACAGATTGCGCGCGCCCACCCCCGCAGGCTCCAGACTCTGGAGCTGACGCAGTCCCTCCTCCAGATCGGCCATCGGCAGACCGGAATCCTCGGCCAGGACTTCCAGTGATTCATCCAGCCAGCCGCTGCGGTCCAGACTCTCGGCCAGGAAGATCACACTCTCCCGGATGGCGGGATCCAACTCCATCCCGCGGATCTGAAAGAGGATGTGCGCATACAGCGTCTCCTCCTCCCCCTGGTCCACGCCGTAATTCTCCAGCGGGCGGTCCTCGTCATCCTGTTGGTAGTAAGTACGGTTCTGCCGGTCATTGCTCTCCAGCCACTCCAGCTTCCGCCGGAGGAGCTCCCCGTCCTCTTCCCCCGAGTCAAAGCGGTCCTCCCGCTCCAGCACCGGGTTCTCCTGAAGGGTCTTGTCCACAAATTCCATCAGTTCCTGTGTCCCCATCTGGAGGATCTCCATGGACTGCATCATCAGGGGAGAGAGCGTCTGTGTCTGTTTTTGTACAAGGTTCAGTTCCATTCATCTCACCACTTGGCGGCAGCCCCATGGCACCGCATCTCTTTCTCTACCAATTCTCTTGCTTTTTTGCCTAATAAATCCAGCTAATATACCGGATTCCTGCGCTATTCTCGACATAGTATAGCATGGCCCTGTACATATTTCAATTCCCATTTATGAGTTGGCACATAATTTGCTGTTTTCCCATCCGTTTGATAAGATAATCTACATTCGTTGTTTATCTTGACATGTGTTGTTTTGCGTGCTATGCTATCTCACACCATCCCAGGCACACCGGAAAGGAGCATCCCTATGACGCAAACAATCCGCCGTTCCAAGGAGGACCTGCGGCAAAAACGTACCCGGCACCTGCTGGTGCAGGCTCTGGTCGCACTGCTGGAGGAGCAATCCTTCTCCTCCCTCTCCGTGGTGGACATCTGCCAGCGCGCCATGGTCCACCGCACGACCTTCTATGCCCATTTTGAGGATAAACAGGCGCTGCTGCACTATACCATCGAAAGCATCCTCCAGGAATTTGAGATCTCGGCAGCCTCTCCCTCCCTCTCTCCGCACGACTTCTTCCTGGCCGTGGCCCACAGCGCGCTGGTTTTTCTCAGCCAGCACCGCAGCCTGTTCCAGGTGGGACTGGGCACGCAGGATCACTTCGGCGCCCTGGCGCTGGAATCCACCCTGTCTCAGCGCATGTCCCAACATTTGACCCAGCCCTCTTTTCAAGGTATTTTGGGCGATCTGAATCCCGAAATCACGGCTCATTTCTATGCCGGCGCAATGGCGAGCCTCGTCTACTGGTGGGTGGAGCACAATATGCCCGTGACCGAAGAGGTCCTGGTACGCCATCTGGACCACTTCCTGCCCGGCCGATCCATCTGTGCGGAGAAAGGCTGACCGATGTCTCAGAGTAAAAACAGTGAAACCTTCCTTATCAAGCTCGCCCGCTTCATCGTAGACAAGCGCAAGGCGCTCTATCTGGTCTTTCTGGCGGCCAGCATCTTCTGTGCTGCTTCCATCAACAAGGTGCAGATCAACAATGACATCACCTCCTATCTCCCCGCCGACACCGAGACCCGCCGGGGCCTCACCATCATGGAGGAGGAGTTCGTCACCCTGGGCACCGCAAATGTCATGGTGTCCAACATCACCTTTGAGCAGGCAGATGCCCTCTCACAGCATATTTCCCAGATCGAAGGGGTCTCCGAGGTGGTCTTTGATCACACAGAGGAGCACTACAAGGACTCCTCCGCCCTCTTCTCCGTCACCTTTGACGGGGAGGAGACCGACCCCGATACCGTGGCGGCCATGGAGTCCATCAATACCCTTCTGGAGGGCTATGACGCCTATCCCTCCACCACGGTGGGCCGGGATATTTCGGTCAGCCTCCAGAAGGAGATGTCGGTCATTCTGCTCATCGCGGCGGCCGTCATCGTGATCGTGCTGACCTTCACCTCCAAGAGCTATATGGAGGTCCCCGTTTACCTCATTGTCTTTGCCGTGGCCGCCATTTTGAACATGGGGACCAACTTCATCTTCGGCACCATCTCCTTTATCACAAACTCCATTGCCATTGTCCTTCAGCTGGCGCTGGCCATTGACTACGCCATCATCTTCTGCCACCGCTATATGGAGGAGCGGGACAACGGACTGGACGCCCGGGAGGCCGACATCACCGCCCTCTCCAAGGCCATTTTGGAGATCTCCTCCTCCAGCCTCACCACCATCTCCGGTCTGGTGGCCCTGATGCTCATGCAGCTGCGCATCGGCTTTGATATGGGCATCGTCCTGGCCAAGGGCATCGTATGCAGCATGCTGTGCGTCTTCCTGCTCATGCCCGGTCTGCTGATGCTCTTCCATACCCCCATCGAGCGCACCCGGCACCGGAATCTGGTTCCCAAGATCACCTTCTGGGGCCAGGGCGTGGTCAAGCTGCGTTTTCTGCTTCCCCCCATCTTCCTGGTGGTGGTGATCGTCTGCGCGGTCCTCTCCAATGGCTGCGACTATGTCTTTATCGACACGGACACCGACTTTGACAACAAGCCCGAGTGGCGCATTGCCGACGAGAAGGTGGCCGACACCTTTGGCCAGACCAATACCATCGCCCTTCTGGTCCCCCGGGGCGACTACGAGAAGGAGGGCCAGGTCCTCCGGCAGGTGGAAGCCCTCCCCAACATCACCTCGGCCACGGGCCTTGCCAATATCGAGGTGGAGGACGGTACTTATCTGACCGACCAGCTCACCCCCCGCCAGTTTGCAGAGCTGGCCGGCGTGGATGTGGAGCTGGCCCGGCTTCTCTATCAGGCCTACGGCCTCTCCAACGAGGAATACGGGGCCATCTTCCAGGACGTGGACCAATACACAGCCCCCCTGGTGGACGTCTTTGAGTTCCTGTTAGAGCAAAAGGACAAGGGCGTGGTCTCCCTGAGCGGAGAGCAGGCCCGGGAGGTGGAGGACCTCCAGGAGACACTGGACGCCGGGCTCAAGCAGCTGCGGGGCGAACACTGGTCCCGCCTGGTCTTTGTGGCCGATCTCCCCCAGGAGGGCGAAGAGACCTATGCCCTCCTGGATCAGATCCGCAGCATCGCCAAAGCCCACTACGGTGACGATGTGGTGCTGGTGGGCAACTCCACCAACGCCTTCGACCTCTCCAGCTCCTTCTCCGGTGACAACCTGAAGATCAGCATTTTGACCGCCCTGTTCGTCATGGTCATCCTGCTCTTTACCTTCAAGTCCGCCGGACTTCCCATCCTGCTGGTGCTGACCATCCAGGGCTCGATCTGGATCAACTTCTCCTTCCCCGCTCTCACGGGGACCAACATGTTCTTCCTCAGCTATCTGGTGGTCTCCTCCATTCAGATGGGCGCCACCATCGACTACGCCATCGTCATCACCAACCGCTATCTGGATCTCAAGACCCGGATGGACCGCAGGGAGGCGGTGGTCCAGGCCCTGAACCAGAGCTTCCCCACGGTACTCACCTCGGGCAGCGTCATGTCGGTGGCCGGCTTCCTCATCGGCAATATCTCCACGGACGCCACCATCGGCTCGGTGGGGCTGGCCCTCGGACGGGGCACCCTCACCTCCATCCTGCTGGTCATGACCGTCCTGCCCCAGCTCCTGCTGCTGGGTGACGCCCTCATTGAGCGCACCGCCATCACCCTCAACCGGGACCGGAAGCAGCGCTTCAACCAGGGCACCATGCGCCTGGATGGCCATGTCCGGGGGCATGTCTCCGGCTTCATCGACGGCGAGTTCAAGGGCGTGCTCCACGGCAGTGTGGACGCCCTCATCGAGAGCCATTACCAGAAACCCGATCTCTTACAGGAGGAAGACCATGAAGACCATCCTTAAACGTTCCGCGGCGGCGCTGCTCTCCCTGGTCCTCTGCCTGAGTCTGCTCCCTCCCGCCTGGGCTGCCGGGGATACCCTTTCTATCTCCAGCATCACCGATTTTCTAGACTTTGCTCAGTCCTGCCAGAGTGACGCCTATTCCAAAGGGCTGACCGTGGAGCTTCAGACCGATCTGGATCTCTCGGGCAGCGGATTTACCTCTATCCCGGTCTTCTGTGGTACCTTCCACGGAAACGGCCACAAGATCACTCACTTCTACCACACCCAGCGGGGTTCCCAGGCCGGCCTGTTCCGCCGCATCGAGGCGGGCGCGGTGGTCTCCGATCTGACGGTGGAGGACGCCGTCCTCGCCCCGGATGGGTCCCGCTCCGATGTGGGAATTCTGGTTGGACAGAATCGCGGCACACTTGCTAACTGCACCGTCTCCGGCCAGGTGGAGGGAGAGAGCCGGGTGGGCGGACTGGCCGGCATCAACGAGGCCGGCGGCGTGATCCGCGGCTGCACCAACCAGGCCGAGGTAAAGGCCTCCGCCGACGCCGGTGGAATCGTCGGGCACAACGACGGGCTCGTGGAGCACTGTGTGAACCACGGCCCCGTCAACCAGGACGGCGAAGCCAGCGCACCCAGCAACACCGGCGGCATCGCCGGCCGTTCCACCGGCACCATCCAGTTCTGTGAAAATGACGCCGACCTGGGATACCCCCATCTGGGCTACAACACCGGCGGCATCGTGGGGCTCCAGAGCGGAGCGGTGGTCTCCTGCCGCAACACGGGGAGCATCTTCGGCCGCAAGGATGTGGGCGGCATCGTGGGACAGCTGGAGCCCCATGTGGAGCTCTCTTTCGGGACGGACCCCATGGAGGAATTGGATGCGGCCCTCTCCAACCTCTCCGGGCAGATGCAGACCCTCTCTGACCAGCTCAGTGACGCCGTTGGAGACGCCGCCCAAGATACCCAGGCCATCAGCGACGCCATGGACGCCATCCGGGATCGGACACATGCCGCCGGTACCGAGGGAATGGAAGATGCGGATGCCGCCATCCAGACCATCTATACCGCCTCACAGTCCATGGGCCAGGCCCTGGACCTCCTGCTGGACTGCACCGATTCCTTCCGGGCCGACGCCGAGCGGCAGCTCAGCGCCATGGACAAATCCATCTCGGACCTGCGCACCGCGGCCGATCACCTGGCGGGAGATGCCGATGCCGGTCTTACCGACGCCTTTGACACCCTGGAAAGTGACCTCTCCCGCATCCAGCGGGAGGTGGACCAGGGGATCGGCGGCAATCTGGACGCCCTCCACCGCGATTTGGAGCAGCTCCAGA
Organism: Clostridium sp. J1101437_171009_A5; assembly: GCF_015547905.1. NCBI lineage: Bacteria > Bacillati > Bacillota > Clostridia > Eubacteriales > Clostridiaceae > Clostridium > Clostridium sp. J1101437_171009_A5. The sequence continues at coordinate 265,777 of NZ_JADMVY010000001.1, forward strand.
ACTTTGTGAAAGATGTGGCGCGCATCGTCAGCGGGGATGGCTCGCTGAGCGAAAAGCTCGCCGCCCTGCGGGAGGCAGCCGATGCCATCCAGAGCGTGGACATCCGCGGCCATCTGGACGGTATCCGCACTGCCATCGGCAACATCGCCTCCATCAGCAAGAGCCTCAGCTCTTCCCTCAACCGCATCTATCAGGACACCAGTGACGACCTTCAGGAGGACTGGGACGATGCCGATGCCGCTCTCTCCGCCCTGGACAAGGCCACCGATGCCCTGCGGAAGAGCGCTTCCGCCTATGGGCAGTCCGCCAGTGACTCCCTCCATACGGTGAGCACCCAGACCGATCTCATCTCTGACACCCTCAAAGCCTATTGGGACACCGCCAGCGACAAGGGACAGAGTGCGGCCGACGACATTGATGCCCAGCTCTCCCTGATCCACGACCAGGTGGAGAAGATGACCAGCGGCGCCTCCTCGGTCAATCAGGACGTCCACACCACCACGACCGCCATCCTCACCCAGCTGGATGTGGCCCGGGCCGCCATCCGGGCGCTGACCGACCAGCCGAAAAAGACGGTGGAGGACATCTCCGCCGACCATGCGGACACCGGTCCGGGCCGAATCAGCACCTGTACCAATACCGGCGTCATCCAGGCCGATGCCAATGTGGGTGGGATCGCCGGTATGGTCTCCCTGGAGCTGGGGGAGGACCCGGAGCAGGATCTGGACCTGGAGGATGAGCAGGTCCTGGTGGACACCACAGTCCTGCTCACCGCCACCGTTCTGGGCTGCCGCAACGACGGAGATATCACCGCCAAAAAGGACTCGGCCGGCGGCATTGTTGGCCGGGGCGAGGTAGGCGCCATCCTCCAGTGCGTCAGCCGCAGCCGCGTGGAGACGGATGACGCCGGACAGGCCGGCGGGATCGCCGGGCTCTCCCGCTCGGTCATCCGGGACTGTGCCGCCCAGGCCGAGCTGAAGGGCGGCGACGCCCTGGGCGGGATCGCCGGCGAGGGCCGGGACATTTCCGGCTGTCTCGCCATGACCGTCATCGACAGTTCCGGCGAACAGCTGGGCGCCGTGGCCGGGACCGCTGACGGCACGGTCTCTGAGAACTACTTCCTCCAGGAAGAGCTGGGGGGCGTGGACGGCATGAGCTACACCGGCCAGGCCGAAGGGCTCTCCTACGAGGCCTTCTCCGCACTGCCCGATCTGCCCGCCGATTTTCTGGACTTCCAGGTCTCCTTTGTCTCCAACGGAACGGTGATCCGCTCCATTCCTGTGGAATACGGCGGCAGCATAGACCCCTCGAACATCCCCGACGTCCCCGTCTGGGAAGGGCGCTACGGCACCTGGGAGGACTTCCCCCAGGTCAATCTCCGCCGCAGCGTCACGGTCCACGCGGTCTATGACAACTGGACCACCACCATCTCCTCGGGCGGCACACAGCCCCTGCTCCTGGCCGAGGGCAGCTTTTCACCTGCGGCCCGTTTGAGCATTGCCGACTGGAACTGTGACGCCGCCCTGCTCCCCTCCGGCCTCAAGGTGCTGGACAGCACTTCCTACGACATCACCGATCCCGACGCGGAGGTCCCCTCCCAAGTCACACTGCGCCTGCGCAGTGAGGATCCCTCCGCCCGGGTCTTCCTCCTGGAGGACGGAGCTCTGACCGAGCTGGATGCCACCGTGGACGGCAGCTATCTGGTCTGTTCCGCGCCCTCCTCCGGTTCCCTCCTTCTGGCCGTCAAGCCGGGTCCCTCCCTCCCCCTGCTGATCGGCTGCGGCGGGGGCGTCCTTCTTCTGCTGGCCGGCGGCCTGCTCCTCTTCCGGCGTCGGCGCGGCACGCCCCGGAGCACTCCGGCGGCCGAAACCGAGCAACCTTCCGCACCGGTATAAGAACAAAAAAGCGGGCCGTCTGCTTTCCGGCAGACGGCCCGCTCTCTTGCACTCTGTTCAGTTTTCCTCCCGGCGGGGCATCCGGGAGAGCTTTACGCAGGCCATGATGACGCCCACCAGGAACCAGTAGATAAACATATTCCGGGGATAGAACCAGGTGTACTCGGCAAAGCCGATCACCAGAATCCCGCAGAAGGCTCCCAGGGCGGCGGCCAGCATATGGCGCACTCGCTTGTCCATGGTCTGATAGTACTGCTTCACGCCGGTCTTGAGGGTGTAGGCCAGCACAGCCAGATAGCTCAAAAAGCCCCAGATTCCCGTCTCGCCCCACATCTGGAGGTAATTGTTGTGGGTGTGGATGGGGAAACTTCCATCAAACATGGCCGGGTAGGCGTGGAAGGCCTGCTTCATCACGTCGGAGCCCAGGCCCACGCCCTTGTACCAGTAGTCGTTCATCAGATCCCGGGCCGCGTCGTAGATGGCAAAGCGGTACCGGGTGGAGGAATCCTTCATATTGCCGATGGTGAGGATCCGGTTATAGATGGTCTCCGGCAGGAAGGGGATGGCGCACAGGCCGGCCACCAGCATCACCGGCACCAGGCGCCAGTTCTCCAGGGCGATGAACACGCACACCGCCAGGGCCAAACCGATCCAGCCCGAGCGGGAGTAGGTCAGGCCGATGGCCGCCAAACAGGGCAGCAGCGCCACAAAGGACCAGAGTTTTCCACGCCAGGTCTTGGCGGCCATCAGAATGCCCAGATCCAGCGGGATGAGCATGACCAGAAGCTCGGCGAAGTTATTGGGGTTATCAAAGAAGGAGTAGACCCGCCCGGGCATGCCGTAGTTGACGGTCATGTCCTGCTGGGAGGCCACGATCTCCACGCCCACATAGCCCTGATAGCAGCCATACAGGGCGGCCACCGTGATTCCGGCCACCGCCAGCGCCACCATCAGCCGGAGCTGCTCATACCGCTTCACCGAGCTGACCACCAGCACCACGATGAGGAAGGAGATCACATGGAACGAGAAGAAACGCATGGACAGGCGGGTGGACAGACTGGCCACCAGCGCACAGCCGATGCACATGAGATAGAAGAGCATATAGGGCCCGAAGATGGCGCTCTCCAGATGGTGCTTGGGCCGGGATGCACTCCCCACCACAAAGAGGGCGGTCACACCTACCGCGCCCAGCAGGCCGTAGGCATTGTTCCAGATCTGGTGGGGGGCGATCAGCATCACCAGCAGGAAGAGGCCCATCAGGAAGAAGCTGGCCCCGCCCATGGCGGAGAGGGCACGGAAGACCAGGCTTCCGTCCCACACCCCCTTCCCCACCCGGTAGATCCACCGGACCAGGGTACAGGGCAGGTTTAAAATCAGGGTGAAGAGAGAGCAGGATACGCTCTCCCGCCAGCTTTTGGGCAGGGTGCCCTCCCGCCAGACGAACTGGCACAGGGCGCTTCCCTGCACCCAGCGGCAGATGGCCCGGCCCATCCGGGCAAACACCCGCCCCACAGCGCTCTCCCCCCAGGCCCCGGCAAGGACCTGCCAGATTCCCAGAAGGAAGCGCAGCAAGATACTGTTTTCTGCAATTGACATGGGATTCTCCTTTTTCAGCGTTTCCGTGCGGCCTCATAGACGGCATAGGTCTTTTCCATCCACTTGTGGATCTCGAACTTCTCGTCGATGGTCCGCAGCGCCCCCTCGCGGCACCGCGCCAGCAGGCCCGGGTCCTCCATCAGGCGCTTCATGGCCTCCGACATGGAGACCGGATCGTCATACCGCACCAGCGCGCCGCAGCCGGCCTCGTCGTTGACGATGTCCCGGTTGCCGCCCATATCGGTGGCGATGACGGGCAGTCCCGCCGCCATGGCCTCGATGATGAGATAGGACAGGGCCTCGTGCTCCGAGGCGTTCACATACAGGTCCGAACCCTTGTAGAGGTTCTTGATGTCCTTGCGGAAGCCGATGAACTTCACCTGCTCCTCCAGACCCAGTTCTTTCACCTGGGCCTTGGAGGGCTCCAGCAGGGGGCCGTCTCCCGCCAGCACCATGGTGAAGGGCACCGCCGTGATGGTGGTCAGCCGCTTGAGGGAGTCGATGAGGTATTTGTGCCCCTTGTCCTCGGCAAAACGGGAGGCGCAGAGCATCACGAACCGGTCCTCCGGGATGCCCAGCTCCTGCCGCAGGGTGGACTCCGACCGGTCCCCGGCCCATGCCGCCGGGTCCACCGAGTTGAAGATCACCTGGATCCGATCCCCGGACCAGCCGTTGGCGATGAGCTGTTCCTTTCCCTTGTTGCACACGGCGATCATCTGATCCTGCCGCTTGTCCATCCAGCGGTTGGACAGGCGGGTCAGGGCATCGTTGGCCAGCACGAAGTGGTTGGTGTATACCACCCGGATGTGGGGGTTGTACTTCTTGGCCAGTAGGGCGGTGTAGTGCTCCCGCAGGTAGTGGCAGTGGACCAGGTCGATCTCCCACTCCCGGCACAGCTCGGCCAGCTCTTTGGCCGCCTTGAAGTCAAAGCGGCGGCGCATCTCCACCCGGCGACAGGGCACGCCCATCTCCTCCAGACGCTCCACCAGGAGCCCGCCCTCGTTGTAGGCGAAATAGGCCTCCACCCGGGTGTGGTTCAGATAGCGGACCAGCGTCTCTACATACCGCTCGGTGCCGGCCTTCCCGGCAAAGTTGAGCAGATAGAGGACCTTCATCATAAAAAGGACCCTCCTTTTCTTTCTTGATTGATGTGGACAGAAACCCACGCTCTTTATTTTACCGTCAACCACTCGGTTTGTCCACTCTTTCTTCCCGATTCTCCTCTTCCCACCGGTTTCCCGATTTGTCTTGAAGGGTATGATAGGTATATGGTATAATAGAGAGCTAAATGCCGTGGAAAATAATACAGGAGTGACCCTTGATTATGAAAACAGGTCTTATCACCTTCCATTTTGCCCACCATTACGGGGCTCAGCTTCAGGCCTACGCCACCATGCGGGCCATTCAGGGCCTGGGCCACGACTGCGAGATCATCGACTTCCGTCTGCCCCACACCACACGCACCAATGAGCTCTTCAAGCGCTCGGCCTCGGTGCGCGCACTGGCCTCTGACGCCCACACCGCCCTCCACTACGGCGCCTTCAAGGCCCGCTATGACCGCTTCAATGCCTTTGTGGAGGAGCAGATGAATCTGAGCCCCCGCCGTTACACCTCCTTTCAGGAGCTGAAAAACGATCCGCCCGCCTATGACGTCTATGTGGCGGGCAGCGACCAGATCTGGAACCCCTTCATCTACGCGGACAAGCAGTTTGAGCCCGCCTTCCTGCTGGACTTTGTCCGGGAGGGTCGGAAGATCTCCTACGCGCCCAGTCTGGCCACCCCCACCCTTCCGCCCCCCTATGACGCCCAGTTCCGGCACTATCTCTCCAGCTTTGACGCCCTCTCCGCCCGGGAGAAGCGGGGACAGGTACTCATGAAAGAGGTGGCCGGACGGGATGCCCGGCTGGTGCTGGACCCCACCCTGCTCCTCACCGGCGAGCAGTGGGGCGAGCTGGCCGTGGCTCCCAAGATCCAGGGGCCCTACATCCTGTGCTACTTTGTCTCCGATCCCGGAGAGGTGGCTCCCTATGTCCAGGCCCTGGCCGAGCGCACCGGCTGGCCCATCGTGCAGCTGGCCGGTGCCCGGCGGAAGCTCCCCGGCGTGAAGGAGCTGGTCTTTGACGCCGGTCCCCGGGAGTTCCTGGGCCTCTTCCAGCATGCCGCCTGCGTGTGCACCAACTCCTTCCACGGTGCGGTCTTCTCCCTCCAGTTCGACCGCCCCTTCTTCACCTCCATGTCCCCCAAGGAGCGGGCCAACCCCACCTTCTCCCGCATTTACAGCCTCCTCTCCCGGCTGGGCTGCGCCGACCGGGTCATCGGCATGGCGACTACCGCCCCCGTGGACGCCCCCATCGACTACGACCATGTCCATGAAAAGCTCACCGAGGCCCGCAGCGACTGTCTGGCCTATCTGAAGGCCGCCATTGAGGGCACCCCCATTCCCCCCGAGCAGACGGATGAGCCCACCGCGCCCGCCAACCGGCCCACTCTGTGCGCCCCGGCGGCCTGCACCGGGTGTACTGCTTGCGCCTCGGTCTGCCCGGTGAACGCCATCTCCATGCAGCCCGACCACGAGGGCTTCCTCCGCCCCGTGGTATCCGACGCCTGTGTGCTCTGCCGGAAGTGCGAGGGAGTCTGTCCCGGCCTGCATCCCCGTCCCGCCGCCGACAGCGATGCTCAGCCCGATCCGGTCCACGCCGTCTGGTGCAAGGAGGAGGCCGTGCGGCAGAAGAGCACCTCCGGCGGCTTCTTCACCGTTCTGGCCCGGGACACCTTCCAGCGGGGGGGCGTGGTCTTCGGGGCCGTGCTGGAGCAGGGCCGCATCGTGCGCCATGCCGCCGCCCGCACCGAGGCGGAACTGGCCCCCATGCGGGGCTCCAAATACGCCCAGAGCGATCTGGGCGACACCTTCCGCCAGATCAAGGATCTTCTGGAGCAGGGAACGCCCGTGCTCTTCTCGGGCCTTGCCTGCCAGGTGGACGGTTTGAACCGCTATCTGGGCCGGGACTACCCCCAGCTCACCACCGTGGATCTGGTGTGTCACGGCGTACCCTCCCCCGCCGTCCTCCGCGCCTTTGTGGAGGAGCTGGAGCACACCCACGGTAAGCAGGTCATGGGCCTGCGCTTCCGGGACAAGGAGCACGGCTGGCAGACCGCCCACCTCACCGCGGAGTTCTCGGACGGCAGCCACTGGACCGAGGTGCTCTATCGCACCACCTTCGGCCGGGGCTTCGGCATGGGACTCTTCCTGCGTCCCTGCTGTGCCCAGTGCGCCTATACCAACACCCACCGGCCGGCCGACTTCACCCTGGGCGACTTCTGGGGCCTGGACCCCAAGCTGGAGCTGCCTACCGACCGGAGCAAGGGCATCTCTCTGGTGCTGGTCAACTCGGGCAAGGCGGAGGAGCGTTTCGCCGCCCTGGCCGACCGGTTCGGCCAGGTGGAGCGCCCCCTCTCCGAGGCAGTGGCGGGCAATCCCCGTCTGGCTTCCCCCAGCGTGCCCAGCCCCAAACGCGCCGCCTTCTTTGCCTCCTTCCGCACCCGTCCCTTTGAAAAGACCGCGGCCCAGTTCCTCTCCCAGCCCCCGCTGCCCTACCGCATGGCCTCCAAGGTCCTCACCCCCCAGATGAAGCAGGTCATCCGAAAGGTTTTGAAGTAGGACTGAAATATTTACAAATTGTTCTGGATTTTTCCGTTTCACCCTGCTAGGATAGGGTAGACTCTGGACAATACTGTTTGGGAGGTATTCGTTTGCGTTCGATCGACACTTGGCTGGACCGCTTCTGCTACAAACATCCGCGGTTCGGGATCCCCCATCTCATCAACTATATCATCTTCGGCAACGTCATCGTCTATGTGCTGGACATGTTCTCCAGCGGTATGGCCAGCGCCCTGCTGGGACTGGATTTTGGGGCCGCCATTCTGAATCTTCAGCTCTGGCGCCTGGTCACCTTTGTCTTTGTGCCCGAGGCCTCCAGGCCGATCTGGTTCGTGGTCGCCATGTTCTTCTATTACTTCCTGGGCAATACCATGGAAGAGAGCTGGGGAAGTGCCAAATTCACCCTGTTCTACCTCTGCGGCGCGGTACTCACCTTCCTGGCCAGCATCGTCACCTATTTCTGGACCGGCGGCACCATGGGCTATATGATCAGCCTCGGTTCGGTCCATGAGACCCTGTTCCTGGCCTTTGCCACCCTCTATCCCGACGCTCAGATCCGGGTGTACTTCATTCTGCCCGTCAAGGCCAAGTGGCTGGCTGGCTTCTATGTCTTCCTTCAGGTGTGGAACATCGTCAGCATGAACCGGGTGTTCCTGCCCATTCTGCTCCCCGTTCTGCTGCCCATGCTGATCGCCGCCTGGGTCAACTACGCCATTTTCTTCTGGTCGGATATCAGCCGCCTGTTCCGCCGTGCCAACGCCCGGCGCCGCCATCAGGCCTCGGCTCAGACCGTCAATTTCAAGAAGGCCACGCAGCAGGCCCAGCAGAAAAAGGGGTACATCCACAAGTGCGCCGTGTGCGGCAAGACCGACACGGACTACCCTGATCTGGAGTTCCGCTACTGCTCCAAGTGCAACGGCTACTACTGCTACTGCAAAGAGCACATCAACAACCACGTGCATATCCAGTGATAAACAAACGGGTCCGTTCCCCTGGAGGGAACGGACCCATTTCTTGTCTATGGAACGACGCTGTATTCTGTTTCCCGCAGGACCACCGGGCTGTGCCGCCACTCCTCCCCACAGGGCGGGACCGCCTCCAGGCACAGTCCGAAGCGGTCGGTACACCGGCTCTCCAGTGCGAAGAGGGCCCGCCCCTCCGGGGAAAGTGCCCGTGCGTGGGCCGGTTTCGTGAGGATGGGGAGGGTGGCCTTTTCCTTCATCTCGGCCAACAGCGCCCTGCCCCGGTGGTTGAAGCCCAGCACCCGCAGATAGGGCACATGCACGGGCCGGTCCCGGGCGGTCAGACCCAGAAAGGCCCAGGTCACCATCCGCCGCAGCCGGGCGTGGGTATAGCGCCGGGTCTTGGCCAGGGTCAAAAATTCCTCCACCGTGCCCGCCGCCCGGCCGCAGCGCACCAGCCGCTCGGGCAGACCCTCTCTGGCCCCGCTGTCGGGGAGGAGGGCCCAGTCTCCCTCCTCCATGGTACGCAGACGGTCCAGCACCAGGCGCTCGCACCGCGCTCCGTCGGCCAGGTTTCCCTGCCAGGGCTGGGTGAGAAATGGCTCTGCCGCCCCGCTCTCTCCTGCCCGCAGCAGCTGCCGCAGATGGGACGCCGAGGCAAAGCCCTCCGCCGCCCCGCCGTCATGGGCCACGCCCTGCCGCTGCACGGTCATGGCCTCCCACCCGGCCGGGAGAAAGCGGAGGTACTCGATCCCCAGGTTGTCGTTGGGCCGGGCCAGGCAGTCCGCCCCGTCCGGCCGCCCCTGTTCCTCCAGCAGCGCGGCAGCCGCCGCCTGCCGGGCCACCGGAAAGGCCATCCCCGTCCCCGCCAGACGGCGCACCTCCCGGTGGTACTCCTCCCGGTTCAGGCAGTCGGCCGCCGCCCGGAGGGACTCCAACTCCCCGCTCTCGCTGCCGAAGGAGAGGGTATCCACCACTCCCGTCCCGGCCAGCACCTCCACCGCCCCCCGGGCAAAGGCCTCGGCCGAGGCGCAGGCCCACAGGGTGGGGAGCTCCAGCACCAGATCGGCGCCCCCCCGCAGGGCCAGCTCCGCCCGGCGCCATTTGTCGGTCAGCGCACACTCCCCACGCTGAACCCAGTGCCCGCTCATGGCGCACACGATGGCCCGCTCCCCGCCCAGACGGCGGCGGGTCTGGGCAATATGCCAGGCGTGTCCCGTGTGAAAGGGGTTATATTCGGCTACTATTCCAACTGCGCGCATAAAAAGGGGCCTCCTTGAAAAAAATCCTATCACATGGGGCAAAGCGGGGTTGTTCTTTCCAGAAAAATACGCTAAAATACATATGTTACAGCTCTATTCTACAATACCTTCCCCCCGGCACACAAGCCGGGGAACCCAAAATAAAGGAGAGTTATGTGTCATGAAGGTTCTTGTTATCAACGCGGGCAGCTCCTCCCTGAAGTATCAGCTGCTGGATCCCAGCACGGAGGAGGTCCTGGCTCAGGGTCTGTGTGAGCGCATCGGCATCGACGGCCGTCTGACCCACAAGATCCCCGCCACCGGCGCCAAGCACGTGTTTGAGATCGCCATGCCCACCCACGCCGAGGCCATCCAGGCCGTTCTGGACGCTCTGACCAGCGCGGAGCACGGCGTCATCAAGAGCATGAGCGAGATCGAGGCGGTGGGCCATCGCGTGGTCCACGGCGGCGAGAAGTTCGCCTCCTCCGTCAAGATCGACGAGGCCGTGATGGCCGCTCTGGAGGAGTGCATCCCCCTGGCTCCTCTGCACAACCCCGCCAACATCACCGGCATCAAGGCCTGCGAGAAGGTCATGCCCGGCGTGCCCATGGTCGCCGTGTTCGACACCGCTTTCCATCAGACCATGCCCGCCAAGAGCTACATCTACGCTCTGCCCTACGAGTACTATGAGAACGACAAGGTCCGCCGCTACGGCTTCCACGGCACCTCTCACAAGTACGTGGCCGGCCGTGCCGCCGCTATGCTGGGCAAGAAGCCTGAGGAGCTCAAGCTGATCTCCTGCCACCTGGGCAACGGCTCTTCCATCACCGCCATCGACGGCGGCAAGAGCGTGGACACCACCATGGGCTTCACCCCCCTGGCCGGCGTGCCCATGGGTACCCGTTCCGGCGATCTGGATGCCGGCATCCTGGAGTACCTGATGAACAAGTACAACATGGACATCAAGGAGATGCTCACCGTTCTGAACAAGAAGTCCGGCGTGCAGGGCATTTCCGGTGTGTCCTCCGACTTCCGTGACCTGGAAGAGGCTGCTGCTCAGGGCAACCAGCGTGCCGCCCTGGCTCTGGAGGCCTTCCAGTACAGCGTGCGCAAGTTCGTGGGCGCTTATGCCGCCGCCATGGGCGGGGTGGACGCCATCATCTTCACCGCCGGCGTGGGCGAGAACGACGCCGCCACCCGTATGGCCATCGCCTCCGGTCTGGAGTTCATGGGCGTGAAGATGGACGCCGAGGCCAACAACGTCCGCGGCAAGGAGGCTGTCATCTCCGCCGCCGACTCCAAGGTCAAGGTCCTGCTCATCCCCACCAACGAGGAGCTCATGATCGCCCGCGACACCGCCGAGATCGTCGGCAAGTAAATTTCTTGCATCGCAGCATCCCCGCGGTCCCAGTCCGGCCGTGGGGATGTCTGTTTTTTCCCACTTCCCCCAAATCATACACTCACTGACAAGGAGGATCTCACTATGTCCACTCCCCATATCGAAGCCGAGCGCGGCGCTTACGCCAAGACCGTTCTCATGCCCGGCGACCCCCTCCGGGCCAAATTCATTGCCGAGACCTTCCTCACCGACGCCGTGCAGGTCAACGGCGTGCGCGGCATGCTGGGCTTCACCGGCAAGTACAAGGGCGTCCCGGTCTCCGTCCAGGGCAGCGGCATGGGCTGCCCCTCCATGGGCATCTACTCCTATGAGCTCTACCACTTCTACGACGTGGAGAATATCATCCGCATCGGCACCACCGGCTCCATCCGGGAGGACCTGAAGGTGGGCGACCTGGTCATGGCCATGGGTGCCTGCACCACCTCCAACTTCGCCGCCCAGTACCACCTGCCCGGCCTCTTTGCCCCCACCGCCTCCTTCCCCCTGCTCAAGACCGCGGAGGCCATTGCCTCCGCCCGGAAGGATCTCCACTGCGTGGTGGGCAACGTGCTCTCGGCCGATGTGTTCTATGACGATGTCTCCCCCGTGGAGGACTGGCGGAAGATGGGCGTTCTGGCTATCGAAATGGAGGCCAACGCCCTCTACTGCAACGCCGCCCGGGCCGGAAAACAGGCCCTGGCCATGTTCACGGTCTCCGATGAACTCCTCACCGGCGCCAGCGCTTCCGCCGCTGAGCGGCAGACTGCCTTCACCGCCATGATGGAGGTGGCCCTGGACACCGCCGCCGCCCTGTAAGGACTCCGCCCCATGATACAGATCAGCAATCTCTCCCTCCCCGTGGGCGGCGGGGAGGAACAGCTGCGCAAGCGCGCCGCCCGCGTCCTGAATCTGCGCCCAGAGGACATCGGGGAACTCCGGCTCATCCGCCAGTCCATCGACGCCCGGAAAAAGAACGACGTCCATCTGGTCTGCACCGTCCAGGTGGCGGTGGACCGGGAGGAGAAGGTCCTCAGCCGCTGCAAGTCCAAGCAGGTCTCCAAGGTGGAGCGGAAGCCCTACCGCTTCCCGCCGGTGCTGCGCCGCTCCTCCCTGCCGCCGGTGGTGGTGGGGATGGGGCCGGCCGGACTCTTTGCCGCCCTCTATCTGGCCCGGGCCGGAATCCCCTGCATCGTATTGGAGCGGGGCCGGGACGTGGACCAGCGCGCCGCGGATGTGGAACATTTCTGGCGCACCGGCGCCCTCTCCCGCACCTCCAACGTGCAGTTCGGGGAGGGGGGCGCGGGCACCTTCTCGGATGGCAAGCTCACCACCGGCACCCATGACAGCCGCATCGGCACCGTGCTGGACACCCTGGTGGGGGCGGGCGCGCCCGCCGACGTGGCCTGGAGCCACAAGCCCCATGTCGGCACCGACGTGCTCCGCCAGGTGGTCAAAGCCATCCGGCTGGAGCTCATCCGCCTGGGCTGCGACGTGCGCTTTGAGAGCCAGCTCACCGCCATTCACACGGAGGAGGGAGCGGTCCGCTCCATCACCGTCACCACGGACACGGGCAATTATGACCTCCCCTGCGATTCCCTCATCCTGGCCCCCGGCCATTCGGCCCGGGACACCTTCGCCATGCTCCACGCCATGGATCTGCCCATGGAGCAGAAGAACTTTGCCATCGGCGTGCGCATTGAGCACCGGCAGCGGGACATCAGCGCCGCCCAGTTCGGGGACTACTGGAAGGACCTGCCCCCGGCCGACTATAAGCTCTCCTGTCACCTTCCCTCGGGGCGCAGTGCCTTCACCTTCTGTGTCTGCCCCGGCGGAGAAGTGGTGGCCGCCGCCTCGGACTACGGCCAGGTGGTCACCAACGGCATGAGCCATCGGGCCCGGGACGGGGAGAACATCAATGGCGGCTTCCTGGTGGGTGTGGGGCCCGAGGATTTCCCCGGGGACGATCCCCTGGCCGGGGTCCGCTTCCAGGAGACCTGGGAGCAGGCGGCCTGGGAGCTGGGGACGGGCGGCGCGGCCCCTCGCTGGCAGGAAGACGCCCCCCTCTTCCACGCCCCCGCGCAGACCGTGGGCGATTTCCTGGCGGGACGCCCCTCCCAGGGGCCCGGCCAGGTACAGCCCACCTACCGCCCCGGGGTCACCTGGAGCGACCTCACCCGCTGTCTCCCGTCCTATGTGACCGACACCCTGCGGGAGGCCCTCCCCATTTTTGACCGGAAGGTGCATGGCTTTGCCGCCCCGGACGCCGTCCTCACCGGCGTGGAGACCCGCTCCTCCTCTCCTGTGCGCATCCTGCGGGGGGAGGATCTCCAGTCCACCGGCCTGCGGGGGCTCTACCCCTGCGGAGAGGGCGCGGGATACGCCGGTGGCATCATGTCGGCCGCCGTGGACGGAGTGCGGGTGGCCGAAGCAGTGGCCACCCGTCCCTGACGGGCTGTCCACTCCCCTTTCCCGGCAAGCACAGTGCAAAAGGAGGCGTTTCCTGTTTTGAAGCGGGACCACACACTCTATTTCCGTCTATTCTCCTCCACCTTTCTGCTCAGCGCCTTTACCTTCGGCGGGGGCTATGTCATCGTTCCCCTGATGAAGCAGAAGTTTGTGGACCAGCTCCACTGGCTGGAGGAGCAGGAGATGCTGGACCTCACCGCCATCGCCCAGTCTGCACCCGGCCCCATCGCGGTCAACGCCGCCATCCTGCTGGGGTACCGGGTGGGCGGGCCGCTGGGGGCCGCCCTCTCCATCCTTGGGACCATTCTGCCGCCCTTTCTCATCCTGTCGGTGGTCTCGCTCTTTTACACCGCCTTCCGGGAAAACCGGGTGGTGGCCGCCGTCCTCAAGGGGATGCAGGCCGGTGTGGCCGCCGTCATCGCCAGTGTGGTGGTGGACATGGGCGGGGACATCCTGCGGCGGCGGGAATGGCTTCCCACCGCCATCATGGCGGGCTCCTTTCTGGTGACCCTGCTCTGGGACGGGCTCAATGTGGCCTGGATCCTTCTGGTCTGCGCGCTTCTGGGCATCACCGCCACCTTTGCCGCCCAGCGCCGGAAGGAGGGTTCGCCTTGATCCTGATCCAGCTCTTTTTCAGCTTTCTCCAGATCGGGCTCTTCAGCTTCGGCGGAGGATATGCCGCCCTTCCCCTCATCCAGACGCAGGTGGTGGACGTCCACCACTGGCTGGATATGGCGGAGCTCACCGATCTCATCACCATCTCCCAGATGACCCCGGGGCCCATTGCCATCAATGCCGCCACCTTTGTGGGCACCCAGATCGCCGGGCCCCTGGGGGCTATTGTGGCCACGCTGGGGTGCGTCTTCCCCTCCTGCGTCATTGTCTCCCTGCTGGCCTGGGTCTACTACCGGTACCGGAGTCTCACCGCCATCCAGGGGGCCCTGTACGGCCTGCGTCCGTCCATCGTGTCCCTCATCGCCTCGGCGGGACTCTCTCTGGTCATAACCGCCTTTTGGGGAACGGAGGGCTTTGCGCCCGTTCTTCCCGATCTTGTGGCGGTAGGGCTCTTTGTGGGAGCCTTCGCCGTGCTGCGCCGCTGGAAGTGTGACCCGGTTGTGGTCATGCTGGGCTGCGGCGTACTGGGTGGCATCCTCTATCTGTTTCTCCCCAGTCTGGGATAAGAAAAACGGTCACAGAAAAGGCAAATGTCCTTTTCTGTGACCGTTCTTTTTTCTTATCCAATCAGAAGAGATCCCGCTTCTTCAGAATGACCGCCACGATGCCGATGATGACCGCGGTAACCGTCAGGGGGAACCACCAGAACTGCGCCAGCGGCAATCCGCTCCCCTCGATATTCATGCCGTAGAAGCTGAAGACGATATTGGGTACCGTCAGCAGAATGGTAATGGAGGTGAGCACCTTCATGATGACGTTCAGGTTGTTGGAGATGACGCTGGCAAAGGCGTCCATCATGCCCGAGATGATGGAGGAGTAGATGTTGGCCATCTCGATGGCCTGACGCACCTCGATGAGCACGTCCTCCAGCAGGTCGTGATCCTCCTCGTAGAGGGTGATGATCCGTCCGCGGAGGATCTTCTCCAGGGTGACTTCGTTGGCCTTCAGAGAGGTATTGAAGTAGACCAGTGACTTCTCCAAATCCAGCAGCTGGATCAGCTCCTTGTTCCGCTGGGATTTGTAGAGCTGCCGCTCCATGTAATTGTAGATCTTGTCGATCTGCTTGAGGTACTGGAGGAAGCGCTTGGCCACCCGCAGCAGCATATAGAGGATAAAGCTGGTCCGCTTCTGGGTCTCGGCATTGCGCACCAGACCGTCCTGGAAATCCTTGATGATGGAGGATTCCTTCAGGCAGACGGTGATGATATGCTTCTCCGTGACGATGATGCCCAGAGGGAGGGTGGAGTACACCACCGCGTCGTCCTTCTCGACGGCGGGCACGTCGATGATCAGGAGGGTCTGCCCGTCCTCCGTGTCGATACGGGAGGTCTCCTCCTCATCCAGTGCGGCCCGGAGGAAGGTGGGTTCCACGCCCAGCGTGGCAGCCACCGTGTTGAGTTCGTCCTCGCTGGGATAGGTCAGATTGACCCAGCATCCGTCCTGGATGGTATCCAGCTTTGTCATTTTCCCGTCAATGGTCTTGTGGATCGAGAGCAAAAAAATCACGCCTTTCCCGGCGGATGGGGTCTGTATCAACAGACAAATTCACCCGCGCGTCTGTGTTTTCGTTTCGTTTCCTGCACCCGGATAAGCGCAAGAATACCACGGCTGCACAGACAGCACGGAAAAAAGGCTCCGGCTCAGGCTCTGCGCGCCGCTGGTTGGATCTCGTTGTTCCGTTTTCGACTCCAAGGGTCGCTGCTCACGGCGCATATCACTCCTTCGCTGGCCAAGCTGATCTGCGGATCTCACTCCGCGCAGGGACCGGCCGAACAAAACCGGTCACCTTGCCATGGGGACGGCATGTCCGCCTGTCCCGTACGCTTCATTATACCTCCCGCCGCGCCCGAATGCAAGGACAAAAAATGCGGCCCCGGATCACCGGGGCCGCATGGCAGAATCAGTGCTTCTGATTAAAGATCTTGAAGATATCGTCCCAGCCGTCATCGGTCATACCGGTGCTCTCACCGGCCGCAGGAGCCGGCGCGCTGGACACGGAGGAGGACACGCTCTGAGACACCGGAGCGGCGCTCACCGGGGCGGACTCCTCCTTCTTCTCCGGAGCGGAGAAGGGCTTGTTGGAGAGGGCGCCGGGGTAGTTGTCCTCGAAACCGGTGGCAATCACGGTGATCCGGATCTCATCCTCCATGTTCTCATCGAAGGTGGTACCGAAGATGATGTTGGCGTCGGGATGGACGGCCTGGCTGACCAGACCGGCGGCGGCGTCCACTTCCTCCAGGCTCATGTCCATGGAACCGGTGAAGTTGATGAGCACGCCCTTGGCCCCGTCGATGGAGGTCTCCAGCAGGGGGCTGGAAATGGCCATCTTGGCGGCCTCCTCGGCCTTGTTCTTGCCGGCGGCCCGGCCCACGCCCATGTGGGCCATGCCGGCGTCCTTCATAACGGCGGACACATCGGCAAAGTCCAGGTTGATGAGGCCGGTCTTCTTGATGAGGTCGGAGATGGACTGCACCGCCTGGCGGAGCACGTCGTCCGCGATCTGGAAGGCGTTGAGGAAAGTGATCTTCTGGTCGGTGGCGTATTTCAGGCGCTCATTGGGGATGATGACCAGGCTGTCCACCTTGTCCCGCAGGTCCTCGATGCCCTTTTCCGCCTGCATCATGCGGCGGCGGCCCTCAAAGTTGAAGGGCTTGGTCACCACGCCTACGGTGAGGATCCCCATCTCCTTGGCCACGTCGGCCACGATGGGAGCGGCGCCGGTGCCCGTACCGCCGCCCATACCGGCGGTGATGAACACCATGTCGGTATTCTCCAGCGTCTTGGAGATCTGGGCCCGGCTCTCCTCCGCGGCCTTGCGGCCCTTCTCGGGATCGGCACCTGCGCCCCGGCCGCCGGTCAGCTTCTCGCCCAGCTGCACCTTGTAGGTGGCGCGGGACACATCCAGAAAGGGCTTGTCCGTATTGGCCGCAATGAAGTCAACGCCCTCCATACCGGTCTCGATCATCCGGTTTACCACGTTATTTCCGCCGCCGCCTACACCGATTACCTTAATGGTAACTACGCTGTCCGGCCCGGTATCCAGTCCAAATGGCATATCTGCTCCTCCTAAGTAAAACAATTCGACTCTATAAAAGTAAAAATCTGCTATTTAGTGCCGTCGAACGGCTCAGAATCAATATCTTGGTTTATTTTATCGCTCTTTTGCCTGTTGGTCAATAGCTCACGCCGGATTTCTGCAAAGTTTTGGAACATGCGGGTGCCGAACACCACCACGGCCGCCAGATAGAGTGGGATTCCCATCTTCTGTCCCAGCCAGGCCAGAAAGACCGCGATGAGGGTATTTCCAATGGCGCCGGAGAGAAAGATCCCCAGTTTGAAGTGACCCTTGATGCGGGCATTGCAGCCGCCAAAGGCCGAGTCCAGCGCACCCAGCAGACCTGCCGCCACATAGAGGGAGGAGGAGGCCGGGAAAGTCCAGGGGCACAGCCACCCCAGCAGAAGGCCCACTGCGAGGCCGATGAATTCCAGTTTCAGCATCAGCCCTCACTCCCTTCTTCCCCGGTGGCCGTGGGGGTACTCAGATAATCGGTGGGGATGGTCCCGGTATACTTCTCGATCAGGAGCTTTTCACTCATCTGTACCGTGACGTTGATCTTCCACTGGCTGAGCACATCCACCACGCCGCCCCGCATGGTCAGCGCGTTGTAGAGGGTGGTGGGATCGCCGATGGCATAGATGATGAAGGGGGCGGCAAAGCGCTTTCCGTTGACCATGACCACCGAGCCGGCACAGCGGACCTCACTGGTGGAGAGGATGCGCTCTCCATTGAAGGAGATGGCCTGGGCCCCCGCGTCCCGCAGCTCGTTGATGACCGAGAGCAGGTCGCTGTCATGGATGAGATAGTCGGCCTCATCCCCGGTGGTGTTTTCCGCCTTGGAGTCGCTCAGGATGACGGACACCCCCGGCCCCTCCACGTCGGTCAGCCCCGCTACCATGGACAGGTACTCCACCTCCGCCTTGAGGGCGGCACTGCTCTCTCCGGAGACCGCCGCGTCCCGGTACTGCTCCAGCTCTTTCTGCGTCTCCTCCAGACGGCTCTTCAATCCGTCCCGCTCAGTGGTCAGATCGTTATAGAGCTCCTGAAGGGTCTCCAGACGGCCGGCACTGGTGGCGTCCAGCGCCGTATTGAGCTTGACGCTCTTGAGCTGGACCGCCAGCAGAAATCCCAGGACGGCAAAGGCCGCCACCACCGCGAACTCTCCGCGTTTGCGTCTCTTTGGCATATTTTCCTCCTTCTACCCCGACCGTTGGGGACAAGCTGATTTAAGCCTCCGGCGCGGGGCTTGGGCTGGGCGAGGGCGAGGCCGTGCTCTCCTCCCCGGTGGAGGAGCTCTCCGTCTCATCCCCCGGCATCCAGCGCTGGGCCAGCAGCCAGGCCTTGTTTCCCTCGGAGGGGAGGTGCAGCGTACCGCTCACCGTTCCATTCCGGGCGCTCAATTCTTCCAGCGCCCGCTGGAGCCGCCAGGTCTGGTTCCCGAAGTCGTCAAAGAGGGGCATCTCCACCGTGAGGGTCCCCCCGTAGCCAAACCGCACCACATTCTCCGCGGTCAGGTCGATAAACTCGGTCACCTGTCCGGCCATTCCTCTGGCCTGGAGGGCATTGAAGAGGGCCATAAGGCTCTCCAGCTTCTTTTGCTGCTCCTCGCCCACGGCCAGCTTGCCTCCCACCGCCGGGGAGAGCGGGTCGAGTCCGGTCAGCACCGCCCGTCCCTGGGCCAGGGAGGCATCTCCCTGCTCCAGCAGTTTTCCGCGTACATCCAGCAGCCACCAGTTCCCTCCGCTCTCCAGTACGGCCACCGGAGTGCTCTCGGTCACCTTGAGCACCAGCGTATCGGGCAGCTTACGGCTGATGGTGATTTCATCCACATAGGGGAGCTGTGTCAATACCTTGTGGGCCATGTCGAACTTGTTGAGCTGGAAGAGGTTTTCCCCCTGCTCCACGCCGGTGGCGGCGATGATCTCCGCCTCGGAATAGCGGGTCTCCCCCACCACCACGATCTCATTGACCCGGAAAAAGACGATACAGCCCGTGACGATGGCAGCCAGGATGAGAAAAAAGGACAGCACTTTATAGAGGATGCCGAAGCGTCCCCGTCTGCGCCTTCCCCGTCGTTTTCTTCTCGCCGCCATTTGTCTGTCCTCCGCTGTTCTTCTCCTTGGTAAGCCCCGCCCCGGGAGCATCGTCCACTCCCGGGGGTCTCCCGTTCCGGTCTGCTACCGGCCGACCGATGCGGACGGCTCGGACTCCTCTTCCGCTCCGCCGCGGGTGATCTGGGCCCCCAGTTCGCCCAGGGCCTCTTCCAGGTGCCAATAGCCCCGGTCCAGATGCTTGAGACCCGTGATGACACTGCGTCCCTCGGCCGCCAGAGCGGCCACCACCAGCGCGGCTCCGCCCCGTAGATCGGCGGCCTCCACGGCCGCGCCGTGGAGCTCGGGCACGCCGCACACCACGGCTACCCGGCCCTCCACCCGGATATCGGCTCCCATCCGGGCCAATTCGTCCACATGGCGGTACCGGCTCTCAAAAATATTCTCCACGAAGAGGGTGGTCCCCTTTCCCTTGCAGAGGGCCGCCATCAGCGGGGGCTGGGCGTCGGTGGGAAAGCCGGGATAGGGGGCGGTATGGATGGGGCGGCTCCCAAAGAGGGGGGCGCCGCTGCTCAGGCAGACGGCATCCCGCTGGCTGACCACCCGGCAGCCCGCCTCCGCCAGGACCGACGTCACAGTGGAGATGTGCCGGGGGTCCACTCCGGTCACCGTCACTTCGCCTCCGGCCGCCGCAGCCGCCGCCAGATATGTACAGGCCACGATCCGGTCCCCCATGACGGTATATTCCCCGCCGTGCAGGGGCCGGCCGCCCTCGATCACCACCATGGAGGTCCCCGCGCCCCGCACACTGGCGCCCATGGCCGTGAGGAAGCCCTGGAGATCCACGATCTCCGGTTCCCGGGCCGCATTGCACAAAATGGTGGTCCCGGGCGCCGCCACCGCCGCCAGCATGGCGTTCTCGGTGGCCCCTACGCTGGGGCGGGCAAAGATCACTTCCCGGCCCTTCAGCGC
Source organism: Clostridium sp. J1101437_171009_A5 (assembly GCF_015547905.1). Taxonomy (NCBI): domain Bacteria; kingdom Bacillati; phylum Bacillota; class Clostridia; order Eubacteriales; family Clostridiaceae; genus Clostridium; species Clostridium sp. J1101437_171009_A5. The sequence continues at coordinate 285,729 of NZ_JADMVY010000001.1, forward strand.
ACCCCGGCAGTACAGGCGTCCGCCCCGCTCCTCGATCTCTCCCCCCAGGGTACGGATGGCCTTGAGGTGCAGGTCGATGGGACGGGGTCCCAGCTCACACCCGCCCGGAAAGGAGAGGTCGGCCTCCCCCATCCGTCCCAGGATGGCCCCCAGGAAGATCACGGAGGAGCGCATCTCCCGCATCAGGGCGTGGGGAACGTCCCAGCGTACCGGGGCCGTGGCGTCCACCGTCACGGTGGTCCCCTCCTGGGTGACCCGGCAGCCCAGATGGCGCAGGATCTCCAGAGAGGCCGTCACATCGGACAGGGGCGGGCAGTTATGGATCACACTGGTCCCCGGCGCCAGAATGGCGGCAGCCAGGATGGGAAGGGCGCTGTTCTTCGCCCCATGGACGCGGACTATGCCGCTCAGCGGCCGTCCGCCTTCAACGATCAAAGCACTCATGGATTCCGTCCTCCGCAACATTGGTTTGTTGGTTTTACAAACCATCCTATGCAGAGCGGAACCATCGGTGAAAAACCTTATTTCCGCGTCAGAGCCAGAAGGGTCTTGTAGATCTGCTCGCTGGCATCGGGCACCGCCATGTGCCGCAGGGCCTCTCCCATGGCGTCCCTCTTCTCCTTGTGGGTGAGCAGATCGGCGGTGATCTCATAGAGCTTCTGGCCGGAGGACTCCTTCTCCGGCAGCAGCACGGCGCCGCCCGCCTCGGAGAGGACCCGGGCGTTCTTGGTCTGATGGTCGGCCACCACGTTGGGCGAGGGGACCAGCACCGACGGCTTGGCGATGGCGGTCAGCTCCGAGATGGTGGAGGCTCCCGCCCGGCAGAGCACCAGGTCGGCCGCCGCCATGACCACCGGCATGTCGTAGATATACTCCCGCACGTCGATGGAGGGGTGATCCTTCAGATCCACACCCAGCTCCTTCAGCGCGGCGCACACGTTCTTATAATCCCGGCCCGCGCCGTGGATGTGATGGAAGGGCTCCCCGGCCTTGCACTCCAGGGCGATGTAGTCGGCCATCTGCCGGTTCATCACCGACGCGCCCAGGCTGCCCCAGACCGAGACCACCACCGGCCGCTCGTCGATGATGCCCAGCTTGGCCCGGGCCTCCTTGCGGGTGTACTGGAAAAAGTCTCCCCGCACCGGGGTCCCGGTGACCACGACCTTCTCCGGGCAGTCGTAGTGGCTGCGGCTCTCCTCAAAGCCCACCATCACCTGATCCACCACCTTGGACAGGGCCTTGGTGGTCAGGCCGGGCACCGCGTTGGACTCGTGGACCGCAGTGGGAATCCCCTTGGCCGCCGCCGCGTTCACGATGGGATAGGAGGCATAGCCACCCGTCCCCACCACCAGATCAGGCTGAAATTCCTTCAGGATCCGCTGGGCCTGCTTCTTGGAGCGGCCCATGTTGACCACAGTCTTCAGGTTGTGTCCGATGGCCGCGGGGGTAAAGGAGCGGCGGAAGTTGGTGATGGTCACCGTGCGCAGATCATAGCCCTCCTTGGGCACCAGACGGGTCTCCATGCCGCCGTCCGCCCCCACGAAGAGCACCTTGCAGTCCGGGTCCCGGAGCTGAAAAAGCCGGGCCAGCGCCACAGCGGGATTGATGTGTCCGGCCGTGCCGCCACAGGTAAAGAGTACGTTCATCTTTCTCACAACCTTCTTGATTCTCTGTATCTTGCACCGGTGCTATCCCTGCTTGGCTGCCGGGATCTGACGGGATACGCTCAATACCATCCCCATCTCGGCCAGCTGGATCATCAGGGCGGTGCCGCCGTAACTGAAAAATGGGAGAGAAATGCCTGTGGTGGGAATGAGGTTGGTCACCACCGCGATGTTCAGAAACACCTGTCCGGCCAGCAGCGTTATGATACCCACTACCAGCAGCGCGCCGAACCGGTCCCGGGCGTGGATGGCGATCCAGAATCCCCGGATGATGAGCAGCGCGAAGAGGAAGAGGATCACGCAGGCCCCCACCAGACCCAGCTCCTCACAGACCACCGCAAAAATGAAGTCGTTCTCGGGCTCGGGCAGGAAATCAAATTTCTGCCGGCTCTTGCCCAGGCCCACACCCAGCAGGCCGCCGGAGCCGATGGAGAGCAGGGACTGGATGATCTGGAAGCCGTCCCCTCGTCCGTTCATGCCGTCGTTCCAGGGGTCTCTCCAGATCTTGATACGGGTGGACTGATAGCCGCTCATCATCAGCAGGAGCAGCCCGGCCAGGCCGGCCGCGCCGCCCACAAACCAGTAGAGCTTGATTCCCGCCGCAAAGAGCACCGCCGCGCCGCCCAGCATGATGAGGATGGTACCCGACATGTGGGGCTCCAGCATCATAAGCACCGCGATGGAGAGCAGGATGGCCCCATAGGGCACCAGCTCCAGAAAACCGGTCCGCTGCAGCGCGGTGAGCGGACCGCTCCAGTAGGAGCGGGGATTGATCCGCCGGGGTTTTTCCGTGTTGCGCTTACAGAGCCGGGCGGAAAAATACATGATGACGCCGATCTTGGCCACCTCAGAGGGCTGAAAATTGATGGGGCCGATCTGAATCCACCGCTGGGCGCCCACCGTGGCCTTACCAAAGCCCAGCGGGGTAAAGACCAGCAGCAGCAGCACATAGGCCGCGCCCAGTACAAAGACCGACATCCAGCGGAAGGACTGATAGTTGATCTTGGTGACCACATACATGGCCACCAGTCCCGCCACCGCAAAGCCCGCCTGCTTGACAAAATAATAGGTAGGGTTATTATGGGCCGTCTTGGCGTCATAGAGCGCCGTGGCATAGGAGGCGGAAAAGACCATGACCACGCCGATCACGGTCAGCATGACCACCAGCATCAGAAAGGGCAGGTCCACCGGCCCGCGGGCCAGCTGTTCCTCCACGGTCAGGTCTCGCTTGTGTTTCCGCGCCAAAGAATCGCCTCCTTGCTCTTGGCCCCGCCCGGACTTCCGGGCAGATTATACGGGAAAACGGTTGGCCACACCCAGGTAGGCCAGCACACAGAATACCACAGTCACGCTGGTAAAGACCACCACCAGCTTGACCTCGCTCCAGCCGCCCATCTCAAAGTGGTGATGGAGGGGCGCCATGCGGAAGATCCGCTTGCCATGGGTGGCTTTGAAATAGGTGACCTGGATGATGTCGGAGAGGGTCTCCGCGATGTAGATGATCCCCACCAGGATCAGGATCAGGGGCATATCCAGCGCGAAGGCCAGGCCGCACACCATGCCGCCCATGAAGAGGGAGCCGGTGTCGCCCATAAAGACCTTGGCCGGATGGAAGTTATAGATCAGGAAGCCCAGCAGTCCGCCCACCAGAGCGCCGGAGACCACACCGATCTCCCCGCGGTCCCACTGGACCGCCACAATGGTGAAGAACATGGCCACCGGCACGGTGACACTGCTGGACAGGCCGTCGATTCCGTCCGTGATATTCACGGCGTTGACCGTGCCCACCATGACAAAGGCGGCAAAGACCATATAGACCACCCAGGGCAGCTGGAAGGTCACGTTGACAAAGGGGATGTAGAGATCGGGGCTCAGGTACCCCTCATTGCGCAGCAGGATGGTAAACACAATGGCAGCCGCCAGCTGAAGGAGGAACTTGGGTCCGGCAGTGAGTCCGGTGTTCTCCTTTTTCTTCACCTTCATGTAGTCGTCCAGAAAGCCGATGGCGCCGAACACCAGCGCAAACAGATAGGTATACAGACCGCCCAGACGGCCCGCCATCAGGTCCTTCCAGCCGATGACCACCAGCACCACCGCGATGGCGATGATAAACATCAGTCCGCCCATGGTGGGGGTCCCCTGCTTGGTCATGTGCCAGGTGGGACCGATCTCCTTGATGGCCTGCCCCGCCTTCAGCCGGCGCAGAACCGGGATCAGCAGCCGGCCCGCCACGGCGGACACCACGAATCCCAGAAGGATGCTCAGGACAATACTCAAATCCATTCTTTTGAACCTCCGTACCTCTTTGTAATAAACCTGGATTCACTCACAAAGACGTATTTTATCACACACACGCTGGTATTTCCACCAAAAGGGTGGAGAAATATGTCACGAAATATCCCGCCCCGCAGAGGGGTTCTCTCCCCCTTTTGCCATGGCGGCCACCGCCGGGGCATCCGGGGGGAAGCAGGAGGCCACCTCCTCCCGCTCATCCAGGTGGAAGCGGATGCCCCCCACCTCCTGGTAGGTCTCATGTCCTTTCCCGGCCAGGACCACGGTGTCCCCCGTCCGGGCCAGGGAGAGGGCCAGCCGGATGGCCCTGCGCCGGTCGGGCTCCACCCGCCAGGGGGCTCCGGATGGGTCCATGCCCCGGAGGATGTCATAGATGATCTCCATGGGCTCCTCCGAGCGGGGATTATCCGAGGTCACCACCGCCAGATCCGCCAGGGCCGAGACCACCGCTCCCATCTTGGGGCGCTTGGCCCGGTCCCGGTCTCCCCCGCAGCCGAAGAGACAGATCACCCGTCCCGCCGTAAAATCCCGCACCGTGGTGAGGATGTTCTCCAGGGCGTCCGGGGTATGGGCATAGTCGATGAGGACGGTGTAGTCGGTGGGGGTTGGCACCACCTCAATGCGGCCCTTGACCCCCTGGGCGTGTTCCAGCGCCTGGGCGATCCCGTCCAGGGGAAGCCCCAGGACCAGGCCGCATCCGATGACGCCCAGGGCATTGTAAATGGTGAATCCGCCCGGGATAGGCAGATGCACCCGGGAAATTCCGCCCCGGATCACCGCCTCAAACTCCACATGTCCCGGGAAAAGCCGGATACACTTGGCCGTCAGGTCGGCGCTGTCCTTATTTTCCGAATAGGTGTAGCAGGGACAGGGGGCTGTGGCGGCGTAATACCGCCCGGCCTCATCGTCCAGATTGACCACCGCCCGCTCACACTGCCGGAAGAGCAGGCCCTTGGCCGCCCGATATGCCTCCATGGTCCCATGGAAGTCCAGGTGATCCTGGGTGAGATTGGTGAAGATCCCCACTGCAAAGGAGATCCCCGCCACCCGCTGGAGGACCAGCCCGTGGGAAGAGACCTCCATCACCACATGGCTGCATCCGGCGTCTGCCATCTCCCGCAGGAGCTTCTGGACCTCCCAACTCTCCGGCGTGGTGCGCTGGGCCGGCAGGCTCTCCCCGCCGATCATATTCCGGTTGGTGCCGATGAGCCCCACCCGGGCCCCCAGCACCTCCTCCAGAACTTCCTTGAGCAGATACGTGGTGGTGGTCTTGCCATTGGTCCCGGTGACGCCGATCACGGTCAGCTCCCGGGCCGGGTGCCCAAACCAGTCGGCCGAGAGTGCGGCCAGGGCCGCGCGGGCGTCGGGCACCGTGATCCACGGTCCCTCCCCCTCCGGCGGGTGCTCACACACCACACAGGAGGCCCCCCGCTCCACCGCTTCCCAGATAAAGCGGTGTCCGTCGGTACGGCTGCCCGGCAGAGCCACAAAGAGCTCCCCCGGCTGCAGCGTCCTGGAATCGTAACAAATTCCTGAAATTTCCATTTTAGAGTCAAGCGACGCCCCCAAAGGGGCGACGCCGGCCAGAAGCTGGCGTAATCTCATACTGTCACCCCTTTGGGTTTGTCGCTTCCATTCACTCTATGTATGGATTCTCTCTAAAATGTCTGTGAGATCTATTTTTTATCTATGGTTTGGTATCGGGTCAGATGCCGGTCCCGGCACCGCCGCTGGCGGTGCTCTGGATAAAGTGGACCTCCACCACGGTGCCCCGCTCCACCTGGGTCCCGGCCGTGATGGTCTGGCTCTCCGCCTTTACATCGCTGCCCACGGTGAGACCGGTGGATTTGAGGTAGAGTCCCGCATTGGTCATGGCGGTTTGGGCCTGCTCCCGGTTCATTCCCACCACATTGGGCACCGTCACCTTGTCGGTGGGCTTCTCCACGCCCATGTATAGGATGACCTGGCTTCCGCCCGGGATGGCCACACCCTGGGCCGGGATCTGGGCGGTGACGGTATCGCCCTCTCCTTCCACGCGCACATCCAGTCCGCTCTCCTTGAGGCGGGCCGTCGCGTCGGCCTGGGTCATGCCCAGCACGGAGGGCACCACCATATCCATGGCCGCCTTCTCCTCTTCCGTATACTGCTTGGCGACTCCCATATAGTCCAGGATATCGGTGAGCAGTTTGCCCGCCTGGGGGGCCGCCATACTGCCGCCGCTGATGTACCAGCCGCCGGCCGTGGTGTTGGCGCCGGGGGCCACCGGCTTGGGATTGTCATAGGCCAGCAGAACGATGACCTGGGGATCGTCCGCCGGGGCAAAGCCCAGGAAGGACACGATGGTGTGGTCCTTCTCCTCGGTCTCGGAGGAGCCGGTCTTTCCGCCGATCCGGTAGCCTGCCACATAGGCGCCCTTACCAGTACCCGGCGGCTTGACCACGCCCTCCAGAATGGAGCGGCAGCGCTCGCTGGTCTGCTCGCTGATGACTTGCCGCACCTCGGTGGGCTCGGTATGCTGGAGGATGTTCCCGTTGGCGTCGGTGATGCTCTCCATCACATAGGGCTTCATCAGGTGTCCCCCGTTGACCACCGAGGCCGCCGCCGTCAGAAGCTGGATGGGGGTCACCTTGAATCGCTGTCCAAAGGAGGCCGTGGCCAGGTTGGTGATACCGTTGGCGCTGGTAAAGAGGTCCTCGGACCAGAACACGCTGTAATTGGGCTCTCCCATCATGTCGATGCCGGTCTGGGAGAGGAACCCGAAGTCCTCCACATACTCGTAGAACTTCTCCGCCCCCAGCCGCTGCCCGATGGCGATGAACGCCGGGTTGCAGGAGTTGGCCACCGCCTGGGCCAGGGTCTGGGTCCCATGTCCCGTCCGCTTGGAACACTTGATGGTCCGGTCGGCCACGGTGGCCGATCCGGTACAGACAAAGGTGTCGCTCTCGCTGACCACGCCCTCCTCCAGGGCGGCGGCCAGCACCATGGATTTAAAGGTAGAACCCGGCTCATAGGGCTCGTTGATGGCCTTGTTGCTCCACTGCTCATAGAGCAGCTCCGTGCTCTGTTTGGAGCGCTCCTCGTCGCTCAGGCTGGAGTCGTTCTTGATGGCGTCCAGCTTGGCGGAGAGGACCGGGTCGCTGATGGTACGGGGATTGTTCAGGTCATAGGTGGGCGAGTTGGCCCAGGCCAGGATGGCCCCGGTCTTGGGGTCCATGGCGATGGCAAATCCGCCGTCCTGCACCTCAAATTTCTCGATACCCTCAGCCAACACCCGCTCGCAGTAGTACTGGATGGTGGCGTCGATGGTCAGGTGGAGGTCGTTGCCGTCAATGGCGTCCTCATAGTCCTCATACCGGTAGAGCATCTGGGTTCCCCGGCCATTCTTGGCGGTGACCACACGGCCCACCTTGCCGCCCAGCTCCTCGTCATAGATGGCCTCCATGCCGTAGGCGCCGTGGCTGACCGTGTTGTTCTCATAGTTGACCCAGCCGATGACCTGGGCCGCCAGGCTGTTGTTGGGGTAGTAGCGCTTGGAGCTGGGCTGGACATAGATGCCCTCAGAGAGGCCGTTTTCCGAGGCATAGCTCCGGACCTGGTCGGCCACATCCCGCTCCACCTGGGACTTGATGACCTCATAGGCCGAGTTGGTCTTGGCCAGGCGCTTGAGGATCTCCTCCTGCTCCACCCCCAGAATGGCGGAGAGATTCTCCGCAATGGACTCATTCGTGGGTTCCGGATAGTCCGGCATGAGCTTTTCCCGCTTCTCCGGGTCGCTCTCTGCCTGGGCCTTTTCCACCTTCTCCCGGTATTCCTGCTGCCGCTCGATGATCTCCCGGGGGGCAAGCTGGATATAATAGGCCTCGGCGCTCATGGCCAGGGGAGAACCCTTGCTGTCATAGATGGTCCCCCGGTTGGCGGTGACGGCCTGGTCCCAGGTCTGCTGATCCAGCGCCTTGGCCTCCAGCTCGTCATGCTGCACGATCTGAAGGCTGTAAAGGCGGATAAACAGCGGGATAAAGGCCACCACACCGCACACCACCATCAGGAAGAGGGTGCGCATCAGGATGGTCCGGTTGGCTTTTCGGTCCGGCTGCGGTCGTTTTTTGTCATTTCTCATGCCGTTCTCCTTGATATACTGCATGAGGGCGTAAGAAAAGTGAAATTTTCTTACGCCCTCGCCGGAAGGCTGCCAATCCTGGGCAGCCCGGTTCTCTTTTTTGGGGTCTGCAATGTACTATATGGAAGGACTCAGCGGAAATATTCCACCACTTCGCCCACGATCTCCTGAATGCTCCGGATCACCCCTTCTACCCCTTTCACCGGGGCATCCTCCGTCAGGAACTCAATGGCATCGGGCTCCGAGAGATCCACATAGCAGATCTGACTGTCATCCGGACGGATCATACTGCCGTCCGCCGTGAGCTTCTGCTCAATCTCGCTCAGATCATAGGCCAGGGCATACTCCGCCCGGAGCTGCGCCTCATCGCTCTGAAGGGTGGTCATTTCCCGCTTGAGAGAGACCACATCGTCCGAGATCTGCGCCAGCTGGACATAGCTCATCAGAAGCAGCGCGGCAAACACGGCCACCGCCGCAAAGCCGACCACCGCAAAGATGGAGACACGTCCGGCCTCCCGTACCTGTACCCGGGGGCGGGAGACAGCCCGCTCTCTGGGGCGGACCCGGGGACGGGGCTCCAGTACCTCCGCCCGCTCCAGACGGCGGGCAGCGGAGCCATCATAGGCAGTTCCCGGTATCCTCTGGTACGCAGATCTCGTTTTACGCTTGGCGATTGAGGCCATGGGAACCAACTCCTTTTCTTTCGTAAGGCGATCCCCCGGTTCCGTGGGATCACAATTTCTCCGCCACCCGAAGCTTGGCGCTTCTGGCACGGGGATTCACTTCCAGCTCTTCCGCGCCTGAGACGATGGGCTTACGGCTGACCAGCCGGATCACCGGCTTCTTTCCGCATACGCACACCGGGAAATCCGGCGGGCAGGTGCACCCCTTGGCAAATCCGGCCAGGGCATTTTTCACGATCCGATCTTCCAAAGAGTGGAAGGAGATCACCGCCAGCCGCCCACCGGGCTTGAGCCGGGGCACAGCGCTCTGAAGCATCCGGTCCACCGAGCTGAGCTCATCGTTGACCGCGATGCGGATGGCCTGAAAACACCGCTTGGCGGGGTGCTGCTTTTCCTTAAGGGCCTTGCCCGGCATGGCCGAGCGGATCACTTCCACCAGCTCCAGCGTGGTCTCGATGGGCCGCTCTGCCCGGCGGCGCTCAATGGCCGCGGCAATGGGGCCGGCATAGCGCTCCTCCCCGTACTGGGAGAAGATGCGCCGCAGCTCCTCCCGGGGCCACTCGTTGACCACGGTGCGGGCCGTCAGAGTATCGCTCTGATCCATGCGCATGTCCAGCGGAGCGTCCGCCATATAGGAAAAGCCCCGGGACGCGTCGTCCAGCTGCGGGGAGGATACGCCCAAGTCAAAGAGCATTCCATCCACCGCCGGGATCTTCAGCCCGTCCAGAATCGCGTCGATCTCGCAGAAATTGCTATGTACCAGGGAGACCCGGTCCATCCAGGGACCCAGCCGCTCCTGCGCGGCGTCCAGCGCGGCCTGATCCCGGTCCACGCAGATGAGCCGACCGGTGGTCAGGCGCTTTGCGATCTCCCGGGAGTGGCCTGCCCGGCCCAGGGTACCGTCCAGATAGATCCCTTCCGGTTTGATGTCCAGCCCCTCGATGCACTCATGCAGCAGCACAGGAAGGTGGGTAAATTCTGCCATACCGGAGCGGTCTCCTCTCTACGTATCTCTGTATCTTCTCCGCCCGAACTCAAAGCCCCAGCAGGAGCATGGTCTCCGCCACCTGCTCCGGGGTGAGCTCGCGCTTCTTCTTCTCGTTCCAAGCCTGGGCGTCCCAGATCTTGGCCTTGTCATTGTTGCCCACCACGACGATGTCCCGGGTGAGCCCCGCATAGTCCCGCAGATCCTGGGGGATCAGGATCCGCCACTGGCTGTCCGGCTCACACCGGGCGGCGTTGCCGAAGATCACATCCATGGCGGCCGCCTGGCTGCTGGGCAGCTCGGCCACCCGCTCCTGTAAGCGGCGCCAGGTGGCGTCCGGATACATCACCAGGTATTTGCAGATGCCGGCGGCGTCGCGATTGGCGCCCACCGCCACGTGGAAGCTGGGGCCCAGCTCCTCCCGGAGCTTGGCTGGCAGGAACATGCGGCCCTTGGCATCCAGGGTATGCTCGTAGGTGCCGGTCATGCTCCGCTCACTCCCCTCACCGGAATGGGATTTTGCTCCCTATTCCTCCATTCTGCTCCACTCTGTTTCTTAGTATAAAGGCTCTGTAACCAAATTGCAAGTATTTTCTATTTCTTTTTTTCAAAAAAGTTCCGTCTTTTCGGGAAAATTTCACGGTTTTCAGCACAAAAACATATGTTCGATTTAAATAATATCCCCGTCCTCTTTCGCTCCGGAATCTGGCATAATTTTGTAAGAACCGTGACTTTCCGGCCCAAACATGGTAAGATGGGACAGAATCCCATCCTGCGTATACAGGACTGGAAGGAGGAAATCGGATGAGTCACTGTGCCAACTGTGCCCCCCACTCCTGCGCGGGGGGCGTTTTGGAGCACCCGCCTGTGGACTGCCCCAGCTGTGCCGGCCCGCTCCAGGAGCAGGCCATGTCCCTTCTGGCGGAGGAGGAAAACCAGAGGCTGGCCCGCACGGCCGCCCAGGTGGAGGCGGAGGGGTATGGCCGCCTTACCCGGGTGGAGGAAACCATCCTCTTTTTGAAGAAGATGGGCTGTCACAAGATCGGTCTGGCCTTCTGCACCGGGCTGTGGCGGGAGGCCCACGAGCTGACCAAGATCCTGGAGTACCACGGCTTTGAGGTCTGCTCCGCCATCTGTAAAAACGGCTGTCACCCCAAGCGGGATCTGGGCCTGAGTGACCAGGAGACCGTCCGGGGCTGTGCAGACGAGGTCATGTGCAATCCCATTGCGCAGGCACTGGTCCTCAACGAGGCCCGCACCGACTTCAACCTGCTGCTGGGTCTGTGCGTGGGGCATGACACTCTGATCCTGAAATACCTGGAGGGTCCCACCTCGGTCCTCGCCGTCAAGGACCGGGTCACCGGACACAATCCCCTGGCCCCTATCTACCAGGCCCAGGGCTATTACCGCAAAAAGCTCTATCCGCCCCGGGAGGACTGATCCTCTCCCCCGGCCAAAAAACAAAAAACGCTCCCTCTTCCGAACAACCCGGAAGGGGGAGCGTTTCTTTGCATTTATTTATTGCCCATGCTGGAGGCGGCGCTGCGGAACCGGGCACGGGACTTCTTGATCTCGTCATAGGCCTCGGCCACTGCCTCTTCCGTGCGGCGCAGGGCGTCCTCACAGTAGGCGTTGGCGGCCTGACGCAGCTCCCGGCTGCGCTCCTCGGCCTGGCGGAGCATCTCGTTGCCCCGCTGCTTGGCCTGGGCGGTCAGCTCATCCTCGGCCAGGATCTGCTTGGCCCGGTCCTCGGCCTGGCGCTTGATAAGGTCGGCCTCCCGCTTGGCGGAGGCGATATAGTCGTTCCGGCTGGCGATCAGCTTCTTGGCCTCGCTCAGCTCCATGGGGAATTGGCCCCGGATCTCATCCAGAAGGTCCAGCGCCTTGTCCCGCTCGATGATGCACTTGTCACTGCTCAGGGGCACGCCCTTGGCCTCGTCGATCAGTTGATAGAGCAGGTCCATCAGTTCTTCCACACCGCTGGCCATTACTCTCCCCTCCTCTGTCTCATTCGTTCGTTCACATCGTCGATGATCTCCCGGGGCACAAAGTCCGAGAGGTCGGCCCCGTAGCGGGCCATTTCCTTCACCACACTGGAGCTGATGTAGGTGTATTTCGCGCTGGACGGCATCAGCATGGTATCCAGTCTGGGATTGAGCTTTCGGTTGAGCAGAGCCATTTGCAGCTCGTTCTCATAGTCCGACACCGCCCGCAGGCCCTTCACCAGGGTGCAGGCCTTCCGCTCCCTGGCGTACTCCGCCAGGAGGGTCGTGGACCAGTCCACCTCCACATTGGGCAGCTTGTACACCACTTTGCGGATGAGCTCCGCCCGCTCGGGCGGGGTGAAGAGGCCCGTGTGGAGTTTGTCGGAATTCACCATCACGCAGACGATCAGCTTGTCAAAGCACACCGCCGCCCGCTTGATGATATTCAGATGGCCCAGCGTAATGGGGTCAAAGCTTCCAGGATAAATCGCAGTCTTCAAGGGATAACTCTCTCCTCCCCCGCGGACGTCCGTTACAGTCCGCGCCGGTACAGGGTGATCTTGATTTTGCCGTAACGGTACTCCCTGCCCTTCTGATAGGGCTCAGCCAGAGCGGGAAGGGCCTGTTCGGCCGCACTTTCGCAGACCATTATACCATGTTCCGAAAGGATGTCAATTGCAGCGATCTGTTCCAGGGCCTTTTCCAGCAGGCCGGAAGCATAGGGCGGGTCCAGGAAAATCAGGTCGTATTTCTGCCGGCAGGTGAGCAGGAAGGACAGGGAATCCCCCTGGACCACCTTGCCCCGCTCCTCCAGACGGGTGGCCTTCAGGTTCTCCCGGATGAGGGCGGCCGCCTCCCGGCGCAGGTCCACAAAGGTACACTCCGCCGCTCCCCGGGACAGGGCCTCGATGCCCAGCTGGCCCGTTCCGCCGAACAGGTCCAGCACCTTGCGCCCCTCGATGTCAAACTGTACGATATTGAAAATGGATTCCTTCACCTTGTCGGTGGTGGGCCGGGTCTCCATGCCGCTCAGCTCCTTGAGCCGGCGTCCCCGGGCCTCTCCCGATATCACGCGCATATCGCTTCATTCCTTTCCTGGTTGTTGGGTCTGCCCCTCCGGCTCCTGCCGGGGGTGGAAGTGCGCATAGACCGCCTGGGCCGCATTTCTGGGCACCACGTTTTCCAGCTCTTCCACCGTGGCGGCCCGGATGTTTTTGATGCTCTTGAAGTGGCGCAGCAGCTCACTGCGCCGCTTCTCCCCTACGCCCGGGATCTGGTCCAGCTCGGAGCCCCGGACCCGCCCCTTCCGCTGGAGGCGGTTGAATTCGATGGCAAAGCGGTGGGTCTCCTCCTGGATCTGTCCCACCAGGGAGAAGAGGGCGGGATTGCCCTGAATACCGATCTCCTCCCCGGCCGGAGTAACCAGGGCACGGGTCCGGTGGCGGTCGTCCTTCACCATGCCGTACACCGGAATGGAGAGCTCCATCCGCTCCAGCACCCCGGCCGCCACCCGGGCGTGGGTGGTCCCGCCGTCGATGAAGAGGAGGTCGGGCTTCTGGTCAAACTTCTCATCCCCGTCCAGATAGCGCCGGAAGCGCCGGGTCAGCACCTGCTCCATGGAGGCGTAGTCGTCCGGTCCGTCCATGTCCCGGAGCTTGAAGTGGCGGTAATCCCGCTTGCGGGGCTTTCCATCCACAAAGACCGTCATGGAGGCCACGATGTCGTCGCTGCCGGTGTTGGAGATGTCGTAGGCCTCGATGCGGTGCGGAGGCTCGGGCAGATCCAGGAGCTTTCCCAGCAACTCCATACGCTTGCTCTGGCGCTCCTCCCGGGAGGTGGCCCGGGCCACCTCCTCCACGGCGTTCTTGGTGGCCAGGCGGATGAGATCCATCTTGGCCCCCCGCTGGGGCGTGATGAGATGCACCCGCCGGCCGGCCTGTTCGGAGAGCATCCGGGTGATGGGCACCTCGTCCTCCAGCTCGCAGGGCAGCAGAATCTGCCGGGGCAGGTCCCCCCGGTCCCCGTAGAAGCCCCGCACCAGCGCGGAGATCACATCCCCCTCGTCCTCCTCCATGGGGGTCTCCAGCAGGTCCCAGTCCTTGGCGGCCAGCTCCCCGTCCACATAGTGGAGGACCACAAAGCAGCTCTTGGCCTCTCCCCGGTGAAAGCCCACCACGTCGGTGTCGGCCAGACTGCCCGCCACCACCTTCTGCCGCTTTCCCAGCAGCTCGATGGCCCGATAGCGGTCCCGCAGCTGGGCAGCCCGCTCAAAGCGCAGCTCCTCGGCGGCCCGCTCCATCTCGGCGCGGATCTCCTCCCCCACCTCCTGGAACTTTCCCTCCAGAAGGCGCACCGCCTGTTCGATGGCCTCCCCATAGCGGGACTGGTCCATGTCCTTCCGGCAGTAGCCGTCGCACCGTCCCATGTGGTAATTGAGGCAGGGACGGCCCTTCCCGATGTCCCGGGGGAAGACCCGGGCACAGGTGGGCAGGCGCAGGGCGGCGCAGATGGCGTCCAGGATGGCCTGGGTATTCCCCCGGCTGGCAAAGGGCCCGAAATACCGCGCCCCGTCCTCCGCCACCTTGCCCACCAGGGAAAAGCGGGGATAGGCGTCCTGAACCGAGAGCCGAACATAGGGATAGCCCTTTCCATCCTTGAGCAGGATGTTATAGTGGGGCTGGTGCCGCTTGATGAGGGCGTTTTCCAGCACCAGGGCCTCAAACTCCGAGTCGGCCACGATGACGTCGAAATGGTCGATCTGGCTGACCATGGCCCGGGTCTTTTCCGTGTGGGAGGCCAGATTGGCAAAGTACTGGCTGACCCGATTTTTCAGGGCCTTGGCCTTCCCCACGTAGATGACCGTGTTTTTGGCGTCCTGCATGATGTACACGCCGGGCTGGAGGGGCAGGCTGTGGGCTTTTTCTTTCAGTTCGTCAAAGGTCATATTCCACCTCTGGAGGACATCCCAGGAAAACGGTTGAAAAAAAGCGCCGCGGTCAGCGGCGCTTTTTTCTTGTGCGCATAAAGATTACTCGGAGAAATTGGAGCTGATCAGCTCGATGAGAGCCTCCACAGCTTCCTTTTCATCGGGGCCGTCCGCGATCAGGTTGATGGAGGTGCCCTTCACGATACCAAGGGAGAGCACACCCAGCAGACTCTTAGCGTTCACCCGGCGCTCCTCCTTCTCGACCCAGATGGAGCTCTTGAACTCATTGGCCTTCTGGATGAAAAACGTCGCCGGACGCGCATGCAGACCGACCTGGTTGTTCACCACTGCCTCTTTCATATACATAAGCGTTTCCTCCCCATATGCACTTGCATACTCTGTAATATAGAATAGCAAATTTGTCCCAACCCGTCAATGACATTTTACACAAATTCCAGCGAACCATGTCGCTCCTTTCCACGCAGGCATGGAAAAGAGTCATCTGTTTGTCACAGGCGGACGTTCCTTCCGATATCCGTCGGTTACTTCAGCTCCACCACGGTGACGCCGTCCTCGCCCTCGCCGTAGCGGCCGGGCCGGAAGGACTTCACATAGCGGCTGCGCTTGAGGTGCTCCCGCACCGCCTTGCGCACCGCGCCGGTGCCCTTGCCGTGGATGACCACCACCTCGGTCAGGCGGCCCATGACGGCGTTGTCCAGGAAGATATCCAGCGCGCCCACGGCCTCGTCGGTCATCATGCCCCGCAGGTCCACCTCGGGCGAGGCGCCCAGGCTGCGCAGCTTGTGCTCGGCCCGGCGGATGACCTTCTGGGCCTCCTTCTTGGTCTGGCTCTCGCCCTCCACCACCCGGACCTCGCTCTGCTTGGCGGTGATCTTCAGGATGCCGGCCTGGAGCTGGAGGGAGCCGTCCTTGTTGACGCTCAGGACGGTGGCCTGGGTGCCCATTTTGACCAGCTCCACCGTGTCGCCGGCCTTGGCAGGCCGGGTGGGGGGCGGCGCGGGGGTCTCCTTCCGGCGGCCGAGCTTGTCCTCGGCCTCGTTCAGCCGGTGCTTCAGGCCGGAGCGGGCCTCGTTGACCCGCTGCCAGTCCTCCTCCTTGCGCTGGCGCTTGCGCATGTCGTTGAGCTCCTGGAAGACCTGGTCGGCGGTCTCCCGGGCCTCCTCCAGGATGCGCCGGGCCTCGGCCTGGGCCTTCTCCACCGCCTTGGCCCGCTCCTGCTCCAGCTTCTCCCGGTACTCCCGGGCCACCTTGGCGGAGTTCTCCATCTCCCGGCGGAGCTTGGCGGCGTTCTCCTTCTCCTGTTCCATCTGCTGGCGCTGCTCGTCCAGCTGGGTGAGGACGTCCTCAAAGCGGACATTCTCCGCGTCCAGCCGGTCGGCGGCCTTCTGGATGATGTGCTTGGGCAGGCCCAGCCGCTCCGAGATGGCAAAGGCGTTGGACTTGCCGGGGATGCCGATGAGCAGCCGGTACGTGGGGGCCAGAGAGTCCACATTGAACTCGCAGGAGGCGTTCTCCACCCCCTTGGTGGTCATGGCGTACACCTTGAGCTCGGCATAGTGGGTGGTGGCCGCCACCAGGGCCCCCAGCTCCCGGGCACTCTCGATGATGGCGGCGGCCAGGGCCGCGCCCTCGATGGGGTCGGTGCCCGCCCCCAGCTCATCGAAGAGGATGAGGGTCTCGTCGTCGGCCGCCTCCAGAATGCCCACGATGTTCACCATGTGGGAGGAGAAAGTGGACAGGCTCTGGGCAATGGACTGCTCGTCTCCCACGTCGGCCAGCACCCGGGAGAACACCTGGATGTGGCTGTCCCCGTCCACAGGGATGTGGAGGCCGCACTGGGCCATGAGGACCAGGAGGCCAATGGTCTTGAGGGTGACCGTCTTACCGCCGGTGTTGGGGCCGGTGATGACCAGGGTGTCGAACTCCTCCCCCAGCATCAGGTCGTTGGGCACCGCCTTGTTGGGGTCCAGCAGGGGATGGCGGGCCCGGCGGAGGTAGATCCCCCGGGAGACGATCCTGGGCTCGGCTCCCTTCATCCGGTAGGAGAGCTTGGCCCGGGCAAAGATCACATCCAGCAGGATGAGCAGGTCGTAGTTCTGGGCGATGTCCTCCCGGTAGGAGGCGCACTCGGCGGAGAGCTCGGCCAGGATGCGCTCGATCTCCTTTTCCTCCCGGGCCTGGAGCTCCCGGAGCTCGTTGTTGGCCTTGACCACGCCCATGGGCTCAATGAAGAAGGTGGAGCCAGAGGAGGACACGTCGTGGACCAGTCCGGGGACCTCGTTCTTGTGCTCCGACTTTACGGGCACCACATAGCGGTCGTTGCGCTGGGTGATGATGGCCTCCTGAAGGTACTTGGCCTGGTTGGAGGAGATGAGCTTGTTGAGGATGTCCCGCACCTTGCTGGCGGTGGAACGGATGTGGCGGCGGATGGAGGCCAGCTCGGGACTGGCCGAGTCGGCGATCTCATCCTCTCCCACGATGGAGCCGGTGATCTTCTCCTCCAGATAGCGGTTGGGGGTCAGGGAGGCGAAGAGGTGGTCGATGCAGGTCCGCTTCTCCCCGCCCGCCCGGCCGTCGGCGTACTCCTTGGCACTGCGGGCGGCACGCAGGACGGCCGCGATGTCCAGCAGCTCCCGGGTGTTGAGGGCACCCCCCATATTGGCCCGCTGGAGGGAAGCTCCCACCGGCTTCACGCCGGAGAAGGAGGGCGTCCCGCTCAGGGTCATCAGCTCCACCGCCGCCGTGGTCTCGGCCAGACGCCGCTTCACGTCGTCGGCGTCGGTGAGGGGACGCAGGGCGGCGCAGCGCTCCTTACCCTCGGCCGTCACCGCCTGCTCGGCCAGGCGCTCCAGCACCCGGGGCAGCTCCAGCGTCTGTATGGATTTTTCAAATAGATCTGTCATAGTTTCGATATACTCCAATCGGTTTCCCGGCGCCCGTCCTTACAGGCAGTGGACCCGCGCCGGGTCATAGCGGTCCTGCTGGGCCTTCTCCCGCTCGGGATAGCCCACAGGCACGATGGCGAAGGCCTCCAGATGGTCGGGCAGATTCAGGATCTCCCGCATCTTATCCATTCGCTCCGGAACCGGGGCGATGCCCAGCCAGACGGCGCCCAGGCCCAGCTCCACCGCCTCCAGCAGGAGGTTTTCGGTGGCGGCGCTCAGGTCGATCTGGGCATACTCCGGATGGGCCGCGTCCTTCCGGTAACAGGGCACGATGGCCATGGGTGCGTTTTTGGCACACATGGAATAGGCATGACACTGGGACAACTGCTCCAGCAGCCCCCGGTCCCGCACCACATAGAACTCCCAGGGCTGCTGGTTGGTGGCGGAGGGAGCCGCCATGGCCGCCCGGAGGAGCTGCTCCACCTGGGCGTCGGTCACCGGCTTGTCCTGAAATTTACGTACGCTTACCCGCTGAAAAATACTGTTCATACTGATCGGTTCTCCTGTTGGTCGTTGCCCCCCGCCGCCGGGCTGAGCCCGGGTATGGGAAAGGCCAGATTCTTATAAAAGTCCAGGGTGCGAAAGCCCCGGTCCAGCTGCGTGGTCAGAAACCGCTCGCTCACACGCCCCAGCTGCCGCAGCCCCTCCTCCCCCAGGGCAAAGGAAAAGAGCCGCTTGGGGTCGCCGTACACCACATGGCGCATGGCGGCCAGCACCCCCGGGCTCACCGGGACGGAGAACCCCTCCCCGCCCCCGCGGCAGCGGGCGCACAGCAGCACTCCGTCCACCAGCTGAAAGCGGGCGTCCTCCGGCTCGGGCACGCCGCAGACGGCACAGGCGTCCAGCAGCGGCTCATACCCGATGAGGGAGAGGAGCTTGAGCTCAAAGGCCGCCTTGACCAGCGGCAAGGGCTTGTTCAGCCGGTCCAGCGCGTAGAGGGCGTTGAGGAGGAGGGAGAGCACGGCGGGATCGGGCTGCTCCTCCCCCACCACCGCCTCCAGCACCTCGGCAAAGTAGGAGCCCAGGGCCACCTTCTCCACGTCGGAGCGCACGCCCCAGAAGAGCTCCAGCGGCTCGGCCTCGTTGAGGGTATAGTGGTCCCGGTAGGAGAAGAGGGTCATCTCCGAGTAGACCAGCAGCTGGGTGGAGGCGGCCAGGCGGCTCCCCTTCCGGCGGCAGCCCCTGGCCTTGACCGTCACCTTCCCCCCGCTCCGGGTGAGTACGGTGAGGATCTTGTCCGATTCCTTGTAATTGACCTCCCGCAGGATGATCCCCTGTGTGGTGAGCAGCATGTCCCTTTCCCCATTCTATGTAAGGGGGACAAGTCCCCCCGCCGCCTCAGGCGGTCTTATCGTTTTGGGCCTCCTCCTCGCTGTGCCGGAGATACTCCGCCAGCGCGGCGGCCTCCGGCAGGCCGGTGGCCCAGAAGAGTTCCCACAAGGTCTCGCTGTCCATGGCGCAAGCCCCCTTTTCACGGTTAGCTTGGCTGAGGACGCGTGGATTTATAAGCGGTAAATTTTATGGTCACTCGTCTTTATATCCAAAATTATGGATCAAATTCAGGTTATCCCGCCAGTTCTCCTTCACCTTCACCCAGGTCTGGAGGTACACCTTGGCGCCCATGAAGCGCTCGATGTCCTGCCGGGCCAGAGTGGAGATCTTCTTGAGCATGGCGCCCCCCTTGCCGATGATGATGCCCTTGTGGCTGTCCTTCTCACAGTAGATGGTGGCGTCGATCTCGATGACGCCGTCCCGCTCCCGCTCGGCAAAGCGGATGAGCTCCACAGCGGTGCCGTGGGGGATCTCCTTGTCCAGGCACAGCAGGAGCTTCTCCCGGATGATTTCGGCACAGACCTGCCGCTCGGGCTGGTCGGTGACCATGTCCTCAGGGAAGAGCTGGGGCCCCTCCGGCAGGAACTGGGCGAGCACGTCCAGCACCTCTTCCACTCCCTCGCCGTTTTTGGCGGAGATGGGCAGGATGGCGTTGAACTCGTGGGCCGCGGCGTAGGTCTGCATGACGGCCAGCAGCTCCTCCTTCTCCACGGTATCGATCTTGTTGATGATGAGCACCGAGGGGACACCCAGGCTCTTGATGCGCCCGATGAGCTCCTCCTCCGGTCCACCCACGTGGGGAATGGGCTCCACGATGAGACACACCGCGTCCACATCGGCCACGCTGTCCTTGACCACCTTCACCATGTAGTCACCCAGCTTGGTGCGGGCCTTGTGCAGGCCCGGGGTATCCATAAAGACGAACTGGCAGTCGTTCCGGTTGACCACGGCGCAGATGCGGTTGCGGGTGGTCTGGGGCTTGTTGGTGACAATGGCGATCTTCTCGCCCACCAGGGCGTTGGTCAGAGTAGACTTGCCCACGTTGGGCCGTCCCACGATCGATATCATGCCCGATTTTTTGATTTCCATAGGTTATCCTCAACTTTCTTGAGCGTATTTATGTTAGGATTCTCCGTGATAAGCGAGATCCTGCCAGGCCTCTTCCACCGGGAACCACCCCCGGCTGTCCACGGTGTACTCCGCCCGGACCACCGGGGTGAGCTTCCCGTCGATCCGGTCCTCCACGGTCAGCAATACCCGGTCCTGTTCCTCCGTCGCGCCGGGGATGACACTGCTGTCTGTGCGGCGGACGCACACCAGCTCGCCCTCCTCCCAGCGGTAGAAGGCGTGGGTCCCCACCAGCCCGGCATAGCCGCCCCGGGTATAGCTGCGCACCACCTGCCCGGCTGCGTCAAACTCCGGTGCGCAGACCTCCGCCAGGGCGGGCTCCTCCACAAATTCTCCCGCTTCCGGGTCCCAGAGCCAGTAGTTCCAGTAGGTGGGCTGATTGCCCATAAAGTACAGACATCCGAAGTCCGGGTATCCGTCAAAATTGGCGTCCGCCACCTCGCTCACGCCGAAAAAGTAGGGGGTCTCCAGCGTCTGCTCCATGGTCTGGAGGGGGGCGGACAGGTGGTTGGGGTCCCACACCTGGATGCGGGACTTGTCCTCCTCGATATGGTTCAGGGTGACCCAGAAGTCCCCTACCGCAAAGGCCCGGTGGTTCTCGTCGGAGAGCCACCGCACCGCTTCCTGCTCCGGATCCTCGGCGGCCTCCGGGGTGGGCGTGGGTACAGACTCCGGGGCCGCGCAGGCGCACAGGCCGGTCAGCAGTACCGCGGCGCTCAGCGCCAGGGGCCACTTATTCTGCGCCATGGTCCTCCTCCCGGGTGATGCCCAGCGCGCCCAGGATGGCCTCCTCCCGCTCCCGCATCTGCTTCTTCTGGGGGCCTTCGTCCAGATGGTCGTAGCCCAGCAGGTGAAGCACCGAGTGGACCGCCAGATAGCAGAGCTCCCTTCGCTCACTGTGGCCGAACTCCGCGGCCTGGGCCTTGATGTGGTCTACCGAGAGTACCATGTCTCCCAGGGGGAGCACCTCGCTGCCCGGGTCCAGCAGGTCCTCGTCCTCCGGCGTGGGAGGCTCCCCCGGCGTGAATTCAAACATGGGAAAGGAGAGCACGTCGGTGGCGCGGTCCACATCCCGCTGCTCCAGATTGATCTGGTGGATGCCCTCGTCGTCGGTGAAGAGCACGTCCACCTCACAGGGGAGCCCCACTCCCTCCGCCTCCAGTGCGGCCGGGATGACCTCCCGCAGGGCGTCGGCAAAGGCCTCGACGCCCTCTACCTCGGTCTCAATGATGATCTGATGTTCCATCTGCTTCTCCCCCTTGTGCGGCGCTTTCTGTTACTTGTCCCGCCGGGCATTGCGGCGGTTTTCATCCTCTTCATAGGCCTTGATGATGCGCTGTACGATCACATGGCGCACCACGTCTCCCTCATTGAGCTTGCAGATCTCGATGTCCTGCACGCCCTTGAGCACCCGCATGGCCTCCTTCAGACCGCTGACCTTGTCGGTGGGCAGGTCGATCTGGGTGATGTCGCCGGTGATGACGATCTTGGAGCCGAAGCCCAACCGGGTCAGGAACATCTTCATCTGCTCCCGGCTGGTGTTCTGGGCCTCGTCCAGGATGATGAAGGAGTCGTCCAGGGTCCGGCCGCGCATATAGGCCAGGGGGGCCACCTCGATGTTGCCCCGCTCCACATATTTCTGATAGTTCTCCGGCCCCAGCATGTCGAAGAGGGCGTCGTACAGCGGGCGCAGGTAGGGGTCCACCTTGGACTGAAGATCGCCGGGCAGGAAGCCCAGCCGCTCCCCCGCCTCCACGGCCGGGCGGGTCAGGATGATGCGGTTGACCTGCTTGTCCCGGAAGGCGGCCACCGCGGCGGCCACCGCCAGATAGGTCTTGCCGGTGCCCGCCGGGCCGATGCCCAGGGTGATGGTATTCTTCTTGATGGCCTCCACATACCGCTTCTGGCCCAGGGTCTTGGGCTTGATGGGCTTTCCCTTTGCGGTGACGCAGAGCACGTCCTTGGCCAGGGTGCCTATCTTGTCCTCGTTGCCCGCCCGCACCAGATTGATGATGTAGCGCACATTCTGCTCGTTGATGGACTCCCCCTTGGCCGAAAGGGTGAGCAGGCCCTCGATGGCCTTCACGCCGTACATGACGGCCTCGGCCTCGCCGGTCACCTTGAGCTGGGAGTCCCGGTTGAGCACCGTCACCCCCAGCTCCTGCTCGATCAGTTTGATATTTTCATCGAAGGAGCCAAAGATATTGATGGCCTCCTCCATCCGTTCGATGTTGATGGTGTGTTCGATCATGAATTTGTTTCGTCTCCTCTTCCCGCCGGCAGGCGGGTCTGGTATCCAGGCTCGTCAAAGGGTACGAACCGTCCGATCTCTTCTGTGCACTCCGCCCGGAGGGTGACGGTCAGCATCTCATCCGTCACAACGGCGGTATACTCGGTCCGCGTGATGCTTCCTCCTTCGATCTGTTCCGTGAGAGCCCGCTCCAGCTGCGCCTCCAGCATCTCTTGGGCGGCAGCCAGGTCCACTTCTGCCGGGGTGAGCGTGTATTCCCGCATGGTCTCCCGGCCCAGGCTCAGAGGGAGAGCCAGATCCATTCCGCTCCCCGCATTCCAAGTACTGCTTATTTTATCATACTGTGGGAAGGAAATTCCACTCTTTCGGTAAAAATTGATGCGTTTTCCCAGAATGGTGAGAAACCAGCGTCCGGTCTCCCGCCCGGTGTACTCCTTGACCTGGGCCGTGAGGGGAATGGTGGCCTGAAGGGTGCGCCAGGTCTGTGCCTCCACCCGTCCCTGGGCCCGGACCTGCTGCCAGCCCACGTCCTGTTCGCTGTACATGGGCCCCTCCAGCAGCACATTTCCCTGGATGAGCACGTCCCCCGCGGCCACCGGCTCCCCCACCTTGCGCTCGGTCTCTCCGGCAAGGACCTCCAGGCGGGTGATGACGCCGTCGGTCTCGGCGATGATGTCTCCATGCTCGCTCTCGTCCACCAGCTCGGGTGCCTTGACCCGCTCCCGCACCAGCACCTCGGCCCGGGCCCCGTGGAGGTTGATGGACATCCACGAGATGCCCTCCAGCTCCAGCAGCGCCCGCTGCTCGATATAGTTGATCTCCAGCGCCGGACCAAAGGCCCCGGGGCGCACCCCCAGACGGCGCAGGGTGGACAAAATCGCGGCCGACGGCACCTCGGTATTGCCCGAGACATCCACCACCAGCACAAACTGGGTCATCAGGAGGACCGCCAGCAGCGACAGGGCCAGTCCGGCCAAGAGGGCGTACCGCCTGCGGAAGCGCTCCAAAAAGGTGGGCAGCCCGCCCCGCTCCACCTCGGAGAGGGTGCATCCGGACCGGGTCGCCAGGTCTTCCAGGTCGCCGCGCTCCTGCCGGGGCACTTTGAGCCGCACGGCGGTGCTCTCCACCCATTCCACCCCCCAGAAGGACACTCCGCGCTGGGCACACAGGTTGAGAAACCGCTCCGGAAAGGCCCCCTGGGCCTCCACCTCCACGCTGCCCCGGAGGAAATTGACCACTTTTTTCATCCGCTTCCTCCTAATCCAGCTCCACGAACCGGATCTGTCCGGTGATGAGCAGCTCTCCGGCGTTCATGGAACGCAGCTCCAACCCCTCGCCCCGCACTTTCAGGATGAGTTTTCCCCCGGAAATATGGATCTCCTCCGACCCATAGGCCAGAATCCCCCGGTGATTCTCCATCCGCAGCTCCCGGTCTCCGATCAGCTCCATCCGGGGCAGTCCCGCCACCAGATCGCCGGGCAGATCAAAGACCTGGGCGGTCCGCTCCAGAACGCTCTCCTTTTTTCGCTTCCCTGCCATGGCAACGCCCTCCTGTTCCCGACTACTTTATGCGCCGCCCCGCTCGGAATTGCCTGTCCCAACGAAAAGGGTGTGCATCCGGATCTTCTCCGGACGCACACCCTGTATTCTGCCGCTTCGCTCAGGACGCCTCAAACCAGAAGCCGGTGAAGCTGTCTTTCATGACCCGGTATCCGTTCATCATACACGGGTAGGAGAAGGAGCGCAGTACATTTCCCTCCCTATCGCACTCGCCAAAGGTATGGGCCACGCCGCTGTTGAACACATAGTGCTCCCCCACCTCCTGGACATTGGACACGATGCTGGAGTAGACCAGCGGGATGGACTCCACCAGAGCAAAGGTCCGGTTTGTCTCGTCCACCCGGTAGTAGTAGATGTAGGAGGATACGCCCGCCCCGTCTGTCAGGGACGTGCCCACACTCTCGTCCAGCTCCGGCTCATAGCCGTCCCGGGTGCTCAGCCCCCAGTAGTTGTTGTTGTACATGCGCAGACGGTACACGCCCTCCGGCAGGCTCTCATCCTCCACCCGTTCCACATCGTGCTGTCCATACTGGAAGACAAAGTCCCCCTCCGGCTGATAGCACAGACTCTCATACTCTGTGCCCGCCCAGAAGTCCGGGTCTCCGATGAGCGCGGTGAGGACCGGCTCGGTCTGAAGGCCCGTGACCTGCAGAATGGTGGAGGTCTCCCGGGAGCTGACCACGATGCTGTCGCTCTCCTCCAGATACTGGATGGAATTCAGGTGCAGCCAGTCCCGCTCCCCTGCCTGCCAGAAAAAGGGGTCTGTGGCGCTGATCGGCCGGGTGCTCTGACAGTAGGAGTCCATCAGCTCGGAAAAATCCACCCGCTCGGTCACCGCGCCGCTCTCCAGATCGATCTCGATGACCACGTCCATCGTGGTCTCCTGCTCCGTATCGGTCACCAGGGCGAGGATGGTCCCGTCCGGCCCCCAGTTGATGTCGTGGTGGAGCTCATACTGTCCCAGATCATAGACCCGCACCGCCTGGCCCAGCGGATTGAGGAGGGCGATCTTCCGGCTGCCCACACAGGTGTAGAATCCCCGCTCCTCCCACAGGAAGCGGTCGGAGTGATAGCCCTCCAGCACCATCTCATACCGCAGGACCCCCTCATTGTCAAAGAAGAAGGTGTAGCCGTAATAATCTCCGATCCCCGTGGCATAGAAGAGCCCGTCGGAGAGGGCCTCTCCCTCCGCCTGGCCGGTAGCGTCCAGGCGGGTATCATAGCCCGAGAGGGCGTCCGGCATCGCCACCGTAAATGTGGCCGACTCCTGTACCTCCCCCCGCTCGTCCACCGCCTCCAGAGTGACCTGGTTGGTCTCCCCCGGGACCAGACCGATCAGCAAAAAGCAGTGGCGGTCCGTGTAGGCCTCCTTTCCGCTCTTGGCCGTCGCGGTAAAGTCGGGATCATCCGCGCTGGTGGTATGGACCGTATAGCGGATCTGGGTCTTCTCCCCGGTGTCAAAACACAGCAGCAGTCCGTTGGAGCCCGTACCGAAGGGATTGAGCACCGCCAGCGGCTCCCCGATCTCATGCGCCTCCTGCTGGATGAGTTCCAGCAGATGCTGGGCCAAACGCTGCTGTACCGCCTCGTCATAGTAGGTGAAGCCCTCCTGCTCATACTCCTCGGGCACCATCTGCACCACCGGGATGCTGGCCTCGCAGGGCGCCGTATAGACCTCGATCCCCCGCTCTTCACTGGTGTAGATATGCTCTCCCACCGCGATATCCCAGCTGTCCCGGCTGCTCATCTCCGCGCCCAGAAAAGAATCCACCGCCAGCTTACACCCCAGCAAAATACCGGCAGCCAGCAGGATACCTCCTCCAATCAGCAGGATCGCTCGTTTTTTTGTCATGGTACACTCGCTCCTTGGCGGTCCGCTCACCGGACCTGAGGTAAATTTCTATCTTTCAATGATACGGAATCCATTTCCGATATCAAGTACAAATCTGTAAATTTTTTGGGTTATTTCGTCTCTCTCCGCCCAAAAAGGTGCCGCCCGAACCTCCGGGCGGCACCTTTTTACGCTCTGTTCGCTTCCTGCTCCATCTGCTCTGCCAGCCGCTCCACAGCCGCTCCGACCAGGGCGACCACCGCGCCGATCTGCTCCGGCGTGATGCCGTCCACATGGATGCCGCCGCTCACCAGGACCGCGCAGTCCAGCCGCTTGGCCAGACGCTCGGCGGCCTTTTTCACCACGCCGTCCTCCTTATGGCTGGGCAGGACCAGCACCGACGCGCTGGAGCCGATGCTCCCGTCCGGATGGCGGTAGGGCGCGCCCAGCGCCGCCGCGCCCAGATGGGGAACCTCCCCTCCGGTGATGGTCACGTTCCAGTCCCGGCCCATGCTCTGGGCCGTCAGGGTCAGGGCGATCCCCTCCCCCTCGGTATGCAAGGTCAGCATGTCGTATCCTCCTCGATCGTCTCGGATGTCTCGCTCAGATAGGCCCGCAGCCGCTCCGGCGTATTGGCAGAGGGGTCTTCCAGTACGTGGTCCAGCAGCTGCCGCTGGGCCGCGCCGATGTCCTTCCCCCGGTAGCCCAGGGCCGCCAGGTCCTGCCCGGACAGGGCCAGTTCCTTCACGCTCCAGCAATCCCCCCGGCGGAGCACCTGCTCCAGCGCAGGGGAGCTCTCACGGCCCTCCCAGTCGCCCATCCAGGCCCCGGCCCGGGCCCCGTCGACGCCATACTCCCACAGGGCGCGCCGCCATGCCTCGTCGGTCTGGGGCAGTCCCCCCTTCCACAGCCGGAATCCGTCGGCACAGGCCCGGATGGTCTTTCTCTCCAGGCGCAGCGTCTCCAACAGGGAGGGTCCCTCCTCTCCCACCACGGCGCAGAAGCCCGCCCATCGGGCCTCCGGCGTCCGGGGCAGACGGCTCAGGGTGACGAAGGCCCCCCGTGGGATGCACTCGTACCGCCGCATCAGCCCGGTGTCAAAGAGCATCCGGGCCCATCCCGGCCGGGGAGAGCACAAGATTTTCTCCAGCTCTCCCCGCACCCGCTCATGGGAGAGCACTTCGGCCAGCGCCGTGCACCGCCAGATGCCCCGCGCCGTGTCGGTCTGGAGCTCAAACCCCAGCTGGGCCGCAAAGCGCACCCCCCGGAACATCCGCAGGGCGTCCTCGGTAAAGCGCTTCTCCGGCTCTCCCACGCACCGGATGAGCTCCCGCTCCAGATCCTGCCGTCCGCCGAAGGGGTCGATCACCCCTCCGTCCGGGGCCAGAGCCATGGCATTGATGGTAAAATCCCGCCGGGCCAGATCCTCCTCCAGCGTGGCGTCAAAGCGCACCTCGCCCGGGTGGCGCCCGTCGGTATAGCCGCTCTCCCGCCGGAAGGTGGTGATCTCCACCGGTCCGTCTCCGGTGAGCACGGTGACCGTCCCGTGGCGCATGCCCGTGGGGACGGTGCGGGGAAAGAGGGCCATCACGGTCTCGGGCCGTGCCGCCGTGGCCAGGTCAAAATCGCCCGGCGTCCGTCCCAGGAGCAGATCCCGGACACATCCGCCCACCGGATAGGTGGGCCACCCCGCCTCCCACAGGCGGTCCCGGCACCTCCGCACGCCGTCCGGTATGTACAGCTCTTTCACTATACCACCCCATTTCCCGTATTTTTCTCTTGTAAGGGGACTATACTGCGGTATATAATAATATGTTCCAAATCTGTTTTCCCTCTGCGCCCAGGGCGCAATACGATACCATATCGTCATTATAAACTTCTGGAAAGGGTGTGTAAACCCATGGCTGCAACTGACATCCATGATTATCTGCGTCCCGGCCGGCGGGCCCATCTGGTCGGCATCGGCGGCGTTTCCATGTCCCCTCTGGCGGAGGTCCTCCACGGGGCCGGTATGACCATCACCGGCTCCGATATGCGGGAGAGCGCCACCACGGAGCATCTGCGCTCCCTGGGCATCCGGGTGGACATCGGCCACCGGGCTGAAAATGTCACCGGCGCCGATCTCATCATCCGCACCGCCGCCGCCCACGACTCCAACCCAGAGATCGCCGAGGCCCACCGTCTGGGCATCCCGGTCTTTGAACGGGCCCAGGCCTGGGGCTCCATCATGCG
Organism: Clostridium sp. J1101437_171009_A5; assembly: GCF_015547905.1. Lineage (NCBI taxonomy): Bacteria > Bacillati > Bacillota > Clostridia > Eubacteriales > Clostridiaceae > Clostridium > Clostridium sp. J1101437_171009_A5. The sequence continues at coordinate 313,681 of NZ_JADMVY010000001.1, forward strand.
GGGCTACCGCAACGCCCTGTGCATCGCGGGCACCCACGGCAAGACCACCACTACCTCCATGTGCACCCACATCGCCATGGCCGCCGCCGCCGACCCCACCGTCATGATCGGCGGTACCCTTCCCCTGCTGGGCGCGGGCCACCGTGTGGGCAAGGGGGACACCATCATTCTGGAGAGCTGCGAGTACTGCAACTCCTTCCTCTCCTTCTTCCCCACCGTGGCGGTGATCCTCAACATCGAGGCCGACCACCTGGACTTCTTCAAGGATCTGGAGGACGTGGAGCACTCCTTCCGCGCCTTTGCCGACCGGGTGCCCGAGGGCGGTCTCATCATCGCCAACCGGGACGATGCCAACACCATGCACGCCCTGGAGGGGGAGGAGCGTCCCATCCTCACCTTCGGTCTGGAGGAGGGCGACGTCCACGCCGCCGGTCTGACCTGGGTCAACGGCCTGCCCGCCTTTGACGTGATCTGCCGCGGGGAGAAATTCGCCCATGTGGAGCTCCAGGTCCCCGGCGTACACAATGTGAAAAACGCCCTGGCCGCCGCCGCTTCGGCCATCGCCCTGCACTTCCCCGCCGCCGCGGTGGAGGAGGGGCTTGCAGCCTTCCACGGCGCGGGCCGCCGCTTTGAGCACAAGGGCAGCTTCCACGGGGCGGAGGTCTACGACGACTATGCCCACCATCCCGGAGAGCTCCAGGCTCTCTTCTCCGCCGTGAAGGGCATGGGCTATGAGCGCATCATCTGCGCCTTCCAGCCCCACACCTACACCCGGACCAAGGCCCTCTTCTCCGATTTCGTCCAGGTGCTCCGGGAGCCTGATCTGGCCATCCTGGCCGAGATCTACGCCGCCCGGGAGACCGACACCCTGGGCATCTCCTCCCGGGCCCTGGCCGAGCAGATCCCGGGCAGCCGCTACTGCGCCACCCTGGAGGAGGTCACGGCTCTCCTGCGGGAGATCGCCCGTCCGGGGGATCTCATCCTGACCGTGGGCGCCGGCGACATCTACACCGCCGGAGAGGCTCTGGTCAAACACCAGTAATCCAGTCAAAAAGCGGGCATCCCCGGAAAGTCCCCTCTTCCCGGGTATGCCCGCACTGTTATTTCTGCATGCGCTGGAATACGACGGCGGCCTGCTCCCGGGTCAGGGGGGCGCAGGGCTGGGTCCCGTCAAAGAGCCCCGCCTGCACCGCCGCCTCCCAGTCCGTCTCCGCCCAGGAACTGACCGGCTTAGCCGCCTGCTCCTTGCGGTAGGCCGCCATGGCGGTCTGAAACATGGCGTCAAACTGCTCCTGTGTCAACTCGTCCTCTCCTTCCAGAAGGGCCTTCACATCGGCCCGCAGGGTATCCATGCTCTTGCCGTGCCTGGGAAACCAGTGGGACACGTCGGCGTGATTGCTGGCCATATCCTCCTGGTAGCCCTCCCGGTGGTCCACGATGTCCCGCAGGGGGTCCAGGCCGTATTTGCGGCAGAGCATGGCGCACAGCTCCACGGCGTTGGCGTAGACCCGCCGGAAATAGTCCGCATTCTTCTCCGCGTCATAGCCCACCATGGTCCCTCCCTGGTAGGTGTGCCCGGCGGGCTCCAGGATCTCAAAGCTGATGTGGGTGTTGTTGGCCGACGTGCCGCCGTTGGGCGGCGTCCCGGCGTGCCAGCCCCGCCAGTTCCAGGGCAGGGTCTCGGTCACGCCGTCGGCATGAACAAAGGCGTGGGCGCATTTATCCACCCCCGGCTGGTCCCACAGCCGCAGCCAGACATTCACGTCCGGCTGCGGCGTCCCTGTGGAATGGACCATAATGCCCTTGGGTACGATGGTGCGCCCCGCCTTATAGCAGTCGTTTCGTGTTAAAATGTGTTCGGTCAGCTGCATGGTCTCTCCTCCCGGAGTATCCTATGCGCCGCCTCTCTTTTCGGACACCCTGCGGCCCCCTTGGGAGATCAGCCGCCCAGGGTCAGGCCGCTTCCCTTCTGGGAGAGACCGTCCTTTTCCAGCATCTGCTCCAGCACCTTCACATCGGTGGTGATGTCCATGGCCGTGTTCTCAAAGAGCTTATCCAGCTGCTTTTCAAAGCCCTCCACCACCTTATCCATCATCCCCTCGATGCGGACCTTGGCGGCGCTGATGTTCTCGCCCTCCACGCCCTGCTCCTCCAGCTGGGCATAGGAGTTGAGGATCTTCAGCGTGGTGGGAAGGTAGTAATTCAGGAAGCTGCGCAGCTGGCCGCCCTTTTCCGGGTTCTTCTTCTGATACTCAAAGATCTTGCGGGTGATCTCCTCGATGCGGTCGATCTTCTCGCTCATGGCGGCGTCCTCAATGGCGTCGTTCACCGCGCGGATCTGGGCCAGCGTCCGGTCGTCCTCTCCCTGGGCGGGTTCGGGCTTCGGCTCAGGCTTCTCCTCCTGAATTCCCTCGTCGCTGAGGATGAGGCGTCCGGTGCTCATGTCCAGATAGCCGGTGGGCAAGAGGCCCTCATCCAGCATCTCCTGCAGATCATCGCAGGCCGTATGCACCGACACCGGCATGGCCTGCGCCAATGTCTCCACCCAAATCGAGGTCTGATGCCCGATCAGCGCCAGATACTTGCGGAACCGGCGGGCCTTTTTGTTCCTGCTCATCCCCACGGCCAGCACCACGAAGCCGGCGCAGCAGAAGCCCAGGGGGAAGAATACGTCCTCCAGGTACCAGATGGGATTGCCGCCCCAGAACAGGCTCTCCACCATCTCCAAAATGGCGCTGGCAGTCCCCAGGCCGAAGACGCCCGCGATCACGCCGCCGACGATCATCATGCTCTTCCCCCGGTTCAGGCGCAGGTGTTCCTGCTCTGCCGGGACCCGGCGCTGGACCTTCCGCGCTGCCCCCATTCCGGTGGATACCCCCTGGGTGCCGGGCTGGCGCACCTCCGTCCGCCGGCGTACTACCGGCCGCTCCTCCTGGTGCACGCCCTGGGTACCGGGCTGCACATAGGTCCGTCCGGTGGGGGCCGAACGCCCATGGCTCGCCGGGCGGTTGTTCTCGGTCAATTTCCGGAACAGCAGAAACAGACCCACCGGCCAAAACAGCGCCAGCATAAGCACGATCAGGATCCAGGATCCGATCTCACTGTTATTTGTATCTTTCTTCCCATAACCCGCCATATCCGGGCCCTCCTGTTCGGCAATGGTTTTTCCACTCTTATTATCTCTGATTGTAGCACAGAACTCTGAAAGAATCGATGAAAAATATATTTAAATTTTTTTAAACCCGCCCCACACAGGGAACCGAATCCCTTTTGGCACGTCTAAAAAGTACTTCAAACTCATACAACACGCTTAGATGGAGCGCAAACCGGCAGGAATAAGCCCTGTAACCGTTCTGTAATTGCATTTTGGGGCAGGGACACCTATAATGGAGAGCGTATCCAGTTCGTTACCTCAATATTGGGAGTTGATATCCATGGAACACTCGAAAGGCAAACGCGTCATGCCCGACCCGGAGGGCGGCAGACGCAGAAAATCCGGCCGACCACCCAAGGTCCTGGTCGGTGTACTCATTTTCCTTTTGCTGCTCTGTGCCGGCTACGCCGGCATGTGTGCCTATGCCGCCACCAGCGGGAAGCTGCTGCCCAACACCCGCATCAGCGGCGTCCAGGTGGGCAGTCTGACCCGGGAAGAGGCCCAGGCCAAGCTGGAGGCGGAGCTTCCCGCCCGGCTCTCGTCCCTCTCCGCTGACTTCACCTGCAACGGCAGCACCTTTACTGTCTCCGGGGATGCCCTGAGCGCCGATATCTCCGGCGCGGTAGAGGCGGCCTGGAACGACAACCAAAAGGGCGGCGCGGCGGCCGGCGGCTTCCGCTTCCTCTCCGCCCTGGCGGGGCAGTCCAGCGAGGTGGAGGTCCAGCTCTCCTTCTCCCAGACCCCCGCCTCCATCACTCAGGCGGAGGAGCATATCTCCAACCCCATGGTGGAGACCAGCTGGACCGTAACGGCCGACACGCTGGACTTTACCAAGGGCACCACCGGGCAGGCCATCGACGTGGACGCCCTGGAGGAGCAGCTCCTGCGGGAGTTCCAGACCCTGCTGTCCGAGGGCGGCACCTCCGCCCCTGTACCCATCGAGGTCCCCGTGATGACGGAAGAGCCCCCCGAGCCCGACTTTGAGGCCATCTATCAGGAGGTCTACACCGAGCCCGCCGACGCCTACCTGGACAAGAACACCAAGGAGATCGTCCCCTCGGTCACCGGCATCCGGTTTGACACGGACGCCGCCCGTACCGCCCTGGCCGACACCGCGGAGGGCGAGGTCTGCTCCGTGCCTCTGGAGAAGGAGGAGCCCAACATCACCACCGCTAAGCTCAATGCTAATCTCTTCAAGGATGTCCTGGGCAAGTCCTCCACCAAGACCGCCGGCGGCTCCTCCCGCTGGCACAATGTGGATCTGGCCTGCCAGCGGGTCAACGGCACCATTCTTCTCCCCGGCGAGACCTTCTCCTACAACGCTACGGTGGGTCCCTACTCCCAGGCCGGCGGCTATCAGAAGGCCGGCGCCTATGTGAGCGGCACCACCCAGGACACCTGGGCCGGCGGCGTGTGCCAGCTCTCCTCCACCCTCTATTATACGACCCTCAAGGCCAATCTGGAGACCGTGGAGCGCCACAAGCACAAGTACGACGTGGGGTATCTCCCCTCCGGCCTGGATGCCACGGTCTACAGCAACAGCCTGGACTTCCGGTTCAAGAACAACACCGACTACCCCATCAAGATCGTGGCCTCTCTCACCAAGAGCGGCGGCACCCGGTACTGCAACGTCACCATCTACGGCACCAACACCACCGGCATCTACGGCGATCCCTACTCGGTGGTGGTGAGCACCACCGCCCCCAAGACCGTCTACGAGCCCAACAGCTCGGTGCCCCAGGGCTCCAAGCCCCAGAAGGACCCCACCCGCACCGCCTACACCGGCAAGGTGGTGGAGGTCCATCAGCGCCTGCGGGATGCCAACGGCAAGGTCATCAGCGACACGGTCATCCACAACGACCGCTTCGATGTGCGCAACGCGGTCTACTTCTATAACCCCGCTGACGCGGCCCGTCTGGGCATCGACACCTCCACCGGTCTGATGACCGAGGTGCCTGTCACGCCCACACCGTCTCCCACGCCGTCCCCCACCGCGACACCGGCGCCCACACCGGCGCCCTCCAGTACCCCCGCTCCCACTGCGGCGCCCACGTCGACACCGACTCCGGCGCCCGCCACCTCCGCACCCCCCAGCAGTACACCGGCACCCACTGCATCCACCGATCCCAATGTGCCGGTCCTTCCCCCGGAGGCCCAGACCGGAACCTGAGTTTTTTCGTCACATGGAGCGCGGGTCATCTCTGACCCGCGCTCCTGTTTATCACTTCAAGGAGGGATTCCCCTATGTTTCAAGGCTTTTCCGATGCCACCATCGACTTTATGTGGGGCATCCGGTTCAACAATGAGCGCCCCTGGTTTCAGGCCCACAAAGAGGAGTATCTGACCCACTTCTACCAGCCCATGAAGGCCCTGGCCCAGGAGGTCTATGACGCCTTCCAGGACCGGCACCAGGTCCCGGGCCTGTGCTGCAAGGTCTCCCGTATCTACCGGGACGCCCGGCGCCTGCACGGCAGAGGCCCCTATAAGGATCATCTCTGGTGGTCCATGGAGCGTCCCACCGAGGACGCCTTCTCCACCCGCCCGGTCTTCTGGTTTGAGCTGGAGCCGGAGGGCTGGTCCTACGGTCTGGGGTATTACTCGGCCACTCCGCTGACCATGGCCAAGTTCCGCGCCCGGCTGGACCGGGACCCCGCGCCCTTTGAGCGCCTGGTCCGCAGCCTGGACCGGCAGGCGGTCTTTCAGCTCACCGGCGTGGACTACAAGCGTCCCAAGGGGGCAGCTCCCTCCCCCCTTCTCGCTCCCTGGTACAACAAGAAGAGTTTGGCGCTGGAGTGCGATCACAAGCTGGACGACCTTCTCTACTCCCACGACCTGGTGGACACTCTGCTGGAGGGATACGACTTCCTGCTCCCCTTCTACACCTATTTCTCCTCCCTGGACGGCGATCCGGACCCGCGGGAGGGATAAGAAAGCAGCTCTCCCGGCGCGTCTGGCACAAACCGGGAGAGCTGCTTTTTTCCGAAACGAAAAAGCGCACCTGCGGACTGTGGAGGAGTGCTCCATAATGTGCGGCCCGGACGGAAGTACCGCCCGGGCCGCACGTCAGTTTTGTGGAAAGAAATCCGTGCTTAGATCATGCCGTTACCGTCATCCCATCCAGGTAGGCCCCGGCGATCTCCACCAGATCCTGCAGGTCGACTCTGCCGTCCTGGTTTACGTCGGCCTTCTGGGCCTCATCCCATCCGGAATCGCCCTCTCTGACCTGATAGAAGTCCTGAGCCGCGGCGATGTCGTTGATGTCCAGCGTACCGTCTCCGTTCACATCATAGCGATTGCTCACCGCCGTCGTGACCGCGGCAGCCTGCGCGTTCACCTGTCCCTGAACACCGTCGTTGCATTTGACCTCGTTCAACGTGACCGTGAGGTTGCCCTCAGACTCCAGGGTACGGATATACAGGGTCATCATGTCCTTCTGCTCCGCCAGAGCCTGTACATCGGAAAGGCCATAGCTCAGCACCGCATCATAGCGCAGGGAGCCGTCTTCCTGTGCAGTCTTTTTGTAGGTCAGCAGCGTAAAGGGATCGGCCGCCACCAGAGAGGCGGCATCGGCAAAGAGGCCCTCTCCCTGTACCTGGAAGGTCAGATGGATGGTCTTGAGGCCCTCATCGCTCCCCTCCGCGGAGAACACATAGGGAACGCGGGCGTTCTGACCGGCCTGCGTAGGACCGGAGACCGAGACGGAAATCTGATTCTCCTCGGGCTGGCTTTCCCCCTTGAGATCCGTACCATAGACTGCGGCGATCTCCGCGTCGCTCAGGGCGCGATTCCAGATGCGCAGGTTATCCATCCCGAAATCCAGATCGGTTCCGCCGATGTAGAAGGGGGAGCCGGAGGTCAGCGTGGCATTTTCGTGCAGGCTTCCGCTGGCATAGGGGATGCCGTTGACATAGGTGGTATAGGTCTTGGCCTGGCGGTCCACTTTCAGCGTAATCATGGACCACTCGTTCTTGTCAAAATCACGGAAACGGATGTAGGCGGTCTGATCATAGTTTCCGTTGCCCGGCCCGATGGAGCCGCTGATATGGTCGGGGGTGCCGTCGTTGTAATCATAGGCGAAAATCACACCGGCATTGGTGGCGCTGCTCCAGCTCTTGTTGCCCATGATGGTCTGATCGGCCCTAGCGGTATAGGGCTTATACCAGAAGCTGATGGTCATGTCCTGGTCCTTGCCCAGTTGATCCAGGGTCTCCCGGGCGCCCAGATCAATGCGCTCTCCGCTCTCCAGGCGGACAGCAGTGCCGTTGTTGACGCCGGACTCGTAGCTAATGGTGTCGTCAGTGGTCACCGCAGCGGTGCTGTCGGCTCCATCCGTCAGGTCATGTTCAAACTGCAGGTCCATCTGCAGGCCATCCCAAATGCCTTCGGGCAGGACGGTGGGCGGGTCCAGGGAGACTTCCTTCCCTGCCTCAGCCTGCTCCATGAGGGACTCCAGTTCACTGATCCAGATGTAGCGCTGGAGATCTTCTGCCGCATCCTGACCAGCAGCGACCTCACTCAGCTTCTCTTTCAGGGCCTGGATCGTGGCGGCGGGATATGTGATTTGATAGACCCCATCTGTGCCGGCCTCCGCCTTTTCCAGCAGAGCTTGGGCCTTTTCCACCGCCTCGGCCAGCAGGGCGGGATAGTCCCCTTCCGGCAGGTCCGCACCCTCTCCCGCAGTCTGGAAGGTGATGCTCTGAGGCGTAGATTGATTGCCGAAGTTATCCACGGCAGTGACCTGGATCTGGTAGAGCGTGCCCGGCTTCAGCTCCGAGAAGAGCAGGGTCATCTCGGTGGGATAGGGCCGCAGGTAGAACCGGGAGTAGACGGTAAAGGACCCGGTATAGGACTTGGGCTCATTGCCGCCGAAGAGGGTAGGAGCCACAGAGTAGGTGGCGTCCTTGTTGCCCAGCAGTTCCTTGACCGAGATCTCATAGTGCTCGGTGAGCTCGTCGTCCACCGCCTGGGTAAAGGTGAGCGTGGCGCCGGTCTCACTGACCTCGGACATGGAGATCTGGGCATCCTCCTCAAACCAGGGCGCGACCTTGCTGCGCTGGTCGCTGGTGTAGCGGAAACCGTCGGTCCCCTCCTGCGTCTCGATGACCCAGGGCATTCCCATCCAGCGCTCATTGGTCGCATCAAAGCGGCGGATGACCGTGGTGCCGTCCTCCAGGACCGAGACGAAATTACAGGTGCGCTCATACTCCACCAGCTGATCTCCCTCATACTTTCCCTGGGCGGGCGGGAGGACCGGCTCCAGACTGGAGGGCAGTTCCACATAGTCCATGGAGCCGTTGTTCACCACTGTGAAGTCATCCTGGTAGATCCCGTTCTCCGCCTCATTGCTGTAGTGGGAGTGGGCGGTAAACACGATGGCCTGCGGATAGTCCGCCAATGCGTTCTGGATCGCGGTACCCACAATATCCTGATAGCCGCCCCAGGTGGTTCCGTTGAGGCCGCTGTGAACCTGTACGAAGATGGGCTTGCCCATGTCGTAGTCCTCGGCCGAAGAGATCTCCTCCAGCGCCTGAGAGAGGAAGGATTGGTAATTGCGGTAATCCAGGGAGATAAAGTCGTAGCCGTTGATCTCCACATGGTAGTTGCTGTAATCGCCGCCGTCCGCCTGCTCAAAATACCAGTTGGGACGGCCGTCCTCCTTCGCCTCGCTGAACATGGGTATCATGTAGTCGCCGGGGCGGTCATGGTTGCCTACGGCATAGAGAATGGGCATCTCCTTGCCGAAGGTCTCATCCATCAGTTGGATGACTGCGTTGTAGAAGTCGCGGCTGCTGTCTGGATATTCCAGGCGCTCATTGGCCTCCACGTCGCCGTCCACCAGTACCGCATCGGTTTCGAACCCATTGTCCACAGCCCAGTCTTTGATATTGGTGAAGACGTTCTTCCACTTCTCATAGCTGGAGACATGGGTATCCGACATACTGATGAATTCCAGCGCCGCCGGGACATCGTTATAGGCCTCATTGGCCTGATCCACCCGCTCCTGCGTCATGGCCTGTACGCCTTCCGGCGCGGCTGCCATGGCGGTGGGAAGGATGGAGAGCATCAGCGCCCCGCTCAGCGCGGTCGCCATCCATCGTCTCATGTGCATAGCAAATTACCTCTCTTCGCTCTCAAATGTACAAGGGCGCCCCTGTGTCAACCCAGCGGCTGTCCTTACCCCAAATACGGTTTTCCATACATGCGAACCTTTCTTCAGGGGATCCATAGGATAAGTATAAATATTCTCTGTAAAGTCTGATATCCGCCTTCCGATAAGTTCTCGTAAAGCAGAATCTCCGCTCTCTTCCCTTCTGCAAGCAGACCACCCCAAGGGAAAATATCCATTTTATCTGTACATTTTTCTTCTTCCCATTTAAAATCACATCTGGGCTATTTCAGAGCAAAATAAAGATTGTACAATTATTTTGTAAATTTTCATACATTCTTCCGGGTCTCCCGCACAGTCCATGCCTTCCCACGCAAGGCCATAAAGCGGCGCGCTTCTTTCGTGATTTTGCCGAATACAACGCACAAAAAATGCCCCTCAGGACCAACGGCTGATCGCCGTGTCCTGAGGGGCACATGTCATACATCGAACTGAGGCTTCCAAATACACCCAGATCGATTTTCTCTTATGATATCAGTTCAAAAAGTCCTTGAGCTTCTTGGAGCGGCTGGGGTGGCGGAGCTTCCGCAGGGCCTTGGCCTCGATCTGGCGGATACGCTCACGGGTGACGTTGAACTCCTTGCCCACTTCCTCCAGGGTGCGGGTGCGGCCGTCCTCGATGCCGAAGCGGAGCTTGAGGACCTTCTCCTCCCTGGGGGTCAGGGTGGAGAGCACGTCCACCAGCTGCTCCTTGAGCAGGGTGAAGCTGGCGGCCTCGGAGGGCTCGGAAGCGTCCTCGTCGGGGATGAAGTCGCCCAGGTGGGAATCCTCCTCCTCGCCGATGGGGGTCTCCAGAGAGACCGGCTCCTGGGCGATCTTCAGGATCTCCCGCACCTTGTCCACCGGCATGGACATCTCGGCGGCGATCTCCTCGGGGCTGGGATCGTGGCCCAGCTCCTGGAGGAGCTGACGGGAGACGCGGATGACCTTGTTGATGGTTTCCACCATGTGGACGGGGATGCGGATGGTACGGGCCTGGTCGGCGATGGCGCGGGTGATGGCCTGCCGGATCCACCAGGTGGCGTAGGTGGAGAACTTGTAGCCCTTGGTGTAGTCAAACTTCTCCACGGCCTTGATGAGACCCAGGTTGCCCTCCTGGATCAGGTCCAGGAAGAGCATGCCGCGGCCCACATAGCGCTTGGCGATGGAGACCACCAGACGGAGGTTGGCCTCGGCCAGACGCTGCTTGGCCGCCTTGCCCCGGCGGATGGCCTTCTTGATGGCGGCCTCCTCCTCGGCGGTGAGGGGATAGTCCTCCCCGTTCTTGCGGGCCTTCTCGATCTCGGCCCACTGCTCCTCAGCGGCGTCACCGGCGCCCATGTCCTGGGCCAGCTGGATCTCCTCGTCGGGGGAGAGGAGGTTGACCTTGCCGATCTCCTTGAGGTACATGCGCACGGGGTCGTCGATGTTGAAGGCGTCCACCAGCGTGTTGGGGTCTACGATCTCCTCCTCGGGGATGTCCTCCAGATCGTCGATGGAGGGGACGATGTCATCGCCCAGGTCGGGGAGATAGTCCTCACCGGCGGTGTCGATACCCAGGTTTTCCAGGGTATCGTAGATCTTGTCCATCTGGTCGCTCTCCAGATTCATGTTCTCCAGCACGTCCATCAGCTCGCTGGCCGAGAGCTTGCCCTTCTTCTTGCCCCGCTCGATGAGCTCGCTGAGCTTCTCCGCGCCGGGAACACCCTCCACGACCTTCATGATCTCCAGGCGTCCGGCTTCGATCTGGGCCTCGCTGGGGCCCTTGGCACCCTTGGCCGCGTTTACTTTCTTTTCACTCATGTGCTCATCCTCCGTAGGCTTTTTTTTCTCTAAATTTTTCCGCGGCCGCCAGGAGGGGGTCCACTGCGCTCTCCCCCGCCCGCTTGAGGGCCTCGGTCTGAATGATGGCTATGTAATCCCGCAGGGCCTGCTGGCTGTGGGCCAGAGACTCCGGCTTTTCCAGCACCCCGGCCAGGAAGCTCATCTCCTCGCTGGTCAGCTCGCCGGCCAGGGCGGCCAGCTGGGTGCTGCGTCCCTCCAGGAAGCGCTGACGCAGCAGGGCGTATACCCGCCCCAGCACCGGGACGGAAAAATGCTCCGGCGTCAGGGATTCGCTCTCCCGGAAGAGGGCGGGCTCCAGCAGCATCAGCCGCAAAACCCCCTCCTCCGCCCGTCCCGAGCGCATGTTGGGATAGCGGATGCCGTACTCCCGGGGTTGAAGCTGGGCCGCCGGGGTCAGGTCCCGCCGCTCCTGCTGCTTCTTGGCCTGCCGGAGCCGGCGCTGATACTCCCGCTGGATCTCCTGCGCCATGGCCTGGGGGGAGATCCCCGCCGCCTGGGCGGCCCGGCCGCCGTAGATCTCCCGCTCCACCGGGCTGGGGAGGGTGGAGAGCATGGCGGCGCTCTCCCGGAGAAATTCCACCTTCTGGGCGTCGTCGCTCAGGTCGTATTTCACCTGGATCTGGCGCAGGCGGTACTCAATGTGGTTCTCGCTCTGATCCAGCAGCTTGGCAAAGGCCTCCCGGCCGTATTTCTTGATAAACTCATCCGGGTCCTTGGCCCCCCGCATCTGGAGGACCTTGACCTGGATGCCCGTCTTTTCCAGAATGGGGATGGCCCGCTGGGCCGCCTTCATCCCCGCGCCGTCCCCGTCGTAGGCGATGACCGCCTCCTTGGTATACCGGGAGAGGAGCTGGGCGTGCTCCTGGGTCAGGGAGGTGCCCAGGCTCGCCACCGCGCAGTCAAACCCCGCCTGGTGGAGGGAGAGGGTATCCATATACCCTTCCGTGAGGATGATCCGGCCCTGCTTGGATTTTTTGGCGATGTTCAGAGCAAAGAGGTTGCGGCTCTTGTTGTAGATCACCGTATCCGGGGAGTTGAGGTACTTGGGCGTGGAGTCGTCCAGCACGCGGCCGCCGAATCCGATGACCTCCCCCCGCAGGTCGATGATGGGGAACATCACCCGGTTGCGGAAGCGGTCATAGATCCGCCCCTTTTTGTTGTCCACCGCCAGTCCGGCATCCAGTAGCTCCCGCTTGGTATAGCCCTTCTCCATCATGGCCTGGATCAGGTTGTCCCACCCTTCCGGGGCAACGCCCAGTCCAAAGCGGGTGACCACCCCTGGGGAGAGGCCACGCTTCTGGAAGAGATATTCCGCCCCCGCTCTCCCCTCCGGGGCCCGCAGTTTTTCGTGGAAAAACCGGGCCGCGTCCTTGTTCAGAGCCAGGAGACGCTCCCGCCGGCGGCGGTATCCCTCATTCTCCCCCTGCTCGGGCATCTCCATGCCGGAGCGCTGGGCCAGAAAACGTACCGCCTCCACAAAGGGCAGGTTCTCCATCTCCATGATGAAGGAGATCACCCCGCCGCCCTTGCCGCAGCCGAAGCAGTGGTAGATCTGCTTTTCGGGGGCCACGGAGAAGGAGGGGGTCTTTTCGTTGTGAAAGGGGCACAGGCCCCAGAGATTGTTTCCCTTTCGGGTCAGGTGGACGTAGGAGGAGACCACGTCGGAAATCTCGTTCCGGGCCACCAGCTCGTCGATAAATGCCTCAGGTATGGCCATGGCGCTCCCCCCTCTCCCCTCATTTTACCGCCCAGGCCCTTGGGATGGCCAGGGTGCGGAACTGCTCCACGGCGTATTTGTCGGTCATGCCGGCGATGTAGTCGCACACCGCCCGCTCGGTCCCCTCCAGCGCCCGGATTTCCTGGAACTCACCGGGGAGGCGGTCGGCCTCCTTCCGGTAGTACTCAAAGAGGAAGCGGAGCATATCCTGGGCCTTGCGCTCCTCCCCCTTGGCCAGGGGGCTGTGGTAGACCCGTGCAAAGAGGAAGGCACGCAGCTCCTCCATGGCCCGGCGGCAGGGCTCCGACTGGCAGATCTCTCCCTTGTCCCGGCTCTGTTCGATCACGTCGGAGACCAGGGTGTCGATCCGCTCCCCGTGGGAGAAGCCCAGCACCTGGGACAGCTCCAGCGGCACATCCAGCGGATAGAGCACGCCGCCCCGGATGGCGTCGTCGATATCGTGGTTGATATAGGCGATCCGGTCGGCCAGGCGGATGAGCCGCCCCTCCAGGGTGGCGGCCTCCTCCGCGCCGGTATGGCAGCGGATGGCGTTGCGCACCTCCCAGGTGAGGTTGAGTCCCGCGCCCCCCTGCTCCAGCCGCTCCACCACCCGGAGGGACTGGACATTGTGTTCAAACCCGCCGGGCATGATCTCGTTGAGGACGGCCTCCCCGGCGTGGCCGAAGGGGGTGTGCCCCAGATCGTGCCCCAGAGCGGCCGCCTCGGTCAGGTCCTCGTTGAGGCGCAGTCCCCGGGCCATGGTCCGGGCCACCCGGGCCACCTCCAGGGTGTGGGTCATGCGGGTACGGTAGTGGTCCCCCTCGGGGGCCAAAAAGACCTGGGTCTTGTGCATCAGCCGCCGGAAGGCCTTGGAGTGGACGATCCGGTCCACATCCCGCTGAAAGTCCGTGCGCATGGGACAGGGCGGTACCGGCCGGGCCCGGCCGCGGCTCTCCTCCGCCCGGCAGGCCCAGGGCGACAGCTGCTCCCGCTGGGCCTGTTCCACCGCTTCCCGTACTGTCATGGCGCTCCTCCTCCCGAAACGACTGAAAAGGCACTCCAATTACTATATACGCTTTCCGGCGTGAAAATCCTTCTTTTTGCAAAAATTTTTTTGCACTCCGGCTTACACCGGGTCGTCGGCCAGGCGGACCATGTGGATGTGGTCCTCCCACACCCCGTGGATGCGCAGATAGGCCCGGGCCAGGCCCTCCTCCCGGAAGCCGCATTTCTCCGCCACCCGGAGGGAGCGGCGGTTGCGGGGCATGATGTTCCCCTCGATGCGGTGCAGGCCCAGCGTCCCGAAGGCAAACGCGGCGCAGGCCTTGACCGCCTCGGTCATATAGCCCTTGTTGATCTCGCTCCCGTCCATCTTGCAGCCCAGGAAGCAGGACTGAAAGGCACCCCGCACGATGTTGTTGAGGGCGATGTAGCCGATGGCCCGCTCCGGCTCCCCTTTGCGGAAGAGCCAGAAGGAATAGCCCCGGCCCTCCTCCCGGTCGATCCGGGCCTGCCGGAGCAGGCGGCTCTGCTCCTCCAGCGTGTAGAATTCCGGCGCACGCTCGGGCTCATAGGGCTCCAGAAAGTCCCGGTTGCGGGTGTAGAAATCCAGGACCAGAGCGGCCATGGACTCCTCCGGAGCCCGGCCCACCAGGCGCTCGGTCTCCAGATACAGTTCCTCTGTCATCTTCTCTCCTCCTCACTCAGCCGATGGGTACGTCCTTGAATACCTCTCCCACCACCTGGGCCGTGGAGGTGCCGGCGGTGAGCTCGGTGATGCGGGCCTGGAAGGGCTCCACCGCCCCCTCCGGCAGGAGGGCGTGGACGGTGACGTCGGCGGCGTATTCGGTCTCTCCCAGCACGCCGCCGCAGGCCTCCACTTCCAGCTTGACCCGCTCAAACATCGCATAGGGACAGGGCACGGCCGTATCCACCCAGCGGCGGACTACGGAACGGCCCGCCGCGTCCAGGGCGTCCTTGGCCGAGCGGGTATAGGCCCGCACCAGGCCCCCAGCCCCCAGCAGGATGCCGCCGAAGTAGCGGGTCACCACACAGCAGACGTTGGTGATCTCCTCCTTCTGGAACACCCCCAGCATGGGCTGTCCCGCGGTTCCCTGGGGCTCCCCGTCGTCGGAGTAGCGGACGATCCCGCCCTCCCGGATCAGATAGCACCAGCAGTTGTGCCGGGCGTCGTGGTATTTCTTCCTGGTGGCCTCGATCCGGGCCCGGGCCTCCTCCTCGGACTCCACCCGCCAGACATGGCCGATGAAGCGGGAGCGCTTCTCCACAAACTCGGTCTCCGCATCCCCCGTGGGGATATAGTACTCGGTCATCGCCGCCCCTCACTTTCCCCTTGTTCTCGCCCAGTCCGCGCGCGTCATGGCATAGCACAGCGTCAGGCGGGGCTCCCCGCCGAACGCGGTCAGACGCTGCATCCGGAGGAAGCGGAAGGAAAAGCCGCACTTCCGGATGACCCGCTTGGACTTCTGATTGCCGTCATAGTGGTCGCACCAGATGGTGTGGAGGCCCAGGTCCTCAAACCCGTAGCGCAGCAGCTCCTCCACCGCCTCGGGGATGAGTCCCCGTCCCCAGTAGGCCGGGTCCAGGGAGTAGCCGATCTCGTCGTCCGGCCCTCCGGCCTCCTTCCGGTGCCGCCCGGTGAAGCCCGCCGAGCCGATGACCCGTCCGTCCTGCCGGTGTACCACGGCAAAGACCCCGGGCTCGGAGAATACGGTGCGGATGATCTCCCGGCTCTCCTCCAGGCTCTCATGGGGCTTCCAGCCCGCGGGGGGACCCACCCTGGGGTCCTGGGCGTAGGAGAAGAGATCCTCCGCGTCCCCCGCCTCAAAGGGCCGCAGGATCAGCCGTTCGGTTTCCAGACGCATCCTCTCTCCTCCTCAGTCCTCCCAGAATTCCTTGGGCGGTTTCCAGCCCTCTACGATATAGTCCTTCATGCGCCCCAGCAGGATGGGGGTGAGGATGCCCGTCACCTCGATGGTCTCCCCATACTCCACCTGCTCCACCTTGGCGTCCCGGTAGAGCATATCCAGCAGCCCGCCCTGGTCATAGGGCAGGTGGAGCACCACCCGGCAGGCACCGGTATCCAGCCGCTTGCCGATCTGCTCCAGCAGCTGGTCCAGCCCCTGGCCGGTCTTGGCCGAGATGGCCACGATGTCCTCCCCGTGGGGCACGATCTCCCCGGTATAGCGGTCGCACTTGTTGAATACGTCGATGCGGGGGGTCTCGGCGGCCCCCAGCTCCACGATGAGCTTCTCCACCACCGCGGCCTGGTCCCGCCACTCCGGGTTGGAGGAGTCGATCACGTGCAGCAGAAGATCGGCGTAGCTCAGCTCCTCCAGCGTGGCCTTGAAGGCCTCCACCAGGTGGTGGGGCAGCTTGGAGATAAATCCGACCGTGTCCGAGATGAGCACGGTGCAGGTGTCCGAGATCTCCAGCGTGCGGGTGGTGGTGTCCAGGGTATCGAAGAGGCGGTTGTTGGCGGGGATGTCCGCCCCGGTCAGCTTGTTGAGCAGGGTGGATTTGCCTGCGTTGGTGTAGCCCACGATGGCCACCACCGGCACCTCATTTTTGATGCGCCGCTCCCGCTGGACGCCCCGGACCCGGCGCACCTCCTCCAGCTCCTCCTTGAGCTTGGAGATCTTGCGGCGGATGTGGCGGCGGTCGGTCTCCAGCTGGGTCTCGCCGGGGCCGCGGGTGCCGATGGGGGACTTGCCGCCCGAGGCGGTCTGGCGCACCAGGTGTCCCCACATGCCGGTCAGCCGGGGGAGCAGGTACTGGTACTGGGCCAGCTCCACCTGGAGGCGGCCCTCCCGGGTACGGGCCCGCTGGGCAAAGATGTCCAGAATGAGGGCCGAGCGGTCCATCACCGCCACCTTCAGCTCCTCGGAGAGCACCCGCTGCTGGGAGGGAGAGAGGGCATTGTCAAAGATGACCATGTCCGCTCCGCTGTTCTCCACCAGCTCCCGCACCTCGGCCACCTTGCCCTCGCCGATGAAGGTGCGGGGATCGGGGGTGTCCTTGTTCTGGAGCACCGAGCCCACGCAGGTGCCTCCCGCCGTCTCCAGCAGGTCCTCCAGCTCCTCCATGGTGGTCTCGGTGGCGTTCTCCTCGGCGCTCAGGCAGTGGGCGGAGAGGCCCACCAGCACGGCGCGGTTGATCTCTTTCGTGTTTTGTTCGGTCATAGTACCTCCTGTGGGCGTCCCTTATGCTTTTTGCAGGACCTCCACGATCTCGCCGATATACATCCGGTGATAGTCCTTCTCGGGATAGCACTGCTCCAGCACCGCCGGATCGGTGAAGTGTCCGGGCTCCAGGTCCTGCCAGTAGAGCTTGCGGCAGACGATGACCAGCTCGGCCTCCTCAAAATAGGGGGCGTTCCCCTCCGCCGCAGCCACGGTGAAGCCGCACTCCCGGATCTTGTCCAGCTCCCGGCCGCTCTTGGCCCCGCACAGGGCCAGCTCCCGGCGGTACTTGTCGCCAAAGAAGGACAGAGTATAGTATCCCTCCCGCTCCACAAATTCCATCGTGTAGCGCTGGGGACGGATGACGCACATGGCCACATTTCTGCGCCAGAGCACACCCAGTCCGCCCCAGGAGGCGGTCATGGTGTTGCAGTGTTCCGGCGTGCCGGCCGTGACCAGCATCCACTGGTCGTTGAGCATGGAGAAGAGATTCTGATCGATCTCCTCCGGTCTGATCTTCCTGAACATGGTTGTCCCTCCTTGGATGGATGCTCCGCCCGGACGCTCCGGGGGGCGGGTACAGAAAAACCCGTACCGGAACCGGTACGGGTTTTCATTGGAATCTTACTTCTGATCCAGACCAAACTTCTTGTTGAAGCGGCTGACACGTCCGCCAGTATCCACCATCTTCTGCTTGCCGGTGAAGAAGGGGTGACACTTAGAGCAAACTTCAACCTTAATGTCCTTCTTGGTAGACCCGGTTTCGATCACATTACCGCAGGCGCACTTAATGGTAGTCTGTTCGTAATTGGGATGGATGCCTTCCTTCATTTTATGTTCACCTCTTTCTCCCAGGGGATCAGTCGTCATAAACGCAACTGATATACTACCACCTTTCCCCTGAAATTGCAACTGTTTTTTCAAATTTTTTTGATTTCTTTTTTGAGGGACATGGTCCTTCCGCCCGGCGCATACCTGTGTATCACCGGGGGTACCCCCGGATCTGCGCAACGGACGGAGGGTAAACTATGTCATTTCTCACCGCGCTGGGGGACGCCATCTGGAACCCCTGGCTTCTGCTTCTTTTTCTGCTGACGGGGCTATGGTATTCCCTGCGCACCGGCTTCTTTCAGATCTTCGAGGTCCGCCGCTGGCTCCGCGCCACTGTGGGCTCCCTCTTCCGCCGGCGGGGAGAGCGATCCTCCGGGGGGCTGACCCAGTTTCAGGCCCTCTCCACCGCCCTGGCCTCCACCATCGGCACGGGCAGCATCGCCGGGGTGGCCACCGCCATCTTCTACGGCGGTCCGGGGGCGGTCTTCTGGATGTGGGTGTCCGCCCTGTTGGGCATGATGACCAGCTGTGCGGAAAAGACCCTCGCCGTGCGCTACCGGGAGCGCGCCCCCGGCGGCGGCTGGCAGGGCGGCCCCATGTGCTACATGGAGCGGGGCCTTGGGTCGCGGCCCCTGGCCCTCTGGTTCTCCCTGTGCTGTGTGGCCGCCTCCCTGGGAGGCGGGAACCTGGTGCAGGCCAACTCCATCGCCGCCGCCCTCCACAGTACCCTGGGCTGGGATCCACTGACCATCGGTCTGGCGGTGGCCCTGTGCTGCGGGGCGGTCATCCTGGGCGGGGTGGGGCGGATCGGCGCGGTCAGTGAGAAGCTGGTCCCGGCCATGGCGGGGCTCTTCCTCACCGGCGGGATCTTTGTCATCCTCCGCCACGCCGACGCCCTTCCCGCCGCCCTCTTCCAGATCTTCTCCTGCGCCCTGTGTCCACAGGCCGCCCTGGGAGGCGCGGCGGGGTATGGCCTGGCCGCCGCCATGCGCTACGGCGTGGCCCGGGGGGTCTTCACCAACGAGGCCGGCATGGGCTCCTCCGCCATGGCCCACGCCGCCGCCCAGGTGACCGATCCCGCCGAGGAGGGCATGTGGGGGATCTTTGAGGTGGGGATCGCCACCCTGACGGTCTGCTCCATCACGGCGCTGGTCATCCTGACCTCCGGCGTGTACGATCCGCAGGCCGCCCTGGACGCCATCGCCGGGGGCCATGTCTCGGGCACCCTGCTGGGCGCCCCCCTCTCGGCCGCGGCCTTCTCCACCGTGTTCGGCCCCTACGGGGGACTCTTCGTCTCGGTGTGCCTGCTCCTCTTCGCCTTTACCTCCCTGCTGGGATGGAGCTACTACGGGGAGCGGGGCCTCGCCTACCTCACCGGGAGCCGCCGGGCCTGCGCCCTCTACCGGGTGGTCTTTCTGGTGACGGTGGTGCTGGGGAGCGTGGGGGACGTGTCCGCCGTGTGGCAGCTGGCCGACATCTTCAACGGCCTCATGGCCCTGCCCAACCTGGCGGCCCTCCTGCTCCTCACCCCGGAGGCCCTCCGCCTGCTGCGTCATTGGCGGGAGCTCCAGCCCTGAACCTCTGCGCCTATCCCATCTGATAGAGACCCACCAGAATGGGCATGGTCACGATACACAGGAGGGTCGTCACCACATAGATGGCGCTGGCATAGTCGGCCTCCCGGTCATAGAGCTGTGCCATCTGGGTCACCGTGGCCGCCGACGGCGTAATGGCGGCCAGAAGGCTCACCAGCAGGATGGTCTCGCCGTTCTCCGCCAGGGCGGAAAGCCCGCTGAATTTCAGCAGCACCAGCAGGATCAGCGGGACCACCACCAGGCGCAGGGCCGTCACCTTCCAGATGCCCCGGAAGGAGAAGGCCTTCTTCAGGTCCATCCCGCCGATCAGCATACCGGCCACCACCATACTGAGCGGCCCGATCATGCCGCCCATCCCCTCCATGGCGCCCGTCAGCAGCTCGGGCAGCCGGATGCCCGCTGCAAAGAGAACGACTCCCGCCAGCACCGCCAAAATATTGGGGTTGAGCAAAATTTTCCGGAGGGAAACCTGCCGCTCCCCGCTGAGGAGGATCCGGCAGTGTGTCCACAGCAGCGGGACCTGAATGGCCAGAAAAACGCTGGTGAAGACCACCCACTCTTTGCCCAGGATCGCACTGACGATGGGGATAATGAGATTTCCCGCATTGGAGTACATCACAGAGGCCTGCTCCACCGCACGAAACCGCCATACCTTTCCAAGCAAGGTGACCAGCAAAAAGAGAACCACATGGATGACTACCGCCGTCAGCAGAGAGAGAAGCAGTCCTTTCACCAGCTCCGGCGTCCGCTCAATCTGAAAGGCGTTGAGCATCACGCAGGGCGAGACCAGGTAAAGGGTCACCACCGAAAGACTTCGGCTGTCCTCAGAGCGCAGAAGTCCGCTCCGCACCAGGCCCCACCCAAGCAAAATCATCAGGAACAGCTCTCCGATCTGCTCCGCCAGCAGCAAACTGATCATGTTTCTCTCCTCTTTTTCTTCTCAAACACATGGGATTTCTCTCTGCCGATTTTTCCGGCAGGTTCACATCATTTCTACCCCTCGGTTCTCCGAAAAGAACCACAGCACCCGGCGGCAGACCGGGCGGCCGGTGATCTCCTCCAGGGCACGGCTGTACGCCTCCAGCTGGGGACGGTACTCCTCCGCCCTTTGGCGCAGGGCCTCCCCCGCCACCCGGTCGGTCTTGAAGTCCACCACGGTGATCCCCTCCGCCGTCTCAAAGAAGCAGTCCACCACGCCCTGGAGCAGGACCTCTTCGCCCTCTCCCGCCTGGGGCCAGTAGTCCCGGGCGGGGACCAGGATGGAAAACTTGAACTCCCGGCGGAGGGTAGCGGAGGAACACACCTCCCGCCCCAGAGGCGAGGCAAAGAAGGCGGCCAGACGGGCGGGGTCCACCGCCTTCCCCTGCTCCGGCGTGAGATACTCCTCCCGGACCAGGCGCTCCACCTCCCGGGCCACCTGGGCCTCCGAGGACGCCCTGGAAAAGTCGATGTACTGCATCACCAGGTGGAGGGCCACTCCCTTCTGGGCCGGGGTCAGACCGAACTCCTCCTCCGCAAAGCGGGGACGGCGGAGCACCCCCTCTCCCCGGCGTGTGCCCGCCTGGGGGGTGTGCTCGGCGGCCTCCCGGTCCAGCTCCCGTCCCTTGAGCTGGGTGGCGGTCAGCTTGGACGGGATCTCCACGTCCCGCGCCCAGGGATAGCGCCAGGTGAGGGCTTTCCGCAGCTCCCCCTCCCCCATGCCGGTGGGGCGGACCGTGCGGACGGTCCGCTCCTCCGTCTGGGAGGACACAGGGGGACGCTTCAGTGCCCCGCCGGGGATCCAGCGGATGTCCCAGGCCGGACCCAGGGTGGCCAGGGTGGGCGGGACCTCCACCGCACCCGCGTCCCGGAGGGGGGCCGCCTCGGGCCGGGCCAGAACAGGCAGGAGGACCCACTGCCCCACCGACTGACAGGCGGCCAGGGCCTGAGGCTCCACCGGGCAGCCCGCGTCGGGGGCCAGCCGGGCAATGTCCCGTCCGCCCCCGGTGAGGGCCACCGAGAGGATGAGCTTGTCCTTGGCCCGGGTCACCGCCACATAGAGCAGGCGCAGCTCCTCGGCCATCATCTCATACTCCAGCTGCCGGGCCACCGCCCGGCGGGCCAGGGTGGGGTACTCCACCATCCGCCCCACGTCCAGCCGCTTGGGCCCCACGCCCAGTCTGGGGTGGAAGAGGATGGGGCGCTGCATGTCCTCCCGGTTGAGCCGCCGGCTCAGGCCGCACAGCAGCACCACCGGGAATTCCAACCCCTTGGAGCGGTGGATGGACAGGATGCGCACGCCGCCCCCCTCCCGTCCCGGGTCGGGCGCGGTGATGCGCTCCCCCTTCTCCTGCAGGCGGGTGAGGTAGGAGAGGAAGCCGTACAGCCCCCGGTGGCCCGCCTTCTCAAAGCGCCGGGCCAGCTCGGTGAGGAGCAGGAGGTTGGCCTGCCGCTCCTCGCCGTTGGACATGCTCCCAAAGACCCCCATCAGGTTGGAGCGGTCATACAGCCGCCAGAGCAATTGATAGCAGCTCTGATCGGCCGCGCCGAAGCGCAGTTCCTCCAGCTCCTCCAGGAAGGCCCGGCAGGGCTCGTCCCCCCGCTCGGCCCCGGAGCAAACCGCCTGGTAGAAGTCTCCATCCGGGCAGCCCGCCCGCAGCAGGGCCAGCTGGTCGGCGGTAAAGCCGTACACCGGGGAGCGCAGGGCCGAGATGAGGGGCACGTCCTGCCGGGGATTGTCCACGATCTGGAGGAGGGCCAGAGCTACGTTCACCTCGGTGGAGGCAAAGAAGTCCCCTCCTCCGTCGGCCTCCCAGGAGATGCCCCGCTCGGCCAGCGCCCGGGCATAGTGGGGAAGCACCGTGTTGGGGGAGCGCAGGAGGATAACGATGTCGGAGGGCTCCGCCGGGCGCACCCCTCCCTTCCCGTCCCCCACGGGAAAGCCCTCGTCCAGAAGGGCGCGGATGCGCGCCGCGGCAAAGCGGGCCTCCTGCAGGTCCCGGGAGACCCTGGCCGCCCGCTCCTCGGCGAGGCGCTCCTCCTCGTCCTCTCCGGACAGGTCCAGGGCGTCCAGCTCCACGGCGGGATTGGGGATTTCCGGGAAATCGGGCCCCGGATAGAGAAACTCCTCGGGCGTATAGTCCATCTCGCCGAACTCCACCGACATGAGGTTGCGGAAGAGGAAGTTGGCCCCCTCCAGCACCTCAGGCCGGGAGCGGAAGTTCTTGCTCAGATTGATCCGCCGGCTCTCCCCCTCCCGGGCGTGCTCATAGGAGGGGAAGGTGCGGTATTTCTCCAGAAAGATGGTGGGGTCGGCCAGCCGGAAGCGGTAGATGGACTGCTTCACATCCCCCACCAGGAAGAGGTTTTTCCCCTCCCGAGAGAGGGCGGAGAAGATGGCGTTCTGCACCTCGTTGGTGTCCTGATACTCGTCCACCATGATCTCGGCGTACCGCCCGGAGAGCTGCCCGGCCAGCTCGGTGGGCCCCTCCGGTCCCACCAGCAGCTCCACGGTCAAATGCTCCAGGTCGGAGAAGTCCAGCACGCCCCGGCGGCTCTTCTCGGCGGCATAGGCCCCCTCGAAGTCCCGCACCAGGGCGAAGAGGGCCCGCACCGCCGGGTGGACCGCCCGCAGGTCGTCCAGGAGATCGGCGCTCTCGTCCACAAAGCCCTCGGCCAGCTTCTCCATCCGCTTCTTGCAGCGATTGCGCAGGTCCTTCACCCGCTCGGCGTCGGCCAGCCCCGCCGGGACCTTCTTCCGCCCCGGCGTGGGGAAGGGGATGGGAAGCGCCTCCCGGGCGGCGTCCCACCCCTGGCGGGCGGCCTGGGAAAAGCGGCGCAGCCCCTCCAGCGTGGCGGACAGGCTGGGGGCGTAATTCCCCTCAAACACATCGTCGCAAACGCACAGCTCCAGGGCCCGGGCCATCTGCCCGGCCCAGTAGTCGGCCTGCCGCCCGGCGTCCTCCAGCAGCAGCCGGCCCCATACCGTCTCGCCGGCCTCGGACACGCCGTCCAGCAGGAAGGCACGCTCCTGCTCTGCCAGCCACGCCGCCGGGCGGGGATGGCTCTGGACCCGCCCCCGGATGTCCAGCACGATCTGGACCAGGCGGCTGTCGTCCCGCCCCGCCGACATGGTGTCCACCAGGAAGGAGAAGTCGTCCCCCTCCTCCAGCGTCTCATAGCGCCGCTCCAGCACCTCTGTGAGGGTGTCCAGCATGAGCAGGCCCGCCTCGCTCTCGTCCAGCAGGCGGAAGTCCGGATGCAGGTCCAGCAGATGGCCCTGCTCCCGGAGGATCTGGGCGCACAGGGCGTGGACGGTGGAGATCTGCGCCTTGTAGACCAGCGTGGACTGGCGGCGCAGGTGCCCGTCCTCCGGATGGGCGGCCAGCCGGGCGGAGAGCTCCTCCACGATGCGGGAGCGCAGCTCCGCGGCGGCTGCCTTGGTGTAGGTGATGACCAGGAAGGCGTCCACGTTGAGCCCCTCCCGCTCCACCCGGTCCAGCAGCCGCTCCACCAGCACCCGGGTCTTGCCCGAGCCGGCGGCCGCCGACACCAGAAGGGTCCCGCCCCGGTTGTCCACCACCGCCTGCTGCTGTTTGGTCAGTTGAAATCCCATGCGCCTGGCTCCTTTCCCGGCCGCTCTTCCGGCCCTGTCTCATGCAAGGGAGGGGCTTACTCCTCCCACTTTCGGGCGTGTTCCTCGTTCCAGATCTCGGGGTCGCCCACCCCCACCTCGCTGGCCCGGTAGACCGGGTTCTTTCCCGCCCGGCGCTGCTCGTTGTAGTCCCGCAGGACCCGGAGGGCCTGTCCGCCCAGCAGGAGGATGGCCACCAGGTTCACGAGAGCCATCAGGCCCATGAGCACGTCGGCCAGGTTCCACACGGTGGAGAAGTCCATCTGGGCCCCCAGGAAGACGGCGGCCACACAGGTTACCCGGAACAGGTTGAGTCCGGTTTTCGAATCCCGGATGAATTTGAAATTGGTCTCGGTGTAGTAGTAATTGCCCACCAGGGAGCTGAAGGCAAAGAGGAAGATGGACACCGTGATGAAGAGGGGTCCGAACTCTCCCACCTGGTTGAGCACCGCCGCCTGGACGTAGCCCATGTCCTTGACCGCCGGGTCGATGGGCACCCCGGAGAGGAGCAGCATGAAGGCGGTGGTGGAGCAGATGAGGATGGTGTCGATAAAGACCGAGAGCATCTGCACCAGGCCCTGCTTGACCGGGTGGGACACGTCGGCCGCCGCCGCCGCATTGGGGGCGGAGCCCATGCCCGCCTCGTTGGAGTAGAGTCCCCGCTTGACGCCCTGCATGATGCAGGAGGCACCCAGACCGGCAAACATGGCCTTGGGATCAAAGGCCTGCTGGAAGATCATGGAGAGCATGGCGGGCACCTGGCCGATGTTCTTGACCGTGATGAAGAGGCCCAGGGCGATATAGACGGCCGCCATGACGGGCACCAGGCCGGAGGTGATGGCGCTGATGCGGCGCACGCCGCCGAAAATGCTCACCGCCGTGAGGGCGGCCAGGATGCCGCCCACCACCAGAGGCCAGATCGAGTCGGCATAGTGGGGGATATAGTATTTCAGGGAAGTGCCCGCGTTGAAGGCCTGGAGGGCGTTGAAGCCGTAGGCAAAGCAGGCGATGAGGAGCACCGCAAAGACCACGCCCCACTTCCGGCTGCCCAGCGCCTTCTGGATATAGTAGGCGGGACCGCCCACCCAATCCTCTCCGTGTTTTTCCTTATAGCACTGGGCCAGGGTGCTCTCGATAAAGGCGGAAGCCGCCCCCACCAGCGCCAGCAGCCACATCCAGAACACCGCGCCGTATCCGCCCACAGCGGTGGCGGTGGCGATGGCGGTGGCCACGCCGGCGATGTTGCCCGTCCCTACCCGGGAGGCGGTGGAGATCATCAGGGCCTGGAAGGACGAGATGTCCTTTCCGTCCCGCTTCTTCTCCCCCAAAACCCGGATGGCCTCAGGAAAGAGGCGGAACTGCACCGCCTTCGTGCGGAAGGTGAAATAGAGTCCCGTCACCACCAGCAGGGCGATGAGGATATAGGTGTACAGAAAGTTGCTCAGCTCTCCTAACAGCGAGTTGAACCAGGTGGTCATATACTTCTCTCCTTAAAACATTTGATCTGCAAAATCGTGTGGGACCTCACAGCCCCAGCTTCCGCCAGAAATCCTCCCCCTTTACCGTGGGGAAGTAGCGGATGCGGTCCTCGCCCCGCCCCTCCTCAAAGTGGCAGGCGGGGGCGTAGTCGCACCATTGGCAGGCGTTGTGGTCCGGTCCCCGCCAGAAGGGATCGGCGGCGATCTTTCCGGCCGCCAGCTCCGCGCCGATCTCCCGGAGGATGGCGGAAATGTGGCGCTCCAGCCGGCCCAGCCGCTCGGCCGAGACCAGGGCGTCGCCGGTGATGGCCCCCGTCCGGCTGGAGACCTTGACGGGCAGGAAGCGGATCCCCTCCGGCCCGGCGTGCTCCATGGCCGAGAGCACCTCCGGCTCGTCCAGAATGAGCCCCTTGCGCTGGAGCTCCCGGTCCATGGCCCGGCGGCGCTCGCTCTCGCTCATGGAGCGGCTCCCCGCCAGAACGGCGTCCCGGGCGGGCAGGTAGAGCACCCCCGCCGGTACGATATGTTTCCCGAAGCGCTCCTTCCCCTCCTCGGTCAGGGTGAAGAGGTAGAGGAGCATCTGAAGCCCCATGCCGTTCCAGATGTCGGTGAGGTCGAAGGACTTCCGCCCCGTCTTATAGTCCACCACCCGGAGACAGAGTTTGTCCCCGTCCACCCAGCCGTCCACCCGGTCCACAAAGCCCGAGATGCTCACGGTCAGGCCGTCCACCTTCAGCTGGACCGGCGGCAGGTCCTTCCCCTGGCCGAAGCCCAGCTCAAAGGCGATGGGCTGGAAGTCGGAGCGGGAGAGCTCCTCCACCACGTTCTCCACCACGGCGTACACCGACTTGAGCAGACGCCGGAAGAGGTAGCGGAAGCGGGGGGACTCCCCCTCCAGGCCGCCCAGCTTCTCCCGGACATACCGCTCCACCACCGACCGGCTCAGGGCGTGCAGCTCCTCCTGCTCCATCTCCCGGGGGACGGGGACGGTGCCCTCTTTCGTCAGGGTGCGCAGCACGTGCTCCAGCACATAGTGGACAAAGGTGCCGTACTCCGGGGCCTGGAAGCCCGCCGGGCGGCGGGCCTTTGCCTTGAGGCCGTACTGCATGAAATAGGAGAAGTGGCAGGACTTGAACTTGTCCATGCGGGAGGCGGACATGGGCACCTGCTGTCCGTACAGGGCGGCCACCGCCGCGGGGGACAGGTGCCCCCGCTCCAGGGCGGCGGCCCGCTTCATCCGCTCCACCAGCGGAGCGTATTCCGGGAGCTCCTCTAGGGCCTCCTCCACCTCCGGATAGCGCCCGGCCAGCTCCAGGGCGGGCCGGGGGGCGCACAGGCGGAAGGTCCCGCCCGTCTGGCTCTCCCGCTCCACCCCCAGGCCGGGGAACATCCCCCGCAGGCGGCCCACCAGGAAGGCGGGACGGCGCTCCTCTCCCTCCGGTCCGGCGGCCGGCCAGCTCACCGAGAGCCGCTCCGTTGGAATGCACAGGGATTCATAGACCGTGGTCATCTCCCGGTCCAGCCGGTCGGGCAGGCTGGGGGCCAGCTCCAGCCCGAAGGAGGCCAGAAGGCTCCGGTCGTCGTCGTTGAGCAGGCCCGGCCCCGGGGAGGCCTGGGGGATGGAGGCGTCGTCCGCCCCCAGCAGGAAGAGGGCCCTGCACCTCTTGTGGGCCAGGCGGGGCATCTCCCCGGCGTGGACCCGGTCCAGGGAGACCGGGATGGAGCCCACGCTGTACTGGGAGAGCACCAGGGAGAAGAGCCGGGCATACTCCTCCCCCTCCAGCGGCAGATCGCCCAGAATGCGGGCGCACTGCTCCATGGCGTCGCACAGGATGTCCCAGAGCTGGCGGTATTCCTCCGCCAGGGCGGGCTCTCCCCGGGCGCGGAGGGCCTCCTCCCGCTCCAGAAGGCGCTGGGGCAGGCCGATCTCCTCCAAAAACTGATAGAGGGCCATGGTCTGTCCCCGGCCGGTCCGGTCCACCCCCAGCCGGAGCTTCTCCAGGGGCCCGGTCACCTTCCGGCGCAGGGCGTTGAGCTCTGCCAGGGCGGCGCGGTCCTCCTCGCTCCAGGACAGGCCGTAGCCCTGGGGGTGCATGGTCCAGTCCCCCTTCTGGGTCCACTGCCCGCCCCGCAGGTTCCATTTGAGGGCATAGTTCTCCAGCCGGTCCCGCTCCTCGTCGGTGAGGTCGGTGAGCCCGGTCTTGAGATAGCGGAAAAGGTCCTCATAGCGGTACTCCCCCGCCACCGTATCCAGGGCGGCTGTGATAAGAGAGAGTACCGGCTTTTGCAGGATGTCGCTCATCTCCCCCAGGAACACAGGCACTCCATAGCGCCCGAACACCGTCTCGATCAGGGGGCCGTAGAGCTCCATGGAGCGGGCGGTCACCGCGATGTCCCGGAAGCGGTAGCCCTCCTCCCGGACCAGGCGGAGGATCCCGGCGGCAGCCCGCTCTACCTCGGCGTAGGGGGCGGCCGCCTCAAAGAGGGAGATCCCCTCCCAGTCGCTTCTGGCCTCGCCCGGGCGCAGGGCGAAGAGCTCCTCCTCCACCGCCTGGAGGGCCGGGCTCCGCTCCCCTCTCCCCTCCAGCACCTGGGTATCGGCGGGGACTCTCCCCTGCCGGGCCAGGCAGAGGAGCTGCCGGGCGGTGCGCCGGGCCGTGGTAAAGAGTCCGCCCTCTCCGTCCCCCTCCTCCAGGGTGTCACAGGTGAGGGTCACCGTCACCGACCGGGCCTGCCGGAGCAGGACGGCGAGCACCTGGCGCTCCTGAGGCGTGAAGTCGGTAAAGCAGTCCAGATAGAAGTCCTTTCCCTGGGCCCAGCCGCTCCCCTCCAGGGCGGTGACCAGCCGGGTGAGGCGGTCCCGGGGGTCGGCCCCCTGCTGCTGGGTGAGGGCCTCATAGGCCCCGAAGATCAGGGCGATGTCCCGGAGCTTGTCCCCCTCGCCCCCGCCGGTCTCCTCCCCGGCCTCCCAGAGGGCCTCGGGAGAGATGCAGCAGCTCTTGAGCTCATCCACTGTGGAGAGGAGACCCGTCAAAAAGGCCGGCTTGCGGGAGGGCCGGCGGTAGACCGTGAGCTTGTCGGCAATCTGCCGCAGGGCGGCATACATGAGCAGGAGCCGTCCCCCCGCGTCCAGCGCCGGGGTGGCCACTCCTCCGTAGACCGAAAAGACCCGCCCGGCCAGCCGGGTGAAGGAGAGGACCTCCGCATAGCGGGAGACCTGGTTCCCCGCGGCGGCGCACAGACGGCGCTCACTGTCGTGGGAGTGCTGTTCCGGCACGATGAGGATCTGGGGGCGCTCCCCCCCGCTCTCCCGAATGCGCCGGAAGAGCTCGCCGGAGGCCGCGCCTCCTCCCCGGCTCAACAACAGATGCAGCATACTGGACCTCCTCCTTCCGCAGGGCGGCCTCTGGCCGCCCCTCCAGACTGTCAATAACGTGTACTTCTGCCCTTTGCACTGCAAAAGCCTCGCAGAGTTCCGTTGTCCGCAGACAACGGAAGAGAGACAAAGCGTGTTTTCCGGCGGCGTGTACGTCGGAAAACACACCCCTCAGGCCGCAAGCGTGCGCCCCTTCCCAGGAACCCAAACGAAGCCCAGCGAAGCGGGTTTGTTTGGGAGAGGAGGGGCAAGGGAGTGAAATGAGCCCTGGCTGTCAGGCCGGGGCGAATGGTGCGGACTTTGACCCGACGATGCATGCAGCGGCCTGCATCCTCTCGAAAAAATGCTCGCATTTTTGAGAAGCATGTCGGACTTGTCCGACATGCGGAAGGGCCCGCGCCAACGCCTGGCGCGGGCCCTTGTGTTTGCGTTTACTGGGGGCTGACGGTGTAGTTGGGAGCTTCCTTGGTGATGTAGATATCGTGGGGGTGAGACTCCCGCAGACCGGCCGCCGTGATCTGGATGAACTGAGCCTTCTGCTGCAGATCGGCGATGGTGGGGCAGCCGCAGTAGCCCATACCGGCGCGCAGGCCGCCCATGAGCTGATAGATGGTCTCGCCAGTGAGTCCCTTGTAGGGGACGCGGCCCTCGACGCCCTCGGGCACCAGCTTCTTGTTGTTCTGCTGGAAGTAGCGGTCCTTGGAGCCGCAGGCCATGGCGCCCAGAGAGCCCATGCCGCGGTACACCTTGAACTGACGGCCCTGGTAGACCTCGGTGTCCCCGGGGGACTCCTCACAGCCGGCCAGCAGGGAGCCCAGCATGACCACGTTGGCGCCGGCGGCGATGGCCTTGGCGATGTCGCCGGAGTACTTCACGCCGCCGTCGGCGATGATGGGCACGCCGTACTCGGCGGCCACGCAGGCCGCGTCATACACAGCGGTGATCTGGGGCACGCCGATACCGGCCACCACGCGGGTGGTGCAGATGGAGCCGGGGCCGATACCGATCTTCACACAGTCGGCGCCCGCCTCGATGAGGGCACGGGTACCCTCGGCGGTGGCCACGTTGCCGGCGATGAGCTGCACGTCGGGGTACAGGGCCTTGATGCGCTTGACGCACTCCAGAATGTTGTGGCTGTGGCCGTGGGCGGAGTCCAGAGCCAGCACGTCGGCGCCGGCGTCCACCAGGGCGGAGACGCGGTCCATCACGTCGGAGGTGACGCCGATGGCGGCGCCCACCAGCAGGCGGCCCTTCTCGTCACGGGCGGAGTTGGGGTAGACGCTGGCCTTCTCGATGTCCTTGATGGTGATGAGGCCCTTCAGGTTGCCCTTCTCGTCCACCAGGGGCAGCTTCTCGATCTTGTGGCGGCGCAGGATCTCCTTGGCCTCCTCCAGGGTGATGCCCTCCCGGGCGGTGACCAGGTTCTCCTTGGTCATCACGTTGTCGATGAGCTGGTTCATATCGGTCTCAAACTTCATGTCGCGGTTGGTAATGATACCGATGAGACGGCCGTTGTCACAGATGGGCACACCGGAGATGCGGTACTTGGCCATCAGCTCGTCGGCCTCGGCCAGCGTGTGGCCGGGCGCCAGCCAGAAGGGGTTGGTGATAACGCCGTTCTCCGAGCGCTTGACCATATCCACCTGCTCCGCCTGGGCGCCGATGGACATGTTCTTGTGGATGATGCCGATGCCGCCCTCCCGGGCGATGGCGATCGCCATGCGGTACTCCGTCACGGTATCCATAGCGGCGCTCATCAGAGGAATGTTCAGGGTGATCTTCTTGGTGAGCTTGGTGGTCAGGTCAATGTCCGCGGGGAGTACGTTGCTCTCAGCAGGCACCAGGAGCACATCATCGAAGGTGAGCCCCTGCTTGGTAAACTTCTGGCTTGCATCCGTATTGACCATAGTGCATCTCCTTATCTGCAATGAATTTTTCCTATTTTACTATCTGTGTCGAAGGTTGTCAACCCTCCGTTTCCGGAAGGGGCGCAAGGGTGAGGGCCGCGTCAAACCGGCTCTTTCCATCCCGGTCGGAGCCGTGGGCATACCACATGCCGTTCTCCGTGCCGGTATAGACCTCAATGGTCTCGCCTGGCAGGCATTCCGCCAGAAATCCCACCTGGAGCTCCGAGAGGAACTTCCCCTCGCCCAGCTTCTCCATATGCAAAGCATCGCAGATAAAATCGGCGTATTTGCTGTTGTTCACATGGCGGTTGACGTCAGCGTCGCTGTAGTGCATGCGCCGCTCCTCCGCCAGGGCCATCTCCGCGGGCAGGTGGATCTTGCCCAGGGTGCGCTCCTTGCACAGCTCTCCCCCGTCGGTCCCCGTGAACTCGGGCACCTTGGAAAGGCGCAGGAGCTTGTGGGTCTCCAGATCGGCCAGCACCCAGGTGGAGACCGCCTCGCCCGCATAGACCCCGTCCACATACAGGTCATAGTCCCGGTAGGTGGAGGCCCCCTTGCCGCCCCGGTGCCAGGTCTTTACCGTGACGGTCTCGTTCCAGTGGAGAGGCCGCTCCAGCC
The DNA here is from genome assembly GCF_015547905.1 of Clostridium sp. J1101437_171009_A5. Lineage (NCBI taxonomy): Bacteria > Bacillati > Bacillota > Clostridia > Eubacteriales > Clostridiaceae > Clostridium > Clostridium sp. J1101437_171009_A5. Next base: position 345,161 of record NZ_JADMVY010000001.1, read on the forward strand.
GGTACCACATCCGGGCCAGCATCCAGAAGCAGTTGTACCGCTCCAGCGTCTCCTCCCGGGAGACGTGTAGGGCCACGGCCGCCTCGGTGGCCGCCTCCTGCAAAAGCCCCAGCAAGGCCGAGGGGCGGCACTGGTTGAAGGGATCGGTATCCCGGGAGTCAATGGTATATTCATAGGTGAAATACATATATTTCCCTCCTCTTTCCGCCGTCACGCCCGGCGTCCGTGGATGCGGAGGGTGTGCTTGCAGCAGATGTCCTCAATATCGCTCTCGGTGGCGGCGGGGATGCGCAGATCGCCCCCGCACGCGGCACAGACCAGGTCCACCGAGCTGTAATTGACCTGTAGCTTCCACTCCTTGCCGCCGCAGGAGCAGGAGATCCCGCCCCGCTTGGCGATGTCCCGGATCTCGGAGAGCACCTCGTGCATGACGATCTCATCCAGGAACGCGCCCCGCTCGCCGGCCTCCCGGTGGAGCTTGTCCACGGCCTCCTCCAGGCGGCGCACCGCGCCGAACACGGTGTCCTCCTCGCCCACATAGCAGCAGTCCAGGCCCGACTTCCCGCAGGAGAAGGCCAGTCCCCGCCGGTGGAGAAAGTCATGGCTGGCGCAGGTCACCCGGTGCTCGCCTCCGCAGGAGACACAGGGCACGGTCAAATGCACCCGATCTCCCATCATCTCCACCCGCAGGGCCGATTTCCCGCAGGGACAGGGCAGCTCATTGGGGGCCGCGGCCAGCTGGAACACGCTCCGCTCCAGGATCACGCTCTGCCGGCAGGCGGGACAGATATAGGCAATGGTTCGTTTCTCTTCCGCCATAAAAACTCCTTTTTTCCACAAAAGCAGTGCCGCCGCGCCGCGCATGCACTCCCCCCAAAAGGAGTGCCCGCTGTCTTCCGCGGCCGCACAGGATAAAAATATTATACTCGAAACATCCCGCTTTGACCAGACGTCCCCCCCACAAAATCCACGTGCATAAGACCCTTTCTTTTTGTTCAAACTAGGCCCGAGAACAACATTTGGAGGCGAAAGGCATGAACAGCAAACGACGGGGCAAGCAGACCGTGGCTCTGACGCGCCCTCCTTCCATCGCCGGCTTTGCCAGCGTGGTGGGAAAAAAAGAGGGCGAGGGGCCGCTGGCCGCCACCTTTGACCAGATCGGCGCGGATGACACCTTCGGCGAGACCAGCTGGGAGAAGGCCGAGAGCGCCATGCAGCGTCTGGCCCTGTCCGCCGCCCTGGAGAAGGCGGGAAAGGCCGCCTCCTGTCTGGATTATATCCTGGCCGGGGACCTGCTCAACCAGTGCATCGGCACCGGATTTGCCGTCCGGGGGACCGACGTCCCCTTTTTCGGCCTGTATGGGGCCTGCTCCACCATGTCCGAGTCCCTCTCTCTGGCGGCCATGCTGCTGGACGGGGGGTTCGGCACCCTGACGGCCGCCGTGACCTCCTCCCATTTCTGCTCCGCCGAGCGGCAGTACCGCACCCCCCTGGAATACGGCGGCCAGCGCACCCCCACCGCCCAGTGGACGGTGACCGGGTCGGGCGCGCTCATCCTGACCGCCGAGGGGAGCGGCCCCTATGTGACCCATGTCACCACCGGCAAGATCGTGGACAAGGGCATCCAGGACCCAGCCAATATGGGAGCCGCCATGGCCCCGGCGGCCTACGACACCATCCGCACCCATCTCTCGGACACGGGGCGCAAGCCCTCCTTCTACGATCTCATCGTCACGGGGGATCTGGGCAAGCTGGGACATGAGATCGTGCTGGACTTTTTCCACCGGGACGGCGTGGATCTGAAAAACCTGGTGGACTGCGGGGTGCTCATCTACGATCTGGAGGGGCAGGACGTCCACTGCGGCGGCTCGGGCTGCGGCTGCTCCGCGGTGGTGCTGGCGGGCCATCTTCTGAACGGCATGCTCCAGGGCCGGTGGAAGCACATCCTGTTCTGCGGCACCGGCGCCCTCCTCTCCCCCACCTCCACCATGCAGGGGGAGAGCATCCCAGCCATCTGCCACGCGGTGGCCATCTCCACCCAGGTCTGAGGAGGAATGCATATGGATCTCTTTTGGGAATATGCCCGCGCCTTTCTGTGCGGGGGCGTCCTGTGTCTGATCGGACAGCTGCTCATTGACAAGACCTCCCTCACGCCCGCCAAGATCCTGGTGACCTATGTGGTCTCCGGCGTGGTCCTGGGCGGGCTGGGGATCTATGAACATCTGGTGGACTTTGCCGGCGCCGGGGCCACCGTCCCCCTGACCGGGTTCGGCTATCTGCTGGCCAAGGGCGTGCGCAAGGCGGTGGAGGAACAGGGCGTGATGGGGGCGCTCACCGGCGGGATCACTGCCGCCGCCGGAGGGATCACCGCCGCCATCTTCTTCGGCTATCTGGTGGCCCTTCTCTTCAAGCCCAAGCCAAAGTCCTAAAGCCTGTTTGAGAAAGCGGTCGAACCTATTCACGCACGCTGAGCGCCTGTCCACCCGTTTGGGGGACAGGCGCTCTTTTCTTTCCCCATGTCTTTGTGGTATACTCAATCGTATTCCAACGCAAAGGAGTATCCGCTCATGAAATGGCTCATCGCTTCCGACCTGCACGGGTCGGCCTACTGGACAGCCCGCCTGCTGGACGCCTTCCACACCGAGGGCGCCCACCGGCTGCTCCTGTTGGGGGACCTGCTCTACCACGGGCCCCGCAACGACCTGCCCCGGGACTATGCCCCCAAGGCGGTCATCGCCATGCTCAATCCCCTCGCCTCCCAGATCCTGTGCGTCCGGGGCAACTGCGAGGCAGAAGTGGACCAGATGGTGCTGGATTTTCCCGTCCTGGCCGACTATGCCCTTCTCCAGGAGGGGGAGCACCTGATTTTCGCCACCCACGGGCACCAGTTTCATCTGGATCATCCGCCCAAGCTCCAGCCCGGAGACATTTTGCTCCACGGACATACCCACGTCCCGGTCTGTGTGGAGGGGCCTGTCTTTACCTATCTCAACCCCGGCTCGGTCTCCATCCCCAAAGAGAACAGCCCCCACAGCGTCCTGCTGCTGGAGGACGGCCGCTTCCAGTGGAAGGACCTGGAGGACGGACACGTCTTTCAGGCCTGGTCCATGTCCCCCGCCCGGTAAAGACATGGACGTTCCCGCTCCCCTGTGGTAGAATCAAACTACCGCAATCCCCCATTTATTCCAGATCAAAAGGAGTATTTTATGAAATTTCCCCGACTCTTGCTCCCCTCGGCTCTGCTGCTGGCCTGTACCCTGAGCGCCTGCGGCGGCGGAACCACCGCCGCCTCGCCCTCTCCTTCCCCCTCGCCCTCTGCCGCTGCGGAGGATACGGCCCAGGAACAGAGCGGCGTCCTCAGCGTCTTTACCGCCACCGACCTGAACGACCAGGCGGTGGACCAGTCCATCCTGGCCGACTATGACCTGACCATGATCAACGTCTGGGGTACCTTCTGTCCCCCCTGCAAGGAGGAGATGCCCGCGCTGGCCGAGCTGCACACCGAGTATGCCGACCAGGGCTTCCAGATCGTGGGCATCGTCAGCGACGTGCTCAACCAGGACGGCACCCTCAATCCGGAGCAGGTGGAGGAGGCCCGCACCATCGCGGAGGGCTCGGGCGTCACCTACACCAATCTCCTCCCCTCGGAGAGCCTCTATCCCATCCTGGGGCAGATCTATGCCCTGCCCTCCACCTTCTTTGTGGACTCTGAGGGCAACCAGGTGGGGAAGTTCTACATGGGGGCCAAGACCAAGGACCAGTGGGCCGCCGTCATTGAGGAGACCCTGGAGGAAGTGCAGTGAAGAACGTGCGCGCCTTTCTCCCCACCCTGCTTGTGCTGGGGCTGGGGGCGGCCCTGATGGTGGTGGGCACCCGTCTGGGGGGACGGGACGCGGTCTTTATGAAGGCCGTGAATCTCTGTCTGGAGTGTGTGGGCATTGGATAAGAAGCGCCGCGGTCTCCGGACCTGGGTCCAGCTGGCCTGGACCGCCCTCACCAACGGCTATGTGCAGGGCTTTACCTCCGGGACCATCTGGAAGGGTCCCTCCAAGGCCTACTGCGTCCCGGGGCTCAACTGCTACTCCTGCCCCGGTGCGCTGGGCGCCTGCCCCCTGGGCGCCCTCCAGTCCACCCTGGCCAGCGGCCGGGCCAGGACCGCTTTGTATGTGCTGGGCTTTCTGATGTTCATCGGCGCGGCCCTGGGCCGCTTTGTGTGCGGCTGGCTGTGTCCCTTCGGCCTGGTGCAGGACCTGCTCCACAAGATCCCCTTCGTGCGGAAGCTGCGCCGTCTGCCGGGGGAGAAATGGCTGCGCAGGATCAAATACCTGCTGCTGATCAGCTTTGTCATCCTGCTCCCCCTCTTTGCGGTGGACGCCTTCGGACAGGGCTCCCCCTGGTTCTGCAAGTACGTCTGCCCCTCCGGCACCCTGCTGGCCGGCTGGCCCCTGGCCGCCGTCAATCCCATGCTGCGGGACGTCCTCGGGTTTCTCTTCACCTGGAAGAGTCTGCTCCTCATCCTACTGATCGTGCTCTCTCTTCTGATCTACCGTCCCTTCTGCCGGTACCTGTGTCCCCTGGGGGCCATTTATGGCCTCTTGAACCCCATCTCCCTGTACCGGCTGAAGGTGGACGCCAACCGCTGCACCAGCTGTGGCCACTGCCAGAGCGCCTGTAAGCTGGACATCCCGGTCTGGCAGCGCCCCAACAGCGTGGAGTGCATCCGCTGCGGCGACTGCCTCCAGGCCTGTCCCACCGGCGCCATCACCTCCACCCCGGCCCAGCTGCGCAGGGCCTGCCGGGGCAGATCCTGATTTCTCCCCTGCTGTGAAAGGAGCGCCCGCCTTGTCTGTTTCCCGACTGACCCGCTGCGCCGTACTGACGGCTCTGGCCCTGGCCCTCTCGGTGGCCGAGGGTCTGGCCCCGCTGACCATCCTCATCCCCCTGCCCGGCCTGCGTCTGGGCCTGGCCAATCTGGTGACGGTATACGCCCTGTGCCGCCTCTCCGGGCGGGAGGCTCTCCTCATCCTGCTGGCCCGCTGCTTCCTGGGCAACCTTCTGGGGGGCAATCTGATGGCCCTGGCCTTCTCCCTGACCGGCGGACTGCTGGCACTGGGGGTCATGGCCCTCCTGTTCCGGCTCCCCGCCCTCTCCCTCTACGGCGTATCCATCGCCGGGGCCGCCGCCCACAACACCGGGCAGATCCTGGCCGCCATGGCTGTGCTGGGCAGCCGGGCCCCTCTGGTCTATCTGGCCCCGCTGCTCCTCTGCTCTCTGGTGACAGGGGCGGTCACCGGGGCGGTCTCCCTCCTGCTGGTGCGGCGGGTGCCCGCACCCTTCTCCGCCGCCTGACCGGACCTTTTCCAAATCTTACACGATTCGACGGAATTTCGTAAGAATTTGTAACCTGTTTGTGGTTTTTTTCGGTCCTTTCCGCGCTATGATAGTGTCTGCCGGAGGAGCATCGTCCCCTGGGACGCCGTCTTCTCCTCCTTCCTCCGGAAATACAGATGATAAAGAGAGGATGCGAGCTTTATGAATTGCCTGAAACGCGGCGCGGCCTTTTCTCTGGCCCTACTGATGACCTTTTCTCTGGCCGCCTGCCAAAAGCCCGGCGCAACACCCGGACCGGAGCCGAGCGCCTCCGCTGCCCCGGCCCCCACGCCCACACCCACGCCCGACCCGGAGGAGGCCGTGCGCACCTACTGGTCGGAGGACCAGCTCACCCAGGCCTGGGGCCCCAACCAGGTGGTGGAGCATCTCTTCTTCCACCCGGTCATCGCCTATCCGGAGTTCACCTTCTCCAGCGCCGTGCCGGAGAACCGGCAGAAGGGCCTGGACGACTGGATGCTCACCGCCGACGAGTTCAAGAAGATCCTGGACGAGCTCTACCGGCGGGACTACATCCTGGTCAACATGTGCGATGTGTGGAGCGAGTACACCACCGAGAGCGGCGAGTCCCGGATGCAGCGCAACACCCTCATGCTGCCCGAGGGCAAGAAGCCCCTGGTCCTCTCCTTTGACGATGTGAACTACTACGAGTACATGCTGGCCGAGGGCTTCACCTCCAAGCTGGTGCTGGGCGAGGACGGGGACATCTGGGCCGAGTGCACCGATCCCAACACCAAGGAGACCTTCCTCACCCAGGATCTGGACGCCACTCCCATTCTGGACCAGTTTGTCCGGGCCCACCCGGACTTCTCCCTCAACGGCGCTAAGGGCTGCTTCTCCCTCACCGGCTATGAGGGCATCCTGGGCTACCGCACCCAGAACGACATCGACATCGCCGCCGACGACCCCCGCCGTCCCGCCTTTGACGCCAACCGCCAGGCCGAGATCGAGGCGGTCAAGCCCATTATTCAGCGCCTCAAGGACACCGGCTGGACCTTCGGTTCCCACACCTGGGGCCACATCAACCTGGGCTCCTCCAAGGTGGATCTGGACTGGGTCAAGCGGGACACCGTCCGCTGGGCCGAGGAGGTGGGCTCCCTGGTGGGTCCCACCAACATTCTCTTCTATCCCCACGGCGCCCGCCCCGACGGGGACGACTGGCATCAGACCGGCCCCAAGCTCCAGTACCTCCAGAGCCAGGGCTTCCGGATCTTTGCCAGCGTGGGCGTCAACTCCTTCTCCTACATCAAGGACGATCTCTCCGCCGTCATCTGCGACCGGCTCCATCCGGATGGGACCACCCTGCGCTACGGCGGACACCACTACACCCAGTTCTATGACGTGCGGGACATCATGGATACCGTCCACCGCCCCGACTACGGCAACAACTGGGCCGAAAAGGCCTCCATCCTGGACCAGATCCAGAAGCCCGGCGCCTGAGTACAAATAAACCCCCGGCTGTCCTCCCTGTTGCGGGAGGACAGCCGGGGGCTTTTTCATGGATGTCTGGGCGCTCAGTCCCGCTCCTTGAGGGGCAGGTAATCCTGATGGGTGCCCACATACTGATAGGCGGGCCGGATGATCTTGCCCATGTTGATGAGCTCCTCCATCCGGTGGGCGCCCCAGCCTGCCATGCGGGCCATGGCGAAGAGGGGGGTATAGAGCTCCTGGGGCAGGTCCAGCATGTGATAGACGAAGCCGGAGTAGAAGTCCACGTTGGCCGACACGCCCTTGTACATCTTCCGCTCGCCGGAGATGACCTCGGGACCCAGGCGCTCCACCAGGGAGTAGAGCTCATACTCCTCCATACGTCCCTTCTCCCGGGAGAGCTTTTCCACCATCCCGTGGAGAATGTTGGCGCGGGGATCGGACAGGGAGTAGACCGCGTGGCCCATGCCGTAGATCAGGCCGGACTTGTCAAAGGCCCGCTTGTCCAGCAGGGCCCGGAGATAGGCCCGCACCTCGTCCTCATCCTTCCAGTCCCGGACCACCTGCTTCATGTCCTCAAACATCTGGATGACCTTGATGTTGGCACCGCCGTGCCGGGGGCCCTTCAGGGAGGCCAGGGCGGCTGCGATGCAGGAATAGGTGTCGGTCCCCGAGGAGGTGACCACGTGGGTGGTAAAGGTGGAGTTGTTGCCGCCGCCGTGCTCGGCGTGGAGCATCAGGCAGATGTCCAGCACGTGGGCCTCCCAGTAGGAGTAGGCCGAATCGGGCCGCAGGAGGGCCAGGATGCTCTCGGCGGTGGAGTGCTCGGGCTGGGGGGCGTGGATGTACAGGCTGCTGCCGCTCTTGTAGTTGTAGGCCTGATAGCCGTACACCGCCAGCATGGGAAAGACCGCCAGCAGCTGGAGGCACTGGCGCATCACATTGGGCAGGGAGATGTCGTCGGCGTCCTCGTCATAGGAGGCCAGGTTGAGCACGCTCCGGGCCAGGGAGTTCATAATGTCCCAGCTGGGGGCCTTGAGGATGATGTCCCGCACAAAGTTGTTGGGCAGGGTGCGGTAGTAGGAGAGCTGCCCGCGGAACTCCCGGAGCTGGGCCTCATTGGGCAGCTGGCCCAGCATCAGAAGGTACGCCGTCTCCTCAAAGCCGTAGCGCCCCTCCTTCAGCACGCCCTGTACCAGGTCTTCCACATTGATGCCCCGGTAATAGAGCTTGCCCTCACAGGGGACGCTCTCACCGTTGACCACCTGCTTGGCCACAATATCAGAAATCTCCGTCAGACCGGCCACGACGCCCTTGCCGTTCAGGTCCCGCAGACCGCGCTTGACGTCATAACGCACGTAGTCATCCGGGTTGATGCAACTATTCTCTTGGGTCAGGGCCGCCAAGCGCCGGATCTCTTCGGTCACGACGCCGTAATTCGGATTGCTCGCCATACAAAAACCTCCATTCTATGCGCACTTTTTCCACGGCACCATACACTTTTGCCTCCTATGGCGCAATTGTTTGAGGTCTATTGTAGCATGAAAATGTTACCAGATTATGAATGGTCCTGTAAATTTTCCTGCAAAACCGTTTTACCGCCCCGCCGTCTCCTCCAGACCGAGAAAATCCCGGATCTCCTCCATGCGCTCCATGGCCTGGTCATAGCCGGACTGCCAGAGGGCGCGGATCTTGTCCACATCCCGCTCCACCCGGGAGAATCCACGGGTGTCCTCGGGGGCCAGCAGCAGGACCTTTCCCTCCCGCTCCAGGCAGAAGAGCTCCTCCCGGTCGGCGTTGTAGGTCTCGGCCCGGCGGCGCATGGTCTCGCAGAAATGGGGATACTTGTGATAGCGCAGGTCGATGAGGGGCTGGAGCTTCTCCGGCTGTCGGCGGTAGCTCCGCTCCCGGGTGAGGACCACCACCACCCGGTCGCATCCCTGCTGGAAGGCCCGCCGGAAGGGGATGGCGTCGGCCGCCCCGCCGTCCAGGCACTTGATCCCGTTCAGCTCGTAGATGGGAAAGAGCAGGGGCATGGCGCAGGTGGCCTGTAAGAGCAGGAACTGGTCGTCCCGGCGGGGGACCTCCAGGTACTCGGGCCGCCCGGTCTCCAGGTTGGTGACCACCGCCTCGGCCTTTCCGGGCCAGGCGGCAAAGGTCTCATAGTCAAAGGGGACCAGGCGGTTGGGAATCTCCTCATAGGTAAAGCGCAGGCCGAAGTAGCAGTGGTTGCCCGGACGGAGGAGGTTGCGCTTGCTCATATACCGCTTATCGTTGGCATAGCGGGTCAGAATCTCCAGATTCCGCCCGAACTGCCCCGAGAGGTAGCTCACCCCGTAGGCGATCCCGGCGGAGACCCCCACCACATAGGAGAAGTCCACCCCGCCCCGCAGCAGGCCGTCCGTCACGCCGCTGGAGAAGATGGTGCGCAGCGCTCCGCCCTCCAGCACGATTCCCGTTTTCATGGTTTCATTCCTTCTTTCTATCCCACGGCTGGGACCGTCCTACAGACGGCAGAGGTCTGGCCCGGGGGCCCTTCCCTCCGGTGCTGTCCATCCCAGTAGGACAGCGCGCCCACCAAAAGTGCCAGCAGCACCAGGACCAGGACGATTTGAAGACTCTGCCGTTGTTTCATGAAGTGTTCCCCCTTCTTTTCTTACATCCGCCGGGTGCGGAAACAGAAGGTCAGCGCAAAATAGATCGCCAGATAGAGGGTGATGCACGCGCCGGTGGAGGCCCCCACCTGATAGGAGGTCAAGAGCCCCGCAATTCCGGCCGCCAGGGCGCCCACCACCGAGAAGAGATGATACTGCCGCAGGTTCCGGGCCAGATTCCGCCCCGCCGCCGCGGGCAGCACCAGAAGTGAGTTGATGACCAGCAGGCCCACCCAGGTCATGGACACCGTCACCACCACGGCGATGGCGGCGGCAAAGAGGCTCTCCTGCCAGAACACCCGGATGCCCCGGCTGTCGGCCAGGGCCGGATGGACCGAGGCGAGCATCAGCTGGTTGAAAGAGCACACCCACAGCACGACCACCACCAGCAGGATGGCCGCCAGGAGGCCGATCTTTCCCGGCTCCACGCTCAGGATATCGCCCACCAGCAGGGCGTTGAATTTGGTAAAGCTTCCCCCGCCCAAGGTGGCGATGAAGATGCCCAGGGCCACCGCCGTGGAGGAAAAGACCCCGATCACCGTGTCGCTGGCCAGGTTGGTGTGCCGGCGGACGTAGGTAAACAGCACGGCAAAGATCACCGCAAAGACCACCGCGCACCACATGGGCTCGGCCAGACCGCACAGGGACCCGATGGCGATCCCGGTAAAGGCCGAGTGGCCCAGCGCGTCGGAGAAGAAGGACATCCGGCTCTCCACCACCATCGTGGAGAGCAGGCCAAAGAGGGGCGAGATCACCAGGATGGCCAGCAGCGCGTTTTTCATGAAATACATGCTGTCCGGCTGGGCCCACTCAAAGGGGAGCAGCTCTACCAGAGCATACCACAGCTCCATGTTACATCCCCTCCTTTCGCAGATCCAGATGGAATACCTCCCGGAACTCCGGCGAGGTGAGGACCTCCCGGGGCGGGCCCACCCGCAGCACGCTGCTCTTGAGGAGGACCACCTTGTCGGCAAACTGCTCCAGGGTAGCAAAGTCGTGGGTGGAGAGGAGGATGGAGAGATCATAGCTGCGCCGGATCTCATCCAGCATGTCCAGGAGCTGCCGCTCCCCGTCGATGTCCACGCCGGAGAGGGGCTCGTCCAGGATCAGGATGTGGGGCAGCGGCTCCAGCGCCAGGGCCAGCAGCACCCGCTGGAGCTCACCGCCCGAGAGGGCCCCCAGGCGCTTGTCGATGAGGGAGGCCCCGTGGACCCGCTCCAGACAGCCGCGCACCCGCTCCCGCAGCCGGCGGGGTGTGGGCAGAAAGACCGGCCAGTCCGAGATGGCCGCCGCAAAAAAGTCCAGCACGCTCACCGGGTCCCCCCGGTCAAAGCTGGGGCTCTGGGGCACATAGCCGATGAGGGGGCGGGTCCGGCTCCCGCCGGCCTGCTGGAAGTCGATGCTGCCGGTGTGGCCGATCTGCCCCAGGATGGCCCGGAATAGAGAGCTCTTTCCCGCGCCGTTGGGCCCGATGAGGGCCACGATCTCCCCGCAGTGGAGGTGGAAGCTCACGTCGTGGAGGATGGAGTCTCCGCCGATGTCCACCCCCAGCTTGTCCAGCCGGAGACAGCAGGCGCCCGTGCACCCCTCTCCGGCATTCTGATGTTTCTGTACGCTCATGCAAGTGCCTCCAAAATGGTCTCAAGATTGGATTCCATGGCCTCCAGGTAGGGGTCCAGGCCGCTCCCCTCTCCGCTCATGATCATGGTGAGGGGGGCGCTGGTCACCCCCGTCTCCCGGGAGAGCGCCCGGGCCGTGGCGTCCGAGCCGTTGACCTCGGTGAAGACCGCCGGGATCTCCTCGGCGCGGATGAGCTCCACCAGCTCCTTGAACTCCCGGGCGGAGGTCTCGCTCCCCTCCTCCTCTTCAATGGCCTTGAGGATGTGCAGGTCAAAGGCCTCGGCAAAATAGCCAAAGCCGTCGTGGAAGGTGATGAGCTCCCGGTTGGTCAGGCCGGACAGGGTCTCCCGCCCCTCCTCCGCCAGGGTATACAGCTTCTCCTGGGCCGCCTGGGCGTTGGTATAGTAGGTCTCGGCATGGTCCGGGTCCCACTGGGCCAGGGCCTGGGCGATGGTCCCGGTCATCACGGCGGCCCGCTCCGGGTCCATCCAGATGTGGGGGTCATACTCGCCGTGGTCATGCCCCTCGTGTTCCTCGTGGACATGGCCCTCCTCGTCCTCGTCCAGGTGGCGCAGCTCCACGCCGGCAGAGCAGTCCACCACCGGCGTTCTGGACGCGGCCACCGCGTCCGCCATGAAGTCCTCCATCCCCACGCCGTTTTCCAGGATCAGGTCGGCCCCGTCCAGGGCCTTCATGTCCCGGATGGACAGGGTATAGTCATGGAGACAGCTCATGGGCTGATTCACCACCGGCACCACCCGGATCTCCTCCACGCCCTCCGCCACCGCGGAGGCAAAGCAGTAGACCGGCCAGGTGGTGGCCGCTACGGTGGGCAGATCCTGCTTCCCCTCCCCCGCAGGCGCGCAGGAGGTCAGCAGGAGTGCGCAGGCCGCCAGGCCTGCCAGGTAAGTTTTTTTCACGCAAGCACCTCAGAATCTAGGTCTTATAGGGAATTATAGGGATTTATAACACTTTATTATATCCTATTTGCCCGGATTTGTAAAATCCTGATTTAGGGTCCAAATATGCTCGCCCCCATTATTATTAAATGCACAGAGACTCACATGAGTCGCCTGTGCATTTTTCTTTTTATATCGACCCCAAAAGACGGAGGTGAGACCGACGGGAAAATACCGCTACCTGACCTTCGAGGACAGGAAGAAGATCGAGGCGTGGCATCTGCTCGGAGATCGGCCGGTCGACATCGCGGCCCGCCTGAGCGTCCACCACACCACGATCTACAAGGAGCTCCAGCGAGGCGCGACCGGCGCGCTGGACGCCAACCAGCGCGAAGGGTACAGCGCAGAGCTCGCCGAGAGGCGGCTCCGTGAGAGCTTCAAGCGCAGAGGCAAGAAAGCGGTCGCAATCCACGCACAGTAGCCAAGAACACCCGGCGCCGCCGGGCCGAAGAAAGGAGATGGCCCCATGAGACAGACGAACACGACCCCGACGCTGAAGATGGACAAGCTGCGCGCCCGCGCTGCTTCCTGATCGCCGCCGGCGGCCGTGTTTTTCGTTTTCAGGGAGCCAAGCCAAGCACCCCGGCCGAGGCCGGGCCAAGATGAAAGGAGCAGACACATGACTCAGAACGACCTCAGAGAGAAGGTCATCAACGCAGAGGCGAAGGTCGCCAAGCGTAAGGCCGTCTTAAAGAAACACCGGGAGCAGCTCGCCAAACTGATCCAGAAGGGCGCCGACGAGTTCGACATCAGCATCAAAAAGGACGACATCGAGAGCGCAAAGAGAAAGCTCGAGGAGGCTGAGAAGATCCTCAACAACTGGAAGGAGAAACTCGACGAGCGCATCACCGCCGACGACTATCTCGAGGCCAACGCGCCGGAGATCCTGAAGGACTTCCTCGAAAACTGGAAGCAGCACGCAATCGCCTACTACCGCCAGAGACGGATCGACGTCATCGAGTACCGCAAGGATCTGAAGGCAAAGGAACGGGCCGCCCGGCTGGAGGCGCTTCAGACACTCCCCTCTCTCGAGAAGTACCGCGAGCTCTACAAGGGCCGCGAGCTGACCGACTACGACCTCGCAAACCTCTGGCCGCGTCGTGACGTCGACGCCTTCCTGAGTGAGCGCGGTCTGGAATACCACCAGATCCAGAAGAAGCTCCACGAAGCAGGCGACCAGATCACGCTCAGGCTGCTGGAGATCCGCGACGAGGACGAGCGCGAGGCGTGGCTCGAAAAGACGATGGACGAAGAAAAGCGGGCCAAGCTGCTTGACCTGATCGGCCGCATTATGAGCACGGTCGGAACCATCACCGACGCGGCCGCCCTCTACATCGGCCCCGAGGGCGACATCAACGGCATCATCGTCGGCACGGAGGGCAAGGCAAAGATCCAGACCATCGGCGCCGGCGGCTACAACATCCAGTGCTTCCACTTCAGGACGCTGATCCACGAGATAAAGTGAGGTGAAAAGCATGAACACCAAAGCCATCCAGCAGCTCGCCGACGCCACGCTGGACAAGTACCGCAGCTCGATCCCTCGCAAAGCCTTCGAGGAGTTCGTGAAGGACATCATCGCCGGAGAGAACCGCGCGACCGCCTTCAGATACGAAGCGAGCCCCATTTGTCGGGCCTCGTTCCCGTCCACGCTGGACGAGGACGGCACCCGCTGCACCGTGGAGGTCACGGTCTACCGGCTGAACGCCGTGGCCGTCACCGCCTTCCTGCTGGATGGGCCCGAGACGCTGCTACGGCACATCGGGCTCGACGAGCGGGACACATACACCACCAAGCACGAGATCGACGACCTCGTCACCGTCGTGCACATCACCAGAGAGGAGGCGCCAGCATGGCAGCACTGAGAGACATCGCCCGAGACTTCGCCCCGGAGATCCGCGACGGCATCGGCTGGACAATCGTGTATCGCACCGGCCGCTCGTGGAACGCCCTGACGATCTGGAGCGACATCTGGAACGGCGAGTGGGAGACTGACGACCTCAACGAGGCCATCGGGATCCTGAAGGCAGACCCGGACGCCGTCATCGTCAACGGCTACTACTGCGGCCACTTCGGTGAGGACATGACCATCGACGAGATCGCCGCCGGGATCCGCTGGCACTACGAAGGCGGCCGCAACCGCCTCGCGGACTATTGCGAAGTCACGCAAGGCCGGGACGCCCTCGAGGAGGGCCGCAAGGCTGCCGAAGCTGCCGGCCTCCCGTTCTGTGAGCGTCTGGCCGACGGCGGCGATGACGAGCTGAGCCCCTACGTCTACGACGGCAGCATGACGCTCGCCGATCACGAGAAGATGCAGCAGGCCCGCGAAGCCTTCGAGAAGCTGGCCGACGCGCTGCGGGAAATCGCCGCCAAGCTGGCCGAGGCCCTGAAGCCGGTCATCAACGCCGTGCTCTCTGCCCTCAAAAAGCTCTGGAAGGTATCGGCCAAGGCCATCGGAGTGCCGCCGAAGTGGCTGCACCTCGCAGCTCACGCAAAGAAAGCCAGAACCCGGAAGAAGTACCGCAACCGCATCCGGCGCTATGTTTTCGAGGCTCTGGCTGCGGAAGGAGGTGGAGGCCCATGACAGCCAAGTGCGTCGGCTGCGGGCTCGACTGGAACGTCAGCATCTACCAGAAGATCCCCGCACCGGCTACATCTGCCCGCACTGTGAGAGCCGGCTCCGCGCCGGCGAGACCCTGCCAAACATTCAGGCCAGCCAGAAGGCTCGGCCGCAGAGAACGAAAGGAGCAACCCCATGAAAAAGATCGCACTCAAGAACGCCGCCCGCAGCACGGCCTTCGACTATGCCGGCCAGAGCTGGATCCTGCTGGAGAATGATGACGGCCGCGCCCTCTGCCTGAGCAAGGACATCATCGAGACCCGAGCCTTTGACGAGGGCAACTGCAACAACTTCGCCGTCGCCAGCAGCAAGGAATACCTCAACGGCGCCTACCTCGACAACCTGCTCGAGGACGTGAACGGCCCCAACGCCTTCCTGACCACGGAGCTCGACCTGACCACCGACGACGGCCTGAAGGACTACGGCACCTGCACCGTCACCATCTTCCTGCTGACGGTCGACCAGTACCGGCGCAACCGCGACGTCATCCCAAATGCAGACGACTGGTGGTGGCTGTCCACCGCCTTCAGCACGAAGTCTAACGGCTACGAGTCACTCGCCCGCGGCGTCTGGAACGATGGCACGCTGTACTGGAACATCGCCTACTACGGCTACTACGGCCTGCGCCCCGCTTGTTATCTGGACTCCGATCTCCTGATCTCCATCGAGGACGACGAAGCCACCGACGACGTCACGCCGGAGCACGCCGGCGAGATCATCGCGGCGCTGGCCGAGCAGTACGGCGGCACCTTCGCCACCGAGGATCAACTGACCACGGCCCTCTCGTTTATGCTCGGCACCCTGAGAGCTACCCGCGAGAAGGAGGCCCGGCATGAGTAACCTCTCCACCCTGTTCGACCGCTACAAGGCCCTCGTCGTGTTTGATACCGAGACCAGCGGCCTCGACTTCGACAACGACCAGATCATCGAGCTCGCCGCCCTGCGCGTGGAGCACACGGCCATCGGCGGCCTGCGGATCGCCGGCAAGATGGACACCTTCATCAAGCTGCCCGAGGGCGAGACCCTCCCGGAGAACATCGTCAGCCTGACCGGCATCACCGACGAGCGGCTCCAGACCGAGGGCGTGCAGCCTGCCAAGGCGGCCAGCCAGATCGCCAAGCTCATGCAGAACGGCCCGACCCTGATGATCGCCCACAATGCGCAGTTTGACGCCTGTTTCCTCCGCGGCCTGCTTCGCGGCCAGAAGGTCGGCCGGATCGACTGGCTGGACAGCCTGACGGTCTACAAAGACCGCAGGGCCTACCCGCACAAGCTCGCCAACGCGATCATCGCCTACGACCTAACCGGCAAGGTGCAGAACAGCCATCGCGCCATCGACGACGTGCTGGCCCTGTTCGAGGTGCTGAAGGCGATGGACGACGAGCGTGAGGATCTCGGCAGCTACGTCAACCTGTTCGGCTACAACCCCAAGTACGGCGTCAGCGGCCGCCGGATCGTGGGCGTCAGATATGAGCCGCAGAGCTTCAGCAAGGGCCTGACTCGCCCGGAGCAGACGCTCCCGGCCCGCGTGGCGCGGAGGTGACAGCATGAGCCCGGAGATCACGATCACGAGCGAGGAGCTGCGCGAGCGCGTCGAGGATCGCCTCGACCGCTGGATCCCTGACGACGTCTGGAACCGTGCCGAGCCCTACGCCCGCCACAAAAACGAAGTAAACCGGCAGCGGCGCCCCGAGATCGACTACTACGACAACGACTACCTCGTGCCGCTGACCGCTGACACCGTCCGAGAGACCGAGTTCAGCGACCTCACTCACACCCTCTGTGATCTGACCGTCGCACGGGCTCAGTGAAAGGAGAAACCAATGGAAACCACAAAAGAAAGGGCCGCCCGTTGCGACCGGGCGACCCATGCGAGAAGATCCAGCAGCCTGCCAGCATACGGATCCCGCACCGCAAGTATAACACGCCGGCGCCGCCGTGCCAAGAGGAAAGCCCTGAGAGCTGCCACGCTGGCCGCTGCCGTCCTTCTGCTGGGCGGCATCTCTGTGGCAATCTTCACCACCCCGACCGGCAGCAAGCAGGAGACCAACATCCTGCCGCCGACCACCACCGTCGGCGCATACATCCCGGACACCACCGCCCCGGCCGCTGAGACCGTGGAGCCGACCGAGCCCGCCGCGCGCTACCCTCTGACCGACGCCGAGCGCGACGTCGTCGAGCGCGTGGTCATGGCCGAGGCCGGCGGGGAGTCCTTCGAGGGCCAGATGCTCGTCGCTCAGTGCATCCTCAACGCAGCCGAGAAGCGCGGCGTCGACCCCTCTGAGGCCGTCGTCCTTTACAGCTACACCAAGAGCCGGCCGGATCCCACGCAGCGCGTCAAGGACGCCGTCGCGGCCGTGTTTGACCGAGGCGAGACCGTCGTGGACGAGCCGATCCTCTACTTCTACAACCCCGCCCTCGTAACCAGCGACTTCCACGAGAGCCAGATCTTCGTCATCGAGGAAGGCGGGCACCGTTTCTTTGCAGAAAGGAGTACCAGATGAAACACCTCACCGAAATGAAGCCGGGCGAGACCCTGCACCTCCGCAGCGGCCGCGACCTCGAGCTCGAGAGCGTCACCCCTGTCACCTGCGGCGTGATGCTCACCTTCAACGTCACCGAGAGAAAGGAGGCTGCTGAAAAATGATCCAAGCCAACACCGTCATCACCGGCGACAGCCTGACCGTGCTGCGTGACATGGAGGCCGACAGCGTCGACATGGTCATCACTGACCCGCCCTACGGTATCGACTACCAAAGCGGCCGAAAAGAAAAGGCCAGCCGTCTCGCAAAAATCGCCAACGACAAGGCCCCGTTTATCTGGTGGATCTATGATGCCGCCAGAGTCGTGAAACGCGGGGGGGGGGGTACTCTGTTTTACCCGCTGGGACGTTCAGCAGGTATTCATCGACGCGCTGCGTCTCGCTGGCCTGACGGTCAAGTCGGTCATCGTGTGGGACAAAAAGGCGCACGGCATGGGAGACTTGAAAGGATCTTTTGCCCCGCGATATGAGGCCATCATCTTCGCAACCAAGGGACGCTACGAGCTCCCGGGAAAACGGCCGGACGACTTGATCGCCTGCGCCAAGGTCGGAAACCAGAGCCTCACCCACCCCAACGAGAAGCCCGTGGCGCTGCTGGAGCAGCTCATCGAAGCTACCACCATCCCCGGCGCCCTGATCCTCGATCCCTTCGCCGGCAGCGGCTCCACGCTGGCTGCGGCCGCGAAAACCGGCCGGCAGTACATCGGGATCGAGATAGACGAACAATACAGCAAGCTCGCGGCCGCCAGAGCCGCCGAGCACCATCAGAAAGGAGAAACAACATGAGCGATAAGACCACCGCGGCCCTCGCTGCCGAGCAGGCAGACGTCGAGGCCACCACCACACAGGAGCCCGAGCTGCTGCCTGCTGCCACGCTGGACGAGCTGGAGCAGGTCGACCTCGGCACCGTCGCAGAGGGCGAGCGCGCCCCGTTCCGCATTACCGACGACAGCTGCGCCGACTGGGCCATCCGCAAGATCGCCGACGAGCGCAGCGAGTACGACCGCCTGAAGGCACTGGCCGACGAGCAGATCGCGGCCATCAACGAGAAAGTAGCGGCCGCCCGCAAGCGCATGGAGAACGGCACCTCGTACCTCACGAGCTGTCTGGCTGACTTCTTCGCCACCGTCCCCCACAAGGAGACCAAAACGACGGAGAAGTACCGCCTCCTCTCTGGCACCCTGACCTTCAAGAAGGGCACCACCAAGACCAAGCTCGACGAGACCAAGCTGGTGCCATGGCTCAAGGCCAACGGCTACGGCGAGCTCGTAAAGGTCGAGGAGTCGACCCGCTGGGCCGACCTAAAGAAGCTGCTCAGCTACACCGGCGACATCGCAACCCTGACCGAGACCGGCGAGATCGTGGAGGGCGTCACCGTCTACGAGACCCCGGGCATCTTCACGGTCGACGTGTAAGGAGGCACCGATATGGCAGAAACCAAGAAAACCGAGGCGGCCGCTGCTGCGGCCCCTCCTGAAGCCGCCTGCCTGACGCTCCGGCAGAAGCTCGTCGAAATGCGAAAAGCCTGCCCGGAGATCGTAAAGAAGCAGCACAGCGACGGCGTCAGCTACAAGTACGCCAAGATCTACGACGTGTGGGAGAAGATCACCCCCATAATGAACGAGCTCGGCGTCGACTTCGACGTCATCAGCGAGCAGGCCACGCGCCACGCCGAGAACGGCGACCCGGTCTACTGGATCACCATGCAGACCAAGACCCGCAACGGCGACAAGCTCATGTTCCTCTACGAGGCCGACCTGACGATCCGCTGGCTGAACCTCGACAACGACGACGAGACCATCGAGGCCACCGTCCACGCCGTCGGCTGGAACGATGACCCCGCCAAGGCCAAGGGCGCGGCCCACACCTACGCCCTGAAATACTACCTTTTCGAGAAGTTCACCGTTGACCAAGGCGAGGACGACCCCGACAACAGTGACTTCGGCGCGCAGGGCAAAGGATCCGGCGCTGGAGGCCGCCAGCAGGCCACACAGGGCCGTCAGGGGCAGGGCTCCGGCCGTCTGAGCGACGCGCAGCTCGCGCGCCTCTACAAGAAGGCAGAGGCCGCAGGAATGACCAAGGAGCGCACCAACGCCCGGATCGTGGAGAAGTACAAAAAGCAGGATCCGGCCACCCTGACCCGCCAAGAGTACGACGAGATCTGCACGTCCCTCGACAATGCGGCCGCACAGCATAACCAGCAAGGAGGAAACGCCTAATGTATAACCACACCGGCCTCCAAGGCCGTCTAACCGCCGACCCTGAGCTCAGGTACACGCAGCAGGGCACGGCGATCACAAGCTTCACCCTCGCCAGCGACACCGGCCGCAAGACCAAGGACGGCAAGAAGATCACCAACTTCATCGAGTGCGTCGCATGGCGCGCACAGGCCGAGTTCGTCTGCAAGTACCTGAGCAAGGGCCGCCTCGTCCTCGTCGAGGGCGAGCTCACGAGCCGCAGCTACGAGGACAAGGACGGAAACCGCCGCAAAGCCGTCGAGATCACGGTCGACTCCGTCCACTTCTGCGACAGCAAGAAGGACGGCGGCCAGAGCTCTGGCGGCGACTTCGCCGATCCGGGCTATTCTGAGGGCTCCGGCGACTTCACGGAGATCGAGGACAATGGCGACCTTCCATTTTAACCTGACCGCCGGACGACCAGCAGACGACCAAAAGCAGGCCACAAACAAACGACCACAGAAAGGAGGTGACGACCGTGGCATGGCTGCAAGTGCATCAGACACTCAAGGATCACCGCAAACTGTTCGACGCTGCTGACCAGCTCGAAGTCGAGCCGCCGCACATGATGGGGCTGCTCGTCTCGTTCTGGCTGTGGGCCCTCGACAACGCCCCGACCGGCAGCCTCGTCGACATCACGCCGCGCATGATCTCGCGGGCCGCTCAGTGGGACGGAGACCCCGAAAAGCTGGCGAAAACGCTGATCCGGGCGGGCTGGATCGACGAAAAAGAGGACGGGACGCTCGAGATCCACGACTGGTACGAGTACGCCGGCAAGCTGATCGACCAGCGGCAAGCCGAGAAAGAGCGCTCCCGCAGTCGCCGGGCCGCTGCTGCGGCGTCTGCCGACGCCTCGCCGGACGACCCAACGCCGACCGCCGGACGACCGGCAAACAGCCGCAAGAAAGCCGGAGGCAGAGTAGACCAGAGTAGAGAAGATAAGAAAAGAGAAGGTAATACACCCCCTTCCCCCTCTGACGAGGGGAGTGACGGCGGCACGAAGTCGCTCGTCGAGGCCAGATTTCTCGAGTTCTGGAAAGCCTACCCGAAAAAGACCGGCAAGCAGTACGCTCTGAAGGCGTGGAACAAGATCAAGCCCACCGCTGAGCTCCACGAGAGGATCATGCAGGCGGTCGACGCTCAGAAGCGGAGCGACCAGTGGCGCCGGGAGAACGGGCGCTACATACCGAACCCGAGCACATGGCTCAACGGCGGCTACTGGGACAACGAGGAGGTGAACGAAGGTGCAGAAAATCAGCGAGATCCTGAACAGCCCGACAGCTCCGGCCGAGACTGGGGCAAGGGCTTCAAGCCGGCCGACGACGAGTGACGCCGGTAACTGGATCTGGAGCAACGACGAGCGCCTCGCCGGCCGTCCCGGAGTCCCTGAGCCCGTCCCCTGCGAGTTCTGCGGCGCCCTGCGCTACCACAAGGGCATCCCGCTCGGCAACCGCATCCTTTGGCCTCCCTACGGAGCCGAGCGATGCACCTGTCCAGAGGCTGTGGCTGCCTACGAGAAGGAGAAGGCAGAGCGCGAAGCTGCTGAGGCCGCAGCCGCCAAGGCTGAGGAGGAGAAGAAAATGCGGGAACGCATCAAGCGCATCGTCGGCGAGTCCGGCATGGGCGACCGTTTCCTGCGGCGCACCTTCTCCACCTTCCAGCTCACCGACGACAACAAGCGCGCAGCGGCAGCCGCCCGGCGCTACGCTGAAGGCTTCGACACCATGCTGCCGCAGCCCGGCCGTCAGGAACCCGGCCGCAACGGCCTGTTCATAGCTGGCCCGCCGGGCACCGGCAAGACCCACCTCGCCGCTGCCATCGCCAACCACCTGATCGCGCAAGGCAAGCCGGTCATCTGCATGACGATGATCGACCTGCTGGAGCGCATCAAGCGCACCTACTCCGCGACCGGCGGCAGCGAGAGCGACGTCCTGAAGATCTACAAGACCGTCCCACTCCTCGTGATCGACGACATCGGCAAGGAACCGCCGACCGAGTGGGCGATCTCCACGGTCTACAACATCATCAACGGCCGCTATGAGGCATACCTGCCGACCATAGTGACCACCAACTACGACACCGAGGCCCTGATCGACCGCATGACGCCGCGAGAAAGCCACGACAGCATGACGGCCCGGGCCACCATCGACCGGCTCATGGAAATGTGCAGAGGCATCACCCTCACCGGCCAGAGCTGGCGCTCACGATAGGAGGAACAACATGAAAAAGGTTTACATCTGCTCCCCGTGCCGCGGGGACTACGAGAACAACATCCAGCGCGCCAAGGAGTACAGCCACGCGGCTGTGGAGAAGGGCGTCATCCCCGTCACCCCGCATATCTATCTCACGCAGTTCATGGACGACAACGTCCCCGAGGAGCGTGAGCTGGCCCTGAAGATCGGCAGCGAGCTGGTGCTCGGCTGCTCCGAGCTGTGGGCCTTCGGCATCGACCACCCTTCGGCCGGCATGGCCGCGGAGATCGAGCTCGCCAAGGCGCACGGCATCCCCGTCCGCAACGGCTTCGAGGCCATCAGCGAGCTGAAGCCCGACGAGGAGCCCGAGGACAAGCCTGACATCGGCAGCGTGACGCTGCACCTGCCCGCCTTCAAGGCGATGGCCGTCTGCAACCAGCACCTCGACCACTGCCCCATCAGCATCGAGCTGGATGGCAGCGTCATCCTCGAGCTCGCCGACCGCCTGATCTCCGATCCGGTCGTCCACATCGAGATCGGAGGCTGAACGCCGTGACGAAGTACGACCCGAGAAAGAACGCGGAGGGCTACAACGACCCGACGCCCTACGCAGCCGAAAAACACATGATGGCGCAGATCCGAGGCAAGCAGGCCAGAGTCGCCGGCGGCTACTTCGAGAATATCATCTCGGCCTCGTGCGACTACTACCTCAGCCGCGGCCTCGCCAAGATCGAAAAGACGCCGGAGCCCATGAAGCCCCTCGGCGCCAAGAACCGCAAGGGCCAGTTCCTCGCCTGCTATACCAAGCAGGCCCAGCCGGACTATGGCGGCACCCTGAAGGGCGGCCGGAGCATCTACTTCGAGGCCAAGCACACCGACGACGAGCGCATCGAGCAGCGCCGGCTCACTCAAGAGCAGCAGGACGACCTCGAGGCCCATCACAAGCTCGGCGCCATCGCCTTCGTGCTCGTCTCCGTGAGCCTGACGGACTTCTACCGCGTGCCGTGGCCCGTCTGGCGCGACATGGCCGAGATCTACGGCCGCAAGTACATGACGCACGCAGAGCTCTCCCGCTACGAAGTACCGGCGACGGCCGGCTTCATCAAGTTCCTGCACGACATCGAGTCGGAAACGCTTGGAAAGGAGGATGCCCATGATCCCACTCCCTGACAAGAAGTACAGCATCATCTACGCCGATCCTCCGTGGAGCTATCAGAACCGCGGCACCAGAGCGGCAGCCTCCAAGCACTACGACACCATGACCATCGAGGACATCAAGCGCATGGGCGTCGGAGCTGCGGGGGGGGTATTGCTAACGAGGATTGCGTGCTTTTCATGTGGGCGACCTTCCCCATGCTCCGCGAGGCCCTCGACGTGATCGAGGCGTGGGGCTTCAGCTACAAGACCGTCGCCTTCAACTGGGTAAAGCAGAACAGAAACGGCACCGGCATCTTCATGGGGCTCGGAAACTGGACGCGCAGCAACTCAGAGATCTGCCTGCTGGCGACCAAGGGCAAGCCGAAGCGCATCAGCGGCAGCGTCCGCAGCATCGTCCTCTCCCCGCTCCAGCAGCACAGCAGAAAGCCGGCCGAAATCCGCGACAGGATCGTCGAGCTGATGGGAGACCTGCCCCGTATCGAGCTTTTCGCCCGAGAGGCTGCCCCGGGATGGGACGTGTGGGGCAACGAAGCGCCGACGCCTGAAGTCAAGGACGCGCCAGCCGACAGCGTCGAGCTGGCCGGAAAGGAGGAAACACATGAACCAGACAACCAAAGAGACCCGGCGCCGCAGCTATGACGCCGTACTCCCCAAGCGGGCCGCCCGCTGCCGCCTGATCCTCGAGACCCTCGGCAACCGTGAGCTCACGGCCAGCGAGATCACTGAGGAGCTCGTCGCAGCCGGCCGGATCCCGTACTTCAACCGCAACTACGTCGCCCCTCGGCTCACAGAGCTGAAGGAGATCGGGATCCTCACGACGGTCGGCCGCCGTAAGGCCACCCGCTCGGACGCCACCGAGGCCGTGTGGGCCAGAGCGGAGCCTTCAGGCCCCACGGGCCAGACGGCCGCAGCCTACGCAGACAACCCGACCGAGGCCGAGCAGATGACGCTCGGATCGGCCACCTGAGAGGAGGGCCAGCATGGAACGTCTGACCCACGAGAGAGTCAACGGCATCAAGACGGGCTACTGGAGCGCAGCCACCAAGGAGGTGCTCGTCCAGAAGCTCGCCGCCTATGAGAACACGGGATATGAGCCCGACGAGATCCGCGCAGCCATTGAACAGGCTGCCAAGAGCAGCGAAACCAAAACCGCGACAGTCATGGCCGAGTGTATTGCGGGCGCTCTGAAGGACACGCTCGAGAAGTACGGAACGGCCGGAGACAAAGAGAAAGGAGCAACCACATGAACGAACAGAACCAGCGCGACAGCATCATGTCGATGGCCCGCGGCGCCTTCGAGGAGCGCGTCGACTATGAGATGGACAAGGTGATCCAGAACATCCTCGACCCCAACACGAAGGCCACGGCCAAGCGCAAGATCACCCTCACCATCGAGCCGACCCCGGACGACGAGCGCCGCACCATCGGCGTCTCAGTGACGGCCAAGTCTACGCTCGCAGCCACCAACCCCGTCGCCACGGCCCTCTATGTCACCTCTGACGGCAACGGCGAGCTCGTCGTCGCCGAGATGGTGCCGCAGGTGCCCGGCCAAATGAACATGGACGGCACGCAGCAGGAGGCACCGAAGCTCCTGAAACTCGTCCAGCACGGATAACCACCCACAACACAGAACAAGGAGGACAACACAATGCTCGCAAAAATGATCGACAAAATCGTCAGCCTGAAGGAGACCAAGATCTTCGAGATCGACGGCCAGACCTACGCCGACGCATCCCTCACCCGCATCCCGCCCCACGTTGACCGCCCCGACTGCATCAGCGTCAGCGGCCTCGATAGCATCTGCAAGCTGATCCGCACCGAGCTCGAGAAGGTCGGCACGACCATCATGGTGCAGGTCAAGAGCAACGACACCGTCGAGGTGATGACCACCTACCTGAGCGACTTCTCCCGCAACACGCTCTACCGCGCTAAGGCTGACGCCCCGGGCCTGCGCACCGGCTTCAGAGGACGCGAGGTAGCTCTGATCGAGCTGCGGAGCCTCTGCATCCCAAACGAGGGCACGGCCTACCTGCTCGACCTGCTGAGTCGCATGACCAACGAGAACAGCGTCAGCACCAACGACAACGGCGTCACGCAGACCGTCGAGGCACGTCAGGGCGTCGCCCTCAACGCGGTCGTCGAGATCAAGCCCCGCGTCATGCTGCGGCCGTTCCGCACCTTCCTCGAGGTGGAGCAGCCCGAGAGCGAGTTCCTGCTGCGCGTGGATCCCGACGAGGGGATCGGCTTCTTCGAGGCTGACGGCGGCATCTGGAAACTCGAGGCGAAGAAGAACATCGCCGACTACTTCCTGAAGAATATGGGCGATCTGATCGACGCCGGCAAGGTCGTCGTCATGCAGTAAATGGAGCGCCGGGCGGGCTCCGGCCCGCTCGGCTTTTCTGAAAGGAGCAGCACCGTGAAAGAATACGAAACCCTCACCCGTGAGAAGGTCGACGTCGTGCCCTTCGGCTGCGGTATGCCGGAGACCCACCTGATGCAGGACTGGGGCGACAGGATGCTCGACCTGATCCTGAACGGGCCCACCATCAACGGCATCAAGAAGGACGAAGTGCGGGCCATGCTGCGCGAGACCTACACGGCCCTGAAGCAGTACGAGAAGATCGGCCCGATGGCCTCGCCCTTCATCAACGACCCGACGGCCATCGTGGCCCGGGCCTTCTCTGAGCTCTACCCCGGCGTCGAGTACGTCGCGCAGTACGTCCCCGACCTGCGGGACGAGACCAACGGCACCGCCTACGGCCTGACCATCTTTCCCGACGACGGCAGCACGCCGATCGTCTGCATCTCGGCCGAGGCGCCCATCAGCGCCGCCCCTGAGCTGCTGGCGCACGAGCTGGCCCACGTCGCCACCCCGGAGGACACGGAGCACGGCGAGAGCTGGAGCGCAGCGTCGGAGGCTATATTCAAGAAGTACAACGAGCTCCTCGACACCATGATCCCCGACGAGCCTGAGCCCATCCTCTCGCCCCACCAGCCCGGAGACGGCGGGATCCTCACCATGCCGTTGCGCGATAACGTCCCGGAGCCTGACGTCCGAACCGCCTGCACAGCCTGCGCGCTGAAGGGGCTCGGCAAATAATACTGGAGGTAATACATGAACAACGAAAGAAACAACACGACGGCCGGCGGGATCGGCTTCTGCGGCCTTCTCGCCGTCGCCTTCATCGTCCTGAAGCTCACCGGCGTCATCAACTGGAGCTGGCTGTGGGTACTGGCCCCAATCTGGATCCCGACCGCCATCACCCTCGCCATCATCGTGATCGTGCTCGTGGTCGTACTGGTCAGAGAGCTGACGAAGGGAGGCCGCCCGTGATGACCGCGGAGGAGCGCCGGGCCCTGCTGGATCGTGCGATCACGACCTACGGCGCGCCGGCACAAATGGACATGGCCGTCGAGGAGATGGCAGAGCTGACCAAAGCCCTCTGCAAGGTGAAGCGCGTGAGCTGCGCCGCAGAGGCCAAGGCTGTACTCGAGAACACGGTCGAGGAGATGGCAGACGTCCAGATCATGCTCGACCAGCTCCGCATCATCTTCGGCCGCAGCACGGCCGAGGCTGAGGAGTACAAGCTGGAGCGCCTGAAGAAGCGCCTCGACGCAGCCACAGCAGCGGAGGCATCTCACCGCGGCTGAAAGGAGGAACCACATGGCAAAAGACAAACCGCAGCCGCAGACCGGCCCCGAGATCGAGGAGTACAGCACCACGGCCACGCCGAAGGCATACGCCGGCAGCGTCCCCGTGTTCTGCGCACACGACGCCATCGTCCCGCTGAAGGATCTGCGGCCCAACCCCAAGAACCCCAACCAGCACCCGCCGGAGCAGATCAAGCTCCTCGCCTCTATCATCCGGGCGACCGGCTGGCGCGCCCCGATCACCGTCAGCAAGCGCAGCGGGCTCGTCACCAAGGGCCACGGTCGTCTCATGGCCGCGCAGCTCGATGACCTGACCGACGCCCCGGTCGACTATCAGGACTACGCCAGCGAGGCCGAGGAGCTGGCTGATCTGACGGCCGACAACCGCATTGCGGAGCTCGCAACCACCGACAACAAGATGCTCGCCGAGGTTTTCGCCGACATCGACACCGGCGAGATCCCGTTCATGCTCAGCGGCTACACCGAGGACGACTACGGCAACATCGTGACGGCCCTCTCCGAGGCGCTGCACACCAAGGAACCGAGCGACGACCCCGACGCAGAGATCCCGGCCCCGGCCGCGCCGGTCACGCAGTATGGCGACCTCTGGATCCTCGGCCGGCACCGCGTTCTCTGCGGAGACTGCACCCGGCCGGAGGATCGCGCCCTGCTGCTCGACGGCAACAAGCCCGAGATCCTGCTGACCGACCCGCCCTACTGCTCGGGCGGCAGCAAGGAGTCACAGAAGTCGACCGGCAGCATCGGCACCGAGCGCAAGGACGGCAAGGCCCCGAAGATCGCCAACGACATCCTCAGCACCCGGGGCTACCAAAACCTGATCCGGGCGGCCCTCACCGACATCCCGTGCCTCTATGCCTACATCTTCACCGACTGGAGAATGTGGGTGTACCTGTTCGACCTCGTCGAGGCCGCCGGCTTCGGCGTCAAGTCGGAGCTCGTGTGGGACAAGGGCACGCCGGGCATGGGCGTCGGCTGGCGCTCGCAGCATGAGCTCATACTGTTCGCCGCCCGGGCCGCCACGCACTTCGACGGCCACAAGGGCTACGGCAACGTCCTGAGCGTCTCCCGCTCCGGGAATGAGCTGCACCCAACACAGAAGCCGGTCGAGCTGCTGGAGAAGCTCGTCGACAACACGGACTTCGCCCGGGGCGTCTATGACCCCTTCGGCGGCTCCGGCACCACGCTGGCCGCCTGCGAGGCATACGGCCAGCCCTCCTACACCATGGAGCTGACGCCGGCCTTCACGGATGTCATCGTCAAGCGATACATCAGGATAACAGGAAAACAGAATGTGCGCTGCGTCCGTCAAGGCCGAGAGCTCTCGCGTGAGGAAATCGCCGGGATCTTCGACCCTGACGAGGAAGGAGGTGGACAGGAGTGACGCCCTGACCTAAATGAGCGACAAGCCGATCACTCACGACATCAAGGAGCGGCTCGGGAAGTACACCCGCCTGCTCCGTGAAATAGACAACCAGTACGAACGCCTCGGCCGCATGGAGATCTCCATGGCCGCGCCGCCCGGCCCTGACATGACGGGTATGCCCCGGGGCTCCGGCACACCGACTGACCGCACCGGGATGATGGTGCTGCGGGAGATGGAGCTCGAGGAGCAGATCGAGGAACGGCTCGCCGAGGAGCGCGAGGAACGCGCCGCCCTCGAGGCGATGATCCGGCAGGTGGAAAACCCTGACGAGCGCGCCGTGCTGCGGCTGCGCTACTTCGACCGGGCAGACTGGGACGGGATCTGTGCCGTCCTGTTCAGTGATCGGCAGGACTACCTCGAGAGGATAGACAGCTACCAGAACAGGACATACAAGGCCCACGGCCGCGCCCTGCTGCGGATGGCCGAGATCCTGAAGGAGACAGAGGCCCCGGCAGTAAAGGGAAGTAAAAGGCAGTAAAGGGCAGTAAAATCCATTGAACGGCAGTAGCGCCCTGTGCTACACTGTACCATGTCGAAAGACCGCCGGACACCCGCCCAACAACCGAACAACGACAGCGAGAAAGCCGTCGGGCAACCACAAGAAGCCCGGCGGCTTTTTTCTTTTCCCCTGAAGGAGGTGACAACCATGGCGGGCGGCAGCATATCCATCCAGATCGAAAACCTGCGGCAGCTCGTCGCAGACATGCAGGCCATCGAGGCCGGCGGCCGCAAGGCCATCAGCAGCACTGTGAAGGACGTGAAGGCCCGGGCCCCCGGCTGGATAGCGCAGGAGGTCACGGCAGTCTACAACATCAAGAAGGGAGAGATCACGCCGTCCAGTGGAGGCAAGCCGAAGAAGATGGCGGGCAGCATCCGCATCACAGGCGAGACCATCGAGGAGCTCACCCTCGTCTACAAGGGCCGGCTCCTGACCCCTGTGCACTTCGGCATGACACCCAAGGCCCCGCCGGCTGGCAGGAGCTACACCCTGAAGGCGCAGATCCTCAAGGGCAGCAAGAAGGTCATCGGCCGCTACAAGAACACCCGCACCAAGGGCGGGCCATACTCGCAGCGGTCTCACTGGATCCTCATGGGGACAGGCAACACCAAAGCCGACGGCACGAGCTGGATCCCATTCCAGCGCATGAGCAAGACCCGCACCGACATCCAGAAGATGACCACCATCTCGGTGCCGCAGATGATAACCAGCGACCGCACCAACGAGGCCATCATGCTGAGGCTCAACACCGAGACGGCCAAGCGCCTCGACCACCACATGAAGCGAGCCCTCGGCCTGTGACCCACGGGCCGCCGCCACGGCCAGCAGGACGCCCGCCAAGGCGGCCGGGCACGCGAGGGCAGGCCAACACACACGCGCAGGAAAACGCGCCGCAAAGGGCACACAGAGGCCCCACACGGCCACGCAGAGCGGCCGAAGGTACTGTGACGCACCCCTAACGCCTGCGGTGCTGGCGAGCCCAAAAAACGCGCAGCCGGGAAAATTTTTTTTCGGGCCGTTTCGTTTCGCCCGAGCGGCAGAAAGGAGGGAACGCCATGCCGAACCCAACCAACAACAAGCTCGTCGACAGCAAGACCATCGCGGCCCTGTTCGACATGACGCCCCGCCGAGTGCAGCAGCTCACCAAGGAGGGCGTCATCGCCGCGGTCAAGGAAGGCAACGCCAACCGCTATGACCTGCTGCCGACGATCCAGAGGTACATCCGATACCTGACGGCCAAGGCCAACGGCCGGGAACCGTCGAAGAAGGACAGCGAGATCGAGGGCCGGCGTTTGGAGGCTGAGGCTGACCTCAAGCGCAGCAAGGCAGACATCGCCGCCCTCCAGCTCAGTGAGCTCGAGGGCACCATGCACCGCAGCGAGGATGTCGAGGCTGTGATGACCGACCTCGTCTACAATATCAGGTCGATGCTCGTGGCCCTGCCGGGCCGTCTGGCCGTCGACGTCACCGGCGCAGCAACACCCGCCGAGGCGTCTGAGATCATCCGCACAGAGGTCTACAAGATCCTGACGGAGCTGGCCGGTTATAAATACGATCCCGAGGTGTACGCCCGGCGAGTAAGGGATCGGGAAGGCTGGAGCGAGCAGCTCGCCGATGACGCGGACGACTAAAAAAGCCGCCGCGAAGCTCAATACCGCCATCGCCGGAGCGGTCAAACGCTTCGCCCCACCTGAGAGCCTGACCGTGGACGAGTGGGCCGACAAGCACCGCCGCCTCTCCCCGGAAAGCTCAGCCGAGGCCGGCCCGTGGCGTACCAAGCGCACCCCGTACCTCGAGGAGCCCATGCGGGCCTTTACGGATCCGAAGGTGCACAAAATAGTCATGGTGGCCGCCTCTCAGGTCGGCAAGTCTGAGCTCGAGCTCAACATCATCGGCTACATCATCGACCAAGACCCCGGCAGCATCCTCTACGTCCACCCGACCATCGACGACGCCCGGAAGTTCAGCCGCCTCCGCGTGGCCCCTATGATCCGCGACAGCAAACCCCTGAAGGCGAAGGTGCACGACGTCAAGGCCAAGGACAGCGGCAACACGATCCTCCAGAAGTCGTTCCCGGGCGGGATGCTCACCCTGACCGGCTCCAACAGTGCCTCGGCTCTGGCCTCCACGCCTGCCCGCTATATCATCGGCGACGAGCGCGACCGCTGGGCGACCAGCGCCGGCACCGAGGGTGACCCGTGGGCGCTGGCCGAAGCACGTCAGGCCACATTCTACAACGCCAAGGCGGTCGAGGTCTCCACCCCGACCATCAAGGGCAGCAGCAACATCGAAACGAGTTTTTACCAAGGCACGCAGGAACGCTGGTGCCACCGCTGCCCCGAGTGTGGGGAGTACAGCGAGATCGTGTTCGACAATATCCACTTCGACCCGGAGGCCAAGAGGATCCGCGGGAAAAAGTCGTGGAGCCTCAAGAGCGGCGTCTCGTGGAGCTGCCCGGCCTGCGGCTGCCTGATCCCCGAGGACGTCATGCGAAAGCAGCCGGCCAAGTGGATCGCCGACAACCCGGACGCCTACAAGAAGGGCGTCCGTTCTTTTTGGCTCAATGCCTTCTCGAGCCCGTGGACTCCGTGGGAGAAAATCGTCCTCAAGTTCCTCGACGCCAAGGATGACCCGCAGCGCCTCAAGGTCGTCTACAACACCCTGCTCGGCCAACTGTGGGAAGATCGCGGCGACCTCGAGGACGAGGACACCATGCTCGCCCGCCGTGAGGACTACGGCACCCGCCCGGACGGCACCCCTGTGGAGCTGCCTGACGGCGTGCTCGTGCTGACCTGCGGCGTCGACACTCAGGACAACCGCCTCGAATACGAGGTAGTCGGCCACGGGAAGTACGGCGAGACGTGGGGCGTCGTCAAGGGCTACATCATGGGCCGGCCAGACACCCCGGAGGTCTGGCAGCGACTCGACGACGTGGTCGACCACGTCTACAAGTTCAAAAACGGCCGCGGCCTGAAGATCTCCATCACCTGCGTCGACTCCGGCGGCCACTTCGCCCAAGAGGTCTATGAGGCGTGCCGGGCCCGCGTCGGCAAGCGCGTCTTTGCCATCAAGGGCAAGGGCGGCGACGGCATCCCCTTCGTCTCGCCCCCGAGCAAGGTGCCGATCCGCGACAACAAGCGGATCACCTGCTGGCTCTACACCATCGGCGTCGACGCCGGCAAGGCGACGATCATGGCTAATCTGAAGGTGCAGGAGCCCGGGCCAAAATACTGCCATTTCAACCGGCACCCCGACGCCGGTTATGACCTCAATTTCTTCAACGGGCTCCTCTCCGAGAAGCTGGTGCTCACGCACACGCGCCGCGGCGACCGCTGGGCGTGGGAGAAGCTGCCCGGGCACAACCGCAACGAGGCCCTCGACTGCCGCGACTACGCCAACGCCGGCCTCAAGATCATCAACCCCGACATGGACGCCATCGAGCGCCGCCTGCAAGGACTGGAGGAAAAACCGAAGGCCCCGCAACAGCGACGGCAGCGGCAACGGCACAACCGGGCCGACGCCTTCGACGACTGGTAAGGAGGACACACCACAATGAGAAAGACCCGCGAACAAATCGAGTACCAGCTCTCCATCAAGAGGAACCGGCTGGAGCTCTACCTGAAGCGAGAGGCCGAGATGCTGGACGGAGGCGTCCAGAGCTACGGCATCGGCTCGCGCAATCTGGCCCGCTACAACACCGACCTCGGATCCATCCGGGCCGCCATCAAACAGCTCGAGGCAGACATCGAAGCCCTCGAGGCCGCACTGAACGGCGAGAAGCCGCGAAAAGCTGTGGGAGTAGTGCCCCGAGACTGGTGAAAGAAGCCCCGAAAGGGGCTTTTTTCATAGGCCGACGCCGGGAGTTTTCGCTCCTTTTCTCCCGACTCGGCCATCTTCACCATGAAGGAGGTGAGCACCATCAGCAAAAGAAAAAGCAGAAGCCGCCCACAGAACAGGCGGCAGCAGCCGCGCCCTGTGAATAAGGGCTACGGCGACGCCGGCGCGAGCTGGCACAAGAAGGCGACCAAGGGCTTCAGAGCTATGAGCGGCAGCCCGAAGGAGGACATCGACGCCAACAACTACACCCTGCGGCAGCGTGCCCGGATGCTTTACATGGCGGCCCCGATCGCCACCTCTGCCATCCGCACCAACCGCACCAACGTCGTCGGCATCGGCCTCCAGCTCAAGAGTCGGATCGACCGCGAGGCGCTCGGCATGACGCAGGAGGCCGCCGACGCATGGCAGGCTCAGGCCGAGCGTGAGTTCGCTCTCTGGTCTGAGAATAAAAGGGCGTGCGACGCCACCGGCGTCAACAACTTCGCAGCCATGCAGCAGCTCGCACTCTCCTCGTGGCTGGTCAGCGGCGACGTGTTCGCCGTCGTGAAGCAGTACGAGCCGACGCTGCTCACGCCCTACTCGCTACGCCTGCACCTGATCGAGGCCGACCGAGTCGCCACGCCAACGACCTCCGGCATCATCACCCCGATGCTGCTGACCACCGGCAAGGCGGCCAACGGCAACACCATCTACGACGGCGTCGAGGTGAACGGCGACGGCCAGATTGAGGCGTACCACATCCGCAGCACCTACCCCTTCGAGCTCGGCAGCACGACGACAACGTGGGCCCGTGTTCAGGCATACGGCGAGCGGACTGGCCTGCCGAACATCCTGCACGTCATGGAGAGCGAGCGCCCGGATCAATACCGCGGCGTCAGCTATCTCGCGCAGGTCATCGAGCCCCTGCTCCAGCTTCGCCGCTACACCGAGAGCGAGCTGACTGCGGCGGTCGTCGAGTCGTTTTTCACGGCCTTCATCAAGACCGAGGCAGGCGCCGGCGACAACCCGTTCAACGAGGTCGGGAGCAGCCTGCCGGAGGTGAGCCGAGATCCTAATGAGTACGAGATGGGCCCCGGCCAGATCAACATCATGGAGCCCGGCGAGGACGTGACCTTTGCAGACCCCAAGCGGCCGGCCAGTGGCTTCAACACATTCCTGCGCGCCATCTGTGAACAGGTGGGCGCGGCACTCGAGATCCCGGCCGACCTTCTGCTCAAGAGCTTCAACAGCTCGTACAGCGCCAGCCGCGCCGCCCTGATGGAGGCGTGGAAGGCGTTCCGCATGAGGCGCAAGTGGTTTGTCGATGACTTCTGCACGCCGGTATATGAGATCTGGCTCTCTGAAGCCGTCGCCCGCGGCCGCATCAGCGCCCCGGGCTTCTTCGCAGATCCGGCGATCCGCGCCGCATACCTCGGCGCCGAGTGGATCGGCCCCTCTCAGGGACAGCTCGACCCGACGAAGGAGATCACGGCCGAGATCCTCGCCATCGGCGAAGGCATCACGACCAGAGAGCAGGCGACCATCCGACTCAACGGCGGTCAGTGGGACGCCAACGTCGACCAGCTCACTCGGGAAAACGAAAAGCTGCGCGCAGCGCAGGGGCAGGTCGACCAGAGCACAGCGGCCAGCGGCACGATCTCCGCAGCTCTGCGGGAGGCAATCGTCGCCGAGGCCATCAAAAGCATCAAGGAAGGAGACAAGCATGAGAACGCATAACACTCCCCGGCTCTGCGCCGGGCCTCAGACTGCGGGCGCGCCGATCAAGTTCTGGAACGTCGCCAGCATCGGCGACGACGAGGGCGAGATCACCCTCTACGGCGACGTCGTGAGCCGTCAGCCTGTGGACTGGTGGACGGGCGAGCCCGAGCCCGGCCTCTATATCGCTCCCGAGAGCTTCATGGAGGATCTCGCGGCCGTCAAGGGCAAGAGCAACATCACCATCAAGATCAACAGCACCGGCGGCGACCTCTACACCGGCATCGCCATCCACAACGCCATCAAGGGCCTGAGCGGCCACAAGGTCGTCATCGTGGAGGGCATCGCAGCCAGCGCGGCCAGCGTCATCGCCTGCGCCGGCGACGAGGTGCAGGTCTACCCCGGCAGCATGGTCATGATCCACGGCGTCGCGGGCCTGCTGATGGACTACTACACCCTCGCAGACCTGAAGAAGCTCCAGAAGGACTTCGACGCCAGCGAGCGGGCCATCGCGGAGATCTACCACGCCAAGACCGGGATCGCGGTCGAACAGCTCCGCACCATGATGACCCGCGAGACATGGATGGTCGGGCAGGAAGCCATCGACAACGGCTTCGCCGACACCCTGCTCGAGGGCGACGGCCCTGATGTCAGTGTGAGCGCCGACAAGCAGGTGCTCCTCGTGGCCGGCATCCGGCACAACATCAAGGGGCTGCATAATGTCCCGAGCACGATCCGCATCAACAGCATCCACGCCGCCCCGGCGGCTGGAAATAAGCCGACCGGGAACGGCGGCGAAAACAGAAAGGAAGATGAGCCCATGACTCTCGAGGAAATGAGAGCACAGCACCCCGACCTCGTCGCTCAGATCGAGCAGCAGGCCGCCGCAAATGCCATCACGCAGGAGCGGGCCCGCATCGAGGCCATCGACAGCATCGCCGCCAGTGTGGGCGACGCTCAGCTTGTCAGGGACGCCAAGTACGGCGAGAACACCTGCACCGCTGAGCAGCTCGCGCTCAAGGCTATGCAGAAGCAGGCGGCCCTCGGCGCCAAGCACCTGAAGGACACCGCCAACGACAACGCCGAGTCCGGCGCCGCCAATGTCGGAGCCGCCCCCAATGGAGGCGAGGAAGGCAGCGAGGCCGATGACAAGGCCAAGGTCGACGCCATCGTCGGCATCTACAACACCACCAAGAACGGAGGTAAGAAGTAATGAGCAAGAGACTGGATGAAAACCTCGGCACCGTGGACTACGACGGCCTGATCGTCACCAACGAGCCCGTCGCCGACGTGTTCACCGTGACCATCCGCAAGGAGGCAAGTGCAAAGGCTACCCTCAAGCGCGGCACTGTTCTTGCCCTCTCCAGCGGCACCGCTGGCGACGGCAAGATGGTCGCCCTCGGCACCACCGCCGCAAGCAACGAGACCCTGACCGCCAATGCCATCCTCTGCGACGACACCGAGATCGGCACTGGCGCCGACGTGGAGGCCACCGCCTACCGCACCGGCCACTTCGCCCGCAACAAGCTGATCTTCGGCGGCTCCGGCTACGCCCTGAAGCCTGCCGACGAGGAAGCTCTGCGCGCTGCCGGCATCCTGCTGAGCGACGCGCTGGACTACTAAGAGAAGGAGGACAAGATCATGCCTTTTAACTTCTACGACACCCACACGCTGCTCATGGCCGTGCAGCAGCTCGCCCCTGCGGCGACTTTCCTGCGCGACCGCTATTTCCCGACCAACGACGCGAGCGACATCTTCTCCACTGAGGATGTGCTGGTCGAGTACCGTGACGGCGTGCGCAAGCTCGCGCCCTTCGTCGCTCCCCGCAAGGGCGGCGTCACCATCCTGCGCAAGGGCTACACCATGGAGCGGTACACCCCGCCCTTCGTGGCTCCCCGCCGCACTCTGACCCTCGACGAGCTGCGCAAGCGTGGCTTCGGTGAGGCCCTGTACTCTCAGCTCACCCCCGAGCAGCGCCAGCAGGTGCTCATTGTACGGGACGCTGACGAGCTGGGCGACCTTATCACCAACCGCGAGGAGGCCATGGCCGCCGAGACCATGCTGACCAACGGCTGCATCATGAAGCACATCGCCGACGACTCCGACAAGGGAGACGAGATGGAGATCCGCTTCTACACCGAGGCCAGCAACCCCGCCACCTACACCCCGACTACCAAGTGGGACGCAGAGGGCGCCAAGATCCGCGCCGACCTCGGCGCGATGGCCCGTATGCTGACCCGCCGCGGCCTGCGTGCTGCCGACCTCGTGTGCTCCCCTGACGTGGCCGATGTCATCGTCGAGGATCCCGACATCAAGGAAATGCTCGACAACCGCCGCTACGAGCTGGGCTCTGTGGCCCCCGAGGAGCTGGCGCCGGGCGCTGCCATCATGGCCCGCCTGAATATCAACGGCCGCATCATCAGCGTGATCTCCTACGACGAGACCTATACCGATGACGACGGCAACGACCAGCTCTACATCCCGAGCGGCAAGTGCATCCTCACCGCCCCCGCTGCGGGCCGCACCTGCTATGGCGCCGTCTCTCAGGTGGAGCAGGCCGACGGCGAGTTCCACACCTACGCCGGCCGCCGCGTGCCGAAGTATGTGTCCAGCGCCGAGGGCAACACCCGCACGCTGACCATCTCCAGCCGCCCGCTGCTGATCCCCAACAACAAAAACCCGTGGATCGTCGCCGATGTCCTGACCACGGACTAAGCCGGCAGAAAGGAGCACGAACATGATCCAGATCACCGCGGGCACCTTCGGCTACTATAACGGCCGCAAGGTTATCCCCATCACCAATGCGGACGGGCCTCAGAAGTTCGACCCCGAGCTCGAGGCCCGTCTGGTCAAGCAGGGCGTCGCCAAGTATGTCGACGAACAGCCCGAGGCCCCTGCCCCGGCCGTAAAGTCGGAGCAGGAGCTCGAGGACACACCCGAGACCGACGACACGGCCGCTGCTCCTGAGTACAACGAGGACATGAAGCTCGACGAGCTGAAGGAAGTGGCGGCCGCCTACGGCGTGGACGCCTCTGCCATGCGCAAGAAGGCCGATGTCATCGCCGCCATCGAGGAGGCGAAGGCGGCGGCCAACGAGGCCGACGACGACCAGACCGGCGACAATGAGGAGCCCCCTCAGATCGGCGCCGCGGATCCCGTCTAATGGCCTTCGACTTCAAGAAAATGGTCGCTGACGACCGCTGCCTCGTGTTCCTCAACCTCGCCGAGTTCGGCGAGGAGCACAAGGTCGACGGCAAGACCATCACCGTCGTGCTGGATGACAACGCCCTGAAGGAACGCCAAGGGGGGCAAGAGCTGGGCGTGGCAGAGTCGTCCCTCATGCTGTATGCAGCAGTCGAGGATCTGCCGCCCCGGCGCCCGGCGGGCGAAGGGCTCAACATCGACGGCCGCGAGTATATCGTCAACGACTGGAGCGAGGACATGGGCGTCGCCACCATCGCGCTCGGCCAGACCGTGACCATGTAAAGGAGGTGCAGCCGTGTCCATAGTCAACAGCATCGAGACCGTCCGGGAGTGGCTGGGCTCCACCGTCTGCCCGATGGTGCAGCTCAAGCTCCCCGACGACAGCGCGACCGACGCCTCCTACCCCTACAAGCTGGTCAACCCGACCGCGTTCTCGCTTTTCGTCCCGTCGAAGGACAGATTGCCCCCAAAGGTGCCGGCCCCCATCCCCTCGGTCTGCGTGCAGATCGTGGAGGGCACCGACAGCCTGACCATGAGCTCGAGGAGCATCAAGATCCGGCTTTGCTTCTCTGCGTGGGATCCCGGCTACCACGGGCGCGACATCTTCAAACCGAAAAACGACGGCAGCGGCGCATACGTCCAGTGGCAAAACGAGGAGGCAGCGGCCTTCTTCGAGAAAAACGGCGAGGGCTGGCGCGACGCATGGAATTTTGTGGACACGGCCCTCCGCATGATCGAGAACGCCGAGTACATCGGCCCGCTGCGCGTCATGAAGGAGGACGGCATCACCTTCGGCCCTGTGTCTGAGCAGGACGCCGTCCCGGACTTCTACCCCTACTGGTTCGCGTGGGTGGAGTTTTCTGCCGAGGAGCCCCTGACACGCACGCCGAAGGACTACCAACACCTGCTTTAAGGGCAGCCGGCCGGCTGCTCTAATTTTATGCAAAGGAGGAAAAGCAGATGGCAAACGAATACCTCTACGGCGCATACGGCCACATCGGCGAGACTGTGGCACAGAGCGCCGTGCAGGCGGGCACCACGCCGGTCTATATCGGCACGGCGCCCGTCAACCTCGTGCGCGGCTTCGCAGACGCCGGCGTCATCAACGAGCCGATCAAGCTCAGCAACATGATCGACGCGCAGCGCAAGCTCGGCTATGCGGCCGACTGGGGCACCTTTACGCTCTGCGAGGTCATGAACGCGCACTTCAACAACACCCTCGGGAACATCGGCCCCATCTACGTCATCAACGTCCTCGACCCGTCTGCGGGCAAGCACCGCAAGGCGACCGAGACCACCCAGCAGCTTTCTTTCACGGGCGGCCGGGCCGAGTTTGCGAGCTCCACCATCATCCTCGACACCCTGACCATCGCCATGAGCGAAGGCGGCGACTACGCCGAGGGCACCGACTACGCTGTGGACTATAACTTCACCAAGGGCACCGTCATCATCACCAGCCTGAACGCGGACTCCCCGCTCACCGGCACCCTGACGGCCAGCTTCTACGAGGTGGACGACAGCGCCATCGAGGACGACGACATCATCGGCGGCGTGACGGCCGGCGGAGAGTACAGCGGCCTAAGTTCCATCGCGCTGCTCTACCCCGAGCAGTTCGCGGTCTGCAACCTGATCGCCGCCCCCGGCTGGAGCCAGAGCCCGGCGGTCTACAACGCCATGCTCACCGCCAGCCAGAAGATCAACGGCCACTGGGACGCCTTCGTCGTCGCTGACCTGCCCCTCGTGGACAGCAGCGCGCAGGCGGTCGACACCATCACCAAGGCCATCGCGTGGAAGAAGAACAACGCCTTCACTGGCGAGCGGTCGAAGGTCTACTGGCCGCAGGGCATCGACAACCTCGGCAACATCTACCACCTGAGCACGCTGGCCGTGGTCGAGCTCATGCGGGCCGACTTCAGCCACAACAGCGTGCCGATGGAGACCTGCGGCAACAAGGCGATCCCCATCATCAAGCAGTATTTTGGGGCCAACGCCACCAACCGCGGCTTCAGCCAGCAGGAGGGCAAGGAGCTGACGCAGAACGGCATCAGCACGGCCGTCGCATGGGGCGGCGAGTGGGTGCTGTGGGGCGACCACACCGCCGCCTACACCTACGGCGCCGACGTGGATCCCCGGGCGATCTTCGACGTGTCCATGCGTATGCTCATGCACATCACCAACGACTTCCAGAGGGAGTGGAGCCCGCGCATCGACGAGCCCATGACCCGGGCGCTCAAGGACGAGATCATCAACCGCGAGCAGGAGAAGCTCGACGGGTATGTCAGCATGGGCGCGCTGCTGGGCGAGCCGCAGATCGTGTTCCTCGAGAGCGAGAACAGCACCACCGACATCATGAACGGCGACTTCCGCTGGGACATCGCCGTCACCCCGACCCCGCCCCTCAAGTCTGCGAGCGTGTACGTCGCATACACCGACGCCGGCTTCTCTGTCTACTACGAAGGAGGTGACGAGTAATGGCAAATCTGTGGCTTGACCTGAAGGGCCCCATCCTCGCCGACACCGTGTACATCAACGGCGTCCTCGTCGCCAAGGACGTGACCATCACCCTGCCGGCCGTCACCCATGTGACCGCCGATTATAAGGCGATGGGCACCTACACCGCACCCATGACCGGCCAGATCGAAGGCATGGAGGCCGCCATCACCAAGATCGGCATCGACAAGGGGCTGCGCTCCATGGTGCAGCTCGAGAGCAAGACGCTGGAGGTCAGATGGGCGCAGGATGTCAAGTACGCCGACGGCTCCACCAAGACCGAAGGCTGCAAGGCGTTCATGCGCTGTGTCCCGAAGCTGATCCCGGGCCTGTCCGTGGATCCGGGCAACCCTTCGGAGAACGAGGTCACGCTGGCCGTGAGCCGCTATCAGGTTTTCGTCGCCGGCGAGGAGTTCTGCCTGATCGACCAGCTCAACACCATCATGCGCATCGGCGGCGTGGACTACGTCAAAGATCTGCGCAGCGTGCTGTAACAACAGATGGGCGCCGCCCGAGGTGGGCGGCGTCCCTCTTTTTATCAACGAAAGGAGACAACGACCATGGAAAAGCTGACACTCAGCAACCCCATCACCATCAACGGCAAGAAGGTCAAGACCCTGACCTATGACACCGGCGCGATCACCGTGGGAATGTTCGCCGAGGCCGAGGCGCTGAAGCTGCGCGCCACCACCCACAAGGCGGGCGGCAGCGCCGGCGCCACCGAGCTCGACTACTCCATGCACCTCTACCTCGCTATGATGGCGATCACCGCCGTCAACCCCGACATCGACATCGCCGACCTCGAGCGCATCAGCGGGCCCGATGTCATGGAGCTGGTGAGGATCGGCCGAAATTT
Organism: Clostridium sp. J1101437_171009_A5; assembly: GCF_015547905.1. Lineage (NCBI taxonomy): Bacteria > Bacillati > Bacillota > Clostridia > Eubacteriales > Clostridiaceae > Clostridium > Clostridium sp. J1101437_171009_A5. Next base: position 385,632 of record NZ_JADMVY010000001.1, read on the forward strand.
TACCACAACGAGGTCGGGGGCACCCTCCGAGCAAAACGACTCGGAGAGCTCGCCCGAGACTACTCCCGAGCCTTCCACATCTCAGTCGGAGAGCTCCGACGGGAACGCCTGACCGACTTCCTACTCGAATACTACGAAGCGGCCGAGGAGGCGAAAAAGCAGCGGGCAAAGATCCCGAAGCCGAGGATCCCCCACATCCGGCCGCATAGGAGGAGGTGACGCCAGTGGCCAAAAATAAAATGCTGCAAGCCGTCGTGAGTCTCGCCGGCACCATTGACCCGTCACTCGGCAAGGCGCTGGACGATGTCACCGGCAAGCTGGAAAACGTCAACTGGAAGGCCGTGGCCGTCGGCGGCGCTGTGGGCGGCATCGCAGTCGCAACAGGCAAGGCGGTCGTGGAGGCCGGGAAGTATCTGGCCGACCTCGGCAACGAGTACAACACGGCCATCAATCAGCTCTCGGCAGCAACCGGGGCGACCGGCGACGAGCTGGACGCGCTCGGTGAAAGCGTCAAGAACATCTACGCCCAAGGGCTCGGCGATGACTTCGCCGACGTGGCCGACGGTCTGGCTGCAACGCAGCAGGCCAGCGACCTGACCGGCGAAGCTCTGGAGCGAGCAACCGCCGCCGGCTTCAACCTGCGGGACGTGTTCGACTACGATGTCAGCGAGAGCGCCCGGGCAGCGTCGGCCCTGATGAAAAACTTCGGCATCGACGCCGAGGAAGCCTACGGCCTGATCGCCGTGGGCGCGCAGAACGGCGCAGACAAAAACGGCGACCTGCTGGACACCCTGAACGAGTACAGCCCACAGTTTGCGGCCCTCGGCCTCAGCGCCGACCAGTTCATCGGCACCCTCGTGGAGGGCGCTGACGCCGGCCTGTTCTCCATCGACAAGGTCGGCGACGCCGTCAAGGAGTTCAACATCAGAGCGAAGGACGGCAGCGACACGAGCCGGGAAGCCTTCGAGAGCCTCGGCCTCAACGCCGACAAAATGTTCGCAGCCTTCGCCGCAGGTGGAGACACCGCGGAGGCCGCGTTCTTCGACACCGTCGAGGCCCTCAACAGTATGGACGACCCCCTCGCCCGCAACGCGGCCGGCGTGGCCCTGTTCGGCACACAGTTCGAGGATCTGGAAGCCGGTGTGCTGCCGGTGCTGGCGAGTATCGAGACCGCAGCCTACGACGGTGCGGCCGCTCTCCAGCAGATCAACGACGTGAAGTACAACGACCTCGGCAGCGCCTTCGAGGCGATCAAGAGGTCAGCTGAGGTCTCGCTGCTGCCGATGGCGTCCATGATCGCCAACACCCTGACGGCTCTGGCGCCGATCCTGCGGGAGACCTTCGAGGCCATCGCCCCCGTCATCACGGAAACACTCAACGCTTGTATGCCGTTTGTGCAGCAGTTCCTCATGGGAATGGGGCAGGCCCTCCAGACCGTGCTCCCCATGGTCTCGCAACTGGCCGCCGGGCTGCTTCCGCTGCTCTCGCAGCTGATCTCGGCCTTCCTGCCGCCGCTCCTCGAGCTGGCGCAGCAGCTACTCCCGCCGCTGATGCAGATCGTGCAGGCCATCCTCCCGCCCATCGTGAGCATCCTGACCTCGATCCTGCCAATGCTGACGCAGATCATCTCGACGATCCTGCCCGTCCTGACCAGCCTGATCTCGGCCCTGCTGCCTGTCATCACCCCGCTGCTCGAGGTCGCGCTTCAGATCGTCAACAGCGTCATCATGCCCCTCGTGCCCCCTCTCATGCAGATCGTCGAGGCGCTGCTGCCGCCCCTGATGTCGCTGCTCAATGCCATCATGCCGATCCTGAGCCCCCTGCTGGGGCTGCTTCAGCCCATCGCGTCGGTGCTCGGCACCATCGCCAGCGTCATCGGCAAGATCGTGAGCTTCGGCGCGGGCGTCATCAACAGCATCGCCGGCCTGTTCGGCGGCGGCGGGGGTGGCGGGGCTTCCGGCTTCGCAACCGGCGGCTTCACGAGCGGCCCGTCCATCGCGGGCGAGGATCCGCGCTACCCGACCGAGGCCGTCATCAGCTTCAACCCTGCATATAGGGCGCAAAACCTGTCCTACTGGGCCCGCGCCGGCGAAATGCTCGGCGCTATGGACGAGGGCAGCTATGAGCCCATCAGCTCCGGCTCGGGCACGTCCGTGGTCTATGACCTGAGCGGCCTGTCCTTCAGCCCCACGATCAAGGTCGACGGCAACACCGACGAGGACGCCCTGATCCGAAAGCTGCGGGATCTGGAGCCGGAGTTCATCGACTTCATCCTCGAAGCACTCGCAAGAAGGGAGGGCGGCGCCTATGTCACAGCGGATAGTCGGCTATATTGATTACACCGCGCAAGGCGGCGACACCTTCGACAGCATCGCGCTGGCAGCCTATAACGAGGAGCGAATGGCGAGCACCATCATCAACGCCAACCGCGACCTCTGCGACGTGCTGATCTTCGAGGGCGGCGAGGCCGTGCGGATCCCCATCGTCGAGACCGTGGAGACGCCCGACACCTTGCCGCCGTGGAGGAGGTGAGTCTGCCCTGTGAAAATCATCTACGAGGGGACGGACATCTACCCCGAGATCAGCGTCCACCGCTGCTATCACGATATGTACGCAGACAAGCAGAGCGACGAGCTGCTGCTCAAGCTCAACGACACCCGGGAGCTGTGGGACAGGTGGAGCCCCAAGAAGGGCGACACCATCGCCGTCGAGGACGGCACCGCCAAGACGGGCAAGATGTTCGTCGAGAGCGTCGTCCCTGAGTCCGGCCTCATAACCCTGCGGGCCTACTCGGCCCCGCAATCCACCAAGGACAAGAGGAGCAAGTCGTGGGAAAAGGTCAAGTTCCTGCAACTGATCCAAGAGATCGCCGGCCGGCACGGCCTCACGGTCGAGACCTACGGCATCACCGACCAGACCTACGACTACGTCGAGCAGAACAACCTCCCCGACTTCGCTTTTCTTCAGGCACGCTGCACCCTCGAGGGCGCGGCTTTTTTAGTCTATGACGGCAAGCTGGTCGTCTACGACGAGGCATACATGGAGGGCCAGCAGCCCGTCGACACCATCACCATCACGCCGGCCAACGACTTCGAGTACCGGGACGAGGGCGCCTACGCCTACGGCTCGGCCGAGGCCGTCAACGGCGGCCTGACCGGCACCTTCTCGGCGCCGGCCGGGGGCGACAAGGTGCTGCGCAAGATCCTCCCTTTCCGCATGACTGACCAAGCAGAGGCCGACCGCTTCGCCAAGGGCCTGCTCCGGGACGCCAACAAAGAGGCGACCGTCGCAACGCTCTGGACGGGGACGCTGCTGCGCGAGTACGCGGCGGGCTCCGTGGTGACGCTCTCCACCGAGGGCGTCGCCTCGTGGGACGGCACGGCCTTCGTGAGCCGGATCCGGCACGACTACGTCAAGACCCGGAGCAAGCTCTATCTGCGCAAGCCTCTGGAGGGATATTGACCATGCCAAACAGCAACACCCAAATGATCCAAAAGGGCAAGATCTCGAGCATCGAGGGCGAGCCCGACAGAAACGGCGACAAGACCACGGCCCGGGTGCTCCCGAGCACCGCCGACAGCCTCGTCACGAGGCCGCTGACGATCCCGTGGTATCTGCGCGGGGACATGGGAAACCTGAGCCCCGGCGTCGAAGTCGCCTACGCTATGTTCGAGGACGGCACCGGCCTGATCCTCTCCCGCATGGACGGGGAGTGGCCCGGCATCGTCCCCGGCGACATCACCATCAAGAAGGGCGCGCTCACCGTGCAGGACAAGGGCGTCAGCGTACCGTCGGCCGATGTCACGGCCGGCGGCATCAGCCTGACCAGTCACACCCACACCGCACCGCACGGAGAGACAACCGGCCCGCACTAAGGAAGGAGGCCAAGCATCATGTCCGTCATGGCATCGTGGAACGGCAAGACATGGGGCGTCTCCCCCGAGCGGATCGCCGCCCTGAATGGCGTCTCGGCCAGCGTGGAGCTGGACACCGAGAACAGCGACGACAAGGCGGGATCCCCGGCCACCAAGACCAAGGCGCTCAAGCTCCAGAGCATGAGCTTCGACTTCGATCTCGGCGTCGCCGTGGGCTGCGATGTCCGCGGCGAGTACGAGTCGTGGACGGCGCTGGTGGGTCAGTACGCCCCCTTCTACCTCGGCGGCACGCGCTTCGGCCCGGCCAACCTTCAGCTCACTGGCGTGAGCCTCGGCGACACCACGGTCGACAACTTCGGCCGGATCCTCAAGGGCAAGATCACCATCAACCTGACCGAGTACGCCGAGGAGGCCAGCAGCAAGAAGGCGACCGCCGGCAGCTCCAACGGGGGCAGCTCGTCCCCGGCCGGAGTCTCCACCGGCGTCGGCCCGCGCCTGAGCGCCATCACCGTCGGCGCATCCAGCAGCGACAAAGCTGCAAAGAAACCCAACAACACCCAACTGACCTAAAGCGAGGTGATCCCATGAAAGCAAGCGGCAACGCAGCGCCCGAGACCTGCGTGCAAAACCTCCTAAAGACCATCCGCGGCGAGGTGCCATACGAGCGCATCAAGGGGATCGACCGCACCCTGATCGACAAGCCGAGCGGGACGGCTGCCAACGATCTGGCCGCCGACGTGGAGTTCGTCGTGGAAACCTACGAGCCCCGCGTGCGCCTGAGCTCGTCCGATCTGGTCGCGCTGGTCGCGCAGACCGGCGACTTCGAGCTGCGGGCCAGCATTGACAACACACTCTGAAGGAGGTGAACAGCATGAGCGACGAGACCAACACCTACGGCGACGACATCCACCTCACCACCACCGACGCGACGGCCATCTACAACACCCTGATCGCTGCGCTCGAAAAGGGCGCCGGCGAGCCTCTGTACCCCGGCGACGAGCGCCGGATCTTCGGCGAGGGGCTCGTGGCCGTGTTCGTCGCCCTCTACAACAGCCTCGACGACACCGGGCGGCAGACCCTTCTCCGCTATGCGCGGGGCGAGGTGCTGGACGCCATCGGCGAGCGGCTGGATGTCCACCGGCTGGAAGGATCCCCGGCAAAGACGACCATGCGCTTCTCCGTGAGCACGCCGCAGCCCAACAACATCATCATCCCGAAGTGGACGAAGGTGACGCCGGACAGCGACCACTACTTTGCCACCGACGAGATCGCCGTCCTTCAGGCCGGCGCCTACTCCGTGGAGATCCCGACCTCGGCCGTCAGCAACGGCACCGAGTACAACGGGTACGCCCCGGGCACCATCACCACCCTCGTCGACCTGATCCCCTACATCGAGAGCGTCACCAACATCACGGCGACGGCCGGCGGCGACGACGGCGAGCCCTACACCGAGGAAGGCGACAACCGGCTGCGCGAGCGCATCCGACTGGCGCCGGCGTCCCGGTCTACGGCCGGGCCGGAACAGGCTTACATCTACTGGGCCATGACGGCCGACAGCTCCATCATCGACGCCCGGGCCGTCAGCGAGACGGAAACCATCAGCCGCACCCTCACGGTCTACGACGGCCACGCCTTCATCGGCGGCGGCCGGCTGCTGCCGGACACCCTGATCGTCAAGGAGCACGGGGAGAGCACGGCCGGCGTGGAGGACACCGACTACACTGTGGACTACACCGACGACCTGCTGACCATCGAGCTCAAGGGCGCCCTTGCGGACGCCACGAGCCTCGACATCACCATCACCCGCACCCTCGAGGGCTGTGTCAAGATTGTCCCCCTGCTGGAGGGCGGCGCCGTCCCCGACGAGAGCATCCTCGAGAAGGTGCTGGAGGCGTGCAACGCCTCGGACATCCGGCCGCTCACCGACGTGGTCACGGCCGTGGCGCCCGAGGTCATCACCTACGACATCGAGATCGTCTACTACACCACCCCCGAGACGGAGGCCGAGGTCGTCGCCAATGTGGAAGGCACCGGCGGCGCCATCGACCGCTACAACGAGTGGCAGGTGGGCGCGCTGGGCCGGGACATCAACCCCGACCAGCTCCGCAAGCGGATCCTCTGCCCGTCGTGGGGCGAAAACCTGACCGGCGCCTTCCGCGTGGACGTGACCAAGCCGGTCTACACACCCGTCAGCGACACGCAGGTCGCCAAGTTCAGCGGGCACCTGACTGTCAGCCATAAGACAGAGAGCGAGGTGGTCTAAATGCGACTCAGCGAAGTCGAGATGATCAAGCTCCTGCCCTCGTGGATGGCACAGGACGGCGCCGACCGCGGGCTGGCCGCCGGCTGCGACACCCTATCCCGGGACGCCTTCGCCCGTCTGAAGCTGCTGAGCAGGTGGGACAAGATCGACCAGCTCAGCGAGGCCGAGCTGGACGAGATGGCGTGGGAGCTGAACATCCAGTGGTATGACAGCACCGCACCCATCGAGACCAAGCGGGCCGTCATCCGCAACAGTGACCGCGTCTATGCCAAGCTCGGCACCCCCTACGCCGTGGCGCAGATCATCGCCGACTACTTCGGCACCGGGGAGGTCAGGGAGTGGTATCAGTACGGCGGCAAGCCTTACCACTTCAAAGTGCTGAGCGACAACCCGGGACTCGTCAACGAAAACCTCGACCTGTTCCTCTCGCTGCTGCGCACCGTAAAGCGGCGCAGCGCATGGCTCGACGCGATCCTGATCTGCCTGACCGGCGAGATGTTCCTTTATGCCGGGATGGCCGTGCGAGAGCACGGCGAGGAGCGGCACGTCATGGGGACGGACGAGATCCACCTCTACCACGGGGCCGTCGTCCACGACAACAACCGGGAGACCGTCACCATCGGCACCAGCGTCCTCGCTTCAGACTAAGGAAAGGAGAAAGACATGGCCGCATTTATCAACAACGACATCACCGCCGCGGGCCTTCTCGTTCTGGCGAAGGGCGTGGCGGGCAAGCAGATCAACTACACCAAGATCGTCCTCGGCGACGGCTACCTCGAGGAGGGCCAGACGCCCCGCTCCCTCACCGGTGTGGTCAGCCCGAAGGCGACCATCGACATCACCAAATGCGTCGTGAACGGCGACGGCACCGTCACCGTGGGCGGCGTGTTCACCAACGACCAGACCAACGACGGCTTTTACTACCGCGAGCTCGGCCTTTATGCGGACGATCCCGACGAGGACGTGGGCGAGGTGCTGTACTGCTACGGCAACTGCGGCGACCTCGCCGAGTGGATCCCGCCGACCGGCGGCGCCACCATCGTCGAGAAAACCATCGACATCGTCACCGCCATCGGCACGGCCACCAACGTGACCGCCTACATCCCCGCGGACGCCTACGCCACCAAGGAGGACTACGAAAACTACAAGGCCATCGCCCTCGCGGCGCAGGCCACGGCCAATCAGGCCATCCTCCTCGCGCAGCAGGCCGTCGGGATCGCAGAGCAGGCCGCGGCCGCCGTGGTCGACCTGAGCAACGTCGTCCAGCAGAACACCAGCAAGATCACGACCCTGTGGGACGCTGTGTTCGGCGACATCACGACCAACCCCTTCCAGATCACCTTTGCCAATCTGGACGGCATCACCCTCACCTCTGGCGTCTGGAACGCTACGCTTCAGCGCCTCGAGTGCTAAGCCATGGACGGCTACGGCTACACGCCGATCCCGCCCGCAGAGGCGTCCTGCATCATCGCGCACCTGTTTGTCGAGCTGGCGCCGCCCTGCTCATGCTGCAAGCGTGAGGACGGCGTGATCGTCATTCAGGGCACCGCCTACGACGGCACCGGCGCGAGGATCACCATCAAAGGGGAGGAGGTGAGGTACTACGGCAAGCAACGGACACTCGCGGCCATACGAGCGGGCCAATGTAGGCCGCCCGCCCTTCGGCCGTGAAAAGCTCCCGGAGATGCAGGTCATCAGCGACGCCAAGGAGCTCGAGAAGCACACCTACATCAAGACGCGCAACCCGAACATCTTCCCCAAAAAGGAACGGCTCGGGCTGGCGCAACGGATGATGAACGAGGCCAGCGACCTCGTCGCCGACCTGATGGAAGCCAACGACCTGCTCCTGACCGACCCGCAGGAGCGGGAGCTGCGATACCGGGCGCAACGCTCGGCCCTGCGCAACTGCCGGAAGCTGATCCACCACATCGAGCTCGCCCACGAGATCCTCAGCGGGCTCGGCGACGACGCCTTTGCACACTGGTCGCGGATGGCGGCCGGCGTCAAAAACCAGACCGCCAAATGGTACAAATCCGATAAAGAAAGGGCCGCCAAGATGGACGCGCAGGCGCGTCATCAATAGGCAGCCCGTGGGGTACGCCTTGTTTTTTCGTGCCGGGTCGGCCAACAACGCCCGCAACGTCAATTCCGACGGCACGCTGAACAGGAACAACGCCTACAACGGCAACAACGGCCTGCGCCCCGCTTCGATGGATAGCCCGACTTATTAACCGGCCGGAGACGGCCGGCGAACACTGTGCACCATCATCCAAGGAAGGCGTATCCCTCCCGCACCCGGCGCCGTTTGACCGGCCCGGCCATGGGTAAACACAGGACTGCCGATGCTCCCGGCGGCGCACGCAAAGCGTGGCCGGAGCTGCCGACGGCAGGGATTTTTTCACATGGAGAACATCGTCAACAGCTTCAACTCGCTATACAAAGCATACCGCAAGACCCGCTGCGGGAAGCGGGACAACCCCACGGCCATGCGCTACCGCATGGAGGCCATCGAGCGCACGGCCGACCTCTCTGACCGCCTCCAGCGGCGCGAGTACACCTTCGGGCCCTACTATCCCTTCAAGGTGTACGAGCCCAAGGAGCGGCTCGTCCTTGCCATAGACTTCGAGGGCAAAGTCGTCCAGCACTCGCTCTGCGACAACGTCCTCGAGCCCGTGTTCTCCCGGCGCTTCATCCGGGATAACTATGCCGGACAAATCGGCAAAGGCACCCACGACGGCCTCGACCGTCTGGCCGACGCCATGCGCCACTACTTTTTCAGCCGGAAGGCAGCAGACGAGGAGGCCCGGCGGGCCGCCGGCCTGCCATACCGGCCGATGGAGGAGTGGGACTACGCCGAGGGCTGGGTGCTGAAAGGTGACTTTTCCAAGTTCTTTTACACCCTGCTGCACGCCGTCTGCTTCGAGAAGGCCCGCAAGGCTCTGGCCTTCCTGTCTGACGAGGAGCTGATCGACTTCGTCGAGTGGCTGCTCTGGATCGTCATCGACAGCACGCCAGACCCCGGGATCCCCATCGGCAACCAGTCGAGCCAACTACTCGCCCTGCTCTATCTGGACGACTTCGACCACTGGCTGCGGGATGACCTCGGCCTCGTCTATGGCCGTTACATGGATGACTTCTACATCATCAGCAGCGACAAGCTGCTGCTCCGGGAGATCCTCAAGCGGATCGAGGAGTACATCAAGCCGCTGGGCCTGCGCCTGAACGGCAAGACGCAGATCTTCCCGCTCAAGAACGGCATCGACTTCCTCGGCTTCCACACCTATCTCACGAGCACCGGCAAGGTGGTCAGAAAGGTGAGGGCCAAGAGCATCGACAACATGAAGCGGAAGATCCGCAAGTTCCGCGGCCTCGTGGACAGGGGCAAGATGACGCTCGAGAGCGTGAGCCAATCCTACGCAAGCTGGACGGGCCACATCTCGCACGGCAACACCTACCACCTGCGGCAGAACATGGACGCCTATTTCTTCGCATACTTCCCGGAGCTAAAACCTACCGAAAGGAGACAAGACTCATGCCTCAAACCCTCGGAAGCCTTGCCAACAAGGCAAAAATCAAGTTCGGCAGCCTCTACGGCGCGCCGATCATCTGGATCAAGGCCGACAAAAACCACGCCGGCTACCCCTCCAACAGCGTCACCCTCGTGACCAACCAGATCATCAAGCTGCTGTGCTTCGACGCGATGGAGCCGGCCAACGGCAACAGCGACCGCCGAAACTACGGCAATAACCGCTACATCTACTCCAACCTGCGCCAGTGGCTCAACAGCGACAAGGGCGCGGGCCAGTGGTACACCGCGCAGCACTCGGCGGATCAGGCTCCCGACTCGTCCCACGTCTGGAGCGGCTACAACCCCTACAACACCATCGCCGGCTTCCTCAACGGCTTCACGGCCAACGAGCGGGCCGCCCTGCTCGCCACCACCATCACCGTCGGCAAGAGCTCCACGGACGGCGGCGGGACGGAGACCTGTGTGGACAAGGTTTTCCCCCTGTCCTGCACCGAGGTCAACCTCTCGGGCGACCATGTGTGCGGCAGCAAGCTGGCGATATTCAGCGACAACTCCAGCCGCATCGCTACCGTCTCGGCCTCGGCCGCTGCCAACTCCAACTACGATGTCGACGCCAATCAGGCGTGGTACTACTGGCTGCGGGACGCCTATGCCGGGTCGGCCGACTTCGCCCGCCTCGTCCTTTCCGACGGCACGCTGGACTGGGACGGCGCCTACGACGGCTACCTCGGCCTGCGCCCCGCTTGTAATCTGTCCTCTGATCTCCTGGTCTCCGACACCACCGACTCGGACGGCTGCTACACAATCGTCTACAACCAGCCGCCCACGGCCCCCGGCACCATCACTGTCCCGAGCGAGGTCATCGGCGGCGAAAACCTGAGCATCTCGTGGGGACAGTCGACCGATCCCGACGGCAACCTCGCCGGCTACAAGCTGGAGCGCAAGGTGGACGACGGCACATGGGCGCAGATTTACAGCGGCAGCTCCCGGAGCTACACCGACTCCATCACCTACGGATGGACGAGCGTGCAGTACCGCGTCAAGGCATACGACACCGCCGGGGCCGAGAGCGCCTACACCACCAGCGCCGTGCGCACCGTCACCAACAACCGGCCGCCCGTCATCAGCGGCAGCGACACCGACCTCGGCAGCTTCACCACCACGCCGCCCTCCTATGAGTACACCGTCACCGACGCCGACGGCCATCAGGTCACGGTCGTGGAGAAGCTGGACACCACCACGCTGCGCACCTACACCGCTACCCTCGGCGACACCAACGAGCTCGAGATCACGGCCGACCAGTGGCTCAAGCTGCTGAACGGCGACCACACCCTGACCATCACCGCCACCGACGCCAAGAACGAGAGCACCGTGCGCACCCTGTCCTTCGACAAGGCCATGCACTCGGTCGAGTTCGAGCAGACCGTGGCGATGGCGGCCGACGATATGCCGACTAAGGCCCTCGTCAACATTCAGGGCAGCTTCCCGACCGGCAGCACCCTTCAGGTCTGGATCTGCAACAACGGCAACGACGCCGAGCCCACATGGGAGGACATCACCACCAAGGCCCTGACCAGCCAGAAGCACTTTTTCACCAACCAGACCAAGACCGCCGCAAGCTGGGGCGTGAAGATCAAGGTCAAGCTCCTGCGCGGCTCGGCCGAGGGCGACTGCTACATCCAGTCGGTCGGCGGCAACTTCGCATAAACCAACACCCCAAGACCAGAAAGGAGGAGCAGCATGGTCTACTTCATGGAACACAGCATCAAAGCCATCCACGAAAAGGAACAGGCCGCCGCCGGCGGCACATCCGCTGAGGACAAGCAGCGCATCACCGACCTCGAAAACGAGCTCGAGGATCTGACCGGCGCCATTGAAAGGGGGCTGACCACATGAGCACCAAATACAGCGGCCTCGAGGCCGCCCTGCGCAGCGCTCGCATGACCTTCACCAGAGAGGCGAGCGCCGGCGACCTGTCCGGCACAGAGATCGTCGCCTGCGAGGATCTGCTGCCAGCGTGGACGAAGGCCGGCCCCAAGGGGGACGGCAGCCACGAGGTCGGCGAAGCCTGCACCCACAACGGCCAGAGCTGGCGCTGCTGCCAAGCACACAACACCAACAACAACCCGGACATCGAGCCGGGAAACAGCCCCGCACAGTGGGCCCCGTATCACACCACAGACCCGACCAAGGCAAAGGCGTTCATCCAGCCCACGGGTGCCCATGACGCCTACCAGAAGGGCGAGTGCTGCCTGTGGACTGATGGCAAGGTCTACCGCTCTATCATGGATGGGGCCAACGCATACAGCCCCGAGGCATACCCGCAGGGCTGGGAGGAAGTGACCGCCGCAGGCGAACCCGGCACGACCCCGGAGCCCGGCACAGAGCAGGAACCGGGACAAGAGCCTGAAACCGGCGGCGAGGAGACGGGCGAAACCGTCCCGGCCTTTATACAGCCTACCGGCTCGCATGACGCCTACCAGACCGGCGACCGCGTGATCTACAACGGACAGATCTATGAAAGCGCCATTGACAACAACGTCTGGTCGCCGGACACCTACCCGCAGGGCTGGAAACTCGTCGAGGTCGAGGACGGAGGTGCAGCATGATCGAGTTAGACATCGCGCAGCTCGTGGCCCTCATGGGGATCCCGTCGGCCATCACGGGCCTGTGCTTCTGGATGATCCAGAGGCAGCTCTCCAAGAGGGACGCAGAGCTCGACCGGCGCGACGCCGCCCGGGAGAGAAACGAGGTGCTGCTCGTGCGCAGCGTGGGGGCCGCCATCGCGCTCGGCGAGGCCACGGCCACCGCCCTGAAGAACGGCCACGCCAACGGAGAGACCGAGGCGGCCCTCCAGTATGTGCAGAAGATCAAACACGAGCAGAAGGACTTCCTCACCGAGCAGGGCATCCACGCGATCTACTGAGGGAGGTGACACCCATGGGAAGATACCGGCGCAAGCGGGAGGCCAAGGCCCGACGCAGGCCGTGGGAGTTCTCGAAGAAGTTGGCGGCGTGGGCCGTCCTCGTCGCAACTGCCGCGGCCGTGGCGTCCTATGTGCTGGCCTTCCGCGATCAGCAGACCGCCAGCGATGTCACGACCACCATCTTCACGGCTTGCATCGGCTACCTCGTCAGCTATGCAGCCAAGTCGGCCACCGAGAAGATCAGCCGCAACCGGCACGGCCTCGACGCTGATGGCAACCCCATCAGCGGGGCCGGCGCCGGCCAATATACCACCACCACAACAGACAAGGAGGCAAAAGGATGAACATGATCGACATCACCCCCGTCATTAACGCCGTCATCGCGCTGCTCGCCGCAGGCGTCAGCGTGTTCCTGATCCCGTGGATCAAGAGCAAGACCACCGACGCGCAGCGCAAGGAGCTGCTCGAGTGGGTGAAGATCGGCGTCGCCGCTGCCGAGCAGCTTTACAAGGGGCAGGGCCGCGGCGAGGAAAAGAAGAAGTACGTCCTCGAGTTCCTCGCGTCCATGGGCTTCACCGTGGACGAGGAGGCCATCAACGCGGCCATCGAGGCGGCAGTCAACCAGCTCAACGGCGGCAACCTGCCGCCCGAATAACCAGCAAAGGGCGGGCCAACACGGCCCGCCCTTCATTTTGCAAAGGAGGCACAAAGACATGAGTGAGAACAAAAAGCCCGCGCTGAATACGCGCTACTACAACGGAGAGATCGACGACGACCTTCCCTACACCGGCGTGCTCAACTACGACGAGGAGACCGGCCTGATCTACGACGAGGACGGCGATGTCGTGGATGAAAAGACCCTTGACGCCATGCTCGACGGTGACGGAAAGGGGGACGACGAAGATGAGTAACAGCTCGCTGATCTCCTACACCAAGCTCAGCCCCAACCACTCGGGCAAGCGCACCAAGAAGATCGACACCGTCACGATCCATTGTATGGCCGGCCAGCTCTCCGTCGAGAGCTGTGGCGCTCTGTTCGCCAAGAGCAGCCGGCAGGCGTCCAGCAACTACGGCATCGGCCCCGACGGCCGCATCGCTCTCTATGTGGACGAGGGCAACCGCTCGTGGTGCACGTCGTCTAACGCCAACGACCAGCGCGCCGTCACCATCGAGGTCGCCAGCGACGCGACGCACCCCTACGCCGTCAGAGATAAGGCATACGACGCGCTGCTGGATCTCGTGACCGACATCTGCAAGCGCAACGGCATTAAGAAGCTCGCCTGGTCTACCAACAAAAACACCCGCGTCAACCACCTGAACGGCTGCAACATGACCGTGCACCGGGACTACGCGGCGAAAGCCTGCCCGGGCGACTACCTCTACAACCTGCAAGACGAGATCGCGGCCGAGGTCAACCGCCGTCTCGGCACATCCGGCAGCACCACGCCCTCCACCGGGGGCAGCACCGGCACCGCCGCGGCCGACATCAAGGTCGGCGACGTGGTGGAGTTCACCGGCTCCAAGCACTACGTCAGCGCCACGGCCACGAGCGCGTCGAGCTGCAAGCCCGGCAAGGCTAAGGTCACGGCCATCGCCAAGGGCAAGGCGCACCCCTACCACCTGATCGCCGTCTCCGGCGGCGGCTCCACCGTGTACGGGTGGACGGACGCGGCAGACATCAAGACCAGCAGCAGCTCTACGGCCACCTCGTACCTCGTGAAGGTGACGACCGACGTGCTGAACATCCGCAAGGGCCCCGGCACCAACTACGGCACCAACGGGGCTATCCGCGACAAGGGCACCTACACCATCGTCGCCGAGAGCGACGGGCCCGGGGCCTCCAAGTGGGGCAAGCTCAAGAGCGGGGCCGGCTGGATCTCGCTGGACTACGCCAAGAAGGTCTAATTGTGCAACTTGCCACCGGCGCGGCGCGGATCGGTGCCGGCCAGAAGCTATGAAACCGTCAGAATACACAAAAAGAGCCCGCTCGGGAGTGATCCCGGGCGGGCTCTTTCTGTTTATGCACTCATTCCTCTGTGGCGTCGTCCTCTGCTGGATCCTCGCCGCCATCGCTCTGCGCCGCCTCAGCAGCGGCCAGCTCGGCCTCAGTCGGGTGGAAGCGGACAACATAGCCGTTGACATCATAGAAGCCGCCGAGGGCGACCGTGAAGATGTCCACGATCCAACCGATCCCGAAGAAGCCAGCCGTCAGCGTCCAGATGACCCCGGTGCCAATCTTCCCCACATAGTAGCGGTGCACACCGAGCACCCCGAGGAAAATGCACAACGGCAGGACGACCGCTTTGCTTTTCGGTGAGGTGGGGCGCTGTGCTGCCGGCACGCTGGCCGGCCGGCCGCCACTGGTCGTGTACGACAGGCCCGTGCCGGGCACTCCGACGGTCGTGTGGCTTTTCCCGGTCGTGCTGACTGTGTGCTTCAGGCCCTTCGGGCCGAAGGTGACGCTCGCGCTCTTTTTATTCAAGTTCACACGGACGCCGGGAGCGATCTTAATACTGCGCCGGAAACGTAAACCCATTGAAAAAACCTCCTTTTCATCTGTCCTATTGCGTTTTTTAGTATTTAGTCATCTTTGGGATAATATTATCACGGGCGGCGTGTTATTGTCAACTTGCACTACCCATCTTTGGCATAAGTGGCAGAAAAGGAGGCGGCGCGTATTTGAAAATATACAGGCCAGAAGGCCGATGCAATATCTCAGGCGAGCGCGTCCGCGCAGCCAGAGAGCGGGCCGGCATCTCGCAGGAGCGCCTCGCGTACAAGATCCAGATCGCGGGGCTCGACATCACGCAGAAGGCCATCAGCAGGATCGAGACCGGCGACCGCATTGTCGCCGACTATGAGCTCGAGTACCTCGCCGACGCCCTCGGCGTGACCATCTACTACCTGCTCGGAAAAGAATGAAAGCAGCGCAGCCAGAGCGGCCGCGCTGCTTTTCTCTTGTCTCCCCTCTTGACTTTATACAACAAATGTTGTATGGTAAAGACACACGAAACAAAAGGGGAGGCGCTCAACATGGAAACGATCACCACTGGGAAACGCCTGAAGGCGCTGCGAGAGGATCGCGGCCTGTCTCAGTCGCAGCTCGCCAAGAAGGCCGACATCAACAGCCGAGTGCTCCAGACCTACGAGCAAGACGACCGAGACATCGCGGGGGCGAAGCTAAAAACGCTCCTCAAGGTCTGCGTCGCTCTGGAGTGCCGGCTCGAGGACATCGTCACAGACGACGAGACGCTGGCGCTGATCGCGGCATACAACAGGCGATGACAACGAAGGGCGGCCAGCCGGCCGCCCTTTTTTCTATTTCACGGAGGGATCACCATGGGGAAACACTTCAGCCACCTGACACCAACGCAGCGCACGCAGATCGACGCCTTCAGGCGCGCCGGCATGAAGGTCGTGGACATCGCCAAGGAGGTCGGCGTCCATTACACCACCATCTACCGGGAGCTCAAGCGGTGCACCTATGAACACCTGAACAGCGACTACACGACCGAGATCCGATACAACCCCGACGGGGCGCAGGCTCGGTATGAGGCCAACCTGCGGGCGAAGGGCCCGGAGCTGAAGATCGGCAACGACTACGAGCTCGCCGACTACCTGATCGGCAAGATCCGGGACGAGAAGTACAGCCCCGAGGCAGCCATCGGAGAGGCCGAGGTCATGGGCTGGCCCTTCCGGGTGCACATCTGCGCAAGCACGGCCTACAACTACATCAGGGGCGAGATCTTCGGCGACGATCTCACTGTGGAAATGTTACCGCAGCACGGGAAGCGCCGCAGGAAGCCGGAGCGGCCAGAGGGCGCCATCCCGAGAAAGCCGGCAGGAAAGAGCATAGAAAAGCGGCCGGAGATCGTGAACACGCGCACGACCTTCGGCCACTGGGAAATGGATAGTCTCGAGAGCGGCAAGGGCTACAAGCGGACGTGGCTCATGCTGACCGAGCGAAAGACCCGCCGGGAGATCATCGTATCCATGAAGGACAAGACGAGCGAGAGCGTCATCCGGGCCCTCAACGGCATCGAGCGGAAACTGGGCGCTCTATTCCCGCAGATCTTCCTCTCCATCACCTGCGACAACGGCACCGAGTTCTCGGACGCCGAAGGCATCGAAAACAAGCGCCGAGGGAAAGGAAAACGCACCACCGTCTACTACTGCCACCCATACACGCCGAGCGAGCGCGGCACCAATGAAAACCAAAACGGCCTGATCCGGCGACTCGTCCCGAAGGGGACAGACCTCGGCACCCTCTCGCCCCAAGAGGTGAAGGCCGCCGAGACATGGCTCAACAGCTACCCCCGCAAAATGTTCGGTTTTCTGTGCTCCGAGCAGCTTTTCCGGGAGGAGCTGGCCCTCATTCTGGCCCGCTGAAAAATTTTTTAGACTTTTTTAGCATTTACTCTTGACAAACGGCGGGTCCAAATATGCTCCACCAGGTGCACTCAAGTCATATTTTGCGATATAAAAAAACCACAGATACAGGATCACTCCCCATATCCGCAGTTCATTCTTCGTCTAAATATTCCAATATATCTTCTACTTTGCATTGAAGTAATTTACATAACTGGTTTAATGTGTGTGTAGATATATTCTCACCACGCTTCATAGCATAATAATTCGATAAGGGAAATCCCATTTTTCCCAAACGATAGGATGTGATCCCCTTTTCCTTCATTGTCCGAAATAACGGTTCATAGCTGATCATCTACCAGTACCTCCTATTACTATGAAGTATAGGAGGTATGTGCGATTTTTAATATATACGATAACTCATATATACGATTATTGACATATATTTTTAAACTTGGTATACTGAACCCAAATGTGGCGGGAAAAGAAATGCTGAGCTGTATGTTTGTCTGGTAATATTGGAGTTATTTTCATGCCACAAGATGCAAAGTAAAGGAGAAGAGAACATGAAAAGAGTTTTAGCCGCTATCCTTTCCCTCGTCATCGTGATGTCCTTCGCCGCCTGCGGAGATTCTTCCGGTGGAGAAATCAAAGACGCTTCCTCTGTTACGACTGGAAACAGCGGTGCAGAAGCACAGCCGAGCGAGCAGGCAGGAAAAACGGAGCCGGAAGAAGTGACGATTCCTGAAACGGTACTTCTGGAGGAATCCGGAGTAAAAATCACAGCAAAAAGCCTCGAAATGGACGGAATCTTTGGACCGGAGATTAAACTCCTTATTGAGAACAATTCCGGTAAAGACTTAACCTTTCAATGTAAAAACGCCTGCGTGAATGGATACATGGCAGAAACGATGATGTCTGTGGATGTTGTGAATGGCAAAAAAGCCAACGACAGTTTAATTTTTGCGGCATCAAGTTTTGAAGCCTGCGGTATTGATGCAATCGCTGATATGGAGATTGCATTCCACATCTTTGATACGGCCGAATGGGAGACCTACCTCGATACCGATGCAATCCAGCTTAAAACTTCCATCGCGGATACTTATGAATACACTTTTGACGACAGCGGCAGTTTAGCCTATGATGGAAATGGTGTAAAAATTGTCATCAAGGGCCTTGCAGAGGATGAATCCATCTTTGGCCCAAGCATCATAGTTTATATGGAAAACAACAGCGACAAGGATATCACGGTGCAGACCAGGGACGTATCCATCAACGGTTTTATGGTGAATGCTATGTTCTCCTGCAATGTGGTTGCAGGAAAGAAAGCGGTGGATACCATCACATTTATGGAATCCGATCTGAGTGAAAACGACATCACGGCAATCAATGATGTGGAATTGTCGTTCCATGTGTTCGACTTCGAGAACTGGGAAACCATTGTGGATACCGAAGTTGTGAATATTACTTTCTGAGGACCATGTGAAGAGAACCTCCACGAGGCATTGAAAATCTCGTGGAGGTTTTATCTGTACCGCTTCCGATTTGGAACATAGAATTCCCATTTCATCGAAATCAGTCTAAATGGTAAAAGGGCATTTGCAATTTCCTCCCCCGTTGTCTCGGGGCGCGATCTGTGCTACAATAGCAACGATTGTTCGAGTGCAGACAGG
Organism: Clostridium sp. J1101437_171009_A5; assembly: GCF_015547905.1. Lineage (NCBI taxonomy): Bacteria > Bacillati > Bacillota > Clostridia > Eubacteriales > Clostridiaceae > Clostridium > Clostridium sp. J1101437_171009_A5. The sequence continues at coordinate 404,266 of NZ_JADMVY010000001.1, forward strand.
AGGGGTCCCCCATGTCCTATAAACTGGAGATGCTCCAGGCCTATTTTGGATACCGCGGCTTTCTTCCCGGCCAGGAGCGGGCGGTGGACGCCCTGCTGGAGGGGCGGGACGTGCTCTCCATCATGCCCACCGGCGCGGGCAAATCCCTGTGCTTCCAGCTCCCGGCCATCATGCTCCCGGGAGTGGCGCTGGTGATCTCCCCTCTCATCTCCCTGATGAAGGACCAGGTGGGAAGCCTGGTGCAGGCCGGCATCCCGGCGGCCTATCTCAACCGCTCCCTCACCGAGCGGCAGTATGCACTGGCCCTGGAGCGGGCCTGGCAGGGCCGCTATAAGATCATCTATGTGGCCCCCGAGCGGCTGGAGAGTCCCGGCTTTCTCCGCTTCGCCCAGCAGGCCCAGATCTCCATGGTGGCGGTGGACGAGGCCCACTGTGTCTCCCAGTGGGGCACCGACTTCCGCCCCAGCTATCTGAAGATCCCCGCCTTTCTGGATTCCCTGCCCAGGCGCCCCGCCCTGGGGGCCTTTACCGCCACCGCCACCCCCGAGGTGCGGGAGGACATCCTGCAAAAGCTCTCCCTCCAGGACCCGGTGACCACTACCACCGGCTTTGACCGGAAAAACCTCTATTTCGAGGTGCGCCATCCCCAGAACCGGAAGGACGAGCTCCTCTCCATCCTCCTGCGGCGGCAGAATGAGAGCGGCGTGGTCTACTGCTCCACCCGCAAGGCGGTGGAGGAGGTCTGCGCCTTTCTCCAGGCCCACGGCGTGGCCGCCACCCGCTATCACGCCGGACTGAGCCCCGAGGAACGGCAGGCCAACCAGGACGCCTTTGCCGCCGACGAGTGCCCCGTCATGGTGGCCACCAACGCCTTCGGCATGGGCATCGACAAGTCCAACGTCCGCTATGTGGTCCACTACAACATGCCCCTGGATCTGGAAGGGTACTACCAGGAGGCGGGCCGGGCCGGACGGGACGGCAGTCCCGCCGACTGCATCCTCCTGTACAGCGGGCGGGACGTAATCACGAACCGCTACCTCATCGACCAGTCCCAGGCCCCCGAGGGGGTGGAGGAGGAGGCCCTCTCCGCCCTGCGCCAGCGGCAGATGGACCGGCTCAAGACCATGACCTTCTACGCCACCACCAACGACTGCCTGCGCCATTTCATTCTCCGCTACTTTGGGGAGGAGCCCCCGTCCCCCTCCTGCGGCCACTGCTCCAACTGCACCGATGGGTGGGAGGATGTGGACATCACCAAGGAGGCCCGGGCCATCCTCTCCGCCGTGGATGAGTGCGGCGGGCGCTTCGGCGTGACCACCATCGCAGACCTCCTCTGCGGCCGGGAGAACGAGCGCACCCTCCGCTGGGATCTGGACCGGCGGCGCTCCTTCGGGCTCCTGTCCCACCGGAAGGTGGAGCAGGTCAAGGCCCAGATCCGCCACCTGGTGGACCAGGGGTATCTGGCCCTCAGCGACGGGGACTACCCTGTTCTCTCCCAGGGTCCCCGGGCCCGGGAGCTCTCCGCCGGAAGCGCACAGGTCACCATGCGCATGAAGGCCGGGCAGTCCCGTCCCGCCCGCCGGGAGCGGCCTCAGCCCCTCCCCGGAGGACCGGTGGACGAGACCCTCTTCCAGAACCTGCGGGCCCTGCGGGGAGAGCTGGCCCGGAAAAAGAGTCTGCCCGCCTACGTCATCTTCACCGACCGCACCTTGCGGGAGATGGCGGCCCGCAAGCCCGCCACCCTCTCCGAGATGGAGCGGGTCCCCGGCGTGGGCAGCCACAAGCTGGCCCAGTACGGCAAGCAGTTCCTGGCCGTCATCCAGGGAAACCACACCTGACGCAAAGAGGCCGCGAAACCGTTGTTGGTTTTGCGGCCTCAGACTGTCAAAATAACGTGTATTTCTGCGATTTGTGCTGCAAGAGCCTCGCAGAGTTCCGCCGTCCACAGACGGCGGAAGAGGGTCAAATCGTGTTTTCCGGCGGCGTGTACGTCGGAAAACACTCTTCTCAGGCCACAAGTGTGCGAGCGAAAGCGAGTGCGCGCCGTGGCCTGCATCCCCTCGAAAAAATGCAAGCATTTTTGAGAAGCGTGTCGAACTTGTTCGACACGCTGAAAGCCGCCGCGAAACCGAAATGGTTTCGCGGCGGCCTTTCCATTGACACGCGCTTAACGGCCCTTTCCGGGCTTGGCGTTCTTCTTGCTCTTGGGCTTGGCCCAGCCGGCCTTTCGCTTGGCGTGGGACTCGTTGTGCTCCACCCGGAGGCCCGCCTGCTTGAGCTTGGGCTTGCCGCTCCGGCTCTTCTCCCCGGCGCGGCCCTTCCCGGCGCTCTTCCGGCTCTCTGCCGGTCCGCCGGCAGGCGCTCCGTGGACAGGACGGAGCAGGCACTCCTTCCCGTAGCCGATGAGATCCTCCCGGCCCGCCTTCCGCAGGGCCTCCAGTACCAGGGGGCGCTTGTCCGGGCGCTTCCACTGCATGAGCGCCCGCTGCATGGCCTTGTCGTGGGGATCGGTGGGAACATAGACCGGCTCCATGGTACGGGGATCGATGCCGGTATAGTACATGCAGGTGGACAGGGTGCCCGGCGTGGGATAGAAATCCTGGACCTGCTCGGGCTGGCGTCCGGTCTTGTTGAGCCACTCGGCCAGCTTCACCGCGTCCTGGAGGGTACAGCCCGGATGGGAGGACATGAGGTAGGGCACCACATACTGCTCCTTGCCGTACTTCTGGTTCAGGCGGTCGTACTTCTGCTTGAACTTCTCATAGACCTGGATATGGGGCTTGCCCATATAGTCCAGCACGCCGTTGACGCAGTGCTCCGGGGCCACCTTGAGCTGGCCGGAGACATGGTGCTTGACCAGCTCGGCAAAGAACTCCCCGTTCTTGTCCTCCAGCATATAGTCAAAGCGGATGCCCGAGCGGATAAAGATCTTCTTGATGCCCGGGATGGCGCGCAGCTCCCGCAGGAGCTTTAAATAGTCGCTGTGGTCGGCGTCCAGGTTGGGGCAGGGCGTGGGTGCCAGACAGGCCCGCTTTTTGCACAGGCCGTGCTCCAGCTGCTTGGCGCAGGAGGGATGGCGGAAGTTGGCGGTGGGGCCGCCCACGTCGTGGATATAGCCCTTGAAGCCCGGATGCTTCGTGAGCATCTCCACCTCCCGGATAACGCTCTCATGGCTGCGGGAGGTGATCATCCGCCCCTGGTGGAAGGCCAGGGAGCAGAAGTTGCACGCCCCGAAGCAGCCCCGGTTGTGGGCCACTGAGAAGCGCACCTCCTCGATGGCGGGCACGCCGCCCATGGCGTCGTACATGGGATGGGGCTCCCGCACATAGGGGAGCTCCGCCACCGCGTCCAGCTCCGCCGTGTTCAGGGGCATGGCGGGCGGGTTGGCGATGACATAGGCATCCCCGTGGCGCTGGACGATGGCCCGGCCCCGGATGGGGTCGTGCTCCTCATACTCCACCTGGTTGGCCAGGGCGTAGGCCCGCTTGTCCCGGGCCACCTCCTCAAAGGAGGCCACCTCCACCTTGGGATAGGCGCACGCGTCGGCGCTGCGGGCCAGGAAGCAGGTGCCCTTCACATCGGTGATGGAGGAGATGGGCTCCTTTTTCGCCAGCCGCCTGGCGATCTCCCGGGTAGCCCGCTCGCCCATGCCGTAGGTCAGAAGGTCGGCCTGGCTGTCCACCAGGATGGAGCGGCGCACCTTGTCCTCCCAGTAGTCGTAGTGGGCATACCGGCGCAGGGACGCCTCCAGGCCGCCGATGATGAGGGGGATGTCCCCAAAGGCCTCCCGCACCCGGTTGGAGTAGACGATGGTGGCCCGGTCGGGACGGCGTCCGGCCTGATTGCCAGGGGAATAGGCGTCGTCGTGCCGGCGGCGCTTGGCGGCGGTGTAGTGGGCCACCATGGAGTCGATGTTGCCCGCCGAGAGAAGCACTCCCAGCCGGGGACGCCCCATGGCGGCAAAGGCGTCGGCACTGTGCCAGTCGGGCTGGGCCAGCACGGCCACCCGGTAGCCCTCCGCCTCCAGCACCCGGGAGATGATGGCCGGGCCGAAGGTGGGGTGGTCCACATAGGCGTCGCCGGTGATGACCAGAAAGTCATACCAGTACCAGCCGCGCTCCACCATTTCCTCTTTGGATACGGGTAAAAACTGATTCATAAAAACCTCGTCTTGTCTTAAAATGGGCCCCGTCAGAGGAGCCCTCCCCGGGCGTCCGGACGATAGCCGATGTATTTTTCCATCTGATCCAGACTCCCCCGGTGTCCGGGCTGAGCCGCGATGGTACGGAAGCCGTGGCGGTCGTAGAACCGCCGGGCCCGCTCATTTTTCGGCGCGCACAGCAGGCGCAGCCGGTCCCGGCCCATGCCCCGGTAGACCGACACGGCCTGCCCCAGGAGCTGGGGGGCCAGCCCCTTCCCCCGCCGCTCGGGGGCCAGGGCCAGGAAGCGGATGTGTCCTGCTCCCTGGGCCTCATCCCGGGCGAGGTCCAGCTGTACCATCCCGGCCGCCTCCTCCCGCAGCATGGCCACGCTCACCGCCCGGGCATCCCGCCCGGCCCACTCCAGCGCGTCCCGGAAGAAGGCTCCCGCGTCATAGCCGGACTCGGCGCCGTACAGCCCGGTCCAGGTCTCCCGGTGGAGGGAGCAGTAAAAGGCCTCATCCGCAGCGGTGAGGGGACGGAACCAGAAGTTGGCGTCCCCCATGGTGTTGCGCACGTCCTTCCACCACCGCTGGCGGGCCAGGGTGGAGCACTCCTCCGGCAGGTGGGAGTTGTCGTTCTGGAAGAGGAGCTCCATCCGCTCCCCCTCCACCCGCAGGGCGGTCACACCGGTGTTGTCGCAGTGCCCCAGGGAGGGCATCTCCTCCACCGGCACCCCCAGCACCTCGGCCTGGAGACAGCGGATGATGTCCCCGTGGCAGACCACGGCCACCTGTTCGCCCGGATGCCGGGCGGCAATGTCCAGGATGGCGGCGCGGATGCGGCGGCGGCCCTCCTGCCGGGACTCGCCCCCCTCGTTCTTCCACCCGGGGTCACAGGTGCTGTACCGGAGATAGTGCTCCGGCTGGAAGTGGGCCACCTCGCCCCAGGTGTGGTCCTCCCACACGCCCATGGAGAGCTCCCGCAGGTCGGCCCGGGTCTGGAGCGCCAGCCCCTTGGGGCGGTAGATGGCCCCGGCGGTCGTCTTGGTGCGGAAGAGATCGCTGGAGTACACCGCGTCCACCGGAATGTCCCGGAAGCGCTCCTCCAGCGCGGCGATCTGGCGATAGCCGTTGTCGGTGATGAGGGAATCATACCAGCCGTGGATGCGGCGGTAGAGATTCCCCTCCGCCTCGGCGTGGCGGACGATATACAGTGTACAAGCCATGGGACTCCTCCCCCTCTCTCAGTCTCTCCGGCCTCAGAGCCGGTATGCCTCCAGGGCACGGTGGACGGCGTCCTCAAAGCTCCCCGCCGCGCCCCAGTCAAAGCGGAACAGGCCCTCGCCCCCGCCCCCGCCGGCACAGTGGACCTGCGTCACGTCGGTTCCGGCAAAGTCGTCCAGCACCACGGTGAGGGTGAGGCGGTTGCCCGCCCGCCAGTAGTGCTTCTCGTAGACCAGCACCACGCAGGTCCCGCCCTTGGGATGGGGGACCTCATACCGGTCGATGAGCTCGCCGGTGATGCTGCCGGTGACGGCGGCGTGGACCCGGTCGATGCACTCCTCCAGGCTCAGGGATACATAGTAGTGGTCCTCCATGTTCCGCGCCTCCTCTCCGCGTCTTACCAGGGCTTTACGCCGCCGGTGAGCTCCGACACGGCGGAGAGCCCCTGCCTGGCGGCGATCTCAGCCAGGCCGTCCCGCACCTTGAGCGGGGCGTAGGGATCGGCAAAGCAGGCGGTGCCCACCGCCACGGCGGTGGCGCCGGCCAGCATCATCTGGGCCGCGTCCTCGCCCTTGGAGACGCCGCCCATGCCCAGCACGGGGATCTTGACGGCGTTGGAGACCTCCCACACCATGCGCACCGCAACGGGGAGCACGGCGGGACCGGACATGCCGCCGGTGTTCATCTTCAGGATGGGGCGGCGGGTGTTCACGTCGATCCGCATGCCCCGCAGGGTGTTGATGAGGGAGAGGGCGTCCGCCCCCGCGCCCTCCACCGCCCGGGCGATCTCGGTGATGTCGGTGACGTTGGGGGAGAGCTTCACCATCACGGGCACCTGCCCGGCGTGGGCCTTGGCCACCTCGGTGACCTCGGCGGCCAGCTCGGGCCGGGTGCCGTAGGCGAGGCCCCCCGCCTTTACATTGGGGCAGGAGATGTTGACCTCGATCATATCCACCCCGGCCTCGGAGAGCTTCTCGCACATCACGCCGTACTCCTCGGGGCTGTTGCCCGAGATGTTGGCGATGACCTTCACGTCATACTGCCGCAGGAAGGGAAGCTCAGTGGCGATAAAGGCGTCCACACCGGGGTTCTGAAGGCCCACGGAGTTGAGGATGCCCATAGGGGTCTCGGCGATGCGGGGACCGGGGTTGCCCTCCCGCCGGTGGAGGGTCAGGCCCTTGGCGCAGATGCCGCCCAGCTCCGAGAGGTCATAGAACTCCCCGTACTCCCGGCCGAAGCCGAAGGTACCGGAGGCCACCACCACCGGGTTTTTCATGGTCATCCCGGCCAGGGTGACCGACAGATCCACATTATGCATCCCAGTCCACCTCCTTGGAATCAAACACCGGGCCGTCCTTGCAGGCGTGCTTGCGGGTGCCGTCCTTCATGTCGCACACGCACACCAGGCAGGCGCCCACGCCGCAGCCCATCCGCTCCTCCATGGAGACCTGGCAGGGCACGCCGAACTCCTCGGCCACCTTCGCCACGTTGCGCAGCATGGGCTTGGGGCCGCAGGCCAGCACCGCGTCGTAGTTTTTGTCCTCGCTCAGCTCCTGGCGCACCAGGGCGTCCACAAAGCCGTGGTAGCCCAGGGAGCCGTCGTCGGTGGCGACGAGCACCTTGGCGCACTCGTCCTGGAAGCAGTTTTGCAGGATGACCTTGTCCGCCGACCGGCCGCCCAGGATGGCGGTGGAGCGGCCCTGGGTGTACTGGGCGCAGCCCCGCATGGGGGGGATGCCGATGCCGCCGCCCACCAGCAGGTAGCGGCCCTCAGGCCGGACCTGGAATCCGTTGCCCAGCAGGCCCAGCACATCCAGGGTATCCCCCACCTGGCGCTCAGAGAGCCACGCGGTGCCCTCGCCCCGCACCTCAAAGGCGATGGCCAGGGTGTCCTCCGGCTCGTCCTCCATGCAGGAGCACACCGAGATGGGACGGCGCAGCAGCAGGCCGTCGCCGCACTTCACATGGACGAACTGGCCCGGTCCCTTGCAGGAGGTACGCACCATATCGCCCACCTCCAGGACCATATACACCGCGTCCTGGTTGAGCCACTCCTTGGATACAATCTTACACTTGCGTTCCACTTTCATTGGTATCACGCCCTTGTCTCTTCTATGTTATGTTCATGGATCGGCGGAAAAGAGCGCCATCACGTGCCCGCAGGCCGGGCAGTACCAGGCGTCGGGACAGGTCTGGCTCTGCATCCCGCTGATGACGGACAGCTGCTTCCCCACGGCGGGCAGGATGGCGCCCAGTCCGCGCTTCTCGGATGCCTTCCGGGGATACCATGTGAGGGTGGTCCGGCTGCTCATAAATCCCCCCAGCGTCCGGAGCTTCACGCTCCCGGGCTCCATGGCTCTGTGACAGATGGGACATTCCATATGCACGCCCTCCTTCCGCAGAATGGCGCTCTCTTCACTTTTTTATTCGATGGTGATGAAACGGCAGATGTCGTCCCGCATGGCAATGGCGCTCCCAGCCGGGTCTGCGTCCCGGCCGGGTCCCCTTCCTCTTTTCATGCTCGGCGAAAGTGAATTTCGCCTGCGCCAAGGTTTCCGCCGCGCGGAAACGCTTGTACGCCGCCCTCCCCATGCTGTCTTATTCGATGGTGATGAAACGGCAGATGTCGTCCCGCATGGCGATGGCGGCGTTGCGGGCGGCCTCCTGGTAGTCCTCGCCGTTGTGGCCCGTCTTCTTCCAGGCGCAGATGATGCCGCGGGAGGAGTTGACGATGGCGCCCTTGCCGCCCTGGTGGAAGGCGTACTGCACATCCTCGGCGGTGCCGCCCTGAGCGCCGTAGCCGGGCACCAGCAGGAAGGTGTGGGGCATCCGGGCGCGGATCTGCCGCAGCTCCTCGGGATGGGTGGCGCCCGCCACCGCACCGGCCATGGTGTAGCCGTACTTGCCCTCGGTGCCCGCGCCCCACTTCTCGATGAGGTCGGCCATCAGGCCGTAGACCGTGTCGTTCTCCCCGGCGGAGACATTCTGCAGCTCGCCGGAGCCGGGGTTGGAGGTCTTGACCAGCACGAAGCAGCTCTTTCCATACTCCTTGCAGGTGTTCAGGAAGGGATTGACGCTGTCGGCGCCCATGTAGCCGTTGAGGGTCACGCAGTCGGCGTCAAACACGGTGCAGCTCTGCTCGCCCACCTGAGTGGCGCCCAGCCAGCCGTCGCTGTAGGCCTCCGCGGTGGAGCCGATGTCGCCCCGCTTGATGTCGGCGATGACGTACATGCCCTTCTCCTTGGCGTAGCGGATGGTGCGCTCCATGACCTCCATGCCACGCCAGCCCAGGCGCTCATAGTAGGCGCTCTGGGGCTTGACCGAGGGGACGATGTCGCACAGGGCGTCGATCAGGCCCTTGTTGAACTGCCAGATGGCCTCGGCGGCGCCGGCCAGGGTCTCGCCGTGGGCGGCGTAGGCGGCCTTGCGGATGTGCTCAGGCACATACTCGGGCTTGGGGTCCAGGCCGGCCACGGTGGGGTTCTTTACCGCAAGGATCTTCTCCTGAAGTGCATCAAAAGACATGTGAATGTTCTCCTTCTGTTCTATTTTCTCTCTTCCGGGGCGGGATCTGCCGGGCTTACGCGTCCTGGTAGACGATCTTCCCGCCCACGATGGTATACTTTACCTTGCCCTTGAGCTTGTGGCCGCCGAAGGGCGTGTTGCGGCCCTTGGAGGCAAACTGCTCCGGGTCCACCGTCCACTCCTCATCGGGATCGAAGATCACCATGTCGGCGTCCCCGCCGATGGCGAGACGGCCCTTGTTGATCCGCAGGATGCAGGCCGGGTTCAGGGTCATCTTCCGCAGGATGTCGGACAGGGGCATGTGCTTGGTATGGTAGAGGTAGGTCAGGGTCACGCCCAGAGCGGTCTCCAGGCCCACCATGCCGCTGGGGGCCTCCTCCAGAAGGCGGGCCTTCTCCTCGGCGGAGTGGGGGGCGTGGTCAGTGGCGATGGCGTCGATGGTGCCGTCCTTGAGGCCCTCAATGATGGCCTCCACATCGGCGCGGGTGCGCAGAGGGGGATTCACCCGGGCCATGGCTCCCTGCTCCAGCACCTCGTCCTCGGTGAGAGAGAAATACTGGGGGCAGGTCTCACAGGTGATGTGGACCCCCTTCTTCTTGTAGCGGCGCACGATGGCCACCGCCTTGGCCGTGCTGATGTGGCAGATGTGGACGGCCGCGCCGGTCTCCTCCGCCAGCATGGCGTCCCGGGCCACCATGATCTCCTCCGCGATGGCGGGACGGCCGGGCAGACGCAGCTGCCGGGAGACCCGTCCCTCGTTGACGGCATAGTTTTTCACCATGTCGGCGTCTTCGCAGTGGGAGAGGACGGTCAGGTCCTGCCGGTGGGCCAGGATGAGGGCGTCCCGCATGAGATTGGCGTTCTGCACCGGCATCCCGTCGTCCGAGAGGGCCACCGCGCCCGCCTGCTTGAGCTCCTCAAAATCGGTGAGGGCCTCGCCCTTCTCCCCCTGGCTCACCGCGCCGATGGGCCAGACGTTGACCCCGCAGGCCTCCTCCGCCTTGCGCTTGACATAGGAAATCTGCTCCGCGCAGTCAATGGCCGGACGGGTATTGGGCATACAGGCCACCGAGGTAAAGCCTCCCCGGGCGGCCGCCCGGGTGCCGGTCTCGATGGTCTCCTTATACTCCTGTCCCGGGTCCCGCAGGTGGACGTGCATATCCACCAGGCCGGCACAGATGGTCAATCCGCGGGCATCCAGCACCTCGGCCTCCGGATCACGGATGTCGCTGCCCAGGACCGCGATCTTCCCGTCCTCGACCAGGACGTCCATGACGCCGCCGATCCCGCTCACCGGGTCCACCAGGCGTCCCTGTTGAATCAACAGCTTCACGCCATCACTCCTTTCTCATGATCAGTATCCCGTTTGATACCACATTAATCTGGTCGTTTGAACATAGAAAAAGGGACCAGGTTCCTCCCCCGCCCCTTGCTCCGGACCGCCCCTGGGGGCCGCATCCGGTTCCTGTCTGAATGAAGGTCCTCCGGGCGCACCATCGCCCGGAAATCCATTTTTATTATACCGTGACTTTCAGGATTTAGCAACGCATTTTTGCTGGTTTTCGGGAAGAATAACAGCAGACTCAAGTAAGGAGGTAAACCATATGAATCATCATCCCGTTCTCGGCGGTATGGGCCTGATGGGCCTGGGCATGGTGGCCGGCGCCGCACTGAGCATGGCCATGGCTCCCAAGAAAAAGGACCTCAAGCGCACCGCCCGCAAGGCCATGCGCAACATGGGAAATCTGGCCGACGACCTGTCCAGCAACATGGGATTTTAAGGGACCGTACACCGCGTTCCCCCATCCCGTTCTCCTGTCTCTGCGCCACTGGGACCGCTCGGATGCGAGCGGTCCCAGTTTTCTGTTTCGGCCCGTTCCTCCAGATCAGCCCCACCGCCCTCTTGACATAGATAGATGATCTATCTATAATCTTATGTAGATAATCTATCTATCAGGGAGGAATGCATATGCCCCGGGAAAAGCACGGTCCGGGCGGGCTGGGTATGCTGCTGCTGGCCCTTCTGGCCGGACAGGACATGTACGGCTATCAGATGATCGAGGCCCTCCGCCTGCGCTCCAACCAGGTCTTTGCGCTCAAGGCGGGAACTCTCTATCCCCTGCTCCATACCCTGGAGCAGCAGGGCTGGGTCACCTCTTACGACGACGGCGCGCCGGGGAGCCGGGTGCGCCGCTACTACCGCATCACCCCTCAGGGCCGCGCCGCCCTGGAGGAGCAGAAATCCGAGTGGAATGCCTACGCCGACGCGGTGCGGGGCGTACTGGAAGGAGGTGCCCTGTGTGGAGCGTGATGTGATCCGGACTTACCTTCACTCCGTAGGCCGGGAGATCCGCTGGGGCCGGGCCCGCACCTATCTCCTCCGGGAGCTCTCCGACCACATTGCCGACCAGGAGGGGGACTTCCTGGACCAGGGGCTCTCCCCGGAGGAGGCCGCCGCCCGGGCGGTGGAAGAGATGGGGGACCCGGTGGCCGTGGGTCGGGAGCTGGACCGCCTGCACCGGCCCCAAACCCGCTGGGAGATCGTCCTCTTTCTGGTGGGAATCGTGTTTGTGGGCCTTGTGCTGCACGGATTTACCAACTCGCACTTTTACAATGGGCCGGAGCAGTATCTGGGAATCTCCCTGGGCCTCTTGGGCATGGGGGCGGTCTGGCTGTGTGACTATCCCCGCCTGCTGCGGAAGGGGCGGCGGTGGGTCCCCCTCTGCTTCCTGCTGCTGGTCCTGGCCTTCGCCGCCGCGTGCCTCACTGCCCCGCTCACCCGGTCTGCCCTCCCCGGCGCACCCGGGCGGTGGCTCCTCTACCTCTTTCTCTTTGTCCCCCTTCTCTTTGCCGCTTGGCTCAGCGCCCGGCCCGGGCGGGGCCTCCCCTCCCTCCTCCTTTGCCATCCGGTGATGCTCCTGGGGGCGCTGGTCCACGCCCTCTTTCCCGCGCTGGAGGTCTGCGCCATCCTCTACGCCTCCATGCTTCTGGTCCTGACCGCCGCCGTCTGGCAGGGGTTCTTCTCTCTGAAGCGCCGGACCGGCCTGCTGGCAATCTGGGTACCTCCGTGCCTCCTGGCCGGAGCCTTCTGCCTCCGGCACGCCGCGCTCTTTTCCCAGCGCTTCCAGACCTTCCTGCACCCGGACCGGGACGGGGCAGGCTATCTGTACGCCACCCTCCGCTCCCTGCGGGACAGCCTCTCCCTCTTCCAGGGGACGGATACCGGCTACCGGGTCACCGCCCTCTACCACGATATAAGCCTGATGCTGGCCAATCTGGCCTCCCGGATGGGGAGCGTGGTGTTCTGGGCGGCTCTGCTGTGCATCCTGCTCTTTTTCTTCCTCTGCGCCCGCCGCATTCTGGCCCTGCAAAGTGCCTCCGGCCGCCTGCTGGCCTGGGCGGCCCTATGGCCCCTGTTCTTCCAGGGCATCCTCTACTGGCTGGGCAACCTGGGGTGCAGCCCGTTGTCCAACGCCCTCCCCCTCCCCTTTGTCTCCTACGCGCCCGCCGGGCAGATCCCCTCCTTCCTCCTGGCAGGGGTGCTCCTGTCGGTGTTCCGGATGGACACCCTGGCCCGGGAGGGACCCTTCCCAACCCGGATCACCCCCCGCTCCCATGCCGCCTCCATCCCCCTGCCCGGGGGACGGCTCCACATCGAATACCGGGCAAACTAAAAAGCGGTCCCGCCTCCCAAACAGGAAGCGGGACCGCTGCTTTTCTCTCAGGTCAAAGGATGGGTTTTCATCCGCTTGCGGCCAAAGGCACAGACCCGGCCGTCGGGCTCCTCCGTCTCCACGGCGCAGTGCTCCACCTGGGTCAGCTCCTCGGGCGTCTCGTGGCACACGCCGCGGGACTCGGCCACCCCCGCGGTGCGGACCCACTTGGGGTCCATGGCGTCCCGCAGGCCGTCCCCGATAAACTGGAGGCAGAACACCGTCACCACGATGCAGATGCTGGGCGGGATCCACACCCAGGGCTTTCCCGCGAAGACCACGGGATTGGTGGCATACTGGATCATATTGCCCCAGGAGGCCTGGGGGGTCCGGATGCCCACGCCCAGAAAGCTCAGGCTGGACTCGGACAGGATGGCACGCCCCACCCGCAGGGCCAGCGCGGCCCACACCGGGGCCACCGCGTTGGGCAGGACGTTCCGCCGCAGGATGGTGGCGGTGCTCCCGCCCAGCGCCCGGACCGCCAGGATATACTCCTTCTCCCGGATGGAGAGGGTGTTGCCGTAGACCAGCCGGGCGATGGAGGTCCACCCCAGCAGTCCGATCACCAGAATGATGTTCCACACCGACGCGCCCACCATGGCCACCAGGCAGAGCACCAGCACGATGCTGGGAAAGCTCTGGACCACGTCGGCACAGCGCATGATCCAGAATTCCCACGCGCCCCGGCGGTATCCGGCCAGCAGTCCCAGGGGGACGCCCACCGCCACGCTGATCCCGGCGGCGGCAAAGCCCACCAGCAGGGAGATCCGCCCGCCGCAGACCAGCCGGGCAAACAGATCCCGGCCCACATCGTCCGTGCCCAGCCAGTGGGCCGCGGAGGGGGCCGCCCAGAAGCCTGCGGAGCGGTCGGTCACATTGGGCTCCAGCCCCATCAGGGGGGGCAGAAGGAGCACGCACAGGATCTCAGCCACCAGGATGCACAGCCCGGCCACCGCCCGGCGGTCCTGGCAAAACCGGCTCCAGACGCCGGCCATTCCTCCCCGCCTCATCCGCCGCACCTCCCATACCGGACCCTGGGGTCTACCAGTCCGTAGACCAGGTCCAGCAGCAGATTGGTGCACAGCACGGTCAGGGCGATGACCACCGTCACGCCCATGACGATGGTGAAATCCCGGTTATTGATGGCCGAGAACATGAGGCTTCCCATCCCCGGCCAGCCGAAGACCCGCTCCACCACCACCGAGCCGCCGATGATGTGGGGGATGTGGCTGAGCACGGTGGTCACGATGGGGATAAGGGAGCCGCGGAACATATGGCGCACCATGACCACCCGCCCCCGCAGCCCCTTGGCCCAGGCGGTGCGGATATAGTCCTCCCCCAGGGTCTCCAGGCAGGCTGAGCGGGTCTGCTTGACCAGCTCTCCCATATTGCTCACGCAGATGACCGCCGCGGGCAGGATCAGATGCCGCAGCAGGTCGGGCAGGGTGCCCGTGCTCCCGGTGGTATACATCCGGGCCGAGGGGAGCCAGCCCAGCGTGATGGAGAACACATAGACCGCCATCAGGCTGAGCAGGAACCCGGGCACTCCAAAGCTCACCATGGCGCACCCGGAGGCCAGCTTGTCCCAGAAGGAGCCCGGCTTCCAGGCCGCCGCCACCCCCAGGGGGATGGCCAGAGCCACCGCCAGGACCACGCCCGTCCCCGTCAGGATCAGGGAGGGGATCACCCGCTGTCCGATGGTCTCGGCCACCGGACGGCCGGTCTGGTAGGAGCTGCCCAGATCTCCCTGGAGCAGGTCCCCCAGCCAGTGGCCATAGCGCACCAGGAAGGGCTGGTCCAGGCCCAGCTGGGCCTCCAGCGCCGCCCGGTCCGTGTCGTTGAAGGAACTTCCGTCCCCCATCAGGTCGGCGATGGTCCCCGGCCCCAGATGGAGAAAGAGAAAGACACACAGTGTGATCCCAAAAAAGACCGGGATCACCGTCAAAAGCCGCTTGCGGATATAATGTAGCACGATTGTTTCCTCCTACACTTCCGGCTCCCCGGTGGGGGAGCATAGAGCCCGCAGGCTCTTACGGAGGTTTTCCAAATTTCACCGCCGGGCGTCTGGTCCGGCCGTCAGTTCTTGACCCACTCCCACACGTTCTCGTTGGAGAAGCTGGCCGCAGTGTACTCGATGCCGCTCACCGTGGGGGACTCCACGTGGAGGGCCGTCCCGAACCACAGGGGGATGAAGGGACGCTCCTGGGCCATCCAGTCCTCCAGCGCCTTCACGGCCTGGGTGCGGGCATCGGGGTCGGTCTCCTCCTTCACCGCCTGGATGAGGGCCGACACCTCGCTCAGGTCCTGGACGTGGAAGATGTTGTTGTTCTCGGTGAACCGGCTCTCCACGAACCACAGGGGCAGAGCGCTGGGGGTATGGCTGGCAATGCCCATGTCATAGGTGCCGTCCGCCATGCCGGAGAACATGGTGGCGGAGTCCACTGTCTCAATGGTGATGGTGATGCCGGCCTCGGCCAGCTCCTGCTGCATGAGGGCGGCGAGACCCGCGCGGTTGGAGGCGCAGGCCAGGGTATAGGTGGTCCCGTCATACCCGGCCTCGGTCAGCAGCTCCTTGGCCCCCTCCACGTCGTAGGGGGTGTTGTAGTCTCCGGCGTAGCTGGCGCAGGTGGGCAGCACCGAGGTGCCGGTGACCGTGCCGTATCCGCCGGTGGACTGCTCGCTCAGCAGCTCCTTGTCCAGGGCCAGCTCGATGGCCCGGCGGATGCGGGCATCCGAGATGGTCTCGTTGTTGAGCATCAGCTCATAGAAGGTGTTGGGCACCGTGCCCTCCTGCACGGTCAGCCCGGCCTCGGTGGCGGCGGGGGCGGTGTCCGCCGTGACGCTGCCGCCGATGCCGTAGTAGTCCAGATCCCCGGCGATCAGGGCGGTGAGGAGGCTGGACTTGTCCATCACCGTGATGACCAGCTGGTCAAAGCCGGGCGCGCCCAGCTGGTAGTCCGGATTGGCCTCCAGCGTCAGGGTGCTGCCCGCCACCTCGGAGACAAATTTGCACGGGCCGGAGCCGATGGGGGCCTTCCACAGGTCCAGCTCCATCACCTGCGACGGGTCGGTCCCCTCCAGCAGATGGGTGGGCAGGACGTAGAACTCCCGGTTCTTGTCCAGCAAAAAGTCCTCGGGCGTGGTCACGTTCTTGAAGGTCAGCTTCAGCGTGGTGTCGTCCAGGGCCTCCGCGCCCAGCTTCTCCCCCGCCACGGCGGCACCGGTGCTGTCGGTGCCGGCCAGCACGGCGAAGGCCGAGCGTCCCAGGGCGGGACAGTCGGGGTTGGTCACCAGGGCGATGCTGTCCACCCAGTGCTGGGCCGTGACCGGCGTGCCGTCGTGGAAGGCGGCCTTCTCGTCCAGGTGGAAGATCACCGCCAGGCCGTCGTCGGCGCTCTCCCAGGACTTGGCCGCTCTGGGGGTCAGGGTGCCGTCGGCGTGGACAAAGACCAGCCGGTCGTAGATCTTATCGTAAATCATGCGGGAGTAGTTGCTGCCCGAGGGGCTGTTGTAGGGCATGAGCGAATCCCACGGGTTGGAGAGTCCGTAATTGATCACAACAGGCTGTGCAGAGTTCTGCTCTTGGGTCGGCGCGGGGGAACCAGAGGGCGCAGAGGAGTCAGAGGGCGCGGAACCGCAGGCGGTCAGGGTGCCGGCCACAGCCAGGGACAGCGTCAGTGCAAGCAGTCTTTTCACGATTCAGGATACCTCCAGATCTTTTTTACGTCCGTTCTTCCCGGCGGAAGAGGGGGCGCTTTGTCAAAAACGTGCCGTCATTCCACGGTCACCGATTTTGCCAGGTTGCGGGGCTTGTCGATGTCGCACCCGTGCATCAGGGCCACGTAGTAGGCAAACAGCTGCATGGGCACCACCTCCAGGGAGGGGAGCAGCATGGGATGGGCCGCGGGCACTGCGAGGGTGTGGTTGACCGCCTCCGACATGGGCTTCTCAAAGCCCTCCATGGTCAGGCCCAGCACGTCGGCCCCCCGGCTCTTGACCTCCACCACGTTGCTCATGGTCTTTTCAAAGAGAGGGGCGTATCCGGCCAGGGCCACCACCAGGGTCCCGTTTTCGATCAGGGAGATGGTGCCGTGCTTGAGCTCTCCGGCGGCGTAGGCCTCCGAGTGGAGATAGGAGATCTCCTTGAGCTTGAGGGAGCCCTCCAGCCCCACCGCGTAATCCAGGTTGCGGCCGATGAAGAAGACCGAGGGGTGGTTGAAGTACAGGGAGGCCAGATACTGGATCTGCTCCCGCTGCTCCAGGACCCTCTCCAGCAGCTCGGGCAGCCCCTCCAGGGCAGCCACAGCGGCGGCATACTCCGCATCGGGAATGGTCCCCATCTGCCGGGCGGCGTACAGGGCGATCAGATCCACCAGGGCCAGCTGGGTGGAGTAGGCCTTGGTGGTGGCCACCGCGATCTCGGGCCCGGCCCAGGTGTAGAGCACCTCGTCGGACTCCCGGGCGATGGTGGAGCCCACTACATTCACCACCGACAGGACCCGGGCCCCCCTCCGTCTGGCCTCCCGCAGGGCGGCCAGGGTGTCGATGGTCTCGCCCGACTGGCTGATGACCAGGGCCAGGGTCCGGCTGCTCACGATGGGGTCGCAGTACCGGAACTCGGAGGCCAGGGCCACCTCCACCGGCTTGCGCAGCAGCTTTTCCAGAATGTACTTGGCCGCCACGCCCACATGGTAGGAGGAGCCGCAGGCGATCACATAGATCTTGTCCAGACCGTGGAGATAGTCCGCGTCCAGCTCCACCCCGTCCAGGACCACTTCCCCGTTCTGGATGCGGGGGGAGATGGTGTCCCGCACCGCCTTGGGCTGCTCCAGGATCTCCTTGAGCATGAAGTGCTCATATCCGCCCTTTTCGGCGGCGGAGATCTCCCAGTCCACCTGGTGGTGCTTCTTTTCCACCGGGCGGAGATAGGCGTCGTACACCCAGCAGTGGTCGGGGGTGAGCTCGGCGATCTCCCCGTCGTCCAGGTAGCAGACCTCCCGGGTGTGGCGGATGACCGCCGTCACGTCGGAGGCCATGAGGTGGAATCCCTCCCCAAAGCCCAGGATGAGCGGGCTGTCCTTCCGGGCGGCGATCAGCCGGTCGGGGCAGTCGGCGCACAGGATGCCCAGGGCATAGGCCCCCTGGATCCGGTGGAGCACCTTGGTGACCGCGTCCAGAATGTTGCCGTCATAGTAGTATTCCAGCAGCTGGGCCACCACTTCCGTGTCGGTCTGTGAGACAAAATGCACGCCGGTGGACTGGAGAAATTCCTTGATCTCGGCATAATTTTCGATGATGCCGTTATGTACCACCGCAATGCGGCCGTTCTGGCTCATGTGGGGGTGGGAGTTGACGTCGGAGGGCTCTCCGTGGGTGGCCCAGCGGGTGTGCCCCAGGCCGATGCTCCCGGGCATGCCGCCGGCGGCCTCCACCTGGTCGGCCAGCGCCTGGATGCGGCCCTTGGTCTTGATGACCTGGAGGCCCCGCTCCGGGTGATAGACGGCCACACCGGCCGAATCATATCCCCGGTATTCCAGACGGCGCAGGCCGTCCAGCAAAATGGGCGCCGCTTCCTCTTTTCCTGCAAATCCTACGATTCCGCACATAATAGTTCCCCCAGCCTGTCTCGTGCATTTTTTAACATACTAACAAGTTTAAAAATCGTTCCTAAACTATACCCGTTATTATATCACATCTTTTAGCGTCGTAAAGTCCCCGATTCCGGAGGGCGGTGCCCCCTTCCGGAACATCCTTTACTATTTCCTGACGTTTCCTCCCGTTTGTGAAAAAAAAGCATGCTTTTCATACCAAACGGGCGAACAAAAAATTTATTCCTCCGGCAAACGCCTCGGATGCTCCTCCACCAGGATGATGTCCTCTCCAAAGCGGCGCACGCTCTCCCAGGAGAAGAGCCGGTCCTCCCGCCGCCCCAGCAGGCCAAACAGCCGCAGGCGGCCCGGCACCACCAGGGCCCGGATCCGGCCGGTGTCCAGCTCTACCTCCACATCACCCACGAATCCGTACCGCGTCCCGTCGTTGATGCTGATGATCTCCTTGCACCGAAGGTCGGCAATACGCTGTTCCATTGAGATCCCTCCATTCGACGCGCGCTCTCCGCGCTTGTGCTGTCATCTTATGCGCGGGGCAGCTTGTACTATGAGGGATTCTGGAGGAATCTGCGGGGACGAAACAGGGCCCGGAAGGGAGCGCTTCTCCCCTCCGGGCCCTCCGGGTTTACAGGCGCACGGTGTCCCCCGCTTCCCAGAGGACCGCCACGGGGGGAAAGGACTCTCCCCACCGCTCCAGGCTGCGCACCACCAGCTTGCGCATGTGCAGCTTGTCGTCCTCCTGGAAGGGGATGTGGTCGATGACCACCCGGCGGGGCCGGACCCCCTCCAGCACCACGCTGCGTCCGGAGGGATTCGTGAGAAAGAGGGGATTCACCACCGCCGTATCCACCTCCACCCCGTCCAGCATGGTGGCGAAGTAGTCCCGGTCGTAGTTGGAGTCCCCCAGAAAGAGGATCTTCTTCCCGGCCAGGTCGAAGAGGAAGCACTCGTGCTCCACCTCCTCAAACTCCTCCGAGGCGTGGAGGGAGCGGAAGGCCGTCACCCGGATCCCGCTCACCAGCGGATAGGTCACGCTGCGGTACTCGGGAAGGCGCAGCTCCTGCACCGGCGCGGCCCGCTGAGTGAGCCAGCTGCGCAGGGCGGACACGTCCTCCCGGTCGATCCCCGGTCCCCCGTTCCCGGCGGGCAGGAAGAGCTTCTCCACCCGGTTTCCCTCCAGGAAGCGGATGGTCTCCCGGCCGGAAAAGTGGTCGATGTGCAGATGGGTATAAAAGAGCCAGCGGATCCCGTCCCAGGGGGGCGCGCCGGCCGCCAGTGCCGCCAGCGTCTCCGGGGCGACCGGGCTGAAATCGTGGGCGCGGCTGTCGTGGAGTCCGTCCACCAGCAGCTTTTCCCCCCGGAAGGTCAGAAGCACCCCCGCGTTGGCCGTGAGGCGGAGCTCCACCGGCTCCTCCCCCTCCCACCACTGCCGGGGCGCCGGCCGCGGGAGAGGCCCCTCCGGCGGCAGGTCCCGCTTGGACCGGACGGCTGCCATCAGCGGTATTCCCGCACCCGGAAGCGGCGGTCGGACACATGGCCCGCCCGGACAAAGACCGCGTCCTCGCCCATGAGCTGGCCCATCTTATCCTTCTGGCCGCCCAGCCAGACCTGATCCAGGTTGTGGTAGGCCTCCTCGCTCTCCCAGAAGTAGAGGGAGGTCACCTCCCCCTCGTGGTCCTTGCTCACCCAGGTCTCGGCCCCCAGGAAGCCGGCCCGGTGGGAGAGGGGCTCGGAGAAGATCTCCTGCTCCAGCTCCAGATAGCGCTCCACCTGTCCGGGGGCGATGCGGAACACCAGCTCCTCGATGAACTGGGGCTTGTCATAGACTTTGAGTTCCATGGTAATTCCTCCTTCAATGGTAGGCAAAGGCCCCTCCGCGCTGCTGCACGGAGGGGTCTGGCGTGTCGGACACGTCCGACACGCCTCTCAAAAATGCAAGCATTTTTTCGAGAGAAATGCAGTCCGCTGCGCGCACGCGCTGACGCGCGCACACTTGCAGCCTGAGCGGAGTGGTTTCCGACGTACACGCCGCCGGAAACCACGATCCCATTCCATTCCGCCGTCTGCGCACGGCGGAACTCTGCGAGGCGCCGCTGCGCGGGGGCAAATGCGCCGTTTTCCGGACGGAGCCTTATTTCTTTTTCTTGGCGGGGGCGCTGTGGATGCCGCGGCCCAGGGTCAGGGTCAGGGCCTCCTCAAAGGCCTCGGACAGGGTGGGATGGCCGTGCATGGTGTTGGCCACCTCTTCCACGGTGAACTCGCCGCGCATGGCCAGGGCCGCCTCGGTGAGCAGGTCGCTGGCGTTGGGGCCCACGATGTGGACGCCCAGGATGCGCTGCTTGTCCTTGGACACGATGACCTTGATCATGCCCTCGGCGTTGTTCATGGTGAGGGCCTTGCCGTTGCCGGAGAACTGGAACTTGCCCACTTCGTACTCCAGGCCCTTCTCCTTGACCTGCTCCTCGGACATGCCGACGCTGGCCACCTCGGGGAAGGTGAACACGGCGCTGGGCACCAGGTCATAGTCCACCCGGGCGTCCTCGCCGGCCATGCGCTCCACGCAGACCTTGCCCTCGTCGGAAGCCACGTGGGCCAGCATCACGCCGCCGATCACGTCGCCGATGGCGTAGATGCCCGGGACGTTGGTCTGGAAGTTCTCATCCACCTTGACGCCCTTGCGGTCGTAGGCGATGCCCAGGCCGTCCAGGTTCAGGCCCTCGATGTCCAGCTCGCGGCCGGTGGAGACCAGCACCTCGTCGCAGGGCAGGCTGCTCTTGGCGCCGTCCTTGTCCACGGTGACGGAGAGGCCGGAGCCGCTCTTGCTGATCTCCTCCACCTTGGTGCCCACCATGAACTGGATGCCCTTCTTCTCCAGCAGCTTCTGGAGGCGGTCGGTGATCTCCTTGTCCATGTTGGGGATGATCTTGGGCATAAACTCCACGATGGTGACCTCGGCGCCGAAGGCCTTGTAGATGCCGGCAAACTCGATGCCGATGACGCCGCCGCCGATGATGACGATCTTACCGGGCACGTGGTCCATCTCCAGCGCCTCCTTGCTGGTGAGCACGCCGGGGTTGTCGATGCCCTTGATGGGAGGCTTGGAGGCCTTGGAGCCGGAGGCGATGAGGATGTTCTTGGTCTCCAGCACCTTGCCGTTCACGTCCACCTTGCCGGGGGCCAGGATCTTGGCGGCGCCCTTCACCAGCTCCACCTTGTTGGCCTTGAGCAGGAACTCCACGCCGCCGGACAGGGTCTTGACCACCTTGGCCTTGCGGGCCTGGACCTTCTTCATGTCGATGTCGTAGCCCTTGACCGAGATCCCGAACTCATCGGCGTGCATGATCTCGTCCACCACCTCGGCGTTCTTGTACAGGGCCTTGGTGGGGATACAGCCGTAGTTGAGGCAGGTGCCGCCGCAGGCGTCCTTCTCCACAATCGCAGTCTTCATGCCCAGCTGGGCCGCGCGGATGGCGGCCACATAGCCGCCGGGGCCGGCGCCGATGACAACCAGATCGTAATTCATGTTTCTTTCCTCCTAATTTTCATGAGGACAAATTCCGCGGGGCCTTCCCCGCCGGACGGTGTCCCGATGGCGCTGTGCGCCTTGGACGAATGGTTTCAGTTTAATACTTGTAGGCGGAGAGGTCGGTCTCCTGCTTGACGTTGTAGCGGATCTTCTGACGGGTAAAGAGGAAGTTGCTCTTGTGGGTACCCAGAGAGATGAGATCGGCGTGGGGGTGATCCAGGTGGCCGTAGGAGATGAAGGAGCCGGGGGTGGTGGTGCCGCCCACGAAGACCATGGAGTAGTTGATGAAGTACTCATCCAGCATCTGCTCCTTGAGCATGTAGGCGCAGTAAGAGGGAGACTCCACGCACAGCTTCTCCAGGCCCAGCTTCTTGAGGACGTACATCATCACATGGCCGTCGGGATTCTTGCCCTCGCCGGTGACGATGACGGGGACCACGTCGTAGTCCCGGTCCAGGGGAGCCAGCTCCGCCTTGTCCACATCCTCCTTGCAGGTGAAGGGGCCGTAGACCACGTGCTTGAGGGGGGACTTCTTCTGGATGTAGTCCAGTCCGTCGGGACCGGTGGCGATGACCATCTTCAGCTCCTCGGCGGGGTCCACGTCGAAGGTGTAGTGGTCGAAGGGGATGTCGGTGGCGTCAAAGGAGACCACCACGCTGACCGGCTGATGCTTCTTGCCCAGGTGCTCCCGGCGCTGACGGGTCAGGTCCTCGTCGTAGACATGGCAGGTGATGCCGGGCTCCTTGGCCAGGGTATTGGCGCCCACGATGATGCCGTCGGCATAGGAGCGCAGCACGTTGAGCACCCAGAAGTCACCCAGGGAGCCGTCGGGATCCAGGAAGTTGTTCTTGGCCACCAGGGGGCCGGAGGGATTGTCCTGATAGGCCATCTTACCATCGGAAGAGAGCACGATGGAGGAGAAGGTGTAGGGACGATCCGCGGGCGCCTTGGGGAAGTAGATGTCGGTATAGTAGTCGTGGACGTCGGGCAGGACCTCAGTCTCGGCGGAGTCGGCCTTGAAGGACTCCAGCAGCTTCTCGTCCCGGAAGACCACGTTGATCTTCAGATTTTCCTTCGGGGTCTGGAAAAAGAACAGCTTATTCATGGTTTTACTACCTCCCACCAGATCAAATGTGCATCAGGGGCATCTTCTGGCCCCACTGGACGTTGCCCAGGCCGGACTTCTCCACCAGCTTGGTGCCCAGACGCTGGGCCTCGCGGATGACCTTCTCCTCATCCACCGTGGTCATATGGCCGTTCTCCATGACCACCTTGCCGTCGATGACCACCGCCTTGATGTTGTCGGGGCTGCAGGCATAGGTCAGGGTGCTGACCGGATCATACACGGGGGCGGACCAGGGGCTCAGAGGATCGAAGAGGATGAAGTCGGCCTTCTTGCCGGCCTCCACGGAGCCCAGCTCGCTCTCCCGGCCCAGGGTGCGGGCGCCGCCCAGGGTGGCCAGCTCCAGCACGGTGGAGGCGGGCATCAGGGAGGGATTGCAGTGATGGACCTTCTGCATGAGGCTGGCCGCCTTGATGACCTCCAGCATATTCTGGGTGTCGTTGCTGGCCGAGCCGTCGCAGGCCAGGCTGACCGTGATGCCCTTCTCCAGCATCTCGGGGATGCGGGCCACGCCGGAGGCCAGGACCATGTTGGAGTTGGGGTTGTGGGAGACCTTCACGTCGTACTTCTTGAAGGTATCCAGATCCTCGTCCTTCATATACACGCAGTGCACGGCGATGAAGTCGGGGCCCAGGACGCCCAGCTTCTCCAGGTGGGGGATGGTGTCCTCGCCGTACTGCTCACGGGAGAAGGCATCGTCGTCGGGGGTCTCCACCAGGTGCATGGTGATGGGCATGTGCAGCTCGTTGGCGGTGCTGCGCATCTCCCGGAAGCCCTCGTCGGTGTGGTCCCAGATGATGCCGGGGGCCATGCACACGCTGATGCGGGAGTGGTTCTGATACTTGGTGTTCAGACGGCGCACGTCGTCGAAGAAGTCCCGCTCGGTCTCCACACGGGGGCAGGCGATCTCAGGCGGGAAGGAAGCCACGTTGGTGAAGGCGCGGCCCAGGACGCCGCGGATGCCGATGTCCTCAAAGGCCTGGGTCACGCAGTCGTCCAGCCCGGCGATGGGGTGGGCGTACATATAGTCCAGAATAGTGGTGGTGCCGGAGCGGATGCCCTCCATGCAGCCCAGCAGGGCGGCATAGTAGACGGTCTCCTCGTCGAAGTTGTGCAGGGCCACCCGCACAGAACTGTTGAGCCAGTCGATGAGGAACTTGTCCCGGCCCAGACCCTTGAGCATGGTCTGGAAGAGATGGGAGTGGGTGCTGATAAAGCCGGGGAAGACATACTTGCCCGCGGCGTCAATAACTTTGTCGGCCTGATACTGCTCCAAAAGCGCATCGGTTCCAACCGCCAGGATCTTGTCTCCCTCCACCGCGATGCAGGCATTGGGAATCACTTCCCGCTTGGCATTCATGGTGATGAGGTAGGCATTTTTGATAATGAGGTCAATCTGCTTCATAGCGACGATCCTTTCCGTTTCGTATACATGCGGGGATGCCAATCTAAGCCGGATAGACAGCAGGCGGCCAACCGCAGTTTGGGTTGGCCGCCGCCGGTTCGGTTCAGTGAGCGGAAGTGCTCACGTCAATATCAGTGGGTGGTCGTCAGCCATTCCGTGGGGCGTGTCTTACAGCCACTTGAAGTCCTGCAGGCCGGTGATGACCTCCTGGAGGAAGCGGGCCGCGGGCGCGCCGTTGATGACACGGTGGTCGTGGGTCAGGCTCAGGTTCATGACGGAGCCGGGATAGAAGCCGCCGTCCTTCACCATCATTTTCTCCAGGATCGCGCCAACACCCAGGATGGCGCCCTCGGGAGCGTTGATGATGGGGGTGAAGTAGGTGATGCCGAACATGCCCAGGTTGGTGATGGTGATGGAGGCATTGCCCAGCTCATCGCTGTTGAGCTTGCCGGCCTTGGCGCGCTCGGTCAGATCGGCCAGCTCCAGGCAGATGGTGCGCAGGTCCTTCAGGTTGGCGTCCCGGATGACGGGCACGATCAGGCCGTCGGGGATGTCCACAGCGCAGCCGATGCTGATGCGGGCAGTGGTCTTGATGTGGTTGGCGTCGGCCACGGTCATGCGCATGGCGGGATGGTTCTCCAGAGCCTGGGCCACGGACTTGATGAGCATGGCGGTGTAGCTGAGCTTCACGCCGGCGTTCTTGTACTTGCCCTTGATGGACTTGTACACCTTCACCAGGTTGGTCACATCGGCCTCGGTGGCGATGGTGATCTGGGCGGAACCCTGGAGGGAGTTCATCATGCCCTTGCACACGGCGGACTGCATGGGAGTCATCTTGGTGATGACGTCACCCTCGGCGCAGGGCGCGGTGTTGTAGACCTGGGCGGGAGCGGCGGCAGGAGCCGGAGCGGCCGCGGGCGCGGGGGCCACAGGAGCCGCGGGGGCGGCCACAGGGGCGGGAGCCGCAGCGGGAGCGGGAGCGGCGGGAGCAGCCACCTCGGAGAGAGGCTTGCCGTACTTCTTCAGGTCGTCGATGGTGATCATGCCCAGCAGGCCGGTGCCCTTGATGTGGGCGTAGGCCAGGCCCTTCTCCTCGGCGATCTTCTTGGCGCGGGGGGTGATCTTCACATCCCCGGCGGGAGCGGCGGGCGCGGCGGCGGGAGCCGCAGCGGGGGCAGCGGCAGGAGCGGCCTCAGCGGCGGCAGGAGCCGCGGCGGGGGCGTCGCCGTCCACGGGCTCATCCATGCTGTCGGCGATGAGGCAGATGGTCTCGCCGCAGGGGATCTCGTCGTCCACCTGAGCGATGATCTTGCGGATCACGCCGTCGCAGGGAGCCTCGCCGGTGTTGGTGATCTTATCGGTGCTCACTTCCACCAGGGCGTCGCCCTTCTTCACGGAGTCGCCCTCTTTCACGAGCCACTCGCCGATGATGCCGGTCTCCATGGAGAGGCCGAACTTCGGCATACCGTATTTCGTAATCATTGTCGTATCCTCCCCTTAATATTCCATAACCTCGCGGATGGCCTTGACCACGTCGTCCTGCTGAGGCATGACGTAGTCCTCCAGATCCGGAGAGAAGGGCATGGGAGAATCCAGACCGGTCACGCGCTTGACGGGACCGCGCAGGTACTCGAACACGTCCTCATTGATCATAGCGGAAATCTCAGCAGCCCAGCCGCCGCACTTGACGCCCTCCTGGGCGATGACCAGACGGCCGGTCTTGGCGACGGACTTCTGGATGGTGTCCTTGTCGTAGGGGAAGACGGTGCGCAGGTCGATGATCTCGCAGCTGACGCCCTCCTTCTCCATCTCCTCGGCGGCCTTGTGGGCCTTGGCCAGCATGGTCTGGGTGGCCACGATGGTCACGTCGCTGCCCTCGCGCTCGATCTCGGCCTCGTAGAGGGGGATCTCGTACATCTCCTCGGGCACCTCGCCCTTGACGTTGTACAGAGCCTTGTGCTCCAGGAAGAGCACGGGGTTGTCGCTCTTGATGGCGGAGATCAGCAGGCCCTTGGCCTCATAGGGGGTGGTGGGGCACACGATGACCAGGCCGGGGGTGTTCATGAACCAGGACTCCACGCAGGCGGAGTGATGGTAGGCGCAGCGGATGCCGCCGCCCTGGGGGGCGCGGACGGTGATGCCGCAGTGGGCCTTGCCCTGATACATGTAGTTCAGCTTGGCGGCGTTGTTGGTGATCTGGTCAAAGCCGACGCCCAGGAAGTCAGCGAACATGATCTCGGGCACGGGCTTCAGGCCGCAGACGGCGGCGCCGCAGGACAGGCCCAGGATGGCGGACTCGGACAGAGCGGTGTCCTTGATGCGGTCAGGCCACTTGGCCCAGATGCCCTTGGTGATACCGAAGTCGCCGCCCATCTTGGCTACGTCTTCGCCCAGGACGAACACGCGCTCGTCCTGCTCCATGATCTGATGCAGGGCCTCGTTGATGGCCATGCCGTAAGAAAGCTTCTTTCCTCTGCTCATCTCGTCTCCACCTCTCTGTCAGCATAAGTGTAGGTCGTAGCGGTCTCGATGCCGGGATAGGGGCTCTCCAGAGAGAACTTCAGCATCTCCTGCACATGCTCCTCTTCCTCGTCCTCGATCTTCTTGATGTCGGCCTCGGAGATGCCGCGCTCCAGCATGGTGTTGCGGCACAGCTTCACAGGATCGCGATCCTTCCAGGCCTGGACCTCCTCCTCGGGACGGTAGGCGGCGGGGTCGCCGGCGAAGTGGCCCTGCCAGCGGTAGGTGTCGAACTCCAGCAGAGTGGGGCCCTCACCCTTGCGGGCGCGCTCCACAGCGGCCTCGACGGCCTCCACGACGGCCTCGATGTCGTTGCCGTCCACGAAGAAGCTGGGCACCTCGTAGCCCTCGCCCCAGGTCTTCAGGCGCTTCTGGGGATGAGCCTCGGTGTACTTGGTGGAGATGGCGTACTGGTTGTTCACCAGGCAGTAGATGATGGGGAGCTTCCAGGTGGCGGCCATGTTCATGCTCTCATGGCAGGTGCCCTCACCCAGGGTGCCGTCGCCCATGAACACGGCGGTAACGGCGTCGGTGTGGTTGTAAACGGCGTTAAAAGCGGTGCCCAGGCAGGTGACCATGGTGGAACCCTGGATGCCGTTGAAGCCCATGTTGCCGCAGTCCAGGTCGTTGACGTGCATGGAGCCGCCGCGGCCGTGGTTGATGCCGGTGGCCTTGCCGAAGATCTCGGCCATGACCAGCTTGGGATCGGTGCCGCACAGGCAGATGGCGCCGTGTCCGCGGTGATCGGGGAACTTATAGTCGGTCTTCTTCAGGCAGTCCACCACGCCGGCCTGGCAGGCCTCCTGGCCGATGCTCAGGTGTACGAAGCCGGGGACGGTGCCGTTGGCGGCATAGGTCTCGATGACCTCCTCAAAGCGGCGGATCATGACCATGTCACGATACAGCTTCAATAATCTTTCATTCGAAAGTGCCATCTTGTTTCCTCCTATTTATTGAAATTAGTAGTATGTATCACAAACGGATTCACCTAAAAAATTTTAGGTGACGCGCTGAGATCCCTTAGTTCAGGAAGCTGCGCTCCAGCGCCTCGTAGTTGATCTCGCCGGCGCAGTAGGCCCGGCCGGTGTTCACGTTGTGGATCTGGATCTTGCCCACGGAGTGGACGTCGTGGTCCACATAGAAGAAGTCGCAGCCGGCATCCTTGAACACGTCCTCGAAGAGCTCGCCGTAGTTGGGGGAAGAGGTCTTGCCCGCCAGCTGGTGGATGACCTTGGCGATGTCCTTGTCCTCGGCGTCCACCCACACCTCGATCTCGCTGCCGTAGATGAGGGCGTCGTTGATGCGGCCCATGGTCTTGAGCTCATCCTTCACCACCGGGGCGATGGGGGCCTTGCCGCGGATCATGACGATCTGGGCGGGGTCAAAGTGCTTCTCGAACATCTTGTGGCAGGTCTGCTCCAGCATCCGGGCGGAGACCTGGATGGAGGCGGCCACACAGGTGCTGGGAGACATCAGGATGTAGGTGTCCTCCGGCTTGACATGGCAGGCGTTGGCCACTTCCAGGGCGATCTCATTGGAGGGATACTTCACATCCTGGATGCACAGGACCGCCTTGTCGTAGTCGTCCTTGTAGTCGGTCATCTCAAAGTACCAGTCGGAGGCCACGTGGGCGATGCCGCGGGCGGGACCGGAGCCGATGGTGGCGAACTCGCCCTCTCCCAGCTTCCAGCCGGCGATCTGAGAGCCCAGGCAGGCGATGAGGGGCTGCTCGATAAAGACATTGACGGCGGCAAAGCTGTACTGGTCATTCAGCTTGAAATCACTCAGGCTGACCACGCCCAGGTCTCCGATGCACGCCCGGGTGAAGAGGACGCCGGCCTGCCAGCTGCCCCGGCAGTTGAGGCCCAGGTCGATGACGGTGGCGCCGCAGTCCAGCTTGACCACCTTGCAGCCCAGAGCTTCCGCGTTCTCCAGCAGCTCCTCCACCACTTTCATGGCGCGCTGATTCGTACTGACCATCTTGTTTTACCTTCTTTCTGTCTTATTTTTTATTCCGTTCTTATGCTTTCTTTCCGAATACGTCGATGGCGGCGCCCATGATGGGAGCGGCGGCATCGGAAGCCAGGAAGCAGACCACCTTGGACACCTCGTCCACCTGGAGCATCTCGTCCAGCTTGACGGTGACGGCGGGGTCGCTGTCGATGCGCTCCCGGGTGTGCTCGGTATTGGTCATGCCCAGATAGATGGCGTTGACGTTGATGTTGTAGTTCTTGACCTCCTCCGAGAGGATCTGCGTCAGGGAGACGATGCCGCCCTTGGAGGCCGCGTAAGCCCCGAAGCCGGGGAAGAACAGCTTGGCGCCCGACGAGCTGATGTTGATGATCTTGCCGTAGC
This sequence comes from Clostridium sp. J1101437_171009_A5, assembly GCF_015547905.1. Classification (NCBI taxonomy): domain Bacteria; kingdom Bacillati; phylum Bacillota; class Clostridia; order Eubacteriales; family Clostridiaceae; genus Clostridium; species Clostridium sp. J1101437_171009_A5. Next base: position 433,407 of record NZ_JADMVY010000001.1, read on the forward strand.
GCCGCTCCACCATGCCGGGGAGCACTGCCTTGATGCAGTAGAAGGTACCATTCAGATTGGAATTGATGTGTTTGTCCCACTCCTCCATGCTGGTGTCCAGCACCGAGAGGGAGCGGTGATACGCGGCGTTGTTCACCAGGATGTCCACGCCGCCCACTTCAGCGAAGATGCGCTCAAAGCTGGCCTTCACCTGGTCCCGGTCGCCCACGTCGCAGCCCAGGGCCAGCGCCCAGCCGCCCTCGGCCTTGATCTCCTCGGCCACCTTCTCCACCTTGGAGAGGGTCCGGCCCAGCAGGACCACCTTGGCACCCTGGCGGGCAAAGTCCTTGGCAAAGCCTGCACCCAGGCCCTGTCCGGCGCCGGTAACGACGGCAACCTTTCCTTCAAATTCCATGGTATCAGCTCCATTTCCATTCATTTGGGGCGTCTCGGAAGGGAGACGGAACCCTCCGTCCCTCTTCCGAAACGCCTCGAAATCGAGGCGTTTCGATGCTGCTTACTGGGGAAGACCCGCAAGCACCACCTCTTTGCGCAGAGGCAGGTCATGGTAGTCGCCCTCCACCGCGTTGGATACCGCGTTGGCAATGGCGGCCGGTGCGGGGACCACGGAGCACTCGCCGATGCTCTTGCCTCCGTAGGGGCCGGTCTCCTCCGGTTTATCCACAAAGCCGATCCGAATGGGCGGCATTTCGGTGGACGTAAAGATGTGATAGGTGCGGAAGGTGCCGTTCTTTACCTTGCCCTTCTCGTCCCGGTCGATGCCCTCGCTCAGGGCATAGCCCAGGCCCATCTGGATGGCGCCCTCGATCTGGCCCTCCACCGACATGGGGTTCAGGGGGGTGCCCACATCGTGGACCGCCACATAGTCCAGCACCTTGACCTCGCCGGTCTCGGTGTCCACCTGGGTCTTGACGAAGTGGGCGCCGTAGGAGACCGCCATGGCCTGGCTGGCGAAGGTCTCGGCCACCACCAGATCCCGCTGGTTCTTGTGGTGGGCGTGGTGGGCCAGGTCCGCCATGCTGGCGGAGCGGTCGGGGTAGTTCAGGCTCCAGGCCCGTCCGTCGTGGAACACGATCCGGTCGGGATCCTCGGGCAGCACGTCGGCCGCCTCCTCCAGGAGCATCTTCTTCAGGCTGTTGGCCGCCTTCACCGCCGCCGCGCCGCTGACGTAGGTGCCGCGGCTGGAGTAGTTGCCCAGATCCCACAGGGTGGCGTCGGTATCGGCCTGGATGTACTCGATGTCGGTCATGGGGATGCCCAGGACCTCGGCCACCAGCTGGCCCTGGAGGGAGACCGAGCCGTTGCCCATATCGCAGCAGCCGCTGGAGAGGATCACGGTGCCGTCCTCGTTCATCCGCAGGATGATGCCGGTGGTGTCGGGATGGACGCCAAACACGCCGTTGCCGTGGGCGGCCACCGCCATGCCCACGCCGATGCGGTAGCGTCCGTTCTCCTTGCGGGAGGCCTCCTGCTCTTCCAGGGCCTTCTTCCAGTTGAAGATCTCAGCGCCCTTTTCCACACAGGCCTTGGCATAGGTGTTGCCCAGAGGCGTGTTGTTGCGCAGGTCCATGCCCTGCTCCCCCTTCAGGTTCTTGAGGAGGAACTCGGTCAGGTCCATGCCCAGCTCTTTGGCGATCTTGTTGAACTGCCGCTGCTGGGCGAAGAACAGCTGGGGCGAACCGAAGCCGCGCATGGCCGCGCCGCAGGTGCAGTTGGTGTAGACCTCGGTGGCCTTGAAGCGGATGTTGGGGGTGTCCATGATCCGGAAGGCCTTGCCGCCCATGGCCCAGGCCACGCTGGAGGTGCCGCCGGCGAAGGCGCCGGCATTGATGACCAGGTTGAAGTCCTGGGCCACGACGGTGCCGTCCTTCTTCACGCCGGTCTTGAGGTAAACGATCATCTGATGGCGGCTGTGGGAAGAGGGAATGTCCTCCCGCCGGGTGTAGACCAGGCGCACCGGGCGGCCCGTCTTGATGGACAGGAGCGCCGCCACGTGCTCCACGATCATGTCGATCTTGCCGCCGAAGCCGCCGCCGATGGCGGAGGCCACCACACGGACCCGGCTCATCTTCAGCCCGAACAGCCGGGAGAGGTTGACCCGCACCGCGAAGGCGTCCTGGGAGGGAGACCAGACGGTGAGCTTGCCGTTGGCGTCGTAAGAGGCCAGGGCCGCGTGGGTCTCGATGGCGCTGTGGTGGATGGCGGGCAGGCTGTACCGGTCCTCAAAGACCAGGTCGGCCTCCTGCATGCCGGCATCCACATCGCCCTGGTTCAGGTTGACCACCTCGGCGATGTTGCCGCCCTCGTGGATGGGATAGGCGTCCTCCTTCATGGCCTCTTCCGGGTCGATGTAGAAGGGCAGCTCCTCATACTCTACCTTGATCAGTTTGAGAGCCTTCTCCGCGATCTGCACGGTGTCGGCGGCCACCGCGGCCACCTTGTCGCCCACATAGCGGACCACCTGGTCGAAGATGCGCTCGTTCTTGCTCTCGTCGATGTTCTCGCCGCAGCAGTTGAAGGGAATGTCGGGGGCGTTCTTGTAGCACACCACCGCACGCACGCCGGGCAGGGCTTCCGCCTCGCTGGTGTCGATGCTCTTGATCCGGGCGTGAGCCACGGGGCTGAAGAGCACCTTGGCGTGCAGCATGTGGGGCATCTTCATATCGGCTACGTACTTGAGCTGACCGGTGACCTTGACCTGTGCGTCCCGCACGGGGAGGCGGCTTCCAATCATTCCGTTGGTAGGAGTTTCACAGCTCATATGTTTTGCGTCCTTTCCTGTATCCTCGTTAAGCGTTGCGCATGCGCTCGGCGGCCAGCCGGATGGCCTCCACGATCTTCACATACCCGGTGCAGCGGCACAGGTTGTTGGAGATCGCGGCGCGGATCTCCTCCTCAGAGGGATCCAGGTTCTTGTCCAGCAGAGCCTTGGCCGACATCACCATGCCCGGCGTGCAGTAACCGCACTGGACCGCGCCGGCGTCGATGAACGCCTGCTGGATGGGATGGAGCTCCGGACCGTTGGACAGGCCCTCGATGGTCCAGATGTCCTTGCCCACGGCCTTGGGAGCCAGCACCAGGCAGGAATTGACCGCCTCGCCGTCGATGATCACCTTACAGGCACCACAGTCGCCGGTGTTGCATCCACATTTGGCGCCGGTCAGGTCCAGGACCTCACGCAGAACATAGAGCAGCGTCCAGTTTTTCTCCACCTGGACCGACTTGACTTCTCCGTTGATTTTCAGTTCAATGGATTCCATAGTTACCCGTTCTCCTTCATAAGTCTTATTAATGGTTCCCTGGCCCTATTATACCGAATCTCATGGGAAATGTCACGCAGTCTTCATATCTCTTTCGCCTGTTTTTTTGAAAAAAACAACCAAACTTCAGGGTCTGTTTTTGGCAGATCGGGCAAGGGCGGTTTCCCGCCCCTGTCCCGCCCGCCGGAACCGGTACAAAATGCTTACTTCTTGCCGCTCTTCTGGGTCTGGGCGGCCACTTTGGCCTCGGCCTCAGCCTCCAGGCGGGCGTTCTCGGCGGCCTGCTTGGCCTCGAACTCCTTGTCCGCCTTGCTGCGGGGCAGGATGATGTTGAGGACCAGAGCGGTCATGGCGGTGCCGGGGATGCCGGTGATGAGGGTCAGCACGGTGGAGGGCAGGAAGCTCAGGCTGGCGGAAGCGGCGCTGCCGCCGATGCCCACCACGATGGCCATGGCCAGGATGGTGATGTCACGCTTGCTCATACGACTCATGCCGATCACGCGGATACCGGAGGCCGCGATGGTACCGAAGGAAACGAAGAGCACGCCGCCCAGGACGGGATAGGGAGTCAGAGCCAGGACCTGCGCGAACTTGGGGAAGAAGGCCAGGATGCCGATGATGATACCGCCGGCCAGGGTGACGAAGCGGCTGCCCACGCCGGTCATGGTGATGATGCCCACGTTGGGGGAGCCGGAGATCACGGGCAGGCCGTTGAACAGGGCGGCAAACACACTGCCCAGGCCGTCGCCGCTGACGGCGCGCATGAGCTCTTTCTTGGTGGGCAGGCGGTCCTCCACGCCGGAGACCACGCCGGTGGTGTCGCCGATGTTCTCCATGACGGTGGCGATGTGCACGATGCACAGGGTGATGATGGCGCTGAAGTTAAAGCCGAAGCCGAAGTTCACGGGCTTGGGCAGAGCCAGCCAGGAGGCGGTGCCCACGCTGGCGAAGTCCACCAGGCCCAGCACCACGCACAGGACGTAGCCCACGACGATGGCGATCAGGATGGAGCAGGACTGGACGAAGCCCTTGGTGAAGGAGTCCAGCACCAGAGTGAGAACCAGAGTAAAGAGAGCGATGCCCACGAAGAGCCAGATCTGAGGCTCATTGGCGGGGTCCGCGGAGTTGTTGACCATGTAGCTGAAGGCGCTGCCCATCAGGCACATACCGACGGCCAGCACGGCGCTGCCGGTCACCACGGGGGAGAAGAAGCGATGCAGATACTTGACCGCCAGAGGTCCGAGCACGGTCAGCGCGATGGCCGCCACAAAGGAGGATCCGAACACCGTGCCGATGGGCATGTCCTTGGAGAGAGCCACCATGGGAGCGATCAGGGTGTAGCTGCCGCCGGTGACGATGGGAAGACGGGCGCCCAGAGGGCCGATGCCTACCGACTGGATGATGGTGGCCACGGCACAGATGAGCATGGCACACTGGACGACCAGGGCGGTATCCTGGCTGTTCATGCCCATGCCGGTCGCCAGCATCAGTGCGCCGGACAGCGTGCCTGCGAAAGCGGAGAGCACGTGCTGGAACGCAAGGGGAATGGTCTTTACAAGGGTTGGCTTGTCGTTGATTCCATACTTGAGGTTTTCCATCTCGAATCCACCTTCTTTTGGATTTACAGAACGCCGAGAGACAGGATATATAACACCTTATTTCATATCTTCCGCAATAACACTCATTTCACTGGGGTTCCCGGCTGGGGTCACCGCGTCTGAATCATCTCTCCTTGGTCTTTTGTAGTACTAAGGTCAGTATAGACCGCTCCGTCTAATATGTCAATTTTATTTATGGATTTCCCTCATTTTTATTAATTCTGTATAATATGCTAAATTTCAAATGCTAATTTTACTTTTTTATGTTCCGCTTCTATCTCTTTTCATTCACTTTATATGACTTTTTAGTATATTAGTACTACCAAATATTTTTTTGAGCCTCTTTCTTCGGCACTTTCACAAAGTAGAACGAACGGTTTTGCAGGGTCTTTCCTTCTATTCTGCATTTCTTCCATTTACAAAAATCAATTTTTTCGCTACACGAACCTTCCGATTGTCTATTTTATCTTATTTTCCGGTTTCATTTTTTCTTTTTTTCGTTTATTTGAATATAGTCTTGCATTCAACAGGTCCGGGAGGTATAATAAGGATGTTTCTCAGGCGAATTAAACTTTGTTGGACGTGGTACTAGATGGATGATCAGTTGCATATCCTGCGGGTAGACAATAAGCAGCTCTCCTATAAAACAAAGCGTGCGCTCTTGGATCTCATCCGCACTTCAAGTCAGGACAACGCCCCTTTCAAACTTCCCAATGAGGACGAGCTCTCACGCCGGCTGGGCATCAGCCGGAATGTGCTGCGTGACGCGCTGGCCTCTCTGGAGGAAATGGGTGTGGTCACCCGTCGGCGCGGAAAGGGTACCATTGCCAATCCGCAGCTGGCCGACAACGCGTTCCGGCTGGATACCGCTCCGGAGCTCTTCCGCTCCATGGAGGAGGCCGGCTACCACCCCCGGATCGAGTCTCTGAACCTGGGCTTCGTGTTCCAGAACGACCCCGCTTTCGGTCCGGAGTCTACCTCTTATTTAAATACCGAAAAACTGGGCTGGATCGACGGCGTCGTGGCCGCCTACTGTACCGACCACATCGACGGGCGTTTTGCCGAGCCCGCCCGGGATTCCATCTTCAAGCTCCAGAACATGGGGCACTATCAGTTCCTGGAGCAGTACTGCCACACCACCATGGCCTACACCCTCTCCCACATCGACGCGGTCATCCCGCCCCCCGCTGTGATCGAGCTGATGCACCTGGGCGAGCACGAGCCCGTCCTTCTGATGGACGACTATGTCTATAACTACGACCATGAGATCGTGGCCCACTCCACCATCTATTTCCGCAGCGGGTTCCTGGACCTCAAGTTCCTGCGGAAAAACTGGTAAGGCCGCCTTACCGGCTGGAAATCCCCCCGATCTGACCCTTTGTGAGGGTACGTCAAACCTGTTTTACGATGCGATGACTCTGTAACAGATTTGACGTGCCCTCTTCTTTTTTTGTCTTTTCTGTTTCCTTTTTATTTAAACTGTATAGTCTTATGATGTTATAATGTATTTCTTTTGTGTAATATTCCATTGCGATTCCCGCGTTTTTTTGCCCGATCTTTCCTTCTTTTTTATAGAATAATGCTCTATTTTAAGTTTCTTCTTTTTCATAATCTACACACCCTTTCGTGAGATTTGTCAAAATTATATTGACTTTACCAGGCTGTCTTTATATAATCATCATAAGCTGTATGTAGTACAAAGGACTTGTACCTCTGTCTCTGCATCTGCGATCTGCTGGAAAGCCTGTCTACCGTGTCCCTGCGGTTCTCCGGCGCTTCGAACGGAAAAGCTCGTGTTCCCATCGGCAAACAAACCAATCCGAAAGGAGCCAGAAAATGAACGTTGTAGAAATGCATGGCATCTGCAAATACTTCGGGAATTTTTGTGCCAACAAGAACATCGAATTTACCCTGAAGCAAGGCGAAGTCCATGCGCTGCTCGGCGAAAACGGAGCCGGTAAGTCCACCCTGATGAACATCCTTTACGGCCTTTACGCCCATGACGAAGGACATATTCTCATCAACGGGGAAGAAGTTCACATGTCCAGCCCCAGCGTGGCCATTCAGCACGGCATCGGCATGGTGCACCAGCACTTCATGCTGATCCCCCAGCTCACCGTCACGCAGAACATCTTCCTCGGCATGGATAAAGAGACGGGTATCGTCCACCACATCAAAGAGCTGGACAAAAAGGTCCAGGAGCTCAACGACCGGTTTGGCTTCAACGTCAATCCACAGTCCCTGATTTGGCAGATCCCCGTCGGCGTGCAGCAGAAGGTGGAGATCCTCAAGGTCCTGATGCGTCAGGCCAAGATCCTCATTCTGGATGAGCCCACCGCTGTTCTGACTCCCAACGAGGTGGAAGAGCTCTTTACCTCCATCCGGATGCTGGCCGACAGCGGCTATTCCATCATCCTCATCACCCACAAGATGAGCGAGGTTATGACCTACGCCGACCGCGTCACCGTCATGCGGCTGGGCGAGGTGATCGGCTCGGTCAACGTCAAGGACACCACCGAGGAAGAGCTGGCCCACATGATGGTGGGCCGCGACGTCCATCTGGAGCGCCAGATCGAGCCCAAGGAGCCCGGCCGGCCCCTGCTGGAGATCGACCATCTCCGCGTCAAGAACGACAAGGGCCTGCCCGCGGTGGACGGCATCTCCTTCGCGGTCCACGCCGGTGAGATCGTCGGCATCGCCGGCGTCGACGGCAACGGCCAGCTGGAGCTGGGCGAGGCCATCGTCGGCGGACGCAAGATCGAGGACGGCGACATCCGTCTGGACGGCGAGTCGGTCACCAAGGCCAACATCCGCCGCCACCTGGATCTGGGCCTGGCCCACATCCCGGACGACCGCCTCACCAAGGGTCTGGTCCTCCAGTTCCCCATCAAGCAGAACCTGATCATGGGCACCCAGCGCAAGGCCCCCTTTGCCCACGGTCTCATGGCCGACAATCACGCCATCACCAAGCACGGCGTCGAGATGGTGGAGGCCTTTGATATCCGTCCCCACGATCCCGAGTATCTGGCCGGCGGCCTCTCCGGCGGCAACCAGCAGAAGGTCATTCTGGCCCGCGAGGTCTCCCGTGACCCCAAGGTCATGCTGGCCATCCAGCCCACCCGCGGCCTGGATATCGGCGCCATCGAGTTCGTCCGCTCCAAGCTGGTGGAGGAGCGCGCCAAGGATAAGGCGGTCCTGCTCATCTCCACCGACCTGGACGAGATCCTCTCCCTCTCCGACCGTATCCTGGTCATGCACGGCGGGCGCGTCATGGGTGAGGTCTCTCCCGATGTCGACGTCAGCATTCTCGGCCTGATGATGGCCGGTAAGAGCCAAGAAGATCTGAAGGCGGAGCAGCACGCTGCCGCAGGAGGAGGCGTCCAAGGATGAAAGAAAAACTGACGGGACTGTTACAGTCCATCTGGAAACCCCTGGTGGCGGTGTTCTTCGCCGTCATCTGCAGCTGGCTGCTGCTGACGGCCTTCGGCTATCCGGCCAATGAGGCCTTTGTCTCCCTGTGGGACGCCACCTTCGGCAATCTCCGCGTGTTCGGCAACACCCTGAACAAGGCCTGTCCCCTTCTGTTCACCGGTATCGCCGTGGCCATCGGCAACCGCGGCAGCGTCTTTAACATCGGCGCGGAAGGTCAGTTCATCATGGGCTGTACCGCCGCCACCTGGGTGGGCATCACCTTCACCTATATGCCCGGTATCCTCCTGATGATCCTCATGGTTCTGGCCGGTGCGCTGGCCGGTGCCGCCTGGGCCTTCATCCCTGGTCTCCTCAAGACCAAGTTCAGCATCTCTGAGATCATCACCACCATCATGTTCAACTACATCGCCCTCCAGCTGGTGGGCTATCTGGTCCGCAACCCCATGCGCGACCTGAGCCAGGCCGAGCCCCAGTCCTACACCATCGCGGAGCAGGGCTTCATGCCTTACCTCATCGCCAAGACCAAGCTGCATCCCGGCTTCCTCTTCGGCTGCATCGCCGCTGTGGTCATCTTCATCCTGCTCTTCAAGACCTACTTCGGCTATGAAGTGCGCGCCGTGGGCTACAACTCCACCGCGGCCAAGTACGGCGGCATCAACGTCAGCCGCACCATGATCTCCACCATGCTCATCTCCGGCGCTCTGGCCGGCATGGGCGGCGCGTTCGAGGTGGCCGGCTCCGCCCACTACCTCTACGAGAAGATCTCCAACGGCTACGGCTACACCGCCATCGCCGTGGCCATCCTGGCCAACAACAACCCCATCGGCGTCATCCTCAGCTCCCTGCTCTTCGGCTTCCTGGCGTCCGGTTCCACTGCCATGCAGCGCAACATCGGCGTCTCCTCTTCCTTCGCTGACATCGTGCAGGGCATCATCATCATCTTTGTCGCTGTGGCCGCGGTCAGCCGCGTGAAGAAAAAGCGTACCGCTCCGGCCCGTCCCGGTAAAAAGCCTGTTTTGAAGGAGGCGAAGCAGTAATGGATCTCTCTTCTTTCCTCGCTGCGACGATTCGCATGGCCATTCCCCTTCTGATCGCTGCTCTGGGCCTGGTGGTCTCTGAGCGCGCCGGCCTCATCAACATCGGCGTGGAGGGTACCATGCTTACCGGTGCCTTTGCCGCCTTCGCCGTGGCCTACTACACCAACAACTACTGGCTGGGCATGCTGGCCGGTATGCTGGCAGGCTGCTTCATGACGCTGATCTTTGCGGTGGCCTCCATCCGCTTCAGGGCACCCCAGGTGGTCATCGGCTGCGCCATCAACATGCTGGGCTCCGGCTTCACCGCCGTTTTGTTCCGCAAGATGTTCTTTGACGCGCAGACCGGCGGCACCCAGGTCACCCCCTTCCCTCCCATCCAGATCCCCGGCCTCTCCAGCATCCCCTTCATCGGTGAGGTCTTCTTCCAGCACAACATCATCGTCTACATCGGCTTCATCCTGGTTCCGGCCATCTGGTTCCTGATGAACCGCACCTCCATCGGCACCCGGATCATCGCCGTGGGCGAGCATCCCAAGGCGGCCGACAGCCTGGGCATCAACGTCTTCACCACCCGCTATGCCGCCACCCTCTTCAGCGGATTGCTGATGGGTATGGCCGGCGCCTACCTGGCCATCGCCCAGTCCAACACCTTCCAGGTGGACATGACCGGCGGCAAGGGCTACATCGCCATGGCCGTGGTGGTCCTGGGCAAGTGGAAGCCCGGCGGCGTGCTTCTGGGCGCTCTGATCTTCGGCGGCTCCAATGCCCTGCAGATGACCCTCCAGAACGCGGGCCTCAACATCCCCAACAACCTCATCCTGATGGTGCCCTACATCGTCACCGTTCTGGCTGTTCTGGCCGCCTGCAAGAAGAAGGCCGTGGACGCCAGCGCCAAGGGCGTGGCCTACGAGAAGGCGTAAGCATTCCCATCCAAGCACCCTTCCTCAGAAGAATGTATGGATCCTGTCTGATCACGTTTTATCCCATTCCATAACCAAAACCATTGGTTTTAAAAACATTTTATTGGAGGAATGAACATGAAAAAGCTGATCCCTTTGATCCTGTCCGGCGCGCTCCTGCTCGGTACTGCCGCCTGCGGCGGCGGCACCTCCACCACTCCTGAGGGCAGCACTCCTCCCGCCGAGGGCGGCAGCGAGGCTTCCGACGTGAAGATCGGCATCCTGATCCCCGGCTCCCCCACCGACGGCGGCTTCTCCCAGCAGGGCGCCGAGGCCGGCAAGAAGCTGGAGGAGAACTACGGCTACGAGGTGGCCACCGTTGAGGCCGGCACCGCCGACGTCATCAAGTCCGAGGCCGAGACCATGGCCGCTGAGGGCTACAAGATCGTCTTCGGTCACGGCGGTCAGTGCTCCGCTCCCTTCGCTGAGATCTGCGAGGACTATCCCGACACCTGGTTCGTCACCTTCGGCGGCACCGAGATCCGGGACAACCTCTTCCCCGTGTGCATGTGCGCGGAGGAAGGCACCTATGTGCTGGGCGTGGCGGCCGGTATGATGACTCAGACCGACAACATCGCCTTCACCCTGGGCGGCGACTACCCCGCCTACACCAAGACCACCATGGGCTTCGCCCTGGGCGCCAAGAGCGTCAACCCCGACCTGAAGATCCAGGAGGCCGTCCTCAGCTCCCCCGACTCCAACGAGTGCTATGAGACCACTATGAACCAGATCAAGAGCGGAGCCGACTTCATCCTCTCCAACTCCAACGAGGGTCAGGCCGGCGCCATGAAGGCCGTGGGCGAGAGCGAGAACGTCTACACCTTCGGCTGCCTGGGCAACTTCTTCGACATGGCTCCCGGCAAGGTCCTGGGCAACATCATCGGCGACTACAACGTGGGCTATGACGAGGCCACCAAGGCCATCATGGAAGGCACTGCTGAGGCCGAGATCATGTACCTGACCATCGCCAACGGCTGTGTGTCCGTGGAGTGGAACCCCGACATCCCGCTGCCCGAGGACGTGCAGGCTGCCGTGGATCAGGCCTACGAGGACATCAAGAGCGGCAAGATCGACGTTCCCAACGAGTATGAGCAGGACGCTGCCAAGGAGCAGCTGGCTGCCTACAACTAACCTCTGCTTTTCCAACGCGATCCTTTGAACTTCGCATTATCTCCTCACCGAATATACGAGGAGGGCCGGCGCAGCTGCGCCGGCCCTTTTTCGTTTTCCACCCTCTATCTCAACTGATGAAAGGAGCCTTTCCCATGAAGCCACGTGTGGTACTGATCGGCGGCGGTCTGATGTCCGCCGCGGCGGCAGCGGCTCTGGCCCGGGCCGGACATCCGGTCACCGTGCTGGAAAAGGGCGAACTGGCCTGCGGCGCCTCGGGCGCCAACCTGGGGCAGCTCTCCCTCTTCGACCGCATCGAGCCCTGGCACTATGCCCTGGCCTGCGAGACCTTTGAGGAGTTCTCCCACCTGGGAGAGACCATCGAATACGACTGCTCCGGCGGCGTGGTGGTCCTCCAGGATGAGGCCCAGTACGAGGGGGCCCTCCCCGTCTGCGACGCCCTGCGCCGCCTGGGCGAGCCCGCCCGCATCCTGGTGGGAAAGGAGGCCCGGGAGGTGGAGCCCTTCCTGGACGACACGGTGATCCACAGCGTGCTCCACTGCCCCCATGAGGGCAAGCTCAACCCCCTGCTCACCACCCTCCACTACTACCGCCAGGCCGAGGACGCCGGGGCGGAGATCCGCCTCCACACCTGCGTGACCGGATTTGAGACCTGCGGCGACACCGTCACCGCCGTGCAGACCAACCAGGGCCGGGTGGAGGGCGACCTCTTCGTCAACGCCGCCGGCGCCTGGAGCCTGGATCTGGCCGGGATGCTGGGGCTCTCCATCCCCCTGGGCTACCACCGGGCCACCGCCTTCGTCTCCCAGCCCGTTCCCCCCTGCATCCGGGGTCCCATCGTGGGCGGCGAGATGTTCCTGGCCCACCGGGACATGTCCCTGCGCCGCCACATCGGTCTGGGCGGCGTGCAGACCGCCCACGGCAGCGTCATCATTGCCCAGGCCACCGAGACCTCCGGGGTGGACAGCCGGGAGGTCACGCTCCCCGGCCTGTGCCTCACGGCCCGCACCTTCCTGGACCACTTCCCCACCCTGGGCGACCTGGAGATCGTCCGGGCCTGGGCCTGCGTCACCCCCTTCACCCACGACGGGCTCCCCATCTTCGGCTTCAGCCGCTCCTTCCCCAACCTCTTCCACTTCACCGGCTTCAAGGGGGCCTTCTCCATCGCCCCCGCCGCCGCCCGCGTGCTGGTGCGCGCCCTGGACGAGGGCTTCGTGTGGGAGGGCGACGCCTTCTCCCCCGACCGTACCGTCTCTGCCCTTTGAAAGGAGGAATTTTGATGCATCGGATCCAACAACATCCCATCCTCTCCGTGGAGGAGCGCCCCGTGGTCCACATCACGGTGGACGGCACCCCCATCGAGGCCCGGGAGGGAGATACCATCGCCGCCGCCCTCATGGCCAACGGCATCCGCACCTTCCGCCACACCGCCCGCTATCACGAGCCCCGGGGCCTCTTCTGCGGCATCGGCCAGTGCACCGACTGCGTGATGGAGGTGGACGGCAAGCCCAACGTGAAAACCTGCATCACCCGGGTCCGGGAGGGCATGACCGTCCGCACCCAGGAGGGAAATGGAGGGAGCGCTTCATGAAACACTATGATGTGATCGTGGTGGGGGCCGGACCCGCCGGTCTGGGGGCCGCCATCGAGGCCGGACGGCAGGGTGCCAAGGTCCTCCTGCTGGACGAGAACGACCGCCCCGGCGGCCAGCTTTTCAAGCAGATCCACAAGTTCTTCGGCTCCCGGGAGCACTACGCCGGGACCCGGGGCTTCGCCATCGGCCGCCAGCTGCTCCAGGAGGCCGAGGAGGCCGGGGTGGAGATCCACCTGGGCCGCCGGGTGTGGGGCATCTTCCCCGACGGCAGCGTCACCGCCGCCAACGACACCGAGAGCGTCCGCTACCAGGGCTCCTACCTCATCCTGGCCACCGGCGCCTCGGAGAACGCCCTGGCCTTCCCCGGCTGCACCCTCCCCGGCGTGATGACCGCCGGCGCGGCCCAGACCTTCGCCAACGTCCACCACGTCCTGCCCGGGCAGAACATCGTGATGGTGGGCTCGGGCAACGTGGGCCTCATCGTCACCTATCAGCTCCTCCAGGCGGGGGCCAACGTCAAGGCCATCCTGGAGGCCGCCCCCAAGCTCTCCGGCTACGCCGTCCACGCCGGAAAGGTCCGCCGGGCGGGCGTGCCCGTCCTTCTGAGCCACACGGTCACCCGGGCCATGGGCGACGGCTCCCTGGAGGCCGTGGAGATCGCCCAGGTGGACGAGCACTTCGCCCCCATCCCGGGCACCGAGCAGGTCATCCCCTGCGACACCCTCTGCCTGGCCGTGGGCCTCACCCCCCGGGTGGAGCTGGCCGACGTGAGCGGGTGCGACCTGGTCTGGTCCGGACCCCTGGGCGGAAAGCTCCCCCGCCACAACATGCACATGGAGAGCAGCCGCTCCAACATCCTGGTGGCCGGCGACCTGGCCGGCATCGAGGAGGCCAGCACCGCCCTGGACGAGGGACGCCTGGCCGGCACCCGGGCCGCCTACCGCCTGGGCCTGCTGGACGAGGAGACCTACGAGGGCCGCCGGGCCGAGATCCAGGGCCGTCTGGACCGGCTGCGCCAGGGACCCTTTGGAGAAAAACGCCGCCGCGCGAAAGAGGAGGTCTGGAAGGCATGAAACAGGAACGCGATATCGTCTGCCGCTGCGAAGAGGTGACCCGGGAGGAGATCATGGAGGCCATCCGGCTGGGGGATGACTCCCTGGACGCCATCAAGAAGCGCACCCGGGCGGGCATGGGCTTTTGTCAGGGCCGCACCTGCAAGCGCCTCATCGCCCAGATTTTAAGCGCCTATTACCACCTGCCGGTGGACCAGTTCCTCCCCGGCAGCATCCGTCTGCCCATCATGCCCATCCGCCTGAGTCTGCTGGCCGAGACCGTGGACGGCGCGGTGGAGAGCGAGGAAGGAGGAGAGGTCCATGCGCCGGATTCTCATTGACTGTAAGGAGCACATCCCCTGCAACCCCTGCCAGTTCGCCTGTCCCACCCACGCCATCGTGGTGGGAGACGACATCACGGAGCTCCCCCACGCCGACCCGGAGAAGTGCGTGGGCTGCGGGGCCTGCGTGGCCGCCTGCCCCGGTCAGGCCTGCTTCCTGATCGACCCCGACTTCAGCGAGAGCGAGGCCACCATCGACTTCCCCTATGAGTATCTTCCCCTCCCCCCGGTGGGGCTGGAGGTGGAGGCCCGGAACAACCTGGGCGAGACCCTGTGCACCGGGCGGGTGGTCAAGGTCCTCTCCCTCACCGCCTACGACCACACCAACCTGGTGCGCATGGCCGTCCCCAAGGACCTGGTCCAGCAGGTCCGGGGCATGAAGCCCTGGCGGGGATAAGAGCCGCTTGTCGAACCAGTTCGACAAGCTTTCTCAAAAATGCAAGCATTTTTTCGAATGGGATGCAGGCCGCTGCGCGCACTTCGTCGGGTCAAAGTCCGCACCGTTCACCCCGGCCTGACGGCCAGGGTTCACTCCGCTCCCTTGCCCCTCCTCTCCCAAACAAACCCGCTTCGCTGGGCTTCGTTTGGGTTCCCGGCTCGCGCACTGGCGGCCTGAGGGGAGTGTTTTCCGACGTACATGCCGCCGGAAAACACGATCCCACTCTATTCCGCCGTCTGCGGACGGCGGAACTCTGCGAGGCTCTGAGCGCCAAAGAGCCAGAACTCTGTGTTTCAACACACTTGAAGCGCCCCGGTCGGTGCCGGGGCGCTCTCTTTTTGCGCATCTGGCCCAAAGGCCTGCGGGCTTCCCAGGGCGCTTTTTGTCTATTCCTGCGTTTGACTCTTCTCCATTCTCTGTGCTAATATGTTTCAGGAAATCGGTTACATAAGAAAAAAGGAGAAAGATTTATGAAGAAAGTTCTGACCCTGTTCCTGGCGGCCCTCCTGTGGGCCGGTCTGGCGGGCTGTACGGCGGGCTCTGCCGCGCCCTCCCCCACGTCTTCCCAGCGTCCCGCCTCCCCCTCTGCCGGAGTGGAGTACCCCTCCCAGACCAAGGTGGGCTTCCTGCTGCCCGGCGACCCGGCGGAGGACCGCTTCTCCGGCGTGGCCGACAAGGCCGCCCAGGAAATCAAGGCTACTTACGGATACAGCGTGAAGGTGGAGACCGCCTCCACCGACGAGGCCATTTCCGCCGCGGCCCAGGCCATGGCCGAGGAGGGCTTCGCCATCATCTACGGCCACGGTGGCCAGTGCGCCGCCCCCTTTGCCGCCCTGTGTGAGCAGTACCCCGACACCTGGTTCGTGACCGTGGGCGGCGACCAGGTGAAGGACAACCTCTTCCCCATCACCATGTGCGCCGAGGAGGGGGCCTATCTGGCCGGCGTCCTGGCCGGTCTGACCACCGAGAGCGGCATTCTGGGCGTGAGCCGCAGCGCCGACTATCCCGCCATCAACAAGACCACCAACGGCTTCATCCTGGGCGCCAAGAGCGTCAACCCCCAGGTGGAGATCCTGGAGACCGTTCTGGACGGTCCCGACGGTGAGGCCGCCTATGCCGCCGTGCAGGAGCAGCTCGCCGCCGGCGCGGACGTGATCTTCAGCAACACCAACGAGGCCCAGCCCTCCGCCCTCCAGGCTGTCCAGGAGAACGGCAAAGCCCGCGCCTTCGGCATGCTGGGCAACTACACCGAGTACGCCCCGGAGCAGCTCATGGGCAACGTCCTGTGTGACTACGTGGAGGCCTACCGCCAGGCCACCGAGGCCATCATGGCCGGCACCATCACCGAGTCCGCCCCCATGTTCATGACCACCGGCAACGGCTGCGTGAACTTCTACTGGAACGACGCCGTCAAGGCCCAGCTTTCCACCGAGGCGGTCCAGGCGGTGGAGGACACCTTCCTGGCCATCAAGTCCGGCGAGATCCAGGTGCCCAACGAATTTGAGCAGGATCAGATTTCTTTCTGAGCTTGAATCCCGCCGCAAAACAGAAGCCCCCGTTCCGCCAGTCGGCGGAACGGGGGCTATGTATTGCTGTATGTTGGAGGCACAGAGCCTCGCAGAGTTCCGCTGTCCGCAGACGGCGGAACAAAGTTTAATCGTGTTTTCCGGCGGCGTGTACGTCGGAAAACACTCCTCTCAGGCCGCAAGTGTGCGAGCCGGGAACCCAAACGAAGCCCAGCAAAGCGGGTTTGTTTGGGAGAGGAGGGGCAAGGGAGTGAAGTGAGCCCTGGCCGCAAGGCCAGGGGGAACGGTACGGACTTTGCCCCGACGAAGTGCATGCGGCGGCCTGCATCCCCTCGAAAAAATGCTTGCATTTTTGAGAAGCGTGTCGAACTGGTTCGACACGCAAATCCCCCGTTCCGCGGACTGGCGGAACGGGGGATTTTTCCTCACACGAGATAAAATTCTTACTTCAGGTTGGCCTTGAGGGCGTCGATCCGGTCGGTGCGCTCCCAGGTCAGATCCAGGTCGGTGCGGCCGAAGTGGCCGTAGGCGGCCAGCTTCCGGTAGATGGGCTTACGCAGCTCCAGGTCCCGGATGATGGCGGTGGGACGCAGGTCGAAGGTCTTTTCCACCGCCTCTTCCAGGGCCAGGTCGGAGACCTTGCCGGTGCCGAAGGTGTCCACCCGGATGGAGACCGGCTCAGCCACGCCGATGGCGTAGGCCAGCTGGACCTGGCAGCGGCTGGCCAGACCGGCCGCCACCACGTGCTTGGCCACCCAGCGGGCGGCGTAGGCGGCAGAGCGGTCCACCTTGGTGGGGTCCTTGCCGGAGAAGGCGCCGCCGCCGTGGGGGGCGCTTCCGCCGTAGGTGTCCACGATGATCTTGCGGCCGGTGAGGCCGGAGTCGCCCTGGGGACCGCCGATCACGAAGCGGCCGGTGGGGTTTACGTAGATCTTGGTGTTCTCGTCCAGCAGCTCAGCGGGGATGGTGGGCTTGATGACCAGCTCGATCATGTCCTTGCGGATCTGCTCCAGGCTGGCCTCGGGGCCGTGCTGGGTGGAGAGGACCACCGCGTCCACCCGGACGGGCTTGTTGTTCTCGTCATACTCCACGGTGACCTGGGTCTTGCCGTCGGGGCGCAGGTAGTCCACCAGGCCCTCCTTGCGCACCGCGGTCAGGCGCATGGCCATCTTGTGGGCCAGGGAGATGGCCAGGGGCATGAGCTCGGGGGTCTCGTCGCAGGCATAGCCGAACATCATGCCCTGGTCGCCGGCGCCGTTGGTCAGGTCCTCGCCCTGGCCGCCCTCCTTGGCCTCCAGGGACTGGTCCACGCCCAGGGCGATGTCGGCGGACTGCTCGTCGATGGAGGTGATGACGGCGCAGGTGTCGCAGTCAAAGCCGTACTTGGCCCGGTCGTAGCCGATCTCCCGGATGACCTCCCGGGCGATCTTGGGGATGTCCACATAGCAGTGGGTGGTGATCTCGCCCATCACGTTGACGAGACCGGTGGTGACGGTGGTCTCACAGGCCACGCGGCCCATGGGGTCCTGCTCCAGAATGGCGTCCAGCACCGCGTCGGAGATCTGGTCGCAGATTTTGTCGGGATGTCCCTCGGTCACGGATTCCGAAGTAAAAAGTCGCTTTGCCAATTTGATTCCTTCCTTTCCAAAATACACGCCTTGCCGAGAACGGGAACCACAAAAAAGCGCTCCGCCGGACGGCGGAGCGCATGGAGTCTTGTTGTCCATCCTCATCTTTCGATTTACACCGCCGGATTTGGCACCTTTCCTTCCCGCGTGTTACGGCGTTCAGGCAGGTTGCCGGGCTTCATAGGGCCGTTCCCTCCACCTCTCTCGATAAGGCTATTCAGTTGGTACAAGGTATTCTATCCTCTTTGCCGAAACTTGTCAAGAGTCAATTCCAACTATATTGCTGGGATTTATGCCTTCCAGCCGTTGAGATAGGCCCGCTGGTCCTCGGTCAGGGCGTCGATGTGCAGGCCCATGGCGGCCAGCTTGACCCGGCCGATCTCGTCGTCGATGGAGTCGGGCACGTTGTAGACCTTCTTCTCCAGCTCGTCCCGGTGCTTCACCAGCCACTCCAGGGCCAGGGCCTGGACCGAGAAGGACATGTCCATGATCTCGGCCGGGTGGCCGTTGCCCGCCGCCAGGTTGACCAGGCGGCCCTCTCCGATGACGTTGAGCACCCGTCCGTCGGGCAGGGTGTAGCCCTCGATGGAGTCCCGGCGGATCTCCCGCTTGACGGCCATGGCGGCCAGGGAGGCCACGTCCACCTCGCAGTCGAAGTGGCCGGCGTTGGTGAGGATGGCGTTGTGCTTCATCTTCTCAAAGTGGCGGGGGGTGATGACGTCCTTACAGCCGGTGACCGTGACGAACACGTCGCCCAGGGCGGCGGCCTCGTCCATGGTCATGACCCTAAAGCCGTTCATGGTGGCGTCCAGGGCCTTGAAGGGGTCCACCTCGGTGACGATGACGTTGGCCCCCATGCCGCTGGCCCGCATGGCCACGCCCTTGCCGCACCAGCCGTATCCGGCCACCACCACGGTCTTGCCCGCCACCACCAGGTTGGTGGTGTGCATGATGGCGTCCCACACCGACTGGCCCGTGCCGTACTTGTTGTCGTAGTAGTGCTTGGCCTTGGCGTCGTTGACCGCCATCATGGCGCAGGGCAGGATGCCCTCCCGCTCCCGGGCCCGCAGGCGGAGGATGCCGGTGGTGGTCTCCTCACAGCCGCCGATCAGGTTCTCCCCCAGGTCGGCGCACTTCCCGCCCAGCAGGTGGATGAGGTCGCCCCCGTCGTCCACCACCAGGTGGGGCTTGAAGCGCAGGGTCTCGATGAGATGGGCCTCATACTCCTCCGCCGTGGCGCCGTGGATGCCGAAGGTCTCCACCCCCATGCTGTCCAGACCCGCGGCCACGTCGTCCTGGGTGGAGAGGGGGTTGGAGCCGGTCAGGCGCACCTCCGCCCCGCCCTTCTGGAGCACATAGCCCAGATTGGCGGTCTTGGCCTCCAGATGGACGGATACGGCCACCCGCAACCCCGCAAAGGGACGCTCCCGCTCAAAGCGGGCCTCGATCCCGCCCAGGGCGGGCATGAAATCCCGCACCCACTGGATCTTCCGGCGGCCGGACTCGGCCAGGGACCTGTCTTTTACGATGCTCATGGGGACATGACCTCCTGTTTGTGATGGTATGTTTTCCTTTGGAATGATTATAGCAGACTGCCCGTCAAAAGAAAACCCCGCGGACCGGAGGGTCCGCGGGGCAGAGTGTGTCCGATTAGCCCAGGAAGAACTGGCTGACGCTGATGACCAGACCGCAGAACACGATGGACACGGTGGAGACCAGCTTGATGAGGATGTTCAGAGAGGGGCCGGAGGTATCCTTGAAGGGATCGCCCACGGTGTCGCCGATGACGGCGGCCTTGTGGCAGTCGGAACCCTTACCGCCGTGCTTACCGGACTCGATGTACTTCTTGGCGTTGTCCCAGGCGCCGCCGGCGTTGGACATGAACACGGCCATGGCGAAGCCGGTGACGGTCACGCCGCCCAGCAGGCCCACAACGGCCTCCACGCCCAGGATGCAGCCGGTGACGATGGGCACCACGATGGCCAGCAGAGAGGGAACCACCATCTCATGCAGGGCGCCGCGGGTGCACAGGTCCACGCAGGAGGCGTAGTCGGGATCGGTCTTGCCCTCCATGATGCCGGCGATCTCCTTGAACTGACGGCGGACCTCCACCACGATGGACTGGGCCGCACGCTGCACGCCGCTCATGGTGAGGGCAGCGAAGATGAAGGTGAGCATGGCGCCCACGAAGATGCCCACCAGCACGGCGGGGTTGGTGAGGGCCAGGTCGATCTCTCCGCCGATCTTGCCCTTGACCACGTCCACATAGGAGACCAGCAGGGCCAGAGCGGTGAGGGCGGCGGAGCCGATGGCGAAGCCCTTACCGGTGGCGGCGGTGGTGTTGCCCAGGGAGTCCAGGGCGTCGGTGCGGTTGCGGACCTCCTCGCCCAGGCCGCTCATCTCAGCGATGCCGCCGGCGTTGTCGGCCACGGGGCCGTAGGCGTCGGTAGCCAGAGTGATGCCCAGGGTGGAGAGCATGCCCACCGCGGCGATGCCGATGCCGTACAGGCCCTTATTGAAGAGCTCGGCATAGTCGGCGGAAGAGGTGGACAGGGAGCCGCCGGCGGCCAGGAAGGAGACAATGATGGCGATGCCCACGATGACCACAGGAGCGGCGGTGGACATCATGCCCAGGGAGATACCGCCGATGATGGTGGTGGCGGCGCCGGTCTCGGTGGAGTCGGCCAGCTTCTGGGTGGGCTTGTAAGTATCAGAGGTGTAGTACTCGGTGAAGTAGCCGATGGCGCAGCCGGCCACCAGACCGGCCAGGATGGCCACATAGACGCCCATGCTGCCCAGGATGAAGTAGGTCAGAGGAGCGGCCAGGATGGCGGCCAGGATGGCGGCGGTGTAAGTGCCCTTGCGCAGGGTGCCCAGCAGGTCGCGCTGGCTGGCGCCCTCTTTGGTGCGGATGAGGAAGGTGCCCAGGACGGAGCAGATCACGCCCACCACGGCGATGGCCACGGGCAGGAGCATGGCGTTCCAGGCCTTGTCGGCGCCGGCATAGGCGGAGGCGCCCAGGGCGAAGGTGGCCAGGATGGAGCCAACGTAGGACTCATAGAGGTCGGCGCCCATGCCGGCCACGTCGCCCACGTTGTCGCCCACGTTGTCGGCGATGGTGGCGGGGTTGCGGGGGTCATCCTCGGGGATGCCGGCCTCTACCTTGCCCACCAGGTCGGCGCCCACGTCGGCGGCCTTGGTGAAGATGCCGCCGCCCACACGGGCGAACAGAGCCATGAAGGAGGCGCCCATGCCGAACATAACCATGGTCTGGGCGATCTTGGTGGCGTCATAGCCGGCCACATACTTCAGGATGTGGAACCAGACGGACACGTCCAGCAGGCCCAGGCCCACCACGGTGAAGCCCATGACCGCGCCGGAGGAGAAGGCCACGTTCAGGCCGCGGTTGAGGCTCTCGTGCGCGGCGTGGGCGGTGCGGGCATTGGAAGAGGTGGCGATCTTCATGCCGATGAAGCCGGCCAGGGCGGAGTAGATGCCGCCGGTCAGGAAAGCAAAGGGAATAAACCAGTTGTCCAGCTGCTTGGTGGCCACCAGGATCAGCAGGATCACGAAGACCACGGCAAAGATCCTTGCCACGGTGGAATACTGGCGCTTCAGATACGCGTTGGCACCCTGACGGATGGAAGAGGCGATCTTCTGCATCAGTTCGGTGCCCTCGGAGAACTTGAGCACCTTGCGGCTCTGGACCACGGCGAAAAGCAGCGCGATCACCGCGCCCACCAGCCCGATCCAGAAGAGGTTCTGTGCGTTCATTTTCCCAACTCCTTTAATCATGTGGAAACCACGCTAAGGGGCGGCTTCCTTCTCTCTTTGATGCCTTAATCTTAGCGCAAATCCACTGCATTTTGCAAGCTCTTCCTGTTCCATAATTGTACTGACAATATCATTTTTACTCTTTACACAATTTATATGATTTTATCCTTTTCTTTTCATCCATTATTACCAAATCAAACCCATCAAAAAGCGCCCTCCGTCTACAGACAGAGAGCGCTTTTACCGCCGGCTTAAATGACCCACTCGCTGTGGATCAGCCCCACCAGATACCACTGCTCCTCATAGGCGGAAAACACCAGCTTGAGGGAGCACCAGTCGAACTGCTCCTTCTCCGGCTGCAGGCCGGGAAAGTAGCACTCCACAAAGCGGTCCTCCGGGAAGATCTCCCGGACATTCTCCAGGGCGTTGCCACTGGCCAGCACCTGGTCCACCGCCTGCTCGGGGGCATAGAGATAGTCGGCATTGTACACATAGGTACGGATATACTCCGGTATGGTCAGACTGATCTGGTCGCCCACACCGTCCCGGAATCCCCAGAGATACCGGGTCTTGTCCTCCGCGGCATCGGCGATCTGGTCGGGCAGGAAGCACAGATCGCTCTCCGGGTCCACGGTGGAGTAGGGGGTGAAGGTCACACCCTTGACCGGATGGACCATTTGACTCAATGCGGCATAGTCTTCCTCTGACAGGCTCGTCAGCACTTCCTTGGCCCGCTCCAGCAGGAGGGCGTCGTCCCCTGTGTCCAGGGGAGGGCGCGCCGTCTCGCGGGACGGGGCGGTACCGCGGCTGGGCAGTGCGGCGGAGGAGGCGGTGCGCATCGTATTGCGCACGGGCAGTTCTCTCCCAAAGAAAAAACTGCTGGTGCACAGACTTCCGATCGCAACGCAGCAGCACAGGACGAGCACGCACAGGGAAACGGCCTTTTTCATAGGACACCTCGCTTCCATGGGATACGGCTTCCCTATTGTACTGTAATATGATCAAAAAAACAACAACAAATGGTTACAAAACCGGCGCAGATGTCAAATGTTCTTGCGACTTTGTTCGATCTGTTCTATAATAAAGCTGTTCCAAACCGCACATAGAGCGCGGTTTCGCCCCGCTGCGCGCCGCGCTCTCCTTCTGAACGGATTCTGATTTGGAAACATGAGGTGATTTTGTATGCATGAGCATGAACTGCAATTCCATATCCAGTGTGGGCAGGGCGACGTGGGCCGCTACTGCATCCTGCCCGGCGATCCCGGCCGCTGCGAGAAGATCGCCGCCTACTTCGACAACCCGGTCAAGGTCCAGTCCAACCGGGAGTACACCACCTACACCGGCACCCTGCTGGGGGAAAAGGTGAGCGTGTGCTCCACCGGCATCGGCGGCCCCTCCGCCGTCATCGCCATGGAGGAGCTGCACAAGATCGGCGCCGACACCTTTATCCGGGTGGGCACCTGCGGCGGCATCAACCTGAAGGTCAAGAGCGACGACGTGGTCATCGCCACCGGCGCCATCCGCCACGAGGGAGCCAGCCGGGAGTACGCCCCCATCGAGTTCCCCGCCGTGTCCGACTACGAGGTCCAGGAGGCCCTGGTGGCCGCCGCCAAGGACCTGGGCAAGCCCTGGCACGCCGGCGTGGTCCAGTGCAAGGACTCCTTCTACGGGCAGCACGACCCCAGCCGCATGCCCGTGTCCTACGAGCTGCTCCACAAGTGGGAGGCCTGGAAGCGCCTGGGCGTGCTGGCCTCCGAGATGGAATCGGCCGCCCTCTTCTGCTGCGCCGCCGCCCTGGGCGTGCGCTGCGGCTCCTGCTTCCACGTGATCTGGAACCAGGAGCGGGAGCTGGCCGGCCTCGATCAGGCCGAGAGCCACGATCTCTCCGCCGCCATCGAGGTGGGCATCGAGGCCCTGAAAAAACTCATCCTGGCCGACCGGGCCAGACAGGCGTGATCCCACGCCCCCTTGGAACGCTGCCGCGCCGGACCGAACTGCCGGCGCGGCAGCCGATTTTGATTCTCAAATGTAAGGAGGTCCTTTCCAATGGAAGAAACCACCGTGGTGCGGCTGGAGGCCTGGCACCTGTTGGATGAGGAGCGGGGGGCGCCCTATCTCTGCCGCGCCCTGTCCCTGCCGGAGGGGGACGACGTCCTCTCCTGCCTGTCGGACACCCTCAGCGACGGGGAAACCTCCCTGGGTCTGGTACTCATCGGGGCCGACCTGATGCGGGAGAGCAGCTGGGGAAAGCAGCTGCTGGGCGTCCTGACCCAGGCCGCCAACACCAACCGGAAGCTGCACCTGGTTTTCCGCGACTAAAAAACATGCAGGCATTTTTAAGAGGGGGAGAGCGCCCTATGGCGCTCTCCCCCTCTTTTCTTATGCTCACACAAGACCCAACAGGCGGGCCAGGGCGGCCGTCAGGATGCACAGCCCCATCCCCACCGCCGTGGGCAGAAGCCAGGCCAGCGCCGTCCACTTCCAGCTGCCGCTCTCCTTCCGCACCGTGAGACAGGTGGTGGAGCAGGGCCAGTGGAAGAGGGAGAAGAGGATCATGCACACCGCGGTCAGTCCGGTCCAGCCCTGCTCCACCAACAAAGCCCGCATCTCCTCCAGCTCCCCCAGCTCCAGCAGGCTCCCGGAGGAGAGATAGGTCATCAGGATCAGGGGCAGGACGATCTCGTTGGCCGGAAAGCCCAGGAGAAAGGCCATCAGGATCACTCCGTCCAGCCCCATCAGCCGCCCCAGGGGGTCCAGAAAGGCGGTGCAGTGCTGGAGGATGCTCACCCCCTGCACCTCCACATTGGCGCACAGCCAGATCACCAGCCCCGCCGGAGCGGCCACCGCCGCCGCCCGGGCCAGCACGAAGAGGGTGCGGTCCAGCACCGAGCGCACGATCACCTGCCCCACCCGGGGCCGGCGGTAGGGGGGCAATTCCAGCGTAAAGGAGGAGGGGGTCCCCTTCAGCACGGTGGCCGAGAGGAGCCGGGAGGCCCAGAAGGTCAGAACCACCCCCAGCACGATGAGCCCCGTCAGGAGGACCGCCGCCCCCAGGCTCTCCCCCCATCCCCCGGCGGTCCCCACGAAGAACATGGAGATCAGGGCGATCAGGGTGGGAAAGCGGCCGTTGCAGGGCACAAAGCTGTTGGTCAGCATGGCGATGAGCCGCTCCCGGGGGGAGTCGATGATGCGGCACCCGGTCACCCCCGCCGCGTTGCACCCGAAGCCCATGGCCATGGTGAGGGCCTGCTTGCCGCAGGCGTGGGCCTTCTGGAAGGCGTGGTCCAGCACAAAGGCCACCCGGGGCAGGTACCCGAAGTCCTCCAGCAGGGTAAAGAGGGGGAAGAAGATGGCCATGGGGGGCAGCATGACTCCCACCACCCAGGCCAGGGTCCGGTACACCCCCAGCACCAGCATGTCGTGGAGCCACTGGGGCGCGCCCAGGTAAGTAAAGAGCCCGCTCAGCCGGTCCTGGAGCCAGAACAGCCCCTGGGAGAGGAGCTGAGAGGGGTAGTTGGCCCCCGCCAGGGTCAGCCAGAACACCCCGGCCAGCAGCAGGAGCATCACCGGGATCCCGGTCAGACGGCTGGTGAAGATCCGGTCCAGCCGCCGGTCCCGGCGGTGGCTGTCCGCCTGAACCGAGGAGACCACGGCGTGGGCCATGTCCTCGGCCCGCCAGATGAGGCAGGAGACCAGCCGCTCCCGGAGCAGCTCCCCCTCCAGGCCCACCCTGGCCAGCTCGGCGCGCACCTCGGTGAGACAGCGGGCGATGCCCGGCTCCTCCCGCAGGTCCCGGCCCAGGGCCTGTGTGATGGACGCCAGCGCGGAGCTCTCCCCGTCCAGCAGGCGCAGGGCCGTCCACCGGGGCGGAAGGGCCCCGCACCGCCCGGACACCTGGGTGGTCAGCACCTCCAGCGCCCGCTCGATGGGCGGGAGATACCGGGGGAGTTTTGCCTGGGGCGGATGGGCGATCACGTCCTCCACCGCCGCCAGGAGCTCCTCCAGCCCCTCCCCCCGGCCGGCCGCCGTCCCCACCACCGGGACCCCCAGCCGCCGGGAGAGCTCCGCCAGGTCCACCGAGATCCCCTTCCGCTCCGCCTCGTCCAGGAGATTGACGCACACCACCGTGCGGCTGTGGAGCTCCAGGGTCTGGAGGACCAGGTTCAGGTTGCGCTCCAGCCCGGTGGCGTCACACACCACCACCGCCGCGTCCGCCCCGCCGAAGCAGAGAAAATCCCGGGCCGCCTCCTCCTCCGCCGAGCGGGCCAGGAGGGAGTAGGTCCCCGGAAGATCCACCAGCAGATAGCCCCGCCCTTTGTGTTCACACCGCCCCTGGGCGGCCGCCACCGTCTTTCCCGGCCAGTTGCCGGTGTGCTGCCGCAGATGGGTCAGGGCGTTGAAGAGGGTGGATTTCCCCACGTTGGGGTTCCCCGCCAGGGCGATGACCCGGTCCTCCGGGTGTTCCCGGCGCAGGACCCATTTCCCCTCCACCGCGCCCGTACCGGTGGAGGCCGCGGTCAGTCCCATGCGCCCACCGCCTCCTCTTCCAGGGGGAGCTCCGCCCCCGCAAAGAGACAGACCTCCTCCGCGTCCGCCCGGCGCAGGGCGATGACCGCTCCCCGGAAGGCATAGGCCGCCGGGTCCCCCGCCGGACTCTTGCCCACACAGGTCACCCGGGTGCCGGGGACCAACCCCAGATCCATCAGCCGCCGCCTCAGGGCCGAGGCGGCCTCCACCCGGCACACCCGTGCCTCCTCGCCCACACCCAGGGCGCTCAGTCGTGGTTGTTCTCTCATATATGAAACCCTCCGGACATATGGATGATGTTGGCAGTCTCTGCCAGGAGGAAAGGGAGTTTCCTCCTCCTATCCTATGGTGTTCGCGCCCCCGGCGTGCCCCCGAAAGGAGTCTGAGAGGATGCCCCGTCCGGCTGTCCGTCCCGCCCGGCCCACCGGAGCCGCCGCCATCCCCCTGTGCTGGGGGGCGGTCCTCCTGTGCCTGTGCCTGGCCCTGCTCTTCCCCCTCCGCTCCCCCAGGCCGGAGACCCCTTCCGCCCCCGCCATGGTCCCCGCGGCCCGCGCCGCCCTGGAGGCCCTGCCCGCCTCCCTCTCCCCCCAGCGCAGGGCCCTCCTGGAGCATGCCTGCACCCTGGTGGGCCATGTGCCCTACTTCTGGGGCGGAAAGTCCGCCGCCCCCGGCTGGGACCCGGCCTGGGGAGAGCTCCGGCAGGTCACCGCCCCCGGCTGCGCCGACTCGGGCAAGCGCCTCCCCTACGGTCTGGACTGCTCCGGCCTGGTCTCCTGGGCCGCGGCCAACACCCTGGAGGACTCCGACGCCCTTGCCCTGGTGGGGGACGGGGTGCGGGCCCAGTACGCCGCCAGCACCCCCATCGACTGGTCCGACCTCCTGCCCGGGGACCTTCTCTGCTTCCCCGACCTCTCCCACATCGGGCTGGCCCTGACGCCCGCCCCCGACGGCACGGTGCCGGTGCTCCACTGCTCCCGCAGTCTGGGGGGCGTGGTCATCACCGCCGACGCCGCGGGGGCCGGGTTTGCCCTGGCCGCCCGGCCCGGCTGGCTCCCCGCCTCCTAGCCGCTCCTTTTTTGGCATGCTGAGGTTCCCTTTTGTGCAAAGGGAGCCCCCCTCTCCCTGGGTTCTGCCGCTTTTTCGTTTTTTCTAACAAATTTCGCGCTTCATAGTTGACGTTTCCTCCAAATCTCGGTAGAATAGGATTTGTAAATCCGTTCTACTCTGGCCGCAGCCTCGTGCTGCGGCTCCAATTTTGCTGGAGGTGCGTCTATGACCGAAAATAAAATGGGCGTTATGCCGGTGGGCAAGCTCATTTTTACCATGTCCCTGCCCATGATCCTGTCCATGCTGATCCAGGCCCTCTACAATGTGGTGGACAGCGTGTTCGTCTCCTGGATCAATGAGGAGTCCCTCACCGCCGTCTCCATGGCCTTTCCCATTCAGAACCTGATGATCGCCGTGGCGGTGGGCACCGGCGTGGGCGTCAACGCCCTGCTATCCCGCAGCCTGGGCGAGAAAAACTACGACATCGCCAACCGGGCCGCCGAGAACGCGGTCTTTCTGGCCGTCATCAGCTGCCTGGTCTTCACCGTCCTGGGCACCCTGACCGCCCGGGTCTTCTTCGCCGTGCAGAGCACCGATCCCCAGATCGTGGAGTACGGCACCCTCTACCTGCGCATCTGCTCCCTGGGCTGTGTGGGCATCTTCATTGAGATCACCATGGAGCGGCTCCTGCAGGCCACCGGGCGCACCTTCTATACCATGATCACCCAGGGCGTAGGCGCGGTCATCAACATCGTGCTCGACCCCATCCTGATCTTCGGCCTTGGACCCTTCCCCCAGACGGGCATTGCCGGCGCGGCCATCGCCACCGTGACCGGACAGATCGTGGCGGGCATCCTGGCGGTCTTCTTCAACGCCGCCTGCAACCATGATATTCACCTCTCCCTGCGGGGCTTCCGCCCGGACGGCCACATCATCCTGCGGATCTACTCGGTGGGCATCCCCTCCATCGTGATGAACTCCATCGGCTCGGTGATGACCTTCGGCCTCAACCAGATCGTGGGCGCCTTTACGGCCACGGCCACGGCGGTGCTGGGCATCTACTTCAAGTTCCAGAGCTTCGTGTTCATGCCCATCTTCGGCCTGAACAACGGCATGGTCCCCATCGTGGCCTACAACTACGGCGCCCGGAAGAAGGAGCGCATGGTGCAGGCCATCCGGCTGTGCATCATCGCGGCCGTGCTCATCATGCTGGCCGGCCTCCTGGTGATCCAGTTCTTCAGCGCCCAGATCCTGATGCTCTTCAAGGCCTCCGAGAACATGCTGGCCATCGGCGTGCCCGCCCTGAAGATCATCTGCATCAGCTTCCTGTTCGCCGGGTTCAACGTGATCGTGTCCTCCACCCTTCAGGCCCTGGGCCACGGCTTCCTCAGCATGGTCATCTCCATCATCCGTCAGCTGGTGGTCCTCCTGCCGGCGGCCTACCTCCTCTCCCTGAGCGGGAACCTGACCCTGATCTGGTGGTCCTTCCCCATTGCGGAGCTGGTGGCCTTCCTGCTGTGTATCTTCTATCTGCGGCATCTCTACCAGCGGGTCATCCAGCCCCTGGAGGCCGAGAATTGATGTACTCCGTCCCTCCCCTGCCTCCGGGCGCGGGAGGGACCTTTTGTTTCCCATCCCGCTTTTTTCAAAATTTTCAAAAAAAGTAGTTGACATTTGGACAGACCCATGCTATTATAACTGAGCTGACATCGCTAAGGCGTCCGCAAGCCCATGCGGGTGTAGTTCAATGGTAGAATCCCAGCCTTCCAAGCTGGTCGCGTGGGTTCGATTCCCATCACCCGCTCCATATGCGCCTGTAGCTCAGGTGGATAGAGCAACTGCCTTCTAAGCAGTGGGTCAGGGGTTCGAGTCCCTTCAGGCGTGCCATTACCACACGGCGTGGTGGTGTCCAGCGGTTGTACATATGGTGGGTGTAGCTCAGTTGGTTAGAGCATCGGATTGTGGTTCCGAGGGTCGTGGGTTCGAGTCCCATTACCCACCCCATAACAACTCAAGGCGGAAGGGCCGGAGCGTCCGCTCCGGCCCTTCCCTTTTGGGCTTGCGTAATGTAGGGGTGTAGCCAAGTGGTAAGGCACGGGACTTTGACTCCCGCATTCGCTGGTTCGAACCCAGCCATCCCTGCCATTTTATCTGAATATGACTCGTTAGCTCAGTCGGCAGAGCAACTGCCTTTTAAGCAGTGGGTCCGGGGTTCGAATCCCCGACGGGTCACCATTAAAAAGTCCTAGAGCCGCAACGGTTCTAGGACTTTTTGTTTTCTTAACTTCTGTAAATTTAAGGTAAATAACGCTTCAAAATACCCATCTTTATCGCTTTTAAAAGATACAAAAACAGATACAAGGAATCCTATGTTTTCTTCCTGCTACTGGAGGCAATCCCTGTGGGCATTCTTCACTTTGTATCCTCTTGTGCTCCTGCCCCGTCGTCCACCTTTTCCCGCAGGGACTCAATGGCTTTCGTAAGCCAGGGTGGGATATCCGCCCCCAGCGCTCCGGCGTTCTCGATGATACTCCCCGTTTCTGTGAGGATATACCACACGATCACCAGCGGGCAGAAAAAGATCTCATATGTAAACGGAAGGCTTATGCCAGGCATATGCTCCAGGATCATGCTGATCACCATGTCCAAGATACCAGCCACGATGACCGCCACCACCGCCCCCAGCTTGTGCCAGATGCCATCTCTGGCGGCCTGGCTGGACCACTTCCCCGCCCGCAGCGCCGCGCAGGACCCGGTGGCATAGTCGATGGCCATGCAGGCGATCCAGGCAATGACCAGCCAGCCAAACCAGCCCCACAGTGCGGTGAGGGCAGCGCAGAAGGCCGACAGCGCGACCTTGAGCGTATTCACATGCTCCATATCAATCTTTCCCCTTTCTAATATGCTCCGCCATGGCGTGGATCAAACACACCACATTGGCGTCCGCGTAGCCGCTGCCGGTCTTCCAGTAGTCCGGGCTGGTCACGATCCCGGCCCGGGCCAGCACCTCCACATCGGTGTCCAAGTCGGACACATTGGGGGCCTCCCCTTCGCAAAGCTTCAGGAACTCCTCCCAGCTGCCGGGGGTGTGCCGGATGGTATGAGGGCAGTCCTTGCCGTTCCAGTGGTGGTGCTGCACCACCCGCTCCAGGGGGATGCCGTGCTCCGCCCTCAGGAGGCGCACCAGGGCGGCCGCGTTCTGTTTGGCCTTTTCCCAGTCTCCGCCCGCGTCCACGCAGAGCTCCATGCCGATGCTCTGGGCGTTGCCGGGGCCCTTGGCCCCATCCCCGGCGTGATAGGCCGTCTCGGTATCCGGCAGGTGCTGGACAATGGCGTGGTCATCCACCGTGTAGTGCCAGCTCACCAGGGCGTTGGCCGCACTGTCCCCCTTCAGGTAGGAGGCGTGGGCCGCGGCGTCCGCCCCCCGGGCGGCGTTCCCGGTCTCGTGGATGGTGAGGTAGCGGCATGGGTTTGCTCCGCCGGGGCGGTTCTTCCGGCCCTGGGGGATGTAGTCGCTCTGGATTGCGATGCCGTTGTCGGTGACCCGCCCGGCCGTCTCCACCGGCTCCAGGTAGTCCAGGGAGACCCAGCCCTTGTCGGTGCGTCCCCATCCCTCCTTCTCCTCCAGGACGGTGACCACCGTTCCGCAGGGATAGGCTCCCGTCTTTCCATAGCCCGTACCCGGGCCGCTGCGGATGTTCACGCCCACGGCGGGCGTGACGGTGTACTGTCTGCTCATGGTGTCCTCCTTGTCTCCCTCCCGGGTCGGCCCGCCAGCCCGAGGCGGTGTCTGCTCCGGGGATTTTCTGCTCGTTTGCCTCTCAGGCCTGCTCCGCTTCGCGCAGGATGGCCTCCGCCGCCTCCCGGCTCAGGCGGCCCGCCGCCACCAGCGCCTCGATGCGCCGCTCGTCCCAGAGGCGGGGATAGTATTTCCGGGCCAGTTCCTCCACATTCACAGTTCCACCCCCTGCATGATGGCCAGAAAATCCACGTCCGCCCGGAGCTGCTCCAGCGCGGTGGGTGCGGGCGGGACCAGCGCCGCCCGGTCGGCCGCGATCTCCTCCGCTGTGCGCTCCACCGGCTTGCCGCCCGCCAGCTTCCACAGGGATATGCCGTCGCCGTCCAGCGGCCGGCCCGGGAGATAGTGCCGATATGCGTGCCGAAACCGGTCTCCGGTTCCGGCGTCGATGGCCGTCCATCCGCGGGTGTCGCCCAGAAACGCGGAGCTGTTGATGTCTGTGATCCTGTCGCCGTCCAACCGGACGTACACGGTGATCTTCTCTTCGTAAAGCATAGCCCCTCCTTTACAGTTCCGCCGAATTCGTGTAATAAGTGACCTCCCCGATCCGGACCGTTCCGGGGGTGGGGTCGATCCGCATGACCGGGCGGCAGTCGACCGCTCGCTCAGGCCGCTGGTCCGCCGAGGAATAGAGCTGGAAATACCGCTGGCAGGCGGCCAGCTCCTTCCCGTATTCCGGCCCGGCAAAGAGCTGCGGCCTGCCAGACGCATCTCTCCAGCTCAGCGTCTGGACCTCCCCCTCCTCCAGCTTTGCGGCGTACAGCCGGATCTTGCACCCCTTGCCGCACACAAACACAAATTTCAGGGCGGCGGTCAGCGTCCCGGCGGTATCCGTCAGGGCGCAGACCCCCTTTTCGTCCGGAATGGCCGCATCTTTTTTATAGGTGTCAAAGATGTTCGTGATATAGCAGTACTCCGTCCCGCTGACCCGCTCGGCCAGCGCGGACAGCGTGAGGGTCCTGCCGCTGTATTGGGCGGGCGCTTCCACGGCGCACTCCAGCGTAACCAGGGCTTCCGCCGGGGCCTCCACCTCGACGCAGTCCTCCTTTATGGCCAGCGTGCCCCCGCTCAGCTTCCAGCCGTCCATGGTGTAGCCCCCCGTGTAGAGGACCGCCCCCCGCTGATTGATGGGGAGGGCTCCCTCCCCCTTCTGGCTGCCCCCGCCGGTAAAGCAGCCGTTGCACAGCAGGTTCCTGCGCACCTCCGCCCCCAAATTGGCCAGTGCCTCCTGGGCCGTGTCCAGGTTGGACAATTTCAGGTCGGCCCGCGTCGTCCGGTTCTCGTGCATGGCCGCGTCGATGGCGTCGGCGTTGTAATTCAGGTCCGCAATGTCCACGGGATCCTGTTTCTCCGGCTTTCGCAGCCCATAGTTGGTCGTATTGGTCATCCTGTCCTCTCCTCCGAACTCTTCTCATTCTCCGCCGGGGTATGCTCCTTCCTCCCCCCTCCCTCCGCCGCGCAGGCCCTCTGCCAGGCCCGCCGGGGATCGTTGCTCACCGGGTGGAGCTTGCTCAGGGCCAGGCAGGCCGCCATCTCGCACGTCCCCGTCCCGCCGTGGCGGTTCTTGGCCACGATGATCTCCAGCGGGGAGGGGGCAAAGCCGCCGGGCCTGTGCCGGTCGTAGTAGTCCGCCCGGTAGAGGAAGAGCACCCCGTCGGCGTCCTGCTCGATGGCCCCGGTGTCCCGCAGGTGGGAGAGCTGGGGCACCCGGTCCCGCTGGCCCTCGGTCTGGCGGTTGAGCTGGCAGAGCACCAGGGCCGGGATGCGCAGGGTCCGGGCCAGGGTCTTGAGGGCCCCCGAGATCTCGGTCATGTACTCGATGCGGTCCTTCCGCCGCCCCTCCCGGCCGGGGGAGATCTTTCCGATGTAGTCCACCACCAGGAGCCGGAGGTCCTTCACCTGCCGGGCCAGGAGGGCGATGTCGTCCACCGTGACCGAGGGGCTGCGGTTGATGTGCAGGGGCAGGCAGCTGAGCTTGGCGCTGGCCTGGGCCAGCTTCTGATACTCCTCCTCGGTGAGCTGGTCCATCAGCAGGCGGCTGCCCGGAATGCCGGCCAGGCGGCTCAGGCGCTTGGCCGTGAGCTGCTCCTCGTCCATCTCCAGGGACACGAAGAGGACCGGCCCGCTCCGCTCGGCCACCCGGTCGGCGATGTTGAGGGCCACCGTGGTCTTGCCCATGCCCGGCCGGGCCGCCAGGATGTACATGCCCCCCGCCAGCATCCCGCCCCCCAGCAGCAGGTCGATGTCCCGGAAGCCGGTGGGCACGAAGCGGCAGGCCGTCCCGGCGTCCACCTTCCCCCGGTGGTCGAAGAAGGCCAGGAGGGACTCCTCCGGGGCCAGCAGGTCCCCGCCCACGCCCTCGGTCTGGAGCTCCTCCACCCGCCGCCCGGCCTGGGCCAGGATGGCGGCGGTCTCGTCGTGCCCGTCCACCCGCCGCTGGAGCTCCTCCCCCAGGCTCCGGATGGCCCGGCGGACCGACTGCTCCCGCACCTGCCGGGCGTAGAGCTCCACATTGGCGGCGGTGGGGGTGATCTCCATGAGCTGCATCAGGTATTCCCGGCTCACGTCGGCGTGCCGGGTCCGGGCCTCCTCCAGGATGGTCAGGGGGTCCACCGGCCGGTTGGCCCGGGCCAGGGCCACCGCCGTGCGGTAGATGGCCCGGTCGGCCTCCAGCACGAAGTCCTCCGGCCGGAGCAGCCCCTCCACCACCGGCAGGCACTGCCCGTCCAGCAGGATGGAGCCCACCACCGCCTGTTCGGCCTCCAGTCCGTCAGTCATCATAGACCACGACCTCCTCCCCGTCGATCATCTCCAGGTGATACCTGCGCGCCCCCCGCGTCTTCCGCCTCCCGCTCCTGTGGAACACACCGTCCCCCTCCTGGGGGACTTTAGGGGGAATATTCTCTTTTCTTGACTTACTCTCTCCGCCATTTTTGTCGGGAGGGGTCCCGTCAATTTTGTCAGGAGGGGTCCCGTCATTTCTGTCGGGAGGGGGTACCCGCTCCTCCCCCGCCCGGCCGGGGAAGATCCGCCGCTCCAACACCTGCCGGTCCGGCCCCCGGCGCACCTCCAGGCGCAGGTATCCCTCCCGGACCAGTTCGGCCAGCAGCCGGGTGACGCTCCGGTCGCTCATCCCCAGGCGGGCGCAGAAATAGCCGTTGTGGGCGTGGCAGTACCCCGTCCGGCAGGCGAGGGCCTCGATCTCCCCGTACAGCAGCTTGGCCTTGGCGGACAGCCGCCGGTCATACCGGAGGGCGGCCGGGATCCGGACCCAGTCCGATGCACTCTGTCTCCTCTGTTCCATGGCATATCCTCGTACTAATGTTCTATAATCTCCTTAGAGGATATCATACACCAGTTCTAGTATCTTGTCAAGATATTTTTGAAAGACTGGTTTCCGTAAAAAAAGACCGGCGCTCCTATCCGGAGCGCCGGTCGGCAGTCTGGCGATGCGGTGCATTTCTGCGCTTTGTGCTGCAAGGGCCTCGCAGAGTTCCGTCGTCCGCAGACGACGGAAGGGGGTCAAATCGTGTTTTCCGGCGGCGTGTACGTCGGAAAACACTCTGCTCAGCCCACAAGCGTGCGCGCTTTGCGCGTGCGACGCAGGGGGCTGCATCCCCTCGAAAAAATGCCTGCATTTTTGAGAAGCGTGTCGAAAGATTTCGACACGCTGAGGCCGACGGGCGCTCTATTTCAGAGCGCCCGTCGGCCTGCAAAGGGTAGAAAGGTGGAGAGAGGAACGTGCGGTTTATTTCGCCGTGTTCTCCGCGAAGTTCATGAGGATCTGGGCCACCTCCGCCCGGGTGGCGGTGCCGGTGGGATCCAGGATGGTGGCGGTCTTGCCGTTCAGGAGACCGTCGCCCACCGCCCAAGACATGGCGTGCTCGGCCCAGCCGGAGATCTTGTCCCGGTCGGCAAAGGCGCTCAGGTCGGCGGTGGCGGTGACGTCGTAGTCCTTGTACTGGGCGTAGCGGTAGAGGATGGCGGCCATCTGCTCCCGGGTGACCGGGTCCTCGGGGCCGAACTTGCCGCTGCCGTAGCCGTCCACGATGCCGGCGGAGGCCGCCCAGTTGACCGCCTTGGCATACCAGGCGTCGGCGGGGACATCCACGAAGGAGGTGCCGGCCGCGGCAGGCTTCTCCTCCAGGTTGTAGAGGACCTGGGCGATCATGCCGCGGGTGAGGTTGGCGGCGGGGGCAAACTGGGTGTCGCTGGTGCCCGTCATCATGTGGTGCTCATAGGTGTAGCACACGGCCTCATAGTACCAGTCGCCCTCCTTCACGTCGGTGAAGGGCAGGGTCACCGCGCCCTCCTCCACAAAGGTGGCCTCCACGGTGACGGAGGTGTCGGGCATGGTGAAGGTGTACTTGTTCTCGCTCTTCTCGGTGAGCTTGCGCTCCTCCCCGTCCCGGTCGGTGACGGTGAGGGTGTCCAGCACATAGCCCTCGTCGGGCTGGACGGTCAGGGTCACCGTGGCGCCCTGGGAGGCCCAGGTGCTGCTGCTGGTCACCTTGCCGTGCTCGCTCTCCTCCACTTTGATGGCGTAGGTGCTGGAGGAGCCGCCCGAGCTGGGATTGCGGACCTCGATGGTCTTCTCCCCGGCGCCGATGACCTTGCCGGAGTCCAGATCCACCAGCTGGAAGGTGGCCTTGTAGGTGCCCTTCTGGTCAAAGACCAGCTTCAGGTCGGTCTTGGCGCTGTAATTGGCGCTCACCGGGAAGCCGCCGTCGGGGCCCCACTGGCCCACCTCGGCCAGGTTGTACTCCTTGCCGGTCTCGTCGGTGGCCAGGATCTGGGGCTTGGCCCCCTCGGGGGCCTCCACCGCGATCTGGATGAGGGCGTGGGCATAGGCGGGGGCGTTGGGATCGCCCTTCAGGGTGGCGCTGCCCTGGCCGCTCTCATTGGGCCGCAGGGTGTCGGGGGCCTCGATGTCGAAGGTGTAGGCGTGGCCCACCGTGATCTGGAAGGACCCGCCGCCCAGCACCGCCCGGTCCTGGTCCAGGTCCACCAGCTGGAAGGTGGCCTTGTAGGTGCCCGGCTGATCAAAGACCAGCTTCAGGGGGGTGTCGGCCCGGTAGCCGGCCTCCACATGGAAGCCGCCGTCGGGGCCCCACTGGCCCACCTCGGCCAGGTTGTGCTCCTGACCGGTGGTGTCGGTGGCCAGGATCTGGGGCTTGGCCCCCTCGGGACCCTCCACCGTGATCTGGATGAGGGCGTGGTCATAGGCAGGGGCGCTCTCCAGGCCCACCAGGGCGGCGGAGGCGGAGGCGTTCTGGCCCACCACCATGGTCTTGGGGGCGGTGATGGAGAAGTAGTAGTCGGACTCGGTGATGACGAAGTCCTTCTCCGCCGTGCCGGTGAAGTTGCCCTGACCGGTGACGGTCACGGTGCCCACGCCCACGGCGGTGTTGTTGGTGTAGCTTACGGTGTAATCGCCCTGGCCCAGGGTGAGGCCGTCCACGGTCACGGAGGTGACCTCAGGCTCCACGGGGCTGCCGGTGTAGACGAAGCCGTCCTGGGGCAGGGTCACGGCGGCGCCCGCGATGTCCTTGGGATCGATCACAAAGTCCACGGTGATGGTGCCGGTGTAGTTGCCCATACCGGTGATCTCCACGGGGTAGGTGCCCGCGGCGGTGCGCTCGGTGAGGGCGGCGGTGTAGTCCCGATCCTGCACCAGGGTGCTGCCGCCGTCCTCCACGAGGAGGGCGGGGGTGTGGCCCTGGCCGTCATAGGTCACCCGGGAGACCGACGCCATCTCGGCGCTCAGGGCCTTGGGGGTGATGGTCAGGGCGGCGGTGGCGGTACCCAGGTAGTCGTCATTCTCGGCGGTGATGGTGACGGTGTAGGTACCCACGTCGGTGGGAGGCGTCGTGCTGTCATAGCCCTGGCCCTGATACTGGTAGGTGAAGGTGAACTCCCCGCCGGTATACTCACCGGTGACGCTGGCCGGGCCCACGCCCTGGCTCTCACCGCTGTAGGGGACGCTCACGTCGCCGCACAGGATGGCCCCCTCGGGGAGCACGTCCTTGTTGGCCGAGCGGATGGTCACCACGGCGTTGATCTCCTCGTAGGTGTCGGAGGCGATCTTCAGGTCGATGGAGGCCGTCTTGTCCACCTCATAGACCGGGTTGTAGGTCACGGTCATGGTGGAGCCGGAGATAGTGGGCTCCCCGCTCAGGATGCCGTCGGTGTCGGTCATGCCCACATAGGTATAGCTGGGGTTGAGGGCGTCGGGCACCAGGCGGTTCAGGTTGACGTCCACCGAGCCGCCGGTCTCGCCCACCCGGATGTTCTGGGTCAGCTGGGCGGTGCCGGAGTAGATGCCCTTGCCCACGCTGGCGGTGGGGTCGGAGGTCACGGTGCCGGTGCAGTTGGAGGCCTGCACCGCCACGCGAATGGTGTGGCCCACGTCCTGGGCGGTGAGCTGGTAGGAGGCGCCCACCGCGCCGGAGATGGCCGATCCGGAGCGCATCCACTGGTAGGAGAGGGTGCCCATCTCGGCCTCATCCGGGGTCACCGTGAGGCCGGTGGTCACGGCGGTGAGGGTGTCGCCCATCCGGGGCGCGGGGTTGTCGATGGTGACGGTGCCGCCCAGCTCGCCCCGCACGGCGCCGCCGGTGTAGCCCAGAGTCTCGTTCTGGAAGAAGAGCTGGGGATAGGGGCAATCGCTCACGGACTGCCAATCATCGCTGGTCCAGCCCTCGGCGGCGTAGGTGCTCCACTGGCTGGCCTGGGCGCGGGTGATCTTGCCGCCCTTGGCGTTGTCCTCGGCGTTGCCGCTGATGTCGTCCACGGCCAGGGCGGTGTTCTTGGTGACGGTGTCCTTGGTGCCCTCCTGCCAGATGTTGCCGAAGCCGTTGTCCACCCACTTGCCGGGCTCGGCGTCGGTGGTGTAGACCAGGGCGGCCTTGCTCACGTCGGCGCGGCCGTAGACCGCCACCGAGTCGGACAGGACGAAGCTGTCGGTGAAGTAGGCGCCGCTGCGCAGGTTGTAGTCCTCCCGAATGGCGTTGATGAGGCCGGCCAGACCGCCCGCCCGGGCGGCGCCGTAGTTGCCCTCGGCGCTGACCTCACCGGCGTTGTAGCTCTGCTCCACGCCGGTCTGGTAGTTGCCCTGGCCCACCAGGCCGCCGGCGACCACGTCGCAGTCGTTGGTGGAGTCGGTATTCTCGGCCGTCACATCGCCGTAGTTGTAGGAGCCGTGGATGAGCACGGCATTGCCGTTGTCACCCACCAGGCCGCCGGCCAGGAAGGAGGAGCGGTACATGCCGCCCATCCCCTGTCCGCCGGTGGCGAAGATGTCGCCGGCGTTGTAGCAGACATGGATGGAGCTGCTGGAATAGTTGCTGCCCACCAGGCCGCCGGCCGTGGTGTAGGCGGTGGAGGCATAGGCGGTCACGGCGCCGGTGTTGAAGCAGTACTGCATCCCCAGGCGGCCGTACTCGTCCTTGGAGTGGGCATAGCCCACCAGGCCGCCGGCGTCCACGGCGCAGCTGTATCCGCTGCCCGTCACCTTGGCCCGGTTGTAGGAGGCCGACACCATCACGCTGCTGCCGTAGGTGCTGCTGTAGCGGTTGGTCTCGGCCCGGCCCACCAGGCCGCCCACGTAGCCGGCCGACTCGCCGGAGGAATTGAAGGAGACCGTGCCGGTCACATAGCAGTTCATGAGGACCGTGGCCCCTCCGGCGGTGCTGGTGGCGTAGCCCACCAGGCCGCCCACGTTGGAGGCGGTGGTGCTGCCCTGGGAGTCGCTGTCCACCTTGATGTTCACGTTCTCCAGGCCCAGGTCAAAGATCTGGGCATTTCTGGCCGCGCCGAACAGACCGAAGTCGTTCCGTCCGTTCCGCCCGGTGATGGTCAGATTGCGGATCACATACCCGCAGCCGTCCAGCGTGCCGGTAAAGGGCTTGCTCTGGCTGCCGAGGGGGACCCACTCCTCCCCGGAGAGATCGATGTCCCCGGTCAGGTAGTAGGCGCCGCTCAGATCGCTGCTGATGTTCTTCAGGTCCTCCGCTGTGGACACGGCGGTCCAGCCGCTGTGGTCCATCTTCTGGAAGTCCGTGATAAAGTTGTCCCGGTTGGCCGTATTGGCCGCCAGCGCCGAGACCGGCAGAAGCATCAGCACCATGCAGCACGCCACCAGCGAGGACAGCAGGCGCTTGATTCTGGTCATGATCTTGTATCACTCCTTCTTCTGATTTTGGGTATCCGCGCAATGAAAAACAGGGTCAAATACCACTCCTCTCCTGTGTTTCCCGAACGAAAGTCAAATTAAGGAAACCTTTCTGGGATAACTCTATCCCATTTTGTCACAAGATACAATATCCTGGCTGCATAGTGTTTTGCGCTTTGTCATTTCGGTCAACCCCCCTGCTCCGCGCCAAAACGGGGCCCCCCGCCCTGTGTGCGGAGAGCCCCGTGAGAGGGAGATCCTATTCGCTTTTGATGGCCTCCAGCGCCGGGATCTGCACCGCCTTGTTGGCGGGATAGTACCCGGAGGCCAGGCCGATGAGCACCGAGAAGAAGATGCCGAACACCGGCAGCCACAGGGGGATCACCGACAGCCGCCGCACCCCCTCGCCCCCCAGCAGGGCGGGGAGCAGGTTCTCCACCGACAGCCCCAGGGAGACCAGGTTCACGATCAGGGAGATGATCCCGCTGCTCACGCAGCCCACCACCCCGCCGATCAGGCCGATGGCCCCCGCCTCGGCCAGGAACATCACCCGGATGTCGGTGACATAGCAGCCCAGGGACTTCATGATGCCGATCTCCCGGGTGCGCTCGGAGATGGACATGATCATGGTGTTGGTGATGCCCAGGGCGGCCACGAAGAGGGAGATGGCCCCCAGGCCGCCCAGCATCATCTGCTTCTGCCGGGCCTCCTGCTCCATGGGCTTGCGGATGCTCTCCATGGACTCGGTGTTGTAGCCCATGGCCTTGATCTCCTGCTCCACCGGCTCCACCTGGTCGATGCCCGTGACCTTCACCAGCACCGAGGTGTAGGGGAGGGCCTTCTTCTTCCCCCGCTGGATCTTGTCCCAGATGCCCCGCAGGTCGGACAGGCTCATCATCAGCCCGTCGGAGGTCTCGCTCCCCTTGGCGTAGTCCTCCTTGGTCACCCCGGCCACCGTGATGGGGAAGGTGTACTTGCCCCCGTCGTGCTCGATCTCCAGGGTCATCTTCCCCTTCATGGGGTCCAGGTAGGGGGGCGGAAACTCCGTGAGCTGTCCGTTCTCGTCCAGCTCCCCGCCCCAGCGGTCCACCATGTTCCGCCCCTCGGGGCGCAGGGTGTCCTTGAAGTTATAGGCCAGGTACTCCCCCGCCATGACCTCCCCGCTCCGGTGGGCGGCCTCCCCCTGGGTGAGGCGGAAGCCCAAAGGCTCCAGGGTGTCCATGTCCACCCCGGCCACGGTGGTCCACTCGGCGATGTACCGGTTGCCCGTGCCCGCCAGAAGGCGGATGCGGTCGGCCTCCAGGCTCTGCTTGGGGGTGACGGCCTCCACGCCCCCCAGGCTGCGCAGGCGCTTGACCAGGGCCTCGTCCAGCTTGGTCTTGCCCTTGCCCCCCTGGGGGGCGTGGACCGTGATGATGGTCAGGTCCCCCATCTGGGCCAGCAGGCTCTCCTGGGCCTCCTTCATGCCGATGCCCAGGGAGACCATGATGACGATGGAGCAGCAGCCGATGAACACCCCCAGCACCGTCAGAAGGGTGCGGGATTTCCGCCGCAGCAGGTTTTGCAGGCACATGCGCATCAGGTCCTTGCGTCTCAAGGCTCACTCTCCTCCTCCCAGGAGGTCCAGTCCCCGCCCTCCTCGGTCTGGGGCTTGGCGCGGCCCTTCTTCCACCGGAGGAGGGCCAGGAGGAGCACCAGTCCGCCGCCGCTGCCGCCCAGGACCAGGGGCCAGGGGAAGGGCTGTCCCTCCTCCTCCCCCGCTCCGGGGGCCGGGTCCTCGGCGGGGACGAACTCCTCCACCTGGAGCTCCACGGGGAATTCCCGGGTCTGGAGCTGCTGGTCGGCGTTCTCATAGGTGACCCGGAGGACCAGGGAGAGGGGCCCGGCCTTCTCGGGGGTGACGGCAAAGCCGATGGCCCCGCTGCTCCCGGCGCTGAGGTTGCCCAGGTACTGGGTCCGGGCGGGGGTGGTCACCCCCTCGCCCACCACGGTGGCCTCCACGTTGGCGATGTCGTCCTTGCCCTTGTTCACATAGGCCAGGGTGAGCTCCAGCTCCTCCCCCTCGGTGGCGGTCTCGGGCAGGGTGGGGGCGTTGATCTGGAGGCGGTCGGGCTGGTAGAGGGGGATGGAGACCTTGATGTCCGAGGTGGCCTGGGCGCGCTTGGCCCCGTCCACATACTCGTACTTGAAGCCGATGGAGACGCTCTGGGCGCCGCTCTTGCCGGTGGGGACGGCCCGCATGGGGACCTCCCGGGTCTGGCTCTCCCCGGCGCCCAGGGCGGGGTAGTAGAAGGTGTTGGTGCTGCCGTTCATGGCGAAGCTCTCCCCGCCCTCCACGGTGACCACCAGGTTTTCGATCCCCAGCCGACCGGTGTTCTCAAAGGTGAAGGAGAGGGGGAAGGAGCTCCCCGAGGCCACCGACCCCTCCCCGTAGGAGAAGGAGCGGATGACCACGTTGGGCTGGGGGCTGTCCCCCTTCCCGGTGGGGACGGCGGTGAGGTTGATGCGGTCGGAGGCGGTGGCCTGGGCCATGGTCTCCCCGTTGTGGTAGCTGTATTTCAGCTCGGTGCTCAGGGACTGGTTGGCCGAGCCGATCTCGGCCGCCCCCTGGATGCGCAGGGTGAGGGAGGCGCTCTTCCCCGGCTCCAGGTCGGGCAGGAGGAAGGAGGAGGCGTCGTTCAAAAGCAGGATGGCGTCCGAGGGGGTCACCGTCACCATGGGGGAGACCACCTTGGTGGTCCCCGCGTTGCGGAAGGAGAGCTCCACGCTGCGGCTCTCCCCGGCGGCCAGGGGCTTGGGGGCGGCCGAGCGGGTGAGGATCACCAGGGGCTGGGCCACGCTCTCCCGGGGCACGGCGGGGATGCCCACCTTGTCGGAGGCGGTGGCCTGGGTGAGCATGCCGCCGTTGTCGTAGCCGAACTTGAGCTCGGTGCTCAGGGACTGGTTGGCCGAGTTCATGTCCCGGGCCGCCTGGAAGCGGACGGTGATGCTCCCGGTCTTGCCCGGCGCGATGTCCCCCAGGAGGAAGGTGGTGGTGTCGTTGAGGAGCAGCAGGGACTCGCTGGCGGTGACGGCCGCCACCGCCCCCACCAGTTTGGTGGCGCCGCTGTTCTGGAAGGAGATGGTCACCTCCCTCGTCTCCCCGGGGGCCACGGGCTTTTCCAGGGGGGAGCGGGTGACCAGCACCGGGGGCTGGGGCACGCTCTCCCGGCCCAGGGCGGGAATGCTGATCTTGTCGGTGATGCTCCCCTGGACCAGGGAGATGTTGTTGTGGTAGTTGAAGCGCAGCTCCACCCCCAGGGACTGGGCGGGGCTCTGGATGACGCTGGCCCCCTTGATCCGGAGCTTGACGGTGGCGCTCTTCTTCCCGGCGATCTCGTCCAGGGGGAAGGAGTTGCTCCCCCCCAGGATCTCCAGACCCTCGGTGGGGGTGAAGACGGCCACGGGGGATTTCAGCCGGGCGTTGCTCAGGTTGCGGAAGGTGATGGTGAGCTCCGCCTCCTGCCCGGCCTGGATGGGCTGCTTCAGCTCATTGCGGGAGACCGTCACCAGGGGGACGGGGGCGGCGTCCGGGGTGGAGGGGATGTCGGGGACCCGCTCGGGGGCCTCGTAGACCACGGCCTCGGTGACGGTCACCTCCATGGTCTGGTAGGAGTCGGCCTGTCCGGCGGTGCCCACCTGGAGGCGCAGGCTCTGCCCCACGCCCTTGTAGGTGACGCCCGTCAGGAGGATCTCGTAGCGCAGGGGGGCTCCGTCCTCAGAGACCCGGCGGACGTTGACGCTCCCGCCGGTGAAGCTGTCCTCCAGCTTGGTGATGTCCAGGGCGGCGGGGTCGCCGGCGCCGGTGCCGTCCCCGGTGTCCTTGACGGTGACGGCGATGTTGACGGTGTCGCCCTTGGTGACCCGGGCGGCGGTGCGCCCGGCGGAGTCCTGGACGGTGTAGCCCGTCACATAGAGGGTGCCCCCCTCGGCGGCGGCCGCGGCGGGCAGCACGCCCAGCAGCAGCGCCAGGAGGAGCAGGAGGGCCCCGCCCCGGCGGAATGGATTACGCTTCATATTGACTCTTCTCCTTCTGGTTGACTTGGTTGCCCACGATCTCCCCGTCGATGAGGGTGACGATGCGGTCGGCGTAGGCGGCCATCTCCGGGTCGTGGGTGACCAGGATGATGGTCTGGTGGTAGCGGCGGGCAAAGGCGCAGATCATCTCCATGATCTCGGCGGTGGTCTTGGAGTCCAGGTTTCCGGTGGGCTCGTCGGCAAAGACCACGTCGGGCCGGGCGATGAAGGCCCGGGCGATGCCCGCCCGCTGCTGCTGGCCGCCCGACATCTGCCCCGGGAAGTGGTCCAGCCGGTGGGAGAGCCCCACCCGGCACAGCAGCTTCCGGGCCGCCGCCTCCCGCTCGGCCCGGGGGACTCCCCGGAACATGAGCGGCATGGCCACGTTCTCGGTGGCGGTCAGGTTGGGCAGCAGGTTGTAGGACTGGAACACGAAGCCCAGGTGCTGCTGCCGGAAGGAGGCCAGCTGCCGCTCACTCAGGCGGGAAATGGGCACGCCGCCGATGCGCACCTCTCCCCGGGTGGGCTTCTCCATGCCGGCCAGCTGGTTGAGCAGAG
This sequence comes from Clostridium sp. J1101437_171009_A5, assembly GCF_015547905.1. Taxonomy (NCBI): domain Bacteria; kingdom Bacillati; phylum Bacillota; class Clostridia; order Eubacteriales; family Clostridiaceae; genus Clostridium; species Clostridium sp. J1101437_171009_A5. Next base: position 477,338 of record NZ_JADMVY010000001.1, read on the forward strand.
TGCTCTTCCCCGAGCCGGAGGTGCCGAAGATGCAGCAGATCTCCCCCCGCATGACGTGCAGGTTGATGCGTTTCAGGGCCACTACCGTCTCATCGCCGATGGGATACTCCTTGCGGAGGTCCTTCACCTCGATGACGGGGCGGCCGCGCAGGTCAGGTCCGTTCACAGGACGCTCCCCCCTTTCCGAGAGGTATCTTACGCCCTGCATCTTTACACACCCTTTGCCCAGGTTTAAGATTTGGAAAGATTCCGCGTGTCGAACTGCTTCGACACGCGTCTCAAAAATGCAAGCATTTTTTCGAGGGGGAAGCAGGCCGCTGCCTGCGGGCGGCGGAACTCTGCGAGGCTCTTACCGGCAAACCCGCAGCCGCACATGCAAAAAGGCCCCCCGGGAATTGCTCCCGGGGGGCCTTGTAATGGTTTGGCAAAGGGTCAAATTTCGGTTATTCGGCGTCTTCGATCAGGCCGTAGCCGCCGTCGTTGCGCTTATACACCACGGAGAAGGCGCCGTCGTTGTCCACGTCCTTGAAGGCGAAGAAGGTGTGGTCCACCAGGTTCATCTGGAGCACCGCCTCTTCCACCGTCATGGGCTTGATGGGGAACTTCTTGGTGCGGACGATGCGGAACTCATCCTCCTCCACCTCGGGCACGAAGGAGGAGATCTCCTCCTCCACCGAGCGGACAAAGGCGTCCTGGCGCAGGCGCTTTTCCAGGCGGGCCTTGTTCTTGCGCAGCTGCCGCTCCACCGAGGCCACCGCGGCGTCGATGGTGGCGAACATATCGGACGTACTCTCCGCCACGCGGATGATGGTGCCGCCGGAGCGGACCGTCAGTTCCACGTTGTTGCGGTCTTTTTCAACACTAAAGACAATGGAAGCCTCCGCGTCCGCCTTGAAATAGCGGTCCAGCTTGCCCACTTTCTTCTCGGCATAGGCATGCACCTTGTTGGGGAGGTTAACCTTCTTGTCAGTAAACACGAACTTCATAGTGTCAGCTCCTTCCGCCCTCTGGATGAGAGGGCTTTTGTCGTTGCCCACGGGTCATGGGACCCGTATGGAGAAACCGCCCAGCGATTTCCTTGTCACAATTATACCACATCCGCAAAAAATTTCCACCCTGTTTTCAGGATTTTTTACAAGACGGCGCTGGCGTGACGGGTGACATGGCACCCGATGTTCACCGCGCAGGGCAGACCGGCGATGTGGGTTCCGTAGTGGAGGATGCACACCGACAGCGCGGTGGTGGTGCCGCCCAGACCCTGGGGACCGATGCCCAGGGCGTTGATGCGGGCCAGGGCCTTGGCCTCCAGATCGGCGTAGAAGGGGTCCTCATTGTGCTGGTCCACCGGGCGCAGGAGGGCCCGCTTGGCCAGCAGGGTGGCCATCTCGGAGGTGCCGCCCACGCCCACGCCCACCACGATGGGGGGACAGGGATTGCTCCCGGCGTTGGACACGGCCTCCACGATGAAGTCCACCACCGCCTCCGGGCCCACCGAGGGCTTGAGCATCCGCAGGGCGGTCATGTTCTCGCTGCCGAAGCCCTTGGGGGCCACGGTGATGGAGAGCCGGTCCCCCTCCACCAGCGTCAGGTGGAGGATGGCGGGGGTATTGTTGTTGGTGTTCACCCGGCGCAGGGGGTCCCCCACCACCGAGCAGCGCAGGTGTCCCTCCACATAGCCCTGGGCCACCCCCGCGTTCACCGCGTCGGAGAGGAGGCCCCCGGTGATGTGGACCTCCTGCCCCAGCTCCACAAAGACCACGGCCATGCCGGTGTCCTGGCAGATGGGCAGCTCCCGGGCGTCGGCGAAGCGGAAGTTCTCCTCCAGGTCGCCCAGGATGGCCTTCCCTACCGGGGAGCGCTCGCTCCCCTCCGCCTTCACGATGGCCTCCTGCACGTCCACGGGCAGGTGGCAGTTGGCCTGGATGCACAGATCCCGCACGGTGCGGGTGATCTCCTCACAGCTGATGTCTCTCATAACGGCTCTCCCCTTTTTGTCTCCTTTTTTATTTCACGGGCACGCCCTGGATGAACACGTGCTCCACCCGGCTCTTCCAGTCCAGCGGATGGGCGCTGGTGACCACCACGTCGGCGTCCTTGCCGGGGGTGAGGGTGCCCACCCGGTCCCCCACGCCCCCCAGCTCGGCGGCGTTGCGGGTGATGCAGGCCAGGGCCTCCTCCTCCGCCATGCCCGCCCGCACCGCCATGGCGGCGCACAGGGGCAGGTACTGCACCGGGGTCTCCGGGTGGTCGGTGCAGATGGCCACCTTGACCCCCGCCTTGGCCAGCAGCACCGGGTTCTCCAGGGTGTGGCCGGCCAGCTCCGGCTTGCAGCGGTCCCCCAGGCAGGGGCCGGTGATGACCCCCACCCCGGCCTCGGCCAGCAGATCGGCCACCTGATAGCCCTCGGTGCCGTGGACGATCACAAAGCGCAGGCCGAACTCCCGGGCGATGCGCACGGCGGTGGCGATGTCGTCGGCCCGGTGGGCGTGGAAGTGGGCGGGCAGGGTCCCGGTGACCACGGCCCCCAGGGCCTCCAGCTTCACGTCCAGGTCGGGCCCGTCCAGATCGGGGTCCAGGGCGGCCTTCTCCTGCTTGTCCCGGTACTCCAGGGCCTTGGAGAGGTTTTCCCGGATGATGGCGGCGGTGGCCATGCGGGTGACCGGGGTCTCCTTGCGCTCATTGTACACCGTCTTGGGGTTTTCGCCCAGAGCGAATTTCATGGCGGCCGGGGCCAGGACCACCGCCTCGTCCACCCAGCGTCCATTGGTCTTGATGGCGGCGAACTGCCCGGCGATGGGGTTGGCGCTGCCCGGGCCGGTGAGCACGGTGGTCACGCCCCCCGCACGGGCCTCCTCAAAGCAGCGGTCCAGCACATTGATGGCGTCGATGGCCCGCAGATGGGGGGTGCAGGGGTCGGTGGACTCGTTCCCGTCGTCGGCCTCAAAGCCCACGGCGTTGCCGAAGAGCCCCAGGTGGCAGTGGGCGTCCACAAAGCCGGGGATAATGTGTCCCCCCGCGGCGTCCAGGTCTCCCTGCTCCACGGCGGGACAGGCCTCCATGGGGCCCACCTCCTGAAGGATACCCCCCTCCATGCGCACATAACCGTGGGGAATGACCGGTCCGTCCATGGGATGGACCACTCCGTTATAGATCAGCATTGGTGTTCGACCTCTTTCTACAAATGTTCCATTTGACATTTTCAGGAAATTGAGTTATCTTATACTTGCAGCTCGGCCAATTGGTCCGATCCCGCGTCTGGGCTTATCACGAGGGATAAGCTCACATTCCATTCTCTCTTATGTATGCTTTGGGCGCTCTCCGCAGGGAGAGCGCCCCCTTTTTTGCTCACGGCTGGAGGGTATACTGCTCCACCAGCGCCACGGTTATGGTACGGTACTCCCCGTCCCGGTAGAACTCCAGCTCCAGGGTGTCCCCCACGCCCAGCTCCTCCTTGACGGCGTTGAGGGCCTCGATGGTGGGGGTGGGCTGTCCGTTGGTCTTGAGGATGATGTCCCCCGCCCGCAGGCCCTTGGCCCAGGCGTCGGAGCGGGGCTCCACGCTCACCACATACAGGCCCTCCGGCCCGTCATATCCCTCCTCCACATAGTAGTAGGAGGGGCCCGCCGTGATGCCGATGGTGGGGCGTCCCCCCACATGGCCCTGGGCGATGAGCTCGTCGGCGATGGCCTTGACGGTGGCCGAGGGGATGGCGAAGCCCAGGCCCTCGATGGTGTCGAAGTCGGACATCATCTTGAGGGTGGTCACCCCGATGACCTGTCCGTACCGGTTGACCAGGGCCCCGCCGGAGTTGCCCGAGTTGAGGGCAGCGTCGGTCTGGATGAGCTCCATCTCATACCCGTCCACCGACATGGAGCGGTCCAGGAAGGAGATGATCCCCTCGGTCATAGTGCCCGGGAGCTGGGCCCCCAGGGGGTTGCCGATGGCATAGGCCCGCTCCCCCACCCGGAGGGTGTCGGAGACGCCGAACTCCGCGGGGGTGAAGTCGGTCGGGCCCTCCACCTTGAGGACGGCCAGGTCGGTCTGGCTGTCGCTCCCCACCAGGAGGGCGTTGTAGTGGCTGGAGCCCTCCAGCGGGCTCACCGTCACCACGGAGGCACCGGCGATCACATGGTGGTTGGTGAGGATGTACCCGTCTTGGGAAAAGACGATCCCCGTCCCCTGGGAGACCCCGTCGGGGCGGGTGCTCTCAATGCTGACGATGGAGGGGGAATTTTTCGCATAGATCTCCTCGGCGCTCAGCTCGGCCCCGCCGGGGGCGGCGTGGAGGGTGAGGACGGTCCCGTCCCCCAGAGGGGCCCGCTCCACCGTGGTGGGGTAATCCGGCTCCTCCTCGGGCAGGGAGTAGACGTAATCGGGGGGATCGGCCGTGCCGCTCCAGGGGAGCAGGCCGTTCATCCCCAGGGCCAGGAGCGCCCCGCTCCCCCCCAGCAGCACCACCAGAAAGAGGCACAGCACCCATACGGCCCGCCGCCGGATCCGGTTGGGGCGCCGGGGGTATTTGGGTGGCCTGCGGGGCGGGAGGGGCGGCATCTCCCCATCCGCCGGGCGAAAGCGGTAGCCCTCCTCCCCTCCGGCGGGGAGGGGAAGCTCCTCCCCGGCCAGGTCGGGCCGGTCAAAATAATAGTTGTGCATGCAACTCCTCCTGCACGGGGGTAAGAACCCCCTACGCCAGCGTCAGCGTGAAGGTGAACTCGGTCACGCCGTTCTCGCTGGTGACGGTGATATTTTCCTTGTGGTTGCCCAGAATGGTCTTGACGATGTACAGTCCCAGCCCCACGCCGTCCCGGTCCTCGCTGCGGGAGCGGTCGGTCTTGTGGAAGCGGTCGAAGAGCAGGGCCAGCTCCTCGGGGGGGATGGTCTCGCCGGTGTTGCGCACCGACACATAGGCCTTTCCGCCCTTGGCGGTCACGCTGATGCCCATGGTGGTGCCCTCGGTGGAAAACTTGATGGCGTTGTCCAGCAGGTTATAGCACACCTGGGTGATGGCGTCCGGGTCTCCCCAGACGGTGACCGGCCCGTCGGGGATGGCGGTGTCCACGTCCAGGTGGCGGGCGTTGATCTTGGTCTCCAGGCTCACCAGCACCCGCAGCATGACCTCGGAGACGTCGAACTGCTCCTGGGCGGTCACGTTCTCTTTGGACTGGAGGCGGGAGAGGTCCAGCATCCGCCGCACCAGCCGGGAGAGCCGCCGGGTCTCGGAGGAGATGGTCTTGAGGTACTCCTTCTCCCGCTCGGGGGGGATGGTGCCGTCCAGAATGCCGTCGGCGAACCCGGCGATGGTGGTCATGGGGGTCTTGAGCTCGTGGGAGACGTTGGCGATGAACTCGCTGCGCTTGGCCTCGGCCTTGGAGAGGGACTCGGCCATGGCGTTGAAGGCCTCGGCCAGCTCGCCCACCTCGTCCTTGCGGTTCTCATAGCCGGTGACCCGGGCGTCGAACTCGCCGTGGCCGAACTTCCGGGCCGCGTCGGCGATCTCCTTCATGGGCCGGGTCTGGTGGAGGGAGGTGACCGAGCTGCTGATGAAGGCGATGCACAGCACGCCCACCGAGGTGAAGAGGAAGATGGTGGCCACCGCCCGCCACAGCTCGGTGAGGCTGGAGGTGTTGGCCGCCACAAAGACCAGGTTGGTCTCATGGGTCTGCCCCAGGAAGTCGCTCTGGACCACCGCCCGGCCGGAGACATACCGCCGCTCGGGGAAGAGGCCGCCCATGGTGGTCATCCCCTGATAGCTGCCGTTCTGGGCGATCTCGCCGCACACGGAGGCGGGCACCGTGGGGGCGGCCAGGCCGCTGCGGATGGCCCCGTCGGAGTAGAGGAGCACCCGCCCGTCGGTGCGGCAGATGAGCACGTAGGCGTCCGAGATGCTGGCGATGGAGCCCACATAGGCCTTGTAGGACGCGTCGTACAGGCTGGCTCCGTTGGACTTCATGGCGCTGGTGAAGTCGGCGATGAAGTCCACGTTGCGCTCCAGGGCCTCCTGCTTCTCCCGCAGGGTATACTGGTACGTCAGGGTGATGAAGGCCGACCCCAGCAGGGTGAAGGAGATGAGGATGATGGCGGCCATCATGGAGAACTGGCGTCCGTAGATGCTCTTCATCCCGCGCTCACGACCTCAAACTTGTAGCCCACGCCCCACACGGTCTTGAGGCACCACTGGTCGCTGACCCCCTCCAGCTTTTCCCGCAGGCGCTTGATGTGCACGTCCACCGTGCGGGAGTCGCCGAAGTAGTCAAAGCCCCACACCTCGTCCAGCAGCTGGTTGCGGGTAAACACACGGTTGGGGGCCGAGGCCAGGTGGTAGAGCAGCTCCAGCTCCTTGGGCGGGGTGTCCACCCGCTTGCCGTCCACCAGCAGCTCGTAGGAGTCCAGGTTGATGGTGAGCTTGTCGAAGGAGAGCTTCTTCTCCTCGCTGTTCTCCTCGGCGCCGAAGCGGCGCAGGACCGCGTGGATGCGGGCCAGGACCTCCTTCATCTCAAAGGGCTTGACGATGTAATCGTCGGCCCCCATCTCCAGGCCGCTCACCTTGTCGTCGGTCTCGCCCTTGGCGGTGAGCATGATGACGGGGGTCTTGTCGCTCTCCCGGATCTTCTTGAGCACCGACCAGCCGTCCATGACGGGCAGCATGATGTCCAGCAGGACCAGCTCGGGATGGAAGGAGCGGAAGAGCTCCACCGCCTTCCCGCCGTCCCCCGCCACTGCGGTCTCAAACCCCTCTTTTTCCAGGTAGAGATGCAAAAGCTCGGCGATGTTGGTTTCGTCCTCTACGATCAGGACCTTTGTGGCCATATAGCATTCCTTCCTTTCCTGCGCGCCGGGAAATCTGTTTCATGGTCTCTATTGTACGCGCTTTTTCCACCGGATTGGGTGAATATTCTGTAAAACCTACTCCACGCAGGCCGACACGCGCCCTACTCCACGTAGGCGTGGTCCACCTGGATGACGGCGTAGCAGTGGGGGTCGTGGGCCTGGATGCGCTGCTGGATGGCGGCGGCCAGGGCCTCGTCCTCCATAGAGAAATTGTGGGGGGCCACCACGTCGAAGATCAGGTTGGTGTGGTGGGGGCCCGCCGTCATGCGGAAGTCGTGGATGGTCAGGCGCTCGTCCAGCTCCTTCACCTGCTGGGCCACCCACAGCCGGGTGCGGTTGACCCCCTCGTCCTCGGTGGCGATGGGGTCCATGTGGGCCGAGGTCTCGATGCCGAACTTCTCCTTGAGCTCCCGCTCGATGTGGTCGATCACGTCGTGGGCCTCCATGATGTCGGCGTTCATGGGCACCTCTGCGTGGAAGGACATCATGGACCGCCCGGGGCCGTAGTCGTGGATGATGAGGTCGTGGATGCCCACCACCTCCGGGTGGGCCAGGATGGTCTGTTCGATCTCCCGCACCAGGTCCCGGTCGGGGGTCTGGCCCAGGAGGGGGTCGATGGTGTCCTTGGCGGCCTCCCACCCGGCCCGGAGGATGAAGAGGGCCACCAGCACGCCCACCCAGCCGTCGATGGACACGCCGGTCAGGGCGCCCACCACCGCGCCCAGCAGCACGGCGCTGGTGGCCACCACGTCGGAGAGGGAGTCCATGGCCGTGGCCGCCATGGCCGCCGAGCCGATGCGCCGGGAGAGATTGCGGTTAAAGAAGCACATCCAGAGCTTCACGGCGATGGAGCACAGCAGGATGCCCGCCGACACGGCGGAGAAGACCACCGGCTCGGGGTGGAGGATCTTCTCGATGGAGGACTTGCCCAGCTCCACGCCCACCAGCAGAATGAGCATGGACACCAGCAGACCCGCCAGATACTCGATCCGGCCGTGGCCGAAGGGGTGGTCGTCGTCGGCCTTCTGCCCCGCCAGGCGGAAGCCCACCAGGGTCACCACCGAGGAGCCCGCGTCCGAGAGGTTGTTGAAGGCGTCGGCCGTGATGGAGATGGACCCGGTCAGCACCCCCGCGAAAAACTTTCCCGCCGAGAGCAGCAGGTTGAGAAAGATCCCAACGCCCCCTGAGAGCATCCCGTACCGCTCCCGCACCTGCGCATCCTGTACCTTCTCATAATCCCGGACAAACCGCCGGAGCAACTGTTCTGTCATGCCATTTCCACTCCAAGTCGTTCTTTATGTCAGCGTGTCGAAATGTTTCGACACGCTTCTCAAAAATGCACGCATTTTTTCGAGGGGGAAGCAGGCCGCTGCATGCACTCGCTGACGCTCGCACACTTGCGGCCTGAGCAGAGTGTTTTCCGACGTACACGCCGCCGGAAAACACGATTTGATCCTCTTCCGCCGTCTGCGGGACGGCGGAACTCTGCGAGGCTCTTGCAGCGCAAAGCACAGAAATACACGTTATCGTCAGCCTGTTTGTGTTTCTTCTGCTTGCTTAATGTATCATTATAGCACAGAGGATGCGTTCCCGTCCATGTTTTCCCATCCGGCCGGGCAGAAAAAGGCCGCGGACACCGTAGTGCCTGCGGCCTTCGTGGTAGATTACTCGCCGGTGTCCAGAGTATAGAAGTCCTCCGGACGGCTCCCCTTGTCAAAGATGTTGCAGTACTCCAGGATGCGGTACTCGGCCAGGCTCTCCCGGGCGTAGTCGGGCAGCTCCTCCCAGTGCTCCTCGGCCGTCCAGTCGCCGTCCCGGTCCAGGTAGCCCACCGGGTTGATGACGGGCAGGTCCTCCCACAGGGAGAGGAGGAAGTCCTGATACCCGGTGGTGGGCAGGCCCGCCGTCTCCATCAGCAGGGCCGAGAGGTAGTTGAGGGAGAGGGTCACGTCCTGCTGCTCCGGGATGTCGTAATTGGCCCAGATCACAAAGGGGACGATCTGCTTTTTCTCCGCCGTGTCGGTGTCCAGGGCCTCCACCTCGCCGCCCAGGGCCTCGGTGTAGAAGTTGGTGGCCACCTGGGGCTGGTGGTCGCCGAACATGCAGATCATGGTGGGCTCCTCCACCTGGGAGAAGTAGTCGATCAGGTACTCAAAGGCCTGGTCGCTCTGATAGACCAGGTTGAGGTACTGGTCCACCGTGCGGAAGCGGCCCTCATATGCTCCGGTGAGGTGGACCTCCTCCGGGAGGTTGGTCCACTCGCCGGTGTAGGCGCTGTGGTTCTGCATGGTCACGTTGAAGAGGAAGAGGGGCTGCCCCTCCTCCTTGGCCTCATAGCGGGCGATGAGGTTTTCGTAATTGGCCCGGTCGGAGAGGTATTCCCGGATGATGTCGCTCTCGTCGTAGTCGAAGTCCTCCAGGAAATACTGCTCGTCAAAGCCGTAGTCGTTGTAGACGGCCACCCGGTTCCAGCCGGAGGAGTAGTAGGGGTGCATAGCCACCGTGGCATACCCCAGGGACTCCATCTGCCCGGTCAGGGAGGGATCCCCCTGCCCCACGTACATGTGGTAGGGCACCGTGCCCGCGGGCAGGAAGGTGACGGTGTTGCCGGTGAGGAACTCATACTCCGAGTTGGCGGTGGTCCCGCCGAACACGGAGGAGAAGGCCCAGCCCTTCACCGTGTTCTCCTCCAGGCTGTGGAGGAAGGGCATGGGGTCCTGATTGGTCTCCACCCCCGGGATGACGCTCAGATCGGAGAGGGACTCGTTCATCACCACGATCAGGTTCACCGGGCGGGTAATCCCGTCGGTCGAGGCGCTCACGGCGGCTTCCTCCGAGGGGTGCTCCTCCGCCAGAGTGGTGAGGGCGTCCCTGCCGTACCCGTCGGGGGCCTTCACCCGGCTGTACCGGAGGCACAGGCTGAAATTCAGGGCCAGCCCATTGCCCCGGGTGGTCCACATGGAGGGGGAGATCCCCGCGTCCGAGACCGCGTTGGTGCAGAAAAAGAAGTAGAGGAAGGCCCCGGACCCGGCCAGCGTGGGCAGGAAGAGCTTCCAGGAGAACCGCTGCCGCTCCGCCGGGGCGGGCAGCAGGGAGAGCACGCCGATGAAGAGGGCCACGCACAGTCCGGTCAGCACCATCATGAGGTCCGGGGTGTAGTTGTAGTTGCCCGCCACATTCAGCGCCGTGCGGATGGTGACGATGTCCCCCGGGAAGAGGGTGCGCCCCCGGAAGGCGATGGCATAGCGGTTGACGATCCCGATGGCCCAGGCCACGAGCATGGCCACCTTGGTGGCCCGGTCCCGGCGGCCCAGGACAAAGTAGAAAAAGAAGGCCCCCAGATAGTACCACACCAGGTTGAGGGCCACCTGAAGGGGGGTAAAGCTCCCCCAGGGCTGATTATAGTTGAGAACCTCCACCAGGCTGTACGAGACAAGAGGTCCCACCGCAAAGGCCAGCCGGGAGAGCCAGGCCGCCCGGGACGGCTCCAGGGCCAGCTTCGGCCAGCGGGGGCGCGCCTTCCGGCCGGTATGACGTTTCGGTTTTGTGGGCATGTTCATCCGTTCTTCCACTCGGCTCCTCTCGAATTTGATTTTTTCTGTATCATACTCCCTCAAAAGCGGGATGTGCAAGGGGATTTTGCACGGATCGGCCATCCTTCATAAAATCTTCACAATTCCCGGAGGCGCAGGGGCGGCCCCTCCAGATGGACCACACGGTCGGCCAGGGCCAGGACCCCCTCCTCGTGGCTGGAGAGGAGCACCGGCTTCCCCAGGGCCCGGATGCGCTCCAGGATGCGCCCGGCGCGCTCCTTGTCCACGCCGGTGAAGGGCTCGTCCAGCAGGTACACCCCACCCTCGCAGGCCAGGGCCCGGGCCAGGGCCAGCCGCCGCCGCATCCCGCCCGAGAGGACCTGGATGGGCCGGTCCTCCTCCCCCTCCAGCTCCACCAGGGAGAGGAACTTCCCCACCTCCTGCCGCCGCGCCCGGGGGAGCACGTCGGCGATCTGCTCGCCGGTCCTGCGCCAGGGAAAGAGCCGGTCCTCCTGGAAGAGGAGCACCGCCTCCCCCGGCAGGGTGAAGGTCCCCCCGGCGGGCCGCTCCAGGCCGGCCAGGGTGCGCAGCAGGGTGGTCTTGCCGCAGCCCGACGGCCCGGCCAGGGCGGTGATGCCCTCCCCGGGGAGGGTGAGGGAGAAGGAATCCAGCACCCGCTTCTCCCCAAAGGACACGGTGAGCTCATGAATCCGCAGCACGGCTCCCCCTCCTCTCCAGGCGGCCCAGGAGGGCCCCCAGCACGCCCTCCAGGGCGAAGCTCAGGGCCAGCACCACCGCCGTCCACGCAAAGAGGGCGGGGGTCTCCAGATAGATCTTGGAATAGTACACCTGGGTGCCGATGGCCAGCCGGGGCACGCACAGCACCTCGGCGGCCACCCCGGACTTCCAGGCCAGTCCCAGGGCGGTGTGGCAGCCGCTGGCAAAGTAGGGCAGCACCGAGGGAATGTAGACCAGGCGCACCCGCTTCCACCGGCCAAAGCGGTAGGCCCGGGCGGCCTCCAGCAGCAGGGGGTCGGTCTGGGCGATGCCCTGGCACACGTTCCCCCACACCACCGGCAGCACCATCAGGGCGGACACCACCACCGGCACCTGCCCGGTGGGGGCCCACAGGATGACCAGCAGAATAAAGGAGGCCACCGGCGTGGCCCGGATGACCCGCACCGCCGGGGCCAGGAGGAGCTCCGCCCAGCCCCAGGCGCTGGTGCACACGGCCAGGAGGGTCCCCAGGCACACCCCCGCCAGCAGTCCCCCAAAGATCCGCCCCAGACTGGCGAGGGCGGTCTGCCAGAAGACCTGCGTGCCCATCAGCTCCAGCAGGGTGCGCCCCACCAGGAGGGGGGAGGGCAGGAAGAGGGCGGTGCTCTCCAGCTCCTCGGCCCACAGGAGATACCACACGGCCCCCTGCCAGAGCAGCAGCCAGAACAGCGCCGGCAGGAGCACCCGCCTGGCCAGACGGCGCAGCTTCATCCCTCTCCCTCCCTTCTTCACCGTACAAACAAGAGATAGTATACCGACCCCCCGGGGGAAAGGCAAGTATTTTATCCTCTTTCCCCCTGGAACAAAACGGGCGCCCCGGGGACCGCCTGGTCCGCCGGGACGCCGTAGCGTTTGGGTTTGCTGTCTGGTCTGTGCTCAGCCGCAAACGCCTCGCAGAGTTCCGCCGTCCGCAGACGGCGGAACAGGGTGTAATCGTTTTTTCAAGGACATGCGCCTTGAAAAAACACTTCTCAGACCGCAAGTGTGCGAGCGTATGCGAGTACATGCGGCGGTCTGCATCCTTCTCTCAAAAACGCCTGCGTTTTTGAGAAGCCGAAGGCTGTCAGGGGATATAGAAGAATCCGTCGTCCGGGATGCCGCCGCCGATGGAGGCGGGGTCGGCCTGGAAGAGCACCTCATAGTAGGAGTTGATGTCCAGCATGTCCGACCCGGTGATGCACACCAGGTTGGCCTGGGGGATGGCCGCCTTGGCAATGGGGAGCTTGGGCACGATGCCCGCGTCCACCACCATCTGGGCCGCCTCGTCGCTCCCCTCGGCAATGAAGGCGATGGACTCGGCATACTCGGTCAGGAAATCCTCCACCGCCTGGGGATGCTCCTCGATGAAGTCCTTCCGGGCCACCACGCAGCCCATGGTGAAGGTGCCGCCTGCGCCGCTCTCCTCCCAGGCGTCATTGAAGTCCAGCGCCAGACGCACGTCGGGATTCTGCATGGTCACCGCCGTGGCCGCCGGGACGGGGAGCATGGCCAGCTCTGCCTCGCCGGAGGCCATCAGGGTCTGCACTTCCTCGGAGGTTTTCCACACGATGTTCACATCGCTCTCAGGGTCCAGGCCGTTCTGCTCCAGGAGATAGCGCAGCACGTACTCCGGGTTGGCCCCCTGTCCGGTGGCGTAGAGGGTCTTCCCCGCCAGGTCGGCCATGGAGTGCACCGTATCCCCGTTCTCCAGAATGTAGAGCACGCCCAGGGTGTTGAGGGCCAGCATCTGGATGTTCCCCGTCTTCTGGTAGAGGTTGGCCGCCACATTGGTGGGCAGGGCGGCGATGTCCACCTCGCCCTTCCCCAGCTTGGCGGTCAGGTCGGTGGGCTGGGAGGCCACCTCCACCTGGTAGTCATTGCGGGTCTCCCCCGCCAGATTATCCGAAATCAGCTTGGCCGCGCCCATGCCGGTGGGGCCGTTGAGCATGGCCAGTCTTACCTCCGTGCGCTCGCTCTCCTGGGTGGGCGCCGGGGTAGCGCTGCTCTCAGGCGCGGGCGTGGCGGTGGGAGCGGGCTCTCCCCCGCCGCATCCCGCCAGCAGGGTCATGCTCAGGGCCAGGCTCAGGGCCAGGGCCGTCCATCGCTTGCTCTTCATGGTATCATCACGTTCCTTTCCAGTTCCTCGCCCTTCCCACGGAAGGGCTCAGCGTGTCGAACCCGTTCGACACGCTTCTCAAAAATGCAGGCATTTTTTCGAGGGGGGTCCAGGCCGCTGCGCGCATGGCCCGAAGGGCCACACACTTGCGGCCTGAGCAGTGTGTTTTCCGACGTACATGCCGCCGGAAAACACGATTCCACGCTCTTCCGCCGTCTGCGGACGGCGGAACTCTGCGAGGCTCTCCCGGCTCAAATCCCAGAAATACCTCTTACAGATCCGCCTGCGCCCTTCCCTCCGAAGGGCTCTTTGCACTCTACTCCCTTTTTCTCCCGCTGTCAAGCCGCTTTGCCCCCGTTCCGGGACGGGAGGGGCCTCCATGGCATACCATGGTATAGGCTCACAGAAAGGAGGCTATCCTAATGGTCAGACCCCCCGTTCCCGAAGTGGAAGCCGCCCCCTCCGGCGGCGCGCCCCCCGCACCCGACCCGGTGGACCTGCGCATCCTGGAGACCCTGCTGGAGGAGAAGCTGCTCCTCCTGGAGCTCCTGGAGGCCGTCCAGGCCCTGACCACCGCCATTTTGTCCCGTTTGACCCGGACCTGATGCCCCGCCGGAGAGAAAACTTTCGCTTTTTCCCAACTTCCGCTTGCCGAATGTGCCGGGATTCGCTATACTATCCTCTGTCGATTGTTGACATAACGATTCACTCCGAGAGAAAGGGGCCGATCGCTCCCATGGGAAAGCGCGTCCAAAAATACCAGCCCTCCCGCCTGTTTCTGCTGGGCAGGCTCTTATACCGTCTCCTGGTGGTCCTCTCCGTCCTGGTGGTCCTGCTCTTCTGCGCCTATCAGCTCCTGCGGCAGAAGCCCGGTCAGGCACCCGGTCCGGCTCCCAGCGCCGTTCTCCCCTCCGCCCAGCCCAGCGGGGAGCTCACCCCCACCGGCTTAGAGCGGAAAAAGGACACCTGGACCTTCCTGCTGGCCGCCAGCGACCAGGCCAGCGGCAACGCCGACACCATCATGGTGGGCATGTACGACACGGTGAACCAGAAGGCCGGTCTGGTCTCCATCCCCCGGGACACCATCTACCACGGCACCCGGCCCGACGGAGGACACTACTATAAAATCAACTCCACCTACGCCTACTACGGGGCCAAGGGGATGCAGGAGGCGGTCTCCGAGCTGCTGGGCATCCCGGTGGACCACTATGTGACCATCGACCTGGCCGGGTTTGAGGCCATCGTAAACGCCGTGGACGGGGTGGACTTTGAAATCCCGGTGCCCATGAGCTACGACGACCCCACCCAGGACCTGCACATCCACTTCCAGCCGGGCATGACCCACCTGGACGGGCAGGAGGCCATGGAGGTCTGCCGCTTCCGGCACAACAACTTCAACGAGGCCCAGGTGGCCTACACCGATGTGGACCGCACCCGCACCCAGCAGGAGATCCTCACCCTGATCGCGAAAAAGGTCCTCTCCCAGCCCCAGAAGGTGGGCGAGTATGTGGAGATCTTCTCCGAATACATCGACACCGACCTCTCCCTGGGGGAGATGCTCTGGTTTGTGGAGCCCGCCCTGGGCTTTGACCTGGCCAATCTCTCCACCGCCACCCTCCCCGGCGACGGCACCGTCACCTACAAGGGCTGGACCTACTGCTACCAGCTGGAGCAGGAGGAATCCCTCGCCATCATCAACGAGATGATCAACCCCTACACCACCCCCGTCACTCTGGACATGGTGAACATGCCTCAAACATAAGAAATCATACAGAAGGGCTGCCGCATGGTCTGCGGCAGCCCCTTTTGATTTATTGGAGCAGATCGGGGCCGGGCAGGTCCATCTCCCGCTTCCGGGCGGCGGAGTAGGCCAGCTTTTCGGCCAGCTTCCCGCTGTCCCCGGAGGCCAGGGCCTCCCGGTATGCCCCCAGGTTCTCCATCAGCCGGTCCAGCACCGTGAGGAGGGCGGGCCGGTTCAGGGAGAAGAGCTCGGTCCACAGCCCCACGTCCAGGGCGGCCACCCGGGTGCAGCCCCGGAAGGAGGAGCCCTCAAATCCCCGGCAGGCAAAGAGCATGGGGTCGTCGCACACGCTCACGGCGATGATGTGCATGACCTGGCTGGTGTAGGCGATCATGGCGTCGTGCTCCTCGGGGGTGGTCTTGTACACGTCCCGGCAGCCGATGTACGCCCCCAGGCGCTCCATGAGGGCCACGTGCTCGGGGGTGCTGCTCTCCCGGGGGGTGAGGATGAGGTGGCTCCCCTGGAACATCTCGGCAAAGGCGTGCTCGATGCCCGAGAACTCGGTGCCCGCCATGGGGTGGCAGCCGATGAAGTCCACCCCCTCGGGCAGCACCCCCGCCCCCTCCATGACGGCGCTCTTCACGCCGCACACGTCGGTGACCAGGCACCCCTGCTTGAACCGTGCCCGGTGCTCCTCCAGAAAGCGGAGGATGCCCCGGGGATGGAGGGCCAGCACCACCACGTCGGCCCCGGGGAGGACGGCGGCGGCGTCCTCGGTCACCCGGTCTCCCACGCCGTGCTCGGCGGCAAAGCGCAGGGTGGGCTGGGACACGTCCACGCCCACGATCTCATAGCCCTCAAAGCCCTTGAGGGCCAGGGCCAGGGAGCCTCCGATGAGGCCCAGGCCCACGACGACGATGCGTTTTCTCTCCCCTTCGGCCATGGCTCACACCTCCCGGCCCACGCAGGGGGCCACGGCAGAGAGCTTCCCCATCACATCGGTGAACTGGTCGGGGGTGAGGGACTGGGCCCCGTCGCACAGGGCGTTCTTGGGGTCGTTGTGGACCTCGATGATGAGTCCGTCGGCCCCGGCGGCCACCGCCGCCATAGCCATGCGCTCCACCATCCAGGCCTTGCCGCAGGCGTGGGAGGGGTCCACCACCACCGGCAGGTGGGACAGGCTCTTCACGGCCAGCACGGCGGAGAGATCCAGGGTGTTGCGGGTAAAGGTCTCAAAGGTGCGGATGCCCCGCTCGCAGAGGATGACCTTCTGGTTGCCCCCGGCCATGATGTACTCGGCCGACATGAGCCACTCCTCGATGGTGGCCGAGAGGCCCCGCTTGAGGAGGATGGGCTTGGTGGTGCGCTTGCCCAGCTTTTTCAGCAGGTCGAAGTTCTGCATGTTCCGGGCCCCCACCTGGATCACGTCCACGCACTCCTCAAAGAGCTCCACGTACTCGGTGCCCATGATCTCGGTGACGATGGGCAGGCCGGTGGCCTCCTTGGCCTTCTGGAGGAGGTTCAGGCCCTCGCACTCCAGCCCCTGGAAGGAGTAGGGGGAGGTCCGGGGCTTGAAGGCCCCGCCCCGCAGGGCGCAGGCTCCGCTCTCCCGGACGGCCTGGGCCACGGCGGTGATCTGCGCCTCGCTCTCCACCGAGCAGGGCCCGGCGATGACGGCCAGCTTCTTCCCGCCGATCAGCGCCCCGCCGCCCAGGTCGATGACGCTGTCGTCCGGGTGGAACTTGCGGTTGGCCTTCTTGTAGGGCTCGGTGACCCGCATGACCTTCTCCACGCCGGGCAGCTGCTCCAGCAGCTCCTGGTCGATGCCCGCGGCGTTGCCCTCGGCCCCCAGCACGGTGGTCTCGGAGCCCTTGGAGATGTTGACCTGCACGCCCCCCGCCTTCATGGCCTGGATGGCCTCCTGGAGCTGCTCGGGGGTGAAGTTGGGTTTCATGATAACGACCATAAAAACGTCCTTCCTTTCTCTGGATAAAAAAACCGCGGCCGCCCCACTGGGCTGCCGCGGTTTCAAGTTCCTTCTCTCCCCCGCGTTCCGGTGCGGGGGGACGGGACTTCCATGCTGACAGGCCGGTTATGGGCAGGAAAAGGGACCGCTCATAAAATAGCGGTAATAGCCGTATCCATAACCGTACATCCGGCGCATGGCAAGATCCCTCCTGGTTTGATTCTGCTCAAACTTTAGCACTTTTTGCCATTAAAGTCAAGCCCCAATTTTCGATTATTTCCGGGGCTCCTGGAACACGCCGGTGGAGAGGTAGCGCTCCCCGGTGTCGGGCAGGACGACGACGATCTTCTTGCCCTGGTACTCCGGCCGGCGGGAGAGCGCCTGCGCCGCGGCGGCCGCCGCGCCCGAGGAGATGCCCACCAAAAGGCCCTCCTTCCGGGCCAGGGCGCGCACCATGGCCATGGCGTCCTCCCCCTTGACGGTGAGGACCTCGTCCACCACGCCGGTGTCCAGCACGCCGGGGACAAAGCCCGCGCCGATGCCCTGGATCTTGTGGGGGCCGGCCTTGCCGCCCGACAGGACGGGGGACTCGGCGGGCTCCACCGCCACCACCTTCACGGCGGGATTCTGCTCCTTCAGGTAGCGGCCCGCGCCGGTGATGGTGCCGCCGGAGCCCACCCCGGCCACCAGGACCTCCACGGTGCCGTCGGTGTCGGCCCAGATCTCGGGGCCGGTGGTCTCATAGTGGGCCCGGGCGTTGGCCGGGTTGTTGAACTGGTCGGGCATCCAGGCGCCGGGGATCTCCTCCAGCAGCTCCTTGGCCCGGGCGATGGCGCCCCCCATTCCCTTGGCCCCCTCGGTGAGGACCAGCTCGGCTCCCAGGGCGGAGAGCAGGCTGCGCCGCTCCTGGCTCATGGTCTCGGGCATGGTGAGGATCACCCGGTAGCCACGCACCGCGGCCACGTAGCTCAGGCCCACGCCGGTGTTGCCGCTGGTGGGCTCCACAATGACGCCCCCCGGCTGGAGCAGGCCCTTCTCCTCCGCGTCCCGGATCATATACCAGGCCGCCCGGTCCTTGGCGGACGAGAGCGGATTGAAGCACTCCAGCTTGGCCAGGATACCGCAGCCGGGGGCCACGCGCTCCAGGCGCAGCAGCGGGGTTGCGCCGATCAGATCGGTCAGCTGTTGGGCGATGTTCATAAGAAGGACCTCCTCGGTTGAAAGTTGGGTACAGTATACCATCATTTCCCTAGTATTTCAATAGGTATTTCAAGTAATTTTTTCCCAATACAAAAACCCCGGCAGCAGAGCAAATGCTCCGCTGCCGGGGTCGAGGGTCAATGTACGGTCTGAGCTTTAAAACACCGGGACCACCGCGCCGCCGTAGGTCTCCTCCATGAAGGTCTTGACCTCGTCGCTGCACAGGGCCTGGGCCAGCGCCTGGATGGCGGGAGAGTTCTCGTTGCCCTCCTTGACGGCCAGCACGTTCACATAGGCGGTGGCCGCCTCGCCGTCGGCGGCCTCCACGGCCAGAGCGTCGGCCACCTTCAGGCCCGCGTCAATGGCGTAGTTGCCGTTGATGACGGCCAGGTCCACGTCGGCCAGACGGCTGGGCAGCTGGCTGGCCTCCAGCTCCACGATCTCCAGGTTCTTGGGGTTCTCGGCGATGTCGGCCTTGGTGGCGGTGAGGCCGGCGTCCTCCTTCAGGGTGATGAGCCCCTCCTGCTCCAGCAGCAGCAGGGCGCGGCCCTCGTTGGTGGCGTCGTTGGGCACGGCGATCTGGGCTCCGTCGGCCAGGGCGTCCAGGGAGTCGGTCTTGCCGGCGTACAGGCCGAAGGGCTCATAGTGGACCTCGGCCGCGCTCACCAGATGGGTGCCGTCGCTCTCGTTGAAGTCGTTCATGTAGGTGATGTGCTGGAAGTAGTTGGCGTCCAGCTCCCCGCTCTCCACGGCGGTGTTGGGGACGATGTAGTCGTTGAACTCCACGATCTCCAGGGTGACACCCTGCTCGGCCAGGATGTCCTTCACCACCTCCAGGATCTCAGCGTGGGGGGCGGGAGAGGCGCCCACCTTGATGGTGGTGCCCTCCAGGGAGGAGGAAGCAGCGGGGGCGGGATCTCCGGAGGGGGCGGCAGAGCCGGCGGGCTGGGAGGAAGTGCCGGAGCAGCCGGCGAGCAGGCCCAGGGTGAGGGCACCGGCCAGGAACACAGAGGCAGTCTTTTTCATGGTTTCATTCTCCTTTTCTGATATGGAATGTGAGCTGCAACCCAAATCAGGGCACAAAAAAACGCCCTTGAATCCAATTCAAGGACGAGAGCTTTCCGCTTCGTGGTACCACCTTGCTTCACCTCTGCCTCACGGCAGAAGCCTTATGGAGTACAGTCATACTCCTGCGCGCTGACGGGCGCACCCGTCGCAGCCTGTGCACCGTCCGGTACAGTCAGCTGCGCCGCTCCGAGACCATCTTCACCAAAGCCTTCCGTACCCGTTCCCACCATGCCGGGCTCTCTGTGCCGTATCTCTCTGGCTACTCTTCTCTTCCTCGCGTTTGAGGGGCGTTATTCAGTTCCGCTTGGGTTGCACTTAGTATAGACCCTTGCCCCCATTCCGTCAAGTGGACAGATCAGACAAAAGGTCAGGGTGTGCTCCCGTCTTCTTTGCACACCCTGACCATATGGTTCTCTTATTGGAGACCGGCCTTCTCGGTCTTCTGTGTCTTTCTCTGCTTCTTCCGGTCCTGGCCGCGCACCCGCTTGTCCATGCGCACGGCGGCTCGGGTACCCACCGACTGGAAGATCTGCACCAGGATGACCAGCACCACCACGGAGACCCACAGGATGATGGTCATGCGGCGCTGATAGCCCAGGTTGAGGGCCATGGCGCCCAGTCCGCCGCCGCCGATGGCGCCCGCCATGGCGCCGTAGCTGAGGATGGTGATGAAGGCGGTGGTAAAGCCGGAGATGAGGGAGGGCCGGCTCTCGGGCAGGATCACCTTGGTGATGATCTGGAAGGGGGAGCAGCCCATGGACTCGGCCGCCTCAATGACGCCGCCGTCCACCTCCCGCAGGGAGGACTCCACCAGCCGGGCCACAAAGGGGAAGGCGGCCACGACCAGGGGCACGATGGTGGCCACGGTGCCGATGGAGGTGCCCAGGATGAGCCGGGACAGGGGGATGACCACCACCATCAGGATGAGGAAGGGCACCGAGCGCAGGATGTTGATGACAAAGTTGAGCACCGTCATCACGGGTCTGGGCAGGGGACGCACGCCCCCCGGCTCTCCCACCACGGCGATGACGCCCAGGGGCAGGCCGATGAGGTAGGCGAAGAAGGTGGAGATCACGGTCAGATACATGGTCTCCCAGATGGCGAAGAGGAGCCCGTCCTTGCTCAGCTCCAGCAGGCGGACCACCTCGGGATTTTGCAGCAGATCAGCCATGGTAATCACGCACCTCCTCCATGGTCACATAGGGCTGGCCCTTGATGTAGGCGATGGCCTTGGCGGCCTCGGCCTCGTTCTCGGGCAGGCCGATGAGCATGGTGCCGAAGGCCTGTCCGTTGATGTTCTTGGTGTCGGCGCCCAGGATGTTGACCTTCACGCCGCAGTCGATGGCCAGGGAGGCGATGAGGGGCTCGTAGGAGGAGCCGCCGTTGAAAGCGATGCGCACCACCCGGGCGGTCTTGACCGGGTCCAGAATGACCCCGTCGGGGTAGACCAGCTTCCGGCCGGCCTCGGTCTTGGGGTTGGAGAAGACCTCCTCCACCGTGCCGGTCTCCATGACCTTTCCGTGGTCCAGGATGGCCACGTGGGAGCAGATCTCCTCCACCACCGCCATCTCATGGGTGATGACGATGACCGTGATGCCCAGGCGCTTGTTGATGTCCTGGATCAGGCGCAGGATGCTCCGGGTGGTGGTGGGGTCCAGGGCGGAGGTGGCCTCGTCGCACAGGAGCACCTTGGGGTCGCTGGCCAGGGCACGGGCGATGGCGATGCGCTGCTTCTGTCCGCCGGAGAGCTGCACCGGGTAGGCGTCGGCCTTGTCGGGCAGGCCCACCAGCTCCAGAAGCTCCATGGCCCGCTTCTTGGCCTGGGCGGCGGGCACCCCCGCGATCTCCATGGGGAAACAGATGTTGCTCAGGCAGGTGCGCTGCATGAGCAGGTTGAACTGCTGAAAAATCATGCTGATGCTCCGCCGCTTCTGCCGCAGGGCCTTGGGGGAAAGGGCGGTCATGTCCTCCCCGTCGATGAGCACATTGCCCTCGGTGGGGCGCTCCAGCAGGTTGATGCACCGCACCAGGGTGGACTTGCCCGCGCCGCTCATGCCGATGATGCCGTAGATGGCCCCGTCGCGGATGGTGATATCCACGTGGTCCAGCGCGGTGAAGGTCCCCTCCTCGGTGGGAAAGATCTTGGTCAGTCCTTTTAATTCGATCACGCTGTGATTCTCCTTTGTAAACCGTCTCAAAGGGATCGCTGGGCCGGTCCAACGACCGGTCATACGGAGTTTATTGTATGACAGATCCCCCTCCCTGTCAAGGCGCGGGGGCTATCCCCCAAAACACACCCGCACCGCCCAGGCCGCGGCGGTAAATCCGGCCAGGTCGGCGCACAGGGCGGCCGGGACGGCGTACCGGGTCTTGACGATCCCCGCCGCGCCGAAATACACCGCGATGGTATAGAAGGTGGTCTCGGTGGACCCCAGCATGACGGCGGCGGTGCGCCCGATGGTGGAGTCCGGCCCGTAGGTGGAGATGAGCTCCGCCCCCACTCCCAGGGCGGCCGAGCCGCTCACCGGGCGGATGAGGAGCAGTCCCACCGTCTCGGGCGGAATGCCCAGCCAGCCCAGCACCGGGGCCAGGGCCTGGGCGGCCAGCTCCAGCGCACCCGAGGCCCGCAGCATATAGACCGCCGTCAGAAGGGCCACCAGCGCCGGGACGATCTTGATGAGCACGCCCAGTCCCTCGGCCGCACCGGTGATCAGGGCGTCGTAGACGTCCACCTTCCGCACCAGGCCCCACAGGGCCACCCCCAGCAGGAGGAAGGGCACCAGCATGGTCAGCGCCAGTTCCATCCGACTCGCCCCCTTTGGAGCCGTCCGGCCCCCTCCTCTGCCGGCCAGAGCCGCCCCATCACCTTGGCCGCCAGGATGCCCACCGTCACCGAGAGGGCCGAAGCCAGCCACACGGCGGGCAGGATGTCAAAGGGGGCGGCACACCCGGCCGCGGCGCGCACGCTGGCCACCGTGGTGGGGATGAGCTGGATGGAGGCCGTGTTGCACACCACCAGCATGCACAGGGAGTCGGAGGCCACCCCGGGGGTGCGCCGGCTCATCCGGCGGGCGGCCTGGATGCCCAGGGGGGTGGCCGCGTTGCCCAGTCCCAGCAGATTGGCCGAGACATTGGCCGAGATGCTGTCCATCACCTCCCGGTCCCGGGCAAAGTCCGGATAGATCCGCTTGAGGAGCGGACGCAGCAGCCGGGAGAGCCCCTGCGACAGCCCCGAACGGCGCATGACCTCCATCACGCCCATCCACAGGCAGAGTACGCCCGCCATGGATAGACATAATTCGACCGCCGCCGCCGCGCCCTCCATGGCGGCCGCCGCCACCTGGGGCCCCCGCCCGGTGAGAAGCCCGCAAAAAACCGCGCATCCGACCATCCCCGACCAGATAACCGACATTCCCATATATTCCTCTTCTTTCCATTTAAAAATATTTGTACTACTATATGCGGGGAAAGCCGGAAAATATGCCTTACTTTTTAAACGTTTGGTTCAAAATATGGACTTTTTTATACTACATTTTTTAAAATACAATTTATTCCAATTTTGCGACATTAGTCGAAACTTTACGATTGAAATTTCCAAAATGGAATTGACATAGCAATACAAAGTGTTATAATAATGTCAGTTTCTAGATAAAGATAGGAAAACATGGAAGCCGCAAGAAAGGACGTATCGCTATGAAATCTACCGGCATTGTCAGAAAGGTCGATGAACTCGGCCGAATCGTACTTCCCATCGAGCTCCGTCGTACTCTGGATATCGCCGAAAAGGACTCTTTGGAGATCTATGTAGATGGAGCCTCCATCGTCCTGAAAAAGTACCAGCCCGCCTGTATTTTCTGCGATGATGCCAAGGATGTCATCAACTTCCGCGGCAAGAACATCTGCCCCAATTGCCTCAAGGAACTCCAGAATAAATAAAGAACCCAACGAAAAAACCCGGCCGTTCCCATGGAACCGCCGGGGCTTTTTGCGCCTCTCCGCCCCGGAGCCGTCCGGTGCGGAGAGGCGTTTATACGTTCTGTATAAATTTGTATGCAATTGGCAGGGTACCTTCACCCCCTGTTTTCCCAGAAAATTACTTTCACAGTTTACTCAGTCAGAAAGAGATTTTCCAGTTTTTCCGACCGCCCGGTCGTAGAGCTCATTGCGGGAAAGGCCCAGCTCCTTGGCCGCCTGCCGCACCGCGTCCCGCAGGGAATGCCCCGCATCCCGCAGGTGTTCCACCCGCTCCAGGCCCTGTTCCAGGGTGGGGATGTCCTCTTTCTGTGCACAGGCCCCCTCCAAAACCAGCACGAACTCCCCCTTGGGCGGGTTGTCCCGGTACCACTCCAGGGCCTCCCCCACGGTGGTGCGCCGGACCTCCTCGTGGAGCTTGGTCAGCTCCCGGCACAGGCTCAGCCGCCGCTCCCCGCCGAAGTAGGTCTGGAAGTCCTCCAGGGTGGAGAGGAGCTTGTGGGGGGCCTCATAGAAGATCATGGTGCGCATTTCCCCCCGCAGGGACTCCAAATGAGCCCGCCGGTTCTTCTTGTTCATGGCCAAAAAGCCCTCGAAGGTAAAGCGTCCCGTGGGCAGGCCGGACACCGACAGGGCGGTCACCAGGGCGCAGGGACCGGGGATGGCCACTACCTCCACCCCGTTGGCGGCGCACAGGGCCACCAGCTCCTCGCCCGGGTCACTCACCGCCGGGGTGCCCGCGTCGGTGACCAGAGCGCAGCTCTCCCCGGCCAGCAGCCGCTGGAGCACCGCCTGGCCCCCGGCCTCGGTGTTGTGGCGGTAATAGCTCACCATGGGCTTGCGGATGCCCAGATGGTTGAGGAGCTTGATGGATACCCGGGTATCCTCGGCGGCGATGAAGTCCACCTCTTCCAGCGTGTCCGCCATGCGCCGGGAGATATCCCCCAGGTTGCCGATGGGGGTGGGGACTAAGTATAAAATTCCAGCCATATGCACTTCTCCATTCCCATGTATCATTCGCCTCCCCGGTGCAGCAGGCGCGCCGGGAGGATCTCCAGCCCTGTTTTCGCCCCCTTGACCCCCTCGGCCAGCACCGCGGAGGGCGGGTGGGAGGCGTCGTGCTGGATGAGGCGCAGGCGCTTGGGCTCCAGCCCCGCCCGGCGCAGCTCGGTGAGCACCTCCACCAGGCGCTCGGGCCGGTGGACCAGGGCGAACCGGCCCCGGGGGCGCAGGAGCGCCGCCGCCGCGCGGCACAGCTCCGGGAGGGTGCAGTGCTCCTCCATCCGCGCCCCTCCCCCGCTCTTCCCGCTTCCCAGGGCAAAGTAGGGGGGATTGGAGATCACCAGGTCCCAGCTCCCCGGGGGGAAGCCGCTCTCCCGCAGGTCCCCGGCGCGGATCTCCCCCGCCAGGCCGTTGCGCGCCAGATTGGCCCGGGCGGCCCGGGCGGCCGCCTCCTCCAACTCCACCCCGGCCAGGGTCAGCCCATCGGCCCGGGCGGAGAGCAGCAGCAGGAGCACCCCGCCCCCGCAGCCCAGATCGCACACCCGCCACCCGGGCTTCACTGTGGCAAACTCCCCCAGCTCCAGGCTGTCCCGGCCCAGGGGAAAACACGCGGGGTCCCGGTCATAGCGGTAGGGCCCCAGCTGCTCCATGCGCTCACGCTCTTCCACGCAGCACCTCCGCGAGATGCTTCATCACCCGGCCGGTGATGCCCCAGATGGCCCGGCCCTCCCAGGTGTAGATGGGCACCTCCACCCGGGCCCCCTTCCAGTCATAGCCCTGGGGAAAGCCGATCTGTGCATAGGGGAAGTCCTCCCCCACCTGGGGCACCAGGGGGTAGGAGGGGCACAGGGGCTCCTCCTCCAGAAAATAGGAGAGCGGCACCAGAAAGGTCTCGGCCACCTCGGTCGCCTGGGGCCGCAGGCGGGCCAGCCAGGCGGGGTCGATCCGGCCCAGAATCGGGTGCATCAGAAAACCGCTCTGGTGGAGGACCTTGTCCAGGGGGGCCAGGACCTCGATCCCCTCCACGGGGATGCCCAGCTCCTCCCAGGTCTCCCGCAGGGCGCAGGTCTCGGGCTCCTCCCCCGGCTCCATCCGCCCGCCCGGGAAGCAGACCTCCCCCGGCTGGCGGCGCAGGGTGGCCGCCCGTACCTCAAAGAGGACCTGGAGTCCCTCCGGAGTCTCCACCAGCGGGACCAGCACCGCATACTCCCCGGTCACGTCCTGAAACCCGGCGCGCCGGAGGGCCATCCGGGATCGGATCTCTTCCAGGGTCATGGCTCCTCCGCCAGGGCGGCGATGCGCCGGTTGAGGGCCTCGTAGAACCTCCCCACGTGGATGCCGTCCACCATCCGGTGGTTCAGGTCCAGGGCCAGGGAGAGGCGCAGCCGCCCGTCGTGCTGCTTCTCATACCGGCCCCAGGCCGCCCGGGGGATGCAGTCGCTGGGGTCGAACCGGCGGTCGTGGGTGACCGAGGTCATGGGGAGCCAGGGCTCACTGCTGAAGAAGATCATCTGGTCGCTGTCCCAGGGTCCGTCCTCCTCCAGGAAGGCCTTGTGGGCGCGGCTCTTCTCCCGGGCGGCGCGGCAGAAGGCAGCCATGTCGTCCCCGGCCTCCAGGGCGCTGATGTGGAAGAGCTCCTCCCCCGGCTCCATGTCGGTGAAGCTGGGGACCAGGTGGTCGTGGAGGATGATGGTGCCGTTGCGATCCCGGTAGCGGAAGTTCTCCACCTCATCCATGGACTTGGTCACCAGGAAGATGAGGGAGTAGTAAAAGGACAGGCCGTGCCGCTTGGTGTAGGCCTTCAGCTCGGTGACGTCCACCGGGAAGCTCATGGCGTAGAAGGGCCACTCCTCGTCCTTGAAGTGCTCGTAAATCTCTCGCCGGGGCCAGTGTTCCAGATCAATGATCTTCATGCTTGGTTTCCTCCTTCTTGGGTCTGACTCTCATAGAGGCGCAGCCAGCCGCCCTTCAGGGCATACTGGGGGATGCCCTGTTCCAGGCGCAGGGTGCCGGGGGGCGCTTCCGCCCCGCCGGGGATGACCTCTCCCCGCACCACGGTCAGGGTCTCCTCCCCCAGGCGCAGGAAGCTCCCGTACCCGGCGAAGGCCCGGACGATGCGGTCCACCCGCTCCAGGCTGTCCCAGGGGGTGAAGGTCATCTCCTCCTCCGTGGGCTCCTTCCAGTACTCTCCCTCTCCCTGGGGCACAGCCTTCTCCCACAGCTGGTCAAAGGACTGTACCACCTGGGCGGCCAGCCGGGGAGCCAGGGCGCGGATGGTCTCGGTCATGGTCTCCAGGGTGTCCTGCCCGGTGACGGGAAAGGGCTCCTGGAGCAGGATGTCCCCGGTGTCCAGCCCGGCGGCCACCTTGTGGATGGTCACGCCGCTCTCGCTCAGCCCCCGCAGGATGGTGCAGGGCATGGGCCAGGGGCCCCGCCCCAGGGGGAGCAGGGCCGGGTGGACATTGGCGCAGCGCAGGGGGGTGTCCACCGGGATGCGGTAGATATACCCGGCGGAGAAGAGGGCCTCACAGCCTGCCTCCCAGAGGGCGTTCAGGTCGGCGGAGGTCACCCGGGCGTCGGTCCAGGGGATGCCCCGGGCCTCGGCAAAGCCGGTGACCTGGCGGTTGAATTCGTAGACGTTGTCGGTGGGGTAGGTGAACACCCGCATGACCTCACACCCGGCCGCCTCCAGGGCTTCCAGGCAGGGATAGAGCAGGTCAAACCCC
The DNA here is from genome assembly GCF_015547905.1 of Clostridium sp. J1101437_171009_A5. Classification (NCBI taxonomy): domain Bacteria; kingdom Bacillati; phylum Bacillota; class Clostridia; order Eubacteriales; family Clostridiaceae; genus Clostridium; species Clostridium sp. J1101437_171009_A5. Next base: position 504,246 of record NZ_JADMVY010000001.1, read on the forward strand.
GCATAGGCAATTTTCATGGGTTCCTCCCGTTTCGGATAGAAGAAACCGCGTCCATTCGGACGCGGCCAGCGTGTCGAACACGTTCGACACGCTTCTCAAAAATACAGGCATTTTTTCGAGGGGATGCAGGCCGCTGCGCGCACTTCGTCGGGTCAAAGTCCGCACCGTTCGCCCCGGCCTGACGGCCAGGGTTCACTCCGCTCCCTTGCCCCTCCTCTCCCAAACAAACCCACTTCACTGGGCTTTGTTTGGGTTCCCGGTTCGCACACTTGCAGCCTGAGAGGTGTGTTTTCCGACGTACACGCCGCCGGAAAACACTCTTTGACTTGATTCTGCCGTCTGCGGACGGCAGAACTCTGCGAGGCTCTTACCGCATAAGCCGCAGGAATACACGTTATCAACAGACTGACCGCGCCCAAATGGACGCGGTCTCTCTGTGAATGGTCTTTACAGGATCACCAGACCGTATTTTTTCCGCATCTGCTCCAAAAATGCATCCTCCAGCTCCTCGGTGCCGTCCCAGAAGGCCCGGCCCTGGAAGGCCCGCAGGGCCCCCTCCAGCAGCTCCGGCACGTCGGTGGTGATGCACAGGGCGTCCTTGACCACATACTGGTTCTCGGCAAAGAGGGCCACGTCGTCCTCCTCCAGGATCTCGATCTTCAGCGCGCCCTGGGGGCAGTTTTCCTCGGCCTCCACGATGTCCTCCATCAGGTCGCTGGTGCACTCGATGGTCTCCCCCACGTCCACGTCGGGGGTGATGAAGCGGGCCTCGGTCTCGCTGGCGCAGGGGATCACGTCGGGGTCGTGCTCCACCGCGGGCAGGGCGGCAAAGTCCACCGCCGCCACGGCCGCCTTCAGCGCGGCGATGTGCTCCGGCGTGGTGCCGCAGCAGCCGCCGAAGATGCGCACCCCCGCCTCGGCCATGGCCTTGGCGTAGGAGGCAAACTCCTCCGGCGGGCAGTCGTAGACCGTGCGGCCATCCTCCATATGGGGCAGGCCCGCGTTGGGCTTGGCGATCAGGGGCACCTGGGCGTAGGGGGTGAGGCGGCGCAGCTGCTCCAGCATCCCGTCCGGGCCGGAGGAGCAGTTCAGGCCGAAGGCGCTCACGCCCATGCCCTGCATCACGATGAGGGCGGCCAGCACGTCGGTGCCCGACAGGGTGCGCCCGTTCTCGTCACAGGTGAAGGTGACGAACACCGGCTTATCCGACACGCTCCGGATGGCCAGGACGGCCGCCCGGGCCTCGGGCATGGTCATGGTGGTCTCCACCACGAAGAGGTCCACCCCGGCCAGCTCCAGGGCCAGGGCCTGCTCGGTGTAGACGGCCACCAGCATCTCAAAGGTGTAGTCCCCAAAGGGCTCGATGAATTTTCCGGTGGGGGCCATGTCGCCGCCCACCAGGGCCTTTCCGCCGGCGGCCTGCCGGGAGAGGGCCACCAGGCGGCGGTTGTACTCGTCCACCTTGCCGCTCAGTCCGTGCTCCTCCAGCTTGACGGCGTTTGCCCCGAAGGTGGGCGCCAGGATCACGTTGGACCCCGCCGCCACATACTCCCGCTGGAGCTCCACCAGTACCTCGGGGTGCTCCAGTACCCACTGCTCCGTACAGGCGCCGGCGGGCATCCCGCGCTTCAACAGCTCGCTGCCCGTTGCGCCGTCCAACAAAAGGGGCAGGGATAAGGGAATGTTGTCCATGAAATAAATTCCTCCTCACAGATCGGCGTCTTCCCGCGCCGGGGCGGGAAGGCGATAGGCTGCTTTGATTCGCAGATAAGTATATACAAATCCCCGCTCAAAATCAAGCGCAACCTCTTGGGGGAAGGGTGTCGAAGTGTTTCGACACTCTTCTCAAAAATGCAAGCATTTTTTCGAGGGGGATGCAGGCCGCTGCGTCGCACGCCCCTTTGGGGCGCACGCTTGCGGCCTGAGCAGAGTGTTTTCCGACGTACATGCCGCCGGAAAACACGATTTGACCCTCTTCCGCCGTCTGCGGACGGCGGAACTCTGCGAGGCTCTTGCAGCAAACACCGCAGAAATACACTTTATGGACAGACTAAGGCCGGAGTCCATGAAGGACTCCGGCCGATGAGCGTTATTCCTGGGCGCGCAGGCTGCCCTTGGCGCCGTGATAGATGGGTTTCCACTCCACCCGGCGGACCAGCGCGGCCACCGAGATGGGCACATAAGTAAACATGAAGATGGGGAAGGTGAACAGATAGAGCACCTTCTGGGCGGGTGCCACCTGGATCTTCTTCCACTCCGTGGCCGTGGTCACCACGCCGAAGAGGAACAGGCCCAGATAGAAGTTGACCACCGCCATACCCAGGAAGCCCATCGTCTCGTCGATGACCAGCTTGGCCATATAGGTGGTCTCATTCAGGCAGGCCACCAGAACGATGGCGTTGAAGACGATGCCCAGCAGGGTCAGCAGCATGCCGGGGGCCACCGTCATGAGCATGTCATAGCAGGAGAAGCCCCGGCGTCCGCCCTTGAAGCAGTTCTTCAGCAGGCCCAGGCCGTACTTGAAGTCCACCTGGTAAAATCCCTTGGACCAGCGCAGACGCTGATCCCAGGACTGCTTGAAGGTGACGGGCTGCTCGTCATAGATGACGGCGTCCTCACAGTAGCCGATGCGCTTGCCCTGGATGGCGCAGTTGACCGAGAACTCGATGTCCTCCGTCAGCAGGTGGAAGGGCCAGCCGCCGTTCTCCTCCACCAGCCGGGCGGAGACCAGGAAGCCGGTGCCCGACACGTGGCAGTTGGTGCCCAGCGCCATACGGGGACCGCTGAGGAAGCGGGCCTCCCGCAGGAACCACAGGCCGTAGCCCGCGGAGATCCAGTTGTCTCCGAAATTCTTGGAGTTGCGGTAGCTGGTCAGGGCATCGTACTTGCCCGAGTCAAAGGTCCGGTTCATGGCGGGGACGAAATTGGGGTCCACGTGGTTGTCGGCGTCAAAGACGAAGAAGCCCTCGTACCCGGTGCGCCCCTCCGCCTTCAGGCGGTGGAACAGGTAGTCCATGGCGTAGCCCTTGCCCACCTGGACCTTGTTGAAGCGCTCGTAGACGATGGCGCCCGCCTTCCGGGAGACGGCGGCGGTGTCGTCGGTGCAGTTGTCGGCCACCACGTACACGTCCAGCAGCTCGGCCGGGTAGTTCTGTCTCTTGAGATCTTGAATCAGATCTGCTATGACATTGGACTCGTTGCGGGCACAGATGACCGCCGCGTACCGGTGCTGCCGCACCTCCTGCTCCAGCGCGCGCCGCTTGCGGCGGGTCAGGCCGATCACCAGGTACACCAGCTGATAGAAATAGGCCAGCGTCAGAATCACCGCCAGCAGCAAATTGAAATCTCTGACAAATGAAAGCATATCCATTCCTCATATCCGTGGGATCGGAGATCCCGTTTCCTACAATCACTTCTTCGGGGTGTTATAATAGCACCTTCTGAAAATATTACAAGTGTTTTACCCACTAATTAATAAATTGTTAAGAAACTTTTTTTATTTCATTCATACAAAAGGCCCGAATTGCATTTTAATTTCTTCGGTTTTCGTTACTTTCTACCCAGTTTTCCCGCCGAAAAAAATGCACCCTCTTTTGTAAAAAAGAGGGTGCATTTCACACTTTTGTAACATTTCCCCGGGGGGATTACATCTTCTCGGGGGCGCTGACGCCGATCAGGTTCAGGCAGTTGGCGATGACCAGGCGCACCGTGTCGGCCAGCTTGAGCCGGGCGGAGAGCACCTCGGGGGCCTCGCCGCGGATGTAGCAGGCGTTGTAGAACCGGTGGAAGTCGCCGGCCAGGGAGAGCAGATAGCGGTTGATACGGCTGGGATCGTAGTCCCGCACCGCCAGGTGGATCTCCTCGGGCAGCTGGGCCAGGTTCTTGATGAGGGCCTTCTCCTCGGCAGTGGCGAAGACGGCGGCGTCCACCGCGGCGGCGGCGGGCACGCAGGAGCCCTCCTCGGCCAGGCGCCCCACCAGGGAGCAGATGCGGGCGTGGGCGTACTGGACATAGTACACCGGGTTCTCGCTGTCCTCCCGGACGGCCAGGTCCAGGTCGAAGTCCACCGGGCTGGTGGAGGAGCGGGAGTTGAAGAAGTAGCGGGCGGCATCCACGCTCACCTCGTCCAGCAGGTCGTGCAGGGCGATGGCCTTGCCCGAGCGCTTGGACATCCGGACGGGCTTGCCGTCCTGGAGGAGGTTGACCAGCTGCATGAGCACCACCACCAGGCGGTGGGAGCCGTCCAGGCCCAGGCCGTCCAGGGCGGCCTGGAGGCGGGCCACATGGCCGTGGTGGTCAGCGCCCCAGATGTTCACCGCCACGTCGAACTTGCGCTCCTCCAGCTTGTTGCGGTGGTAGGCGATGTCGGCGGCGAAGTAGGTGTAGAAGCCGTTGGCCCGGCGGAGCACGTCGTCCTTCAGGTCCAGCTTGTCCACCTGCTCCTGGGTCTTGCCCTCGGCCAGGAACTTCTTCTTGAGCAGCTCCGTGGTGTTGAGCCAGAGGGCCCCGTCCTTCTCATAGGTCCAGCCGTTGTCGGCCAGCATCTGCACGGTCTGGGCCACATAGCCGCTGTTGTGGAGGGTAGACTCAAAGAACCACTCGTCGTACTCGATCTGATAGCGGGACAGGTCGCTCTTCATCTTGGGGATGTTGACCGACAGGCCGTACTGGCTCATGGGCTCCAGCCACTGGGCCTCGTCGGCGTCCTTGAAGGCGTCCCCGTGCTGCTCATAGAAGCCCTGGGCCAGCTCCTTGATGTCGTCCCCGTGATAGCCGTTCTCGGGGAAGGGGAAGCCCTCCTCCCCCAGGAGGATCTGCATGTAGCGGGCGTGAATGGACTCGGCGAACTTGTGGATCTGGTTGCCCGCGTCGTTCACATAGAACTCCTTCCAGGTGTCAAAGCCCGCGCGCTTGAGGACGTTGGCCAGGGAGTCACCCAGCACGCCGCCCCGGGCGTTGCCCATGTGCATGGGACCGGTGGGGTTGGCGGAGACGAACTCCACCATGACCTTCTTGCCCCGGCCCTCGTCGCTCTTGCCGTACTCCATGCCCTCGGCCTCGATGTCGGAGAGCACGTCGCCGTACCACTTGGAGCCCATGAAGAAGTTCAGGAAGCCGGGGCCGGCGATCTCGGCCCGCTCAAAATAGCTCCCCTCCAGGTCCAGATGGTCCACGATGGCCTGGGCGATGGCCCGGGGGGCCATGTGCATGGCCTTGGCCCCCGCCATGGCGAAGGAGGAGGCATAGTCGCCGTTCTTCACATCCTTGGGGATCTCCACGGTGGCCTTTACTTCCACCCCGGCGGGCAGGATACCCTGGGCGGCGGCCTTCTCATAGGCCGCCTGGGTCAGTGCGGACACCTGTTCCCGGGCCGCTTGAATCATATTGGACATAGCTTATTCCCTCTCATCTGTATCAAATTCAATGGATCGACGGTGATCCCCACCGCCCGGCCTCACCGCCGGGCCTGGCGGATCTGGATATCAAAGGTATTGCGCCCGGCCAGGGCGTGGTCCAGCTCGATGTCATAGACGATGCGGATCTGGCCCCCCTGCTCGTCCAGGGCGGCGGAGAGCTCCCGGGTGTTGACCCCCATGGCCAGCGCGCCGTACGGGGTGTCATACATGGACAGATGCCGCCGTCCCAGCTCAAAGACCATCTCGGAGTTCACGCCCCCCAGGCGCATCAGGGTGATGCGCTCGGGCTCGATCTGGAAGGTGGTCAGGGTCCCCTCCAGCCCAGTGACCTCGCTCTCCTGGTAGCTGAGGGTAAAATGTCCCTCGTCCTCCCGCTCCAGCCGGCCCTCGGTCACCAGCTCGATGACGTCGTCCTCCTGCTGCTCGTAGGACTGGGTTCCCTTGATGGAAATGATCACGTTGTTCTCGCTCATGGTCGGCCCTTCTCTTCTCAAAATGATCCGGGGCGGCTGCCCACGGCATGTCGCACTATTATACTATGGATAAAACCGACCTGTAAAGCCCCGAACCGGGTCAAAACTGCCCAATATCCACCTGTGCTACCTCTCCGGTCACATCCTGACGGAGAAAAATGGAGGCCAGCCGGGCGAAGTCCTCCACGCTGTCGCTGACAAAATAGCGGCTGCTCCCCTGCTCCCGCTGGGCCAGGGCGTCCTGGGCCTCCAGCTTGCGGGCCACCTCCCGGGCCCCCTCGGCCCCGGCGTTGATGAGGGTCACGTCCGGCCCCATATAGGCGGAGATGACCTCCTCCAGCAGGGGGTAGTGGGTGCAGCCCAGCACCAGGGTATCCACCCCGGCCTCCTTCATGGGGGACAGGTACTCCTCCACCACGGTCTCGATGACGATATCCCCCCGGTGGAAGCGCCCGTTTTCCACCAACGGCACAAAGAGGGGGCATGCCTTGGACAGGATGCGCGCCCCCGGGTGGAGGGCGGAGATGTACCGCTCATAGGCCCCGCTGCGGATGGTGGCCTGGGTGCCGATGAGTCCGATGGCATCGCTCCGGGTAGCCCGGGCGGCGGCCCGGGCGGCGGGCTCCACCACGCCCATGACGGGGATGGGATTCTCGGCGGCCAGCAGGTCCAGCGCGGTGGTGGACACGGTGCCGCAGGCGATGACGATGGCCTTGAGGTCAAAGGTGCGCAGGAAGGCCACATCCTGCCGCGCATATTTGCGAATGGTCTCCTTGGAGCGGCTGCCGTAGGGCACCCGCCCGGTGTCTCCGAAATAGACGATATCCTCCCCGGGCAGCAGGCGCATCAGCTCCCGCACCGTGGTCAGGCCGCCCAGGCCCGAATCGAATACCCCAATGGGCTTCTGGTCCAAAACAGATCCCTCCCGGCCGCACACGGCCAACGGTATTTCGCCGGCCCGCCAGATGCGGCGGACCGGCGAGGTCATACTTTTTCTCTAATATCATATGCGAAAGGACCGGCCCTGACAAGTCTTTTTTTCATTTGTGTGAATTCCTGTCCCACCCGTTTGACAACCATCGCAAAAGCACTATAATATAATGACAAGAGCGGGTGCTCTCCCGCTCCACCACCGCACAGCGAGGAGGTTACTGACATGAAGCTGGAACTGACGACCAAGCAATTCCGCCGTCTGTTGGATATGGCCTATATCGGCAACTGGATCCTCAACTCTACCCGGGGCGACGACCGCTTCAAAGACTATGACGACGTGGAGAGCCTGCTCTTTGCCAAAGCCCGGGAAGAGGGAATGGGCATCCTGGCCGAGGACTGGAAGGGCGAAGTGGTCCCCTCCCGCGCCTTTGCCGAGGGCGGCATTCACGAGGCCATCATGGAATATGAAAACAACGTCTTTTTCGACATCCTGGCCGAGGATCTGGCCCGCCGGGATATGGACGACGTACCCATTGACGAGTCTAACTATGAGGAGCTCAACCGCCGGATCGACGCCTATATCGCCGAATTCGACCAGCACGGCACCGACAACATCCTGGTGGACAGCGACACGCTGCCCTGAGCGTGTCGAACTGGTTCGACACGCTTCTCAAAAACGCAGCGCGTTTTTGAGAGGGGATGCAGGCCGCCGCGCGCATGGCCCAGAGGGCCACACACTTGCGGCCTGAGAAGTGTGTTTTCCGACGTACATGCCGCCGGAAAACACGCTCTCACTTCATTCCGCCGTCTGCGGACGGCGGAACTCTGCGAGGCTCTTACGACCAAACGCCGCAGAAATTTACGCCATCAACAAACTGAGCGGACGGAATCTTTCGATTCCGTCCGCTCTCTTTTCTTATCTGGATTGTTTCAATTACAGTCCCTGCACGAAGCTCATGGGCACATAGGTCACGCCGTTCTGGGTGTAGGGGGCGGCGGAGAGCTCCACCTCCTGGCCATTCTTGACGGCCGTAGCGCTGCCCGCCTTGAGGGAGATCTTGTCGCTGCCCTTGGTCAGGGTGATGGCGCCGTCGGCGGCATTCCAGCCCACGGTATAGCCCTTGAACTGAGCGGCCTCCCGCAGGGCGGTGGTGGCCTCAAAGGTGACCGGGGTCTTGCCGCTGCTCAGGCCGTTGTTGTGGGTCACCACGGTGAGGAGCTCGGCATACAGGTGCTCGGCGTTGGCCATCTGCTCCTCCACCATCTCCTCGGCCAGCGCGGTCACATAGGCGTCGCCCTTGGCCTCGTCCTGGGCGTAGAGGGTCTTGGCCTGCTCGCCCGCCTGCTCCATCTCGGCCTGCATCATGGCCTCCTGGAGCGTCCAGTAGTCCTCCACGCCCTGGGTGTAGAGGGTCCGGTCGGTATCCGCCAGGCCGCAGATCTGCTTGAAGGTCCAGTAGACGGAGTTGTCGGTGTAGATGGCGCTGTCGGTCTTCCAGGCGTCGGCGGTATCGGTGATGCCGCTCAGCTCAGGCAGGAACACGGAGTGCTCCGCGCCGCCGGGAGCCACCCAGGTCACCGCCGCGCTCTGGGTGGGATAGTCGTCGTGGATCTGCACGATGTGGGTCTCGGGAGTGGTGGAGACGGCGATGGCCCGCATGCCCTCATTGCCGGGCAGGTCGGCGTCATACTCGGTGCCCTCGTACCGGTTCCGGTAGATGCCCATGACGTCGTCCAGCGTCACCTTCTCGTCGGGGGTGTAGAAGAGATCATAGAAGGTATCGCTGTCGTACGCTCCCACGCTGGAGGGAGCCAGGACCTTGTGGCCGATCCAGGTCCGCATGTTGTTGCCGTCGCTCCGGGTCTCGTCGGTGATGGACTTGGCCAGATGATACTTGCCGTCCTCCTTCACCGCCAGACCCAGCTCGTCGATGGTGGAGAAGAGCTCATCCGAGAAGATGTAGCCCTCGGTGGCCGCAGGATCCACCAGACCGATCATGAACTGGTTGCCGTAGACCGCCACCGCATCGGCGGGCATCTTCATGGCGGCATACTGGTGGCCGCCGTAGATCTCCACGATCCAGGCCTCGTTCTGGTCGGCGATCATGACGATGTTGCCCTCAGCGGAGCCGTACTCGTCCACGATCTTCAGCAGGTTCTCCACGCCCTCCTTGGCGGTGGCGGAACAGCAGGCCACCGCCGCGGGGAGGACGGCCTCCCGCAGGCCATTCTCCACATAGGGATCGGCCTCTTTCCACGCCGCACAGGGGGAGGCGGAAACCGTACCGGTGACCGACACGCCCATCTCATTGCTGCACACCGCGGGATACACGCCGTCCCCGGCGGTGGAATAGTCGCTCATCATGGTGTACTGATAGGTGGTGGCGGGCAGAGGCATCTGGAAGCCGTTGATATCCTCCAGCACCCGGCCGGGCTGGTTCTCCACATGGGGGACCACCTTGTGGACCTTCTGATAATCCGAGGGGCTGATGTCCTCGCTGCGGGCAATGATGGTGGTGCCGTCGGCGCTGGCCTCTTTGCCGACATACAGGCCCGTGCAGGCCAGGGCGCTCACATTGCTCAGAGCTACGGTAGCCGCCAGGGCGGCGCTGAATACTTTTGCAGTCTTTTTCATGATCAGTTCCCTCTCTCAAATTCACTTTGATGAATAAATTCTGAATGAGCTTGGATTTATTTTTGAATTTATTCACTTTATTCTTGATTTCATGAATATTATTTCATATCTATCCCGATTTGTCAAGTCCCAACGTAAATATTTTTGCATAAAAAACCGCCACCCATTTGGGTGGCGGTTGTCTGCTTTTTGAAACCGGGCTCAGATCAGGTCCAGTTCCTCCAGCCAGGTCCACAGGGGGATGACCTCATCCTTCTCTCCGGGGGCGGTGGGGATGGCGGCCTGGGTGGGAACGGAATCCACCTTCCAGGCACCATCCACCCGGCCCAGATAGCGCCCCGCCAGGGCCAGCGTGCCCTCGGCGTTCTGTCCGTCCCGCCGGGCGGTCAAGGTGAACTCCACCGGATTGGTCCCCTCCGCCCGGATGCGCAGGTCCAGCGCGGCGGAGGTCAGCTTCTCCCCGCTGCACTCGGCCCGCAGGGAGAAGGACACATCGGGCGCGCTCCCCAGCGCGGAGAGGGTATCCAGCAGGGAGCCCTCCTCCAGCAGGCCCAGCTCTCCGGCCCGCTTCCCGATCGTAAGGGTAGTCTGCTCCAGGGTGTAGACGGTGCGCTCCCCGCTGCGGGTGACCCGGAAGTTCTCATCCCCCAGGAGGGCCTGGAGCCACAGGCTGCTCTCCTGCAAGGCGGCCGCACCATAGCCGTAGCTGTACAGTCCATCGCTCTGGTAGAACGTGGTCAGCAGCGTTCCGATCGTAAGGGGCTCCCCCGCAACATCGGGCAGGGGGTCCCCCTCCAGGGCCACCCAGGTATCCTGATAGGCCTCGGGCAGGCTGCTGCGGAAGTAGAGGTTCCCCTCATCGGCGTCCATGCGCACCTCCAGCCGGGCGCCGCTGAGCTGCTGGAGCAGATCGGCCGCCTGGTCCGGCAGCTGGGCAAAGAGGGTCTCCTCCATGCCGCCTGCGTCCAGATCCAGAGTGAGGGAGGCGTCCATGGCCCGTCCGTCTCCCCGGTAGAGGCCCTCTCCCGTCAGGGCGAGGGAGGCGGTGTCGTGCTTCTTCTCCCCGTAAAGGGTCCCCGAGAACTGGAAGGAGGTTTCGCTCTCATACACCGTGTCCGCCTCATAGGCGGAGGCGGCTGCCAGCAGGGCGTTGAGGTGGGTGAAATGGCTGTCCACCTCTTCCCGCAGGCTCTCCCAGTCGGTCAGATAGACCAGGCTCAGGTAGTCGTCCCACTCCACCTCCAGGCCCAGGGTCCGGGCGGCGGCGCGCACGGGAAGGTAGACCCGCCCGTCCTCTATGTAGGGCTCCCCTATCGCTTCCTCCAGCAGCTTCTCCCCCTGGTTCCAGCGCAGGACGGTATCCCCGGCGGCCAGGGTGACGGTGGTCCCGTCCTCCCACGCGGCGGTGAGGGTTCCCTTTTCATAGGATACTTTTGCCCCCGCCGCCTCATAGAACCCCCGGAAGGGGACCAGCGTGCGGCCGCTCACCGCCCGGGGCGCGCAGGAGCCAAAGTCCATCCAGGTCCCGTTCCAGTTGACGTTGATCCCGTCCGGGTAGGGCAGCCCCAGCTCTTCCCGCAGCTCGTCCAAATAGGAATCCTCGTCCCCCCACAGGGGCTCCCCGTAATAGTCGGTGTACCAGCCGTTCAGGTCGGTGTCATACTGGTCCACCAGCGCCCAGGCGTGGCTCTCGTAGGCGCCCCAGTAGCTCCACCACGCATCCTCGCTCCAGCCGGCGGCCTCCTGGCGCTGCTCCTCCGTCCAGGTGTTCCAGGGGCCGTACGCATCAAAAAGTGCCTGGCCATCCGCGCCCCCCTGGGCCTCGACCACCACCACGCCAGTCCCGCCCAGGGCATCCGTTACATCGGGCACGGCCACGGCGGCCGCCTGGGCGGGGACCATCCCCAGCAGCACAGCGGCGCTCAGACAAAGACTCAGCCTTCGTTTCATGGTACTTCCCTTCCTTTCTCTATTCCGTCTGTGTTCCGGGGAGGGGCTCCTCCAAAAAGAGCCGCCGTGCTCCCTCCGCGCTGCGCAGCCGCCCGGCTGCCTTCCGCTGTTGGTTCCCCAAGGCCGAGATGAGGCCCCCCAGATTAGAGAGGGCCTGCGCGGTCCCCGCCTGGGCCTCCTTGATGCGGCTCTGCACATACCAGTCGGCGAACAGGCCGTCCATCCAGTAGTCGGCAAAGACCGCAAAGGAGCTCAGCTCCACCTGGGGCACATGGACCGCCTTCTGGAGCGCGGTCATCTGGCTGCGCAGCCGCTCCAGGGCGGATCGGGCCGACTGGGCGGCGTGCTGGGCGTCATCCAGGTGGTCGTGCTTGGCCATGGTGCTCAGCAGTCCGCCCCCCAGCAGGTCCACCGTGCCCCAATTGCGGGCGTGGTCCAGGCTGCCGCTCATCCGGCGGATGGACGCCCGGGCCGACTGGGCGGCCGAGAGGGCCCGGCTCAGCTCCCGCTCCAGGGTGTACAGGGCGTTGCGCTCCCGCTCCAGGGTGCGCAGCCGCTCCCCCAATTCCCCCGGGTCCTCCCGCAGAAGGTCGGCCTTTTTCCTCAAAAGCTCTTCATAGCGCCGCTCCAGCCGCGTCCGCTCTTCCGCGGGACCGGCCAGGCGCTCCATCTCTTCCCGGGCCTCCTCCTGGATGCGCCGCTTCTCCTCGTAGCTCGCCCGCTCCCGCTCCAGGAGGGTGCGGCACTCCGCCCGGGCCTCCCGCCCCTGCCGGGTCAGGCGGGCGTGCAGGCCGGAGGGCCCCCAGCCCTCCAGCTCCTCCAGCTGACCGGAGAGCAGCAGGACATAGTCCCAGGCCCGTCTGCTCTCCTGCTCCAGGGCCTCATGGCGGCTTCGGGCCTCCTTCCAGGCGTCCTCCGCCCCCTGGGCCGCGGCGATCCCGGCCCGGGTGTCCGCCAGCTGCTGTTCCAGCTCCTGCCAGGTCTTCCCCATGGTCCTCCCTCCTTCCGTCCGGCGGGCCGCGCCCTCCGCTGTTCTCTTTCAGTATACGCCAGTCGACAACATCTGTCCATATCCACCCACTGGACGGACCGCTCTTTTTGGAGTAAAATGGGAGGTATCTCTTGACAAAGGAGTCTCTTATGGATACCATCACCTCTCTTTTGGCCCGGGAGCTGGGCCGGGATGAGGGCCACGTGGCCAACGTGGTCCAGCTCATCGACGAGGGAAACACCATCCCCTTCATCGCCCGCTACCGCAAGGAGCTCCACGGGGCCATGGACGATACCACCCTGCGCACCCTGGCCGACCGGCTCCAGTACCTGCGCAATCTGGACAAGCGCCGGGAGGAGGTCCGCGCCGCCATCGACGGCCAGGGCAAGCTGACCGAGGAGCTCTCGGCCGCCATCGACGCCGCCGCCACCCTGGCCGAGGTGGAGGACCTCTACCGCCCCTATAAGCAGAAGCGGCGCACCCGGGCCACCGTGGCCAAGGAGAAGGGGCTGGAGCCTCTGGCCCAGGCCCTGTTCGCCCTGGGCGGGGCCGTGGACCCCCGGGCTCTGGCGGAAGGGTATGTCAACCCGGAGAAGGGCGTGGAGACGGTGGACGACGCCCTCCAGGGGGCCAGCGACATCCTCGCCGAGGTCATCTCGGATGACGCCGCCCTGCGCAAGAGCCTGCGGGACCTGTATCTCCGCCGGGGGACGCTGGTCTCCCGCGCGGCGGAGAAGGAGCCGGAGGACAGCGTCTACCGGCTGTACTACGACTTCCGCGCCCCCGTGGGCAAGGTCCTGGGCCACCAGGTGCTGGCCATCAACCGGGGCGAGCGGGAGGACATCCTGAAGGCCGGGGTGGAGCTGGACGGCGAGACCGCCCGCATCGCGGTGCGCCGGGCGGTGGTGCCCGGCCGGGCGGCCATGGACTTTGTCCGCGCTGCGGCGGACGACGCCTGGGACCGGCTCCTCAAGCCCTCTCTGGAGCGGGAGGTGCGCAATCTCCTCACCGAGCAGGCCAATGAGGGGGCCATCCACAACTTCGGCCTCAACCTCAAGCCCCTGCTCATGCAGCCCCCGGTAAAGGGCAAGGTCACCATGGGTCTGGACCCGGGCTACCGCAACGGCTGCAAGGTGGCCGTGGTGGACGGCACCGGCAAGGTGCTGGACACCGCTGTGGTCTATCCCACCTTCAGCGAGCGGAAGAAGCGGGAGGCCATGGACACCCTCAAAACCCTCATCCGGCGGCACGGGGTGGTCCACATCGCCATCGGCAACGGCACTGCCAGCCGGGAGACCGAGCTCATGACCGCCCAGATGCTCCAGGAGCTCCCCGCCGGGCAGGTGCGCTACATGGTGGTCAGCGAGGCGGGGGCCAGCGTCTACTCGGCCTCCCAGCTGGCCGCGGAGGAGTTCCCCGACTATGACGTGAACCTGCGCAGCGCCGTCTCCATCGCCCGGCGGCTCCAGGACCCCCTGGCCGAGCTGGTGAAGATCGACCCCAAGGCCATCGGCGTGGGCCAGTACCAGCACGATATGCCCCAGGCCCGGCTGGACGAGACCCTCCGGGGCGTGGTGGAGGACTGCGTCAACGCCGTGGGGGTGGACGTGAACACCGCGTCGGTCCCCCTTCTCACCCAGGTGGCCGGCCTCAACAGCACCACCGCCCGCAATGTGGTGAAATACCGGGAGGAGAACGGCCCCTTCACCGCCCGGCGGCAGCTGCTCAAGGTGCCCAAGCTGGGCCCCAAGGCCTTTGAACAGTGCGCCGGCTTCCTGCGGGTGCCCGAGAGCCAGAGCGTACTGGACCACACCGGCGTCCACCCCGAGAGCTACGCCGCCGCCCAGAAGCTGCTGGAGCTGTGCGGCTACACCCTCTCCGACGTGGCGGCCGGGACCCTCTCCCAGCTGAACGAGCGGCTGGATGCCTACGGCCGGGAGGAGGCCGCCGCGGCCTGCGGCGTGGGCCTGCCCACCCTGGAGGACCTGGTCAAGGAGCTCCTCAAGCCCGGCCGGGACCCCCGGGACGAGCTCCCGCCCCCTATCCTGCGCACCGACGTGATGGAGATGAAGGACCTGAAGCCCGGCATGGAGCTCACCGGCACGGTGCGCAACGTCATCGACTTCGGCGCCTTCGTGGACATCGGCGTCCACCAGGACGGCCTGGTCCACATCTCCCAGCTGGGGGTGGACCGCCGGGTCAAGCACCCCTCCGAGGTCCTCTCGGTGGGGGACGTGGTGACCGTCTGGGTCAAGGAGGTGGATGTGGCCAAGAAGCGCATCTCCCTGACTATGCGCCGGCCCAAATAACCGCCCCTTTGATCCCAAACCCGCTATTTCCCCGGAAAGGAGCCTTCCATGATCCTCACCTTTGACGAGACCGGCGCCATCCTGGACGAGCTGGCCGACAGTCTGCCCCCGGATTTTTACCGGGAACTCAACGGCGGCGTCTCCCTCCTGCCCGAGGAACTGCCCGACCCGGCATTTCCCGGGGAAGCCCTCTATATTTTAGGGGAATACTGCCACGACCAGATGGGGCGGTATATCAACCTCTATTACGGTTCCTTCGCCGCCCTGGCCCGGGCGGAGGGCTGGACGCAGGAGGACTGGGAGGAGGAGCTCTATACCACCCTCCTCCACGAGTTCACCCACCACCTGGAGGGTCTGGCCGGAGAAAACGGCCTGGACCGCAAGGACGCCGCCCTTCTGGAGGAGCTGCGCGCCCAACTCTCCTGAATCCTCCAAACATGCACAAAAGCGCCGTGACCAAACCGGTCACGGCGCTCTCTATTTGTATGAGTTTGTATGAAACCGTTACAGCGCCAGATCCACGCCGAACTGCCGGGCCATATCCCGCAGGCCCTCCCCCACTTCTTCCCGCTCAAAGCCGCCTGCCTTCAGATCGGCGTCGGAGAAGCGGTTCAGGTGGACATAGAAGTCCACCGCGATCTCCAGATAGCGCAGATCGGAGGGGTCTGCCTCCTCATAGAGCAGATCCTCCGCCTCATTGAGGCGGTTTTCCTTGAGCAGCTGATCCAGGGCAAACCACAGGCCGTCCGCCTTGGCGTCGGCCTCCAGTCCGCTGGGGGCGTAGTCGGTCCCGGTCTTGCTCAGGACCAGGTGTGCGATGGTAGTGGCCAGCGCGTCGGTGGAGCGCACCAGATAATCGTCCTTCAGCATCCTTATGCTCCTCTCTTGAAATTATCTTAAAAAGATACTTGACTTTTATTTTCGTATATGGTATCTTACTAAGAGTCAAGAACATTTGTTCTTTCCAACTATGAAAAAACGCCCCGCCGATTGGCAGGACGCTTTTGGTGGAGGAGGGTGGATTCGAACCACCGAAGCTAACGCAACAGATTTACAGTCTGCCCCCTTTGGCCACTCGGGAACTCCTCCATATGAACTTTTCAGCCCCTCATTAGGACGGTGGAGCTGGTGGACGGACTCGAACCCCCGACCGGTTGATTACAAATCAACTGCTCTACCAACTGAGCTACACCAGCAAATCAGCTCGTCCACAACGATGCTTAGTTTACCAGACGAATCCCGATTTGTCAACAGTCTTTTTCAAATTTTTTAAAATTTTTTTCACACAGGGAAAGGAGGGGGTTTTATGCCCGTCCCCATCCGGCTCGACCCACTGCGGGACCTGCAGCGCCAGCCCCCCGCGGACTGGTGCCGCCGGTGCGGCGCGGAGCTCTACGGCGAGGAGCGGGAGCTCTGTCCCGCCTGCCGACCCCAAAAGGAGGAATGGATATGGGAGAACCCCGTTACCGCCGGGGCCGGGCCTTTGCGTCCGATATGGCGGTCTACACCCGCACCATCAGCTCGGACAACGGTGCGGAGCACCAGCGCCTCAAGCGGAATCTGATCCGGGCCCTTCAGGAGGAGGTCACCCCCCTCCAGCGGAAATACCTGCTTCTCTATTATAGTGAGGGGCTCAATATGCGGGAGATCGCCGACCGCTTCGGCGTGGAGCGCTCCACCGTCTCCCGCACCATCCACCGGGGGGAGGAGCGCCTGCGCCGGTGCCTGCGCTACGGGGCGGCCGCCCTGCTGGCCCGGAGCGGGTGATTGCCCCAGCCCCCGGTCTGTGTTACAATCAGAGGGAACACCGTCTATCTCAGGAATGCACAGGAGGAATCCCCATGTCCTATCAAGCCGTACTCTTTGACTTTGACTTTACCCTGGCCGACGCCTCGGAGGCCATCGTGGCCGGATTTGAGCACGCCTTCCGGCAGATGGGCCATCCCGCCCCCGATCCCGCCGCGGTCCGGCGCACCATCGGCCTGGTGCTGGAGGACGCCTACACCCAGCTCACCGGCCAGGCCGATCCCGAGGCCCGGGCCCGGTTCCGCGCCCTTTTCTCCGAGGTGGCCGTCCCCATGCAGATCAAGGTGACCCGGATGTTCCCCGGCGCCGCCGAGCTGCTGCGCGCCCTGCACGAGGCCCACATCCCCGCCGCCATCGTCAGCACCAAGCGCGCCTCCACCCTGCGGGAGGTGCTGGGCGCGCGGGAGCTGCTCCCCCTGCTGGCCTCCATTACCGGCGGCGAGGACGTCACCCATCACAAGCCCCACCCCGAGGGACTTCTCAACGCCATCGCCGCCCTGGGACTCACCCCCGGTGAGGTCCTCTACTGCGGCGACACCGTCATCGACGCCGAGGCCGCCCAGCGCGCCGGCGCCCCCTTCTGCGCCGTTCTCAACGGCACCACCCCCGCCGATGCCTTCGGCGCCTTCCCCAGCGTCCACATCGCTCCCGACCTGGTGGAGCTGCGGCAGTGGCTGGGGCTCTGATCCCTTCGTCCACAGTGCACAACACAGAGGCCCCGATCCGGCGGGCCTCTGTGTTTTTTTGCCTACGGCGGACATTTCGACGACAAACCACCCAGTTTTGTCTTTCTATCAAATACACCTCCCCCTTTTTCTTTACAAACTCTTTACTGATGTTTGCAGGACTCCTTTACAAAAAATCCGTTATACTGACAGCGTCCTGAAGAAAGGAAACAAAACGTTAGATTGTTTGGATAGGAGATCGAAGAACATGAATAAACTCTTTTCTCTTGCTTTGACCGGCGCTCTTTCCATTGGCCTGCTGGCTGGATGCTCCTCCGGCACTGCCACCACCCCCGCTCCCGACGGCGAGAGCAGCGCCGCTCCTTCCGCTGAGCAGACCACCACCCTCTCCGGTGTGGTGAACACCGACGGCTCCACCTCCATGGAGAGCGTCATGGGCGCTCTGGGCGAGGCCTTCATGGAGCTCAACCCCGACGTGACCGTGGGTTACAGCGGCACCGGCTCCAGCGCCGGCATCACCGCCGCTCTGGACGGCACCGCCGACATCGGTCTGGCCAGCCGTGACCTGAAGGATTCCGAGACCGGCGTCGAGGCCATCACCGTGGCCAAGGACGGCATCGCCATCATCGTCAACCCCCAGAACCCCGTTTCCGACCTGTCCATCGAGCAGATCGCTCAGCTCTTCACCGGTGAGATCACCAACTGGTCCGAGGTGGGCGGCAACGACGGCACCGTGGTGCCCATCGGCCGTGAGGCCGGCTCCGGCACCCGCGACGGCTTCGAGTCCATCACCGGCACCGAGGACGCCTGCAAGTACACCAACGAGCTGACCTCCACCGGCGAGGTGATCGCCAACGTGGCCTCCAACCCCAACGCCATCGGCTATGCCTCCCTCTCCGCTGTGGATGACACCATCAAGGCCATCACCGTGGGCGGCGTGGCTGCCACCGAGGAGACCGTGCTCGACGGTACTTACGCCATCCAGCGTAACTTCAACTTCATCATCAACAGCGACAAGGAGCTGTCTGAGGCGGCCCAGGCCTTCGTGGACTTCGCTACCTCCGCCGATGCCTCCGACCTGATCACCGGTGCCGGCGCCGTGCCTCTGGCCTGATCCATACCCCGATCCTGATGAACTCCCTCCGTCGGAGTGTCACTGTGGAGCGACCGCGAGGCGGGTGACCCCGCCCCGCGGTCTCCCCGCGCGCGGCACCCGGAGAGAGTTTTTTGAATGTCTTCCGGCCTCCGGCCGGATTTTGAAGAAAGGTGGAACCCATCCAAATGGACGAACATCTCAGCTATGTGCCCGGCGCGGAGCAGACCGCGCCCAAGCCGCAGCATAGAAGCCCCCTGCGCGTCATGGAGTGCGTGATGCATGCTCTCTTCCTCTTGTGCGGCCTCATTGCCATTGCCTTCGTGCTCTTTATCAGCTTCTATCTGATCCTCTCCGGGCTGCCCGCCATCCGCACCATCGGACTGACGGAGTTCCTCTTCGGCCAGACCTGGGCCTCCACCGCCGCAGAGCCGCAGTTCGGCATCCTGCCCTTCATCCTCACCTCCATCTACGGCACCGCAGGGGCCATCCTGCTGGGGGTGCCGGTGGGCTTCCTCACCGCCGTGTTCCTGGCCAAGGTGGCCCCCCGGAAGGTGGCCGCCGTGGTGCGTCCCGCCATCGACCTGCTGGCCGGTATCCCCTCGGTGGTCTACGGCCTGATCGGCATGATGGTGCTGGTCCCCGCGGTGCGGGAGCTCTTCAACCTGCCCGACGGCGCCAGCCTCTTCTGCGCCATCATCGTGCTGGCCATCATGATCCTGCCCTCCATCGTCAGCGTCTCTGAGACCGCGCTCCACGCGGTTCCCAAGGAGTACGAGGAGGCCAGCCTGGCCCTGGGCGCCACCGAGATCGAGACCTATTTCCGCGTCTCGGTCCCCGCCGCCAAGAGCGGCATCGCCGCCTCCATCGTCATGGGCATCGGCCGCGCCATCGGCGAGGCCATGGCCGTCATCATGGTGGCCGGCAACGTGGCCAATATGCCCTCCCTCTTCTCCTCGGTCCGCTTCCTTACCACCGCTGTGGCCAGTGAGATGAGCTATGCCGCTGTGGGTTCCCTCCAGCAGCAGGCCCTCTTCTCCATTGCGCTGGTGCTCTTCCTGTTCATCATGCTAATCAATGTGATCCTCAACCTCCTGCTCAAGTGGAAGCGGGAAGCCTGATCCGGTCCCCCGGCTTGGATTTTACGGAAAGGAATGATATACTAAATGGAACTCCAGACTCTTTCCGGCGCCCGGAAGGCCTATGACCGCACACTGCGCTTTCTGCTCTACTTCTCCGCCTTCCTCACCTGTGCGCTGCTGCTGTTCATCATCGGCTATATCTTTATCAAAGGTCTCCCCCATGTGACCTGGGAGCTGCTCTCCACCAAACCCAGCTACATCCGGGACACCATCGGAATTCTGCCCAACATCCTCAACACCGTCTTTATTGTGGCCGTCACCCTCATCATCACCCTGCCCCTGGGCGTGGGTGCGGCGGTCTACCTCACGGAATACGCCCAGAACCGCCGGCTGGTCTCGGCCATCGAGTTTGCCACCGAGACCCTTACGGGCATCCCCTCCATCATCTTCGGTCTGGTGGGCATGCTCTTCTTCTGTAATTTCCTCTCTCTGGGCAAGTCCCTGCTGGCCGGCTCCCTGACCCTGGTCATCGTGACTCTGCCCACCATCATCCGCACCACCCAGGAGTCCCTCAAGACCGTGCCCCAGAGCTACCGGGAGGGCGCGCTGGGCCTGGGCTCGGGCAAGTGGCACATGATCCGCACCCTCGTGCTCCCCTCCTCGGTGGACGGCATCGTCACCGGATGCATCCTGGCGGTGGGCCGCATCGTGGGCGAGTCGGCCGCTCTGCTCTTCACGGCCGGCATGGGCATGACCCTGAACAACTTCTTCACCGCCGACGGTTTTCTCCACAGCTCCGGGGCCAGCCTGACCGTGGCCCTGTACGTCTACGCCAAGGAGCGGGCCGAGTTTGACGTGGCCTTTGGCATCGCCGCCATCCTGATGCTCCTGACCCTGCTGATCAATCTGTCCGCCAAGCTGGTGGGCCGCAAGCTCCGCCACAAATAAGGAGGTCCCCCATGAACGAAACTACCATTCTCTCCGCGGAAAAGCTGAATCTCTATTACGGCGCCGCCCACGCCCTGAAGGATGTGGACATCGCCATTCCCGAGCGGCAGGTCACCGCCCTCATCGGTCCCTCCGGCTGCGGCAAGTCCACCTTCCTCAAGACCCTGGACCGGATGAACGACCTGGTCCCCGGCGTGCGCATCGAGGGAACCGTCTCCTACCGGGGACAGGACATCTACGCCCCGTCCGTGGATGTGACCTGGCTGCGCAAGCAGATCGGCATGGTCTTCCAGAAGCCCAACCCCTTCCCCATGTCCATCTATGACAACATCGCCTACGGTCCCCGCACCCACGGCATCAAGAACAAGAGCCAGCTGGACGACATCGTGGAGCAGTCCCTCCGGGGCGCCGCTATCTGGGACGAGGTGAAGGACCGCCTCAAGAAGTCCGCCCTGGGCCTCTCCGGCGGCCAGCAGCAGCGTATCTGCATCGCCCGCGCCCTGGCGGTGGAGCCCGACGTCCTCCTCATGGACGAGGCCACCTCCGCCCTGGACCCCATCTCCACCTCCAAGATCGAGGACCTGATCTCCGACCTGAAGGACAAGTATACCATCGTCATCGTGACCCACAACATGCAGCAGGCCACCCGCGTCTCAGACAAGTGCGCCTTCTTCCTGCTGGGCGAGCTGATCGAGTTCGGCAACACCACCGACCTCTTCTCCATGCCCAAGGACAAGCGCACCGAGGACTACATCACCGGCCGTTTCGGTTAATCCCGCCTATTCCGCTCCCCGCTTTGGGGAGCGCAAGCGTGTCGATAAAGTGCATTTCTGCGGTTTGTGCTGCAAGAGCCTCGCAGAGTTCCGCCGTCCGCAGACGGCGGAAGAGAGTGGGATCGTGTTTTCCGGCGGCATGCACGTCGGAAAACACCCCTCTCAGACCGCAAGTGTGCGAGCGTCAGCGAGTGCATGCGGCGGCCTGCATCCCCTCGAAAAAATGCCTGCATTTTTGAGAAGCGTGTCGAGGTTTCTCGACACGCCCTTCCGCTCCCCGCTTTGGGGAGCGTTTTCCCATGCGGACGCGCCGCGTCCCCATTCTTACTCACAAGGAGGAACCCCACCATGCGTAAAACCTTTGACGCCGAGCTCCAGGAGCTGGGCGCGGAAATGATCGACATGGCCGCCGCCGCCGAGGACGCCATCGACCTGGTCACCACCTCCCTGGCCGCCCCCGACGACCGGCAGGCCAAAGAGGCCATCCATATGACCCAGAGCATGGACCGGATGGAGCGGGACATCGAAAACCGCTGCCTGCGCCTGCTGCTCCAGCAGCAGCCCGTGGCCCGGGACCTGCGTACCATCTCGGCCGCCCTGAAGATGGTCACCGATCTCCAGCGCATCGGCGACCAGTGCGCCAACATCGCCGAGATCTCCCTGCTGCTGGATAAGCGCCAGCCCGTCCCCAGCCACATCCGGGAGATGAGCAGCAAGGCCAGCGGCATGGTCAAGCGCGCCATCTTTGCCTACGTCAACCGGGAGGAGACCGCCGCCCGGGAGGTCATTGGCCTGGACGACGCGGTGGATGAGCTCTTCCAGTCGGTGAAGGGCGATCTGGTGGCCCTCATCCGGGAGGACCGGGAGAACGCCGACCCGGCCATCGACCTCATCATCATCGCCAAATACCTGGAGCGCATCGCCGACCACGCCGTGAACATCGCCCAGTGGGCCATCTACTGCGTCACCGGTACCCTGGTCGAGACCAATTAAACCCGAGGGAGGCTGCCACCCCATGTCCACCAATACCATCGTCGTCGTGGAGGACGACAGCAGCATCCGGGAGATGCTGCGCTACTATTTCCAATCCACCGGCAACGAGGTGCGCACCTATGAGAGCGGCGAGGAGTTCTTCGCCGCCGAGCAGGGCCGCTCCGCTCCCTCCATCTACCTGCTGGACATCATGCTGCCCGGCATGGACGGCCTGGAGATCCTGCGCCGCCTGCGCGCCAGTCTGACCACCGCCGATGTGCCCGTCATCATGCTCACCGCCCGCACCGCCGAGATGGACCGGGTGGCCGGGCTGGAGAGCGGCGCGGACGACTATGTGGTCAAGCCCTTCGGCCTGATGGAGCTTCAGGCCCGCATCAAGGCGGTGCTCCGCCGCACCCAGCGGGAATCCCCCGTCCTGCGCTGCGGCGACCTGGAGATCAACACCACCGCCCGCACCGTGCTCCGCGCCGGTGTGCCCGTGGAGCTGACCTATAAGGAATTTGAGCTGCTGCGCCTGCTGGCTGTCCACCGGGGCGCGGTACTCAGCCGGGACGAGATCCTGCGCACCGTCTGGGATTACGACTTCACCGGCGAGACCCGCACCGTGGATATGCACGTCAAGGCCCTGCGCCAGAAGCTGGGGGACGATGTGATCGCCACCGTCCGCGGCGTAGGCTACAAGCTGAACTAGAGGAGGGCGGAAGATGAAAAAAAAGCTGATTTTTTCCACACTTTTGATTGTACTGGCCGCTCTTCTGGTCTCCAACGCGGCGGGGTGCTGGTTCCTCTATGAGCAGGAGCGGCGGGACTCCACCCAGTCCCTGCGGGAGCTGCTCATCCTCATGGACAGCCAGAGCCAGATCACCAATGCCGACAGCGCCGCCGAGCAGTTCCACCAGGCCGCGCCCGACAAACGTCTGACCATCATCACCCCCGACGGCACCGTCCTGGTGGACACCAAGGCGGACGCCGATCAGCTGGAGGATCACGCCAACCGCCCCGAGGTCATCACGGCCCTCTCCACCGGCTGGGGCGCTGACGTGCGCTCCTCCGACACGGTGGGCGTGCCCTTGCTCTATGTGGCCAAGAAGTTCACCGACGGCATGATCGGCCGGGCCTCCATGCCGCTCTCCTCCATCGAGAGTCTGGTCTGGAAGAGCGTCACCGGCTTTCTCATCGCCTCGGTAGTGGCCCTCCTGCTCTCCCTCCTGCTGGCCCGCCGGATGGCCCAGAAGGTGCTGGAGCCCCTCAACGCCGTGGGCGGCGCCCTGACTGGCGTGCTCTCGGGCGCGTCCACCACCACGCTGGACGCCTTCCGGGGGGACGATGAGCTGCGCCCCATCCTGCGCTACATCGATAAGCTGGTGGAACGGCTGAGCGGCTCCATCCACAACCTCACCGTGGAGCGGGACAAGGTCAATCTCATCCTGGACTGCATGGACGAGGGCTTCCTCCTCCTGGACGAGGACGGCGGGCTTCTGGCCAGCAACCGGGCCGCCCGGAACCTCTTCGGTGTTCCGGAGGACTCCAGCGACGCGGCCGGGCTCCTGGTACTCACCCGCAGCCGCCGCCTGCGGGAGGCCACCGAGCAGTGCCACCGGCAGAAGAGCCCCGTCATGCTGGACGTGGACGACCTGCCCCTGCCCGGGCGCAGCCTGCGCTTCTTCCTCTCCCCGGTCTCCGGGCGGCAGTATGAGGGGGAGAATGTGGGGACCTCCATCCTCATCTCCGACGTGACCGAGATCAAGGCCGCCGAGCGCATCCGGGCCGACTTCACCGCCAACGTCTCCCACGAGCTCAAGACCCCTCTCACCTCCATCAAGGGCTTCACCGACATGCTCTCCAGCGGGATGGTGACCTCGGCGGAGGATCAGAAGCGCTTCTCCTCCCTCATCGGGGTGGAGGTGGACCGCCTCATCGCCCTCATCAACGACATCCTCAAGCTCTCCGAGCTGGAGTCCCTCACCATGGAGCAGGGGGAGGAATCCGCCCCCGTCCTGGCCACCGCCCAGGAGGTACGGGAGCTGCTGGACCTCAAGGCCAAGGAGTCCGACATCACCTTTACCGTGGAGGGCGAGGAGTGTTCCGCCGCCATCTCCGCCCCCCGGCTCAAGGAGGTCATCCTCAACCTGGCGGAAAACGGCCTCAAGTATAACCGCCCCGGCGGACGCCTCACCATCACCGTCACGCCCGGAACCAACCAGGTGACCCTGCAGGTGGCCGACTCCGGACTGGGCATCCCCGCCGAGGATCAGGCCCGGGTCTTTGAGCGGTTCTACCGGGTGGACAAGGGCCGCTGCCGCAAGGACGGCGGCACCGGCCTGGGTCTGGCCATCGTCAAGCACATCGTGGCCCTCTACCACGGCTCCATCGAGCTCAAGAGCCAGGTAGACGTGGGCTCCACCTTCTCCATCACCTTGCCGAAAGCGGTGTGAGCCCCCCTCTCCCGACGGCATAACAAATGCCCGGAGGAAGTCTAAAAAGACTTCCTCCGGGCATTCTTTTTTGTGATATGGCTATTTCAGATCCACCCGGAATCCGATGGTGGTGCCCTTCTGGTAGGCCGTGATGCTCCCCCGGTGCTTTTTGGCGATGGACTGGGCGATGGACAGGCCCACGCCAAAGCTGCCGGAAAAGGTCCGGGCCTTGTCCGCCCGGTAAAACCGGTCAAAGAGGCGGTCCAGCTCCAGCGTTCCCACCTCCGCATAGGTGTTCTCCACCGTGAGGACCGGGTGCCGCCGCTGGGAGAGGGTCACCTGAATCCGCCCTCCCGGGTCGCAGTATTTCAGGGCGTTATCCAGCAGGATGGCGGTCAAGCGCCGGATGAGCGCCTCGTCCCCGCAATAGGTCACGCGGGGCTCTAAGGCTGCCGTGAGGGTCTTGTTCCGCTCGGCCGCCAGGCTCTGGAACTCCGAGACGGTATCGGTCACCGCGCCGCTCAGATCAAAGGCGGTGCACTCCAGCGGGGTGTCGCTCTCATCCATCCGGGACAGGGTGACCATCTGGTTGATGAGCAGGCCCATCCGCTCTCCCTCGCTGCGGATGTCGTCCAGCCACTCGTTCTTTCCCACCTCCGATTCCACGATGTCCAGATTGGACAAGATCAGGGTCAGGGGCGTTTTCAGCTCGTGGTTGGCGTCGGTGATGAACTGCTTTTGCTTTTCATAGCTGTCCGCGATGGGGCGCACCGCCCGCTTGGAGATGATGATGGTCAGCCCCAGAATGAGGACGGCGCTCCCCAGCAGGACCAGAAAGGCCGTGAAGAGCAGACGGTTGGTCACGTTCTGATTCATGGCCCCGTTGACGAGCACCATGGTGGAGCCCGTGTCGGTCCGGACCACCTTGTAGCGGTAATCCGCGATCCAGCCCCGCTCGGCGCGCTCCTTCACGGCGCGCTTGACATAGTTTTCCACCTCCGACTCCGAGATGGAGGAAATGGAGTCGATGTTGACCCGGTCGATCTCCTGCCGGTCATCCAGCCAGACCGTAAAAAAGCGGGTGCTGAACTGGGTCTCGGCCGTAATGACGTCGGAGTAGGGAAACTGGGATGGCGGGCGCTTTTCCAGGGGATCAAACTTGGGAAAGACGCCGTCATTGGAGGAAATGGCGTCGGTGAGGGTGTCCATGGTGCGGTTCATCTGCACCCGGCTGAAAATGAGAATCAGCAGGAAGATTCCAAAGAACACCACAAAGATGGAGGCGGCGCTGATGAGAATGAACCGCCGGCGCAGATTCCGGATCATGCCTTGACCTCCAGCACATAGACCGCGTTGCGCACAAAGCGGATCTCCAGCGGGGCCTGGAGGGCGGCGATCTTCTTGCGCAGGTTGGAGATATGTACCCAGACCACGCTGGTGTCCACATTGGTGTCCCACCCCCACAGGTGGGTGATGAACCGCTCGGTGGGCAGGATGGTGTTGGGGGCCTGCATCATCATCTCCAGCAGCTGGAACTCCTTGCCGCTGAGGGACTGCACCCGCTCCTGATACCCCAGCTGATAGGTGGAGCGGTTGAGGGTCACCGGACCCAGGGAGAGCAGATCGGGCAGATAGGTGTCCTTTCTGCGCAGCATGGCCCGCACCCGGGCCAGCAGCTCCGCGGTGGAAAAGGGCTTGGGCAGATAGTCGTCCGCGCCGGCGTCCAGCCCCTCCACCCGCTGGGATACCTCGGTGCGCGCCGTCAAAAAGAGGGCTGGGGTGGTGACCCCCTCCTTCCGCAGGGTCTGAAGCACCTTCAGACCGTCCAGGCCCGGCATCATGATATCCAGGATCAGCCCGTCATACTCCTGGGACTGCCCGTGGGCCAGCGCGTCCTCTCCGTTGGAGACTCCGTCCACGCAGAACTTGTTGCTCTCGAATATATGCACCAGCGACTTGAGCAGCTTGGGGTCATCCTCTGCTACCAGCAGTCTCATAGGTCCACCTCCCCGTTTTTCTACTCCAGTATAGCACACCTGCCTTAAAATAGCCTAAAGGAGTTTACTCCACAGCGTGTCGAGAAACCTCGACACGCTTCTCAAAAATGCAAGCATTTTTTCGAGAGGGTACAGGACGCCGCGCGCATGGCCCAAAGGGCCACACACTTGCGGCCTGAGAAATTTACTCCAGTTCAAAGGCGCCTGTGTAGAGGTGATAATATACGCCCTTCTTCTCCAGGAGGCTCTCATGGGTGCCGCGCTCGATGATCCTGCCGTGATCCAGCACCATGATGACGTCGGAATTCATGATAGTGGAAAGCCGGTGGGCAATCACGAACACGGTCCTCCCCTCCATCAGGCGGTCCATGCCGCTCTGTACCAGGGCCTCCGTTCGGGTGTCGATGGAGGATGTGGCCTCGTCCAAAATCATGACCGGGGGATCGGTCACAGCCGCCCGGGCGATGGAGATCAGCTGGCGCTGTCCCTGGGACAGGCCGCCGCCATCCCCCTGGAGCACGGTCTGATAGCCGTCCGGGAGCATCATAATGAAATTGTGCGCGTTTGCCAGCTTGGCCGCCTGGATGCACACCTCATCGGAGGCGTCCGGGTTGCCGTATCGCAGATTTTCCATCACCGTTCCGGTAAACAGGTTTACATCCTGCAGCACGATCCCCAGCGAGCGGCGGAGGTCCGCCTTTTTGATCTGGCCGATCTCGATTCCATCGTAGCAGATCTGGCCCCGGTCGATCTCATAGAATCGGTTGATGAGGTTGGTGATGGTGGTCTTTCCCGCGCCGGTCGCCCCGACGAACGCGATCTTCTGCCCGGGCTGCGCGTACAGGCTGATGTCCTGCAGCACCGGCTTATCGGGCACATAGCCGAAGTCCACATGATCCAGAACGATCCTGCCCTCCAGCTTGGTCAGGGAGGAGCCGTCGCGGCCGGGCTGCTTCCAGGCCCAGGTGCCGGTGTGCTCCCGTGTCTCTTCCAGAACCCCGTTCCGCTCCGTGGCATTGACCAGGGTCACACGGCCCAGGTCCTCTTCCGGCTGCTCATCCATCAGGGCAAAGATCCGCGCCGCACCGGCCAGGGCCATGACGACGGAGTTGAACTGGTTGGATATCTGGGAGATGGGGCTGGTAAAGCTGCGGGACAGGGTGAGGAAGGAGGCGATCATGCCCAACGTCACCGTTTTGACTCCGAATATACTCAGGTTGGTTACGCCGTCAATGGCCATCCAGGCTCCCACCACCGCAACGATCACATATTGCAGGTAGCCCAGGGCGTTCATCATGGGCATCATGGTATTGGCGTATCCGTTGGCGCTGGCAGAGCTGTGCTCCCAGGCCGTATTCTTCTCCCGGAAGATCTCCTTGGCCTGGCGCTCGTGGCAGAATACTTTGACCACCTTCTGCCCGTGGACCATCTCCTCGATGTAGCCGTTCAGATCGCCCAGCGACATCTGCTGCTGGATGAAGTAGTATCCGCTCTTCCCCACAATCCCCTTGATCAGAAACAGGCTCACCGCCACCGCCGCCACCACAATGGCGGTCAGATACACGCTCAGGTAGAGCATACAGCAAAAGACCGCCGCAATGGTGCACACTGAGGAGACCAGCTGGGCCAGGGACTGGGCGATCATCTGCCGGAGGGTATCCGTATCATTGGTATACCGGCTCATGATATCCCCGTGGGTATGGGTGTCAAAATAGGATACAGGCAGGTCCTGCATCTTGGCGAACATCTCGTCCCGGATCTGCTTCAGGGTTCCCTGGGCGATGGTCACCATGGTCCGGTTGTAGATCCAGGTGGCCAGGACGCCCACCAGATAGACCACCGCCATCACCCCCAGCGCCTTGAGCAGGGGCCCAAAGACCGGGGAGGTCTGTCCCAGCAGCGGCACGATGTAGCCGTCGATCAGGGTCTGGATGAACACCGAGGAGGCCGCACTGGCCACCGCCGAGAGTATGATACAGACCGTAACCACCGCCATCTGCTTCTGATAGCGCTTCAAATAGGAGAGGATTCGTTTTGCGGTTTTCCAATCCATTCCTTGCTTAAGCATGGCACCCACTTCCTTTCTGCTGGGATTCAAATACTTCC
This sequence comes from Clostridium sp. J1101437_171009_A5, assembly GCF_015547905.1. Taxonomy (NCBI): domain Bacteria; kingdom Bacillati; phylum Bacillota; class Clostridia; order Eubacteriales; family Clostridiaceae; genus Clostridium; species Clostridium sp. J1101437_171009_A5. The sequence continues at coordinate 532,855 of NZ_JADMVY010000001.1, forward strand.
CGATAGATGGCGCTCTCCTTCAGCAGCTCTTCGTGCTTTCCGATGGCGGAGATCTTTCCGTCGTCCAGGACGATGATCTGGTCGGCGTGCTGCACGGAGGAGATCCGCTGGGCAATGATGATCTTGGTGGTCTGGGGGAGATATTCCGCAAAGGCCTTTTGGATCAACGCGTCTGTCTTGGTGTCCACCGCGCTGGTGGAGTCGTCCAGGATCAGGATCTTGGGATTCTTCAGCAGGGCTCTTGCAATGCACAGGCGCTGCTTCTGTCCGCCGGATACGTTGGTACCGCCCTGCTCGATATGGGTGTCATATCCCTTGGGCATGGCGGAGATGAACTCGTCCGCACAGGCCAGGCGGCAGGCCTCCTGCATCTCCTCCTCGGTGGCGTTCTCATTGCCCCACCGCAGGTTCTCCCGGATGGTCCCGGAGAAGAGCTCATTCTTTTGCAGCACCATGGCCACCGCGTTGCGCAGGGTGTCCAGGTCATAGCGCCGCACATCCACGCCGCCGACCAGCACCGCCCCGGCGCTCACATCATACAGCCGGGGGATCAGCTGTACAAAGGAGCTCTTGGAGGAGCCGGTGCCTCCGATGATCCCCACGGTCTGGCCCGCTTGGATGGTCACGTTTGCCTGGTCAATGACCTTCTTCCCCGCCTTGGAGGCATAGACAAAGTCCACATTCTGATAGCAGATGCTTCCGTCCCGCACCTGGCGGACCGGATCCTTCGGATTCTGGATGTCGGACGTCTCCTGCAGCAGCTCCGAGATACGCTCCGCAGAGGACTGGGCAATGGTCATCATGGCGAACACCATGGAGAGCATCATCAGGCTCATCAGGATCTGGATGGCGTAGCTGAACAGGGCCGTCAGGTCTCCGGTGGTCAGTCCAAGGGCCGCATTGTTCCCGCTTGCCACAATGGCCTTCGCGCCCAGCCAGGAGATCAGCAGCATGCTCAGATACAGGCAAAACTGGAGCAGCGGCGTATTGAGCGAGATGAGGCGCTCCGCCTTTGCAAAATCTTGATAGATCCGCTCGGAAACCCGGTCAAACTTCTCGATCTCCTTGCTCTGCTGGTGGAAGGATTTGACCACCCGCACGCCCCGCAGATTCTCCTGCACCACATTGTTGAGTCGGTCGTAATTTTCAAACACCTTCTGAAAGATCGGGTGTACGGTGCGGACGATCAGGATCAGGCCAATGCCCAGCACCGGGATCAGCGCCAGGAACACCAGGGAGATCCCCCGGTTGATCCGGAAAGACACCACCATGGCAAACAGGATCATGAACGGGCCGCGCATGGCCAGCTTAATGAGCATCTGATAAGCGTTTTGTACATTGGTCACGTCTGTGGTCAGTCTTGTGACAATGGACGAGGTGGAGAACTTGTCGATGTTGGAAAAGGAAAAGGTCTGGACATTGTCATACATGTCCTGCCGGAGGTTGGCCGCAAAGCCGGCCGCCGATCTTGCGGCCGCCAGGGCGGAGCCCATTCCGGTCATGAGCTGAAGCAGGGCAAACACTACCAGCGCCAGACCATACTTCAGCACCAGGTTCATCTCCCCCTGTTCCACGCCCCGGTCGATGAGCTCGGCCATGCACAGGGGGATCACAATTTCAAACACCACTTCAAACAGGGTCAGGCCGATGGTGAGCAGGGATGTCTTTTTGTACTCACGCAGGCTTTTCCAAAGGGTTTTGATCATATGCTTCTCCTTTCATTTTGTAGCTAGCTACACTTTCGGGTAAAAAAACGCCGCCTGGCGGCGTTTCAGGTGAGGTTATGGTAGATCTGCTCCAGCAGCCGGTGCAGCTCGCTTCTGCTCCGGGCATCCATGCCCTTGACCAGCTTTTCTTCCAGCGAGGCGATATCATGGCGTATCTCCACAAAAGCCGCCTCGGCCCGGGGGGTCAGCGCGGCGATCTTGTTGCGCTTATCCCGCTCATCCACATAGCAGTGCAGATACCCGTTTTTCTCCATGCGGGTGATCAGTCCCACCACGGTAGGATGCGATACGTCCAGAGATTCCTCTATGAATTTCTGTGTGGCGGAACCGCCCGCGGCAAACACACATTCCAGCACCCGCACCTGCGAAAGGGTCAAATTACGGGCTTTCAGGGAGGAATCTGCATCCACTTTGATCTTCTCTGTGATCTGTTTCAGCAGATACCCAATTTCTTTCTGTTCCAACTGCAATCGCTCACCTCCAAACATGTAGCGCGCTACATATTATAGACAGCAAATGGTCCTCTGTCAAGCCTCATTTCCCCTTCTGTGATCCTCGGCACAAAAACAGCGGCACGGAATCTTCCGTGCCGCTCTCATCAAAGGGGCTCTCTCCGATCGGTGATGCCCAAAATATAGTCAATACTGGTCTTGTAGAAACCAGCCAGCTTGATGAGGACCTGTGTGGGAATATCATTTTCTCCGGTTTCATACTTTGAATATCCGGTCTGAGACATCCCCAGAAATTTGGCCACCTGTGTCTGGTTCAGGTCAGCGTCTTCCCTTAAATCGCGCAGTCTGTTCATGGCACTCACCTCGAACAGAGTATGGCATAACCTAAAATAGAGTATTTACTTTTAATCTGTTTCAGGTTAAAATATCGCCGAGGTGAATACTATGCCTGACTACAAAGAAATGTATTTGACTTTGTTTCGCGCCACCGAGCAGGCGATCAACACCCTGATCGCCGCCCAGCAGCAGTGTGAGGAGCTATATATGAACGCACCCCAGGGCGATTTGATTGTCCTTTCCCAAAGTCAGGACACAGAGGAAACCTAAAGCAGCGGCATGGAATCTTCCGTGCCGCTGCTTCTGCTTTCTGAAAAGAGCCAGGAGAGACATCGCTCCATGCTGACCCGTCCGAAAAAATAAGTCGGAGCAAACGATAAAACGCTTGCTCCGACGCTGGCGCAGCGGGTGGGATTCGAACCCACGTGCGGTTGCCCGCAAACTGATTTCGAGGGGAATCGATGTGATATACTGGCTGCTTATTACCACACCAAACAATTTTATTTATACGGATAAGATAAGGAAAATCCCATTTTCCACACCAGTTTATCTACAAATATTTTTCACGATATGGTCTCTCAAAACTCACCGAGTACCATTTGGGCACCATAAATTATGGTGCCCATAATAGATCTTGTTTCAAGCTTATCTCTCTAATGATCTAGCTCCACGATTTTAGCCTTTATCTTCGCCAACGATCCTCTATCACCTGCTTGATTTCCTGAATATACCACTCGGAACGTTCTTCAGAAAACAGCGGTTCTTTCAGAATCCGATTTTTCTTTTCGGCTCTGCCAAACTCTCTCCGGAGCAAATCGAAATCAATTTCGCGAATCTCAAACTAGTGGAACGGTACAATATGAAGGAATGCCATTCAAAAGCCCCACACAATATAGAGGTAGCGGTTGCTGTAGATTTTTACTTTCTTAGGATCCCGGAGAATTCCTTCTTCCAGTTTTCCAGTTGTCCGCTAGGCAGCCTTCTTTTATTGCTTCTCAACGTGCTCTAAGCCGCACTGTGGCTAAATATGGTCATTACTTCACAGAACAGTTTTAGTACAGTGTTCATAAAGATTAGAATACGATACCCTTTACATGCAATCCTCAAACTCAAGAACCCTATCTATGATTTATTTGCATCGATGTGCAAACAGCATGCAGCCCGTACAAGTAGGCTCTGTCAGTACCGCTGATGATGAAAATTTATTTACATTTTACATTACACTGATCGATATATTTACAATCCTCTGGTACTCTTTATTTGTGCGAGAAATCCGCATTATAAAACGGGAGGAATATCTGTATGAGTACCCTGGAGAAAAACACTGTCAACCAATCTCAGAAACTGATGATCTTTGTGCTGACCATGTCCCTGTATGGACTGGCCACTCTGTTTACCGAACTGATCCCCAAGTTCCAGATTGGTCTTGTGGAGCTATCGGTGGAGTTTTTCCTTTTCATCCCCTTGACTCTAGCTATGCTCTTTGATCCCCTGTCTGCCGCCCTTGGTGCTGCTACCGGCGAATTGGTGTTCAGCGAGATTATGCTGGGCCAGTTCGGCGGCCTGGGCGAGCTGGAGAAGTTCCTTACTGTGACCATCGGTGTTTACATTGCCGGCCGGATGGTACGTGACCCCAAGAACCGCGCCATGGTAGGTGTAGCTGCCATCACCGGCACCGCCGCCCAGCTGCTCATGGGTACCATCGTAGACATCGCCAAGGTTCAGTTTGCCGTGGAGGACTTCGAGGCCGTGGCCGGTCTTCCCGAGAGCGTCTTTGCCACCGAAGGCTTTGCCTTCCTCAACGACCTGCTCTTCTCCGGGATCTTCTTCTGCCTGCTGCCCACCCTATACCTGGTTCCCAAGCTGTACGGCAAGATTGAGCCCCTGCTGGGCATGGCTCCCCGCACCGCCGCCAGCACGACCTCGGGTCTGAGCCCCAAGGCCATTCTGATCTGCGTCATCGGCTTTGTCTGCGCCATCGCCGCCGAGCTGGCCGCCACCGCTGGCATGTCCCTGGTGGACTGGGAGGCCGAGTGGGCCGAGAGCGGCACCGCCCTGGCTTCCGGTATGGTTGTGGCCGCCGCCCTGGCTGTCATCATCCTGCTGGTGATGAGAAAGAACGGCGAAGGGAAAACGGCCTGCTGATATGAATGCGATTGAAATCAACGGCCTGACCTACACCTATCCGGGCGAGGCTCACCCCACCCTGTCCGACATTTCTCTCCAGATTGAAAAAGGGGACTTTCTCGCGGTCGTTGGCAACAACGGCTGCGGAAAATCCACCTTGTGCAAGGTCCTCAACGGGCTGATTCCCCACTTCATTACGGGTGAGTTTCAGGGCCAAGTCCGCGTGGAGGGACTGAACACCCTGGACAGCGACGTGGGCACCCTGGCCCAAAAGGTGGGCTATGTCTACCAGGATTTTGAAAATCAGATTGTCCGTCCCACTGTGCTGGACGACGCCTCCTACGCCTGTTTAAACTATGCCTTTCCGGACTATCTGGAGCGTGGAAAAACGGCACTGTGCCAATGTGGGCTGGAGGGTCGGGAAGAGGAGTACATCTGGCAGCTGTCCGGCGGACAGACCCACCTGCTGGCACTGGCAGGTGCGGTATCCCTGAGCCCCGATGTGCTGATTCTGGATGAGCCCATTGCCCAGCTGGACCCCATGCATGCCGACCGGATCTACGAGGTTCTGCGAGAACTCAACCAGAAGCACGGCAAGACCATCCTTGTCATCGAGCACCACACCGAGTATATTGCCGACTACTGCCGCCACGTCCTGCTGATGAAGGACGGGCAGGCGCAGTGGCTGCTGCCCACCAGGGAGGCCCTCCAGCATGTGGAGGAGCTGGAGGAGTGCAACATCTTCCCGCCCCAGGTGACCCAGGCAGCCTACCGGCTGCGGAAGGAGGCAAAGCTCCCCTCCGGCGCGCCCCTTCCCACCACGGTGGAGGAGGGCCGGAACGCTTTCTCCGCCCTGTGCTTCCGCCCCGGAGCGGTCCCAATTCCCACCCCATGTCCCGCCGGGCAGCGGGCGGTCTCCTTCCAGGACGTCTCCCTCTCTTACCGCTCCGTGAAAGGGGCGCCTCGCTCCATCTTTGACGGACTGAATCTGGACATCCGGAAGGGGGAAAAGGTGGCCCTGATCGGCTCCAACGGGGCGGGCAAGTCCACCCTGATGAAGTTGATGGTGGGGCTGCTGCGGCCCCAAAGCGGAACAGTCTCCCTCTTTGATGAGCCCATCGGGGCAAAAAAGGCTGAGGATCTGTCCCGGCAGATCTCCCTGGTCTATCAGAACCCGGAGGAAATGTTCATCAAGGACTCCATCCGCGCTGATATCTCCTATGCCATGCAGGTACGTGGGCTGCCCGACTGGCAGGAGCGCACCGACGCCCTGCTGGCACGCTTCCGGCTCACGGAGCTTCAGGACCGGGACGGCCGCCTCATGTCGGGGGGCCAGATGCGCCGGGCCAGTCTGGCCATCGGCGTGGCCCTGGAGCCGGGCATCTTGCTGCTGGATGAACCCACAGCCAACCTGGATATCGCCACTCGCCGGGAAATTATGGGTGTGCTGGAGGATATGAAGGACATCATTCAGACTGCCGTTATCGCCACCCACGACATGCAGCTGGTGTGCCAGTGGGCAGAGCGGATCATCGTGCTGCAGGGCGGCCGGGTGGTAGCCGACGGAACCCGGGACGAAATCTTCGCCCGGCAGGATTTGGTGGACCTGGTGGGCATCCGCCCGCCGGAGATCTTCTCCATGGCCCAGGCGCTGAACCCGCAGGCCCTCTGTTACACCGTCGAAGAATTTACCAACCGTTTTCAGGAGGCATAAGCTATGGAACGCATGATGAGCAAGCTGTCGGAGAGCGTCCTGGACAAATTCTCCATGGACTTTCTCCGCAGCCAGGTGCTGAAAAACGCCTACGGCAACGACGACACGGTGATCGCCGCTCTGGACCCCCGCATTCTTATCGCCTGGTACCTGTTTTTCGGCGTGGTGCCATGGTTTGTCAACGACCTGTCCTTTCTGCTGGGCTGCTTCCTGCTGGTGATGGTCACCACCCTGCTGGCCCATGTGGCAGGGCTGGTACTCTTTCTCTTTGCCCTGGGGGTGTTCTCCCAGACGGGCTACCTCTTTCTGGCCACCCTGCTCTTCGGCGGGGATGCCTCGGCCATCGCTCCCATGCTGGTGCTCACCCTGAAGGTGGCCACCATCTCCCTGGCCTCGGTTACCGTCTTTTCCGGTCTGGACCCCGACCGGCTCAGCAACGGACTTATGTGGTACGGCTGCCCTGAGCGGCTGAGCTTCTCCATCTCCTACGCCTACCGCATGCTCCCCATGCTCATGGAGGAGTTCCAGAACGTCCTCCTCTCCTACCGCCTGCGGGGTAATCCCCCCGCCCACGACACCCTGCGTGGCAAGGTGCGCTACCTCATCTATCAAGTGAAAATCATCATGGAGTCCTTCTACCCCCTGATGCTCAACACAGCTAAGCGCTCCCGCACCACGGTGGAGGCCCTGGAGCTACGGGGCTACCGCTATGCGGCCGTCAACAAAACCGTAAAAAAAATAAAGCTCTCCACCCTGAAAGTGTCGTATAATGATTTATTATTCCTGGCACTCTCCGCCCTGTGGGTAGCCCTGTGCATTCTCTGCTCCACTTTGCTCTGAAAGAAGGTTTTTCCCTTGCGACTTGATTTTCACACCCACGGAAAGCTGGCCAAAAAGCTGCCCTTTTCCACCGCCTATACCGACTGGCTCTTTGACGAGGCCCACCGGGCCGGGCTGGACGCCCTGTGCCTCACCGAGCACTTCAACACCCTGCAGTTCGACGACCTGTATGGCTACCTGTCCTCGGTGAGCCGCCGGACAGAGGACGTGCTGGAGCTGCCCAACGGGCTGCGCATCTTTCCGGGCATGGAGACCGATGTGGCCGAGGGCGGCCACATCCTGTCCATCGGCCCCCTGGAGGCCATTTTAGAGCTGAACCACCGGCTGGAATCCCACAAGGAAAAGGGGAACTTCCTCCCCTTCGCCCAACTCATGGACCTGTTCGGAGAGTACCCGGTGCTGGTAGGCTGCGGCCACCCCTACCGCACCCCGGGCCATGTGCCCGAGCTGCCGCAGGAGCAGCTGGAGCGGCTCCAGTTCCTGGACCTGAACGGGAAAGACCTGGCCCTGGACCGCTCCCGCACGGAGGAGCTGACCTACGCGCTGGGCCGGCAGCTCCACATCCCCGTGGTCTCGGGCAGCGACACCCACCAGGCGGTACAGTACGGCTGCGTCACCACCGTATTTCAGCGGGAGGTCTGCTCCGTCTCCGCCCTGAAGGCCGAGATGGATGCCGGGCGGTATGAGATCCAGCTCTCCGACACCGCCGCAGCCCAGGTGCGCACCGCCTGTCTGCTCAAGCGCTCTCTGAAGGAGATTCACGCTCTGGGCGGCGACTATGTCTCCATTCTCACCAAGGAGGCCATTGCATGAGTATCCTCACCGACGCCCTGGCCGGGCAGGTAGTGGAGGCCGTCCGGCGGGCCGGCTCTCTGCTGACCGCCCCCTCCGCCGTTCAGACTGTGGTGCCCAAAAGCCGGACGGACTTCGTCACCAATGTGGATCTCACCGTGCAGAATACCCTCCGGGGTCAGCTGGAACAGCTGGCCCCGGCTGTGCAGTTTCTGGGGGAGGAAGGGGAAAAAGCTGCCATTGACCTACGCCGTCCCTTCTGGATTCTTGACCCAGTGGACGGCACAACCAATCTAATCCATCAGTTCGGGCACAGTGCGGTGTCTCTGGCGCTGGCGGAGAACGGGCAGATCTGCTTTGGTATTGTTTATCAGCCCTATACCGGAGAATGCTTTACCGCCCGCCGAGGAAAAGGGGCTTTCTTAAACGGCCGGCCCATCCGGGTAAGTGGGGCTGACCGGCTGGCAGACAGTCTGCTGTCCACCGGCACTGTGCCCGGCCGGCGGGATCTGGCCGATCAGGCTTTTTATCAGATGAGAGCCCTCTATGACCGCTGTCAGGACATTCGCCGGGCCGGATGCGCCTCCCTGGATCTCTGCTGGGTGGCCTGCGGTCGTCTGGAGGGGTACGTGGAGCTGGCCCTCCAGCCCTGGGACTATGCCGCCGGTCTGCTTCTGGTGGAGGAGGCAGGTGGTCGGGTCACCACCCCCGATGGCGCGCCCCTCTCCCTTCTGGAGGGCAGCGGCGTGCTGGCCTCCAATGGACTGCTTCACCCAGCCCTCATCGATGTACTGAATGAACAGGAGAAATACCAATGGAACTATGCCTTGCTATCTCACCCGGAGAACTGACCCGGGCCGAGCAGAAAATTCTGGACTACATCAACACGAACACCGATGCCTTTCTGTTTTCCTCCATCGGACAACTAGCCCGGCGGCTTGGCCTCTCCGATGCCACCGTATCCCGCTTCGCCCGCCACGTAGGTTGTACCGACTTTAAGGAGCTGAAATCCCTTGTGGTGGAGCAGGCTGCCGGGCCTGCTGCCAAGATGGCAGGAACTCTGTCCCAGGACGGTGGTTTTTCTCCCATCGCTTGGCTGGAGCGGCAACAGCTCTATCTGCAAAAAACCGCCCAACAACTGGATCAGGTGGAATTTGACCGAGCAGCAGATGCGCTGGTCTCTGCCCGGCGAATTTTTCTGCACGGAAAAAATGCCTCCTCTTCCCTGGCCAACATGCTGGCCTTCCGCCTGCGTCGCCTGGGACTCCCTGTCTCTCTGCTTCCCTCAGGCGGCTCGGAGCTGCTGGAGGGCCTGCTCCAGGCTGAAGAGCAGGATCTGGTAGTCATGTTCAGCTTTTCCAAACTATCCCGGGAGGGCCGGGTCATTCTGGACCACAGCAAAACGGTAGGCTACCAGACATTGGCCTTTGTCAGCCGTACCTGCATCCCGCCAGAAGAGCAGGCAGACATCAGCCTGTTTGCCTATCGCGGCGAGGAGAAGGAATACCACTCCATGTCCGCCCCCACCGCCCTGCTGGATGTGCTGACCGTGGCCGTAACCGAACGGCTGGGCCAACGGGGAAGCGACAGTCTGGAGCGGCTCCACCAGCTGAAAACCAGCTACTTCCCCTTGGGATAAACACCACACCGCACAGGAGGGTATCTGATATGAAACTGCGGAACTGAGCCAAACAGCTGACCATCCGTCTCATCTCCCGCTCGGTCTGGGGACTCAGCTGCGCGCGAATAGGAGGATATATGGAACACACGCTTGATTTCAATCAAAAACTCGGGTTCATCTGCGATATGGACGGTGTTATTTACCACGGCAACCGCATCCTTCCCGGCGTGCCGGAATTTATCCAGTGGCTACACGACGAGAAAAAGGAATATCTCTTTTTGACCAACAACAGCGGCTACACCCCCAAGGAACTACAGCAGAAGCTGGCCCGCATGGGGCTGGACGTCTCAGAGGAGCACTTCTATACCAGCGCTCTGGCCACCGCAGCCTTTCTGAAGGAACAGGCTCCTGGCTGTTCCGCTTTTGTGATTGGCGAGAGCGGCCTCTTTAACGCCCTCTACGATGCGGGTATTACCATGAATGATGTAAACCCAGATTATGTCGTGGTGGGCGAAGGCCGCTCCTATTCCCTGGACACCCTCACCAAGGCCACGAATCTAGTTCTCAACGGTGCCAAACTGATTGGAGCCAACTCCGATGTCTCCGGCCCAATCGAAAACGGAATTGCCCCTGCCTGCCGAGCTCTGGTGGCCCCCATCGAGATGGCCACCGGTATGCAGGCCTACTTCTGCGGAAAGCCCACCCCCCTTATGATGCGCACCGGCTTGCGGATGCTGAACTGCCACTCCGCAGATGCCGTCATGGTGGGCGACCGAATGGATACCGATGTCATCTCCGGCCTAGAGAGCGGCATGTCCACTGTCCTGGTGCTTTCCGGCGTGTCCACACCGGAGACACTGAAGACCTACGCCTATCGTCCCACCGTCGTTCTCAGCGGCGTGGTGGAAATCGTTGAGCAGGCCCGTGCCGCCAAATAAGGCTTGCCTTCTCCCACTGCTGGTGGGGTGATCCCTTGAAGATGATATTTCCAGAAGGGGTAGTAAGGTTGCGCTTATATTGTCCGCTGTGGCAGCCATAGCGTTGCTCGTTGCACTTGTACCGGGCATTCTGGGTCAGGTCCTCTGCCTCGGGGCCTCCGGCAGCTCGTTGAGAGGTTTTCTCCACGCTGCCTTGTACCAATTTCTTTAGCTGCTTCCTTGATAACTTCCTCGTTTAGCTGTACAATCTTCTCATTATTCCAAACGATATTATTTTAGGTTCTATCTAACGCTGGAACCTATCCATTTTACTAAAGTGCTTTTATTGACCCCCAGTTAAACTGGGGGATTTCATTATACCTATTCGACGCCATAAAAAGTCCCTTGAAACCATCTGGCTTCAAGGGATTTTTGTCTTTTGTTGCCGAAAAAGATACAGCCCGGAAAGCCTTGCGGCTCAATGGATTCAGGGTTTTGCACAACTTGTATTTTTGTATTTCTGCGCTTTTTTCAAGCCATTTCCGAACCCCCATATTGACATACTGACAAAGCCATGTGCAAACAGGATACGAAAAAAGGGCCATGCGTCAGCACAGCCCTCTTTCTTACTTCAGTCTTATGATCTGCTCATATAGCATAGCATACTTTTTCTCGATCACCATGTTGCTGTGGTAGTGGCCGAAGAACCAATACCGGAAGGTACATCTCTGACACACTTCATCGAAGAACTCGGTCAGTGCGTCTTTCTTGAACATTCCTCCGCTGAACACATCCTGTATGCTGGAGGGGCAGCAGTGGCTGATGATGTAATCCACATTCCAGTGGACACGCTCCAGATTTGCTCTGGCTTCCAGATATTCCGCTTCGCTGGGCAGTTCCTCGGCCCACCAGGAACGATGGTTCACACGAAACAGCGCACCGCGTTGTTCGAGTTGCTGAAACTTTTCCTCGAAGTCTGGATCGTCCGGCTCCAGAATGCCATCCTGGATATCATGGGAGGATGCGCCGCCCATGGTAAAAACTTCCTGCCGTTGAGCTCATATACCTGGCCCCGCATGAGATGCAGGACGGAGGGACGTATCCTCTGGATCTGTCCGCCATGCCACTCCTCTTTGGGATAACCTTTGTAGGCGTCATAGTTTTCATGGTTCCCGAGCACGAAGGCCGTGGTGTAGGGCAGACTATCCAGCCAGTCCAGTCCTGCATCATCCCGTGGATCACCGTACCAGATTCCACCAAAGTCTCCACAGACCAGAACCAAATCCTCCTTGGACATGTGTTCCTGCTCATAGAAGATGTCGGGCCGGAACCGGCAGAAATCTCCATGTGTATCTCCTGTTATAAAAATTTCCATAAGTAAATCGCTCCTTGTCTCTATTTTAGCATACGGACTGTTCAATCTCCAAATCGCTGTATCGGAACTTGACCCGGATTGTTTCCGCATCGACTACAGTGACCCGTTCAATCATCTTGCGAACGACCTCGTCATCATAGTGAGGAAAGCCATTGAGATGTTCCTCCAGATAAGTTGCGTATGACAGTAAAAGAATGGGTCGCTTTCTGACAAAAAACTATGACGCACCGAGTGTGAGGCATACGACCTGCGAAGCGCATCGCTATGTATTGAAAAATCATATTCTGCCTTGGATAGGGGATTGTCCGCTGGAATCCCTGACGACGCAAAAGATAGAGGAGTTTCTGGAAGAGCATCAACTGCATGGAAACAAACGGAATGGGAAACCACTATCCCAGCAGACTATGCGGCATATTCAAAATCTACTCTCAAAGGTGCTAAGCCAGGCAGTAAACCGTGGCTTGATTGAAAGAAATCCAGTACAAGGAATCTGTCGCTCGGCTCCAAAGCAAGTAAAGGCTACGATTCTAGCTGACAATGAAATCCGCGACTACTTATCCGCTGCAAAAGATTTTCATAAGCTGACCGAGCGTGTTCTGATGGAGGACCTGTATGACAGAACGCCCCATATTTTAGACCATGCAATCACGATACTGCTGGGGTGAGACAGGAAGCGTTTCGGAAATACCGACCTTCTTTCTGGCGGGAGCCGGAGGTCCTGATGAGGGAACCTCCGGCTCCCACCGTTTCTGTATTTGTACCTTAGCTGCTGGCAGAGGGCGGCCGGTTTAGAAAAACGGCACCCCGTCGGACCAACCGGTGAGGCTGGACCAACGGGGTGCCGTTGTGTGTTGTTGTTTTTGTCCAATCATGCCATCGTGCAAAGTGCCGGGGGAAGGGCAGCGAAGCGCTGCCCGCTGGGTTACTCCGCCTTGCGCTTGCGGATTTCTTCGATCATGGCAGGCAGAACCTTCATCACGTCGCCTACGATGCCCACATCGGCCACATCAAAGATGGGGGCGTCCTCGTCCTTGTTGATGGCCACCACATAGCCGGAACCGGTCATGCCGGACACGTGCTGGGTGGCGCCGGACACGCCGCAGGCGATGTACAGGGCGGGGGAGACAATCTTGCCGGACTGGCCTACCTGGTGGGCACGGGACACCCAGCCCTCCTCGATGGCAGGACGGGTGGCGCCCACCACGCCGCCCAGCAGCTGGGCCAGCTCCTCCACCAGGGCGAAGTTCTCCTGGCTGCCCATACCACGGCCGCCGGTGACGATGACCTTGGCCTCCTCCAGGTTCACGGACTCGGAGATCTCCTTCACCGCTTCCACTACCTTGGTCTTGATGGCGTCGGCGGGCACCTCCACCGCCTCAGCGGTGACAGGGGCGGCTTCGCCGGCCTCAGGCTTGGAGAAGGCGCCGGAGCGGACGGTGGCCACTACAGGCAGGGTGTCCACCACCACGTCGTTGAGCACCGTGCCACCGTAGAGGGGAACGGTCCATACGGGGGTGCCGTTGTCGATCTTCAGCGCGGTGGCGTCCTGCACACTGCCCAGGCCCTTCCGGGCGTCCAGCCGGGCGGTGAGCTCCCGGCCCAGGGGGGTGTTGCCGGCCAGCACCGCGGCGGGCGCATACTTGTTGACCATGGCCTCCAGCGCGCAGACCATGGCGTCGCTGCAGCCGTCGCTGAAGGCAGCACCCTCTACCGAGAGTACGCCGTCACACAGCGGAGCAGCCTTTTCTGCGGCGGCGGCATTGTCCGTGCCCACTGCCAAAGCCAGCACCTTACCGCCGGTGAGACCGGCCAGGGTGCGGGCGGGAGTCAGAGCCTCCAGGCTCACATTTACCACCTTGCCTTCCTTTTGCTCCAGGAAGACCAGAATATCTTTGCAATTGCCCCAATCCATGTCTGTCTCTCCTTTACAGCAGCTTGGCGGCGGCCATCATGTCAACAGCCTTGATGGCGGATTCCGCAGCAGTTTCCTCGTTGATTTTCACACCGGCCTGGCGCTTGGCGGGCTCAAAGACCTTGACCACGTGGGCGGTGGGCTTGCCGGGCTCCACAGAGTCCAGATCGGCGGCGGAGAGCACGGGGATGGCCATCTTCCGGGCGGCCATCTTGCTCTTGATGGTGGGGTAACGGGGGTCATAGGCGGGCTTGTTCACCGTGACCACGCAGGGGAGCGCGGACTCTACCTTGCGGTAGCCCTCCTCAGTCTCCTGCTTGGCGCAGATGCCGGCGTCCGTCTGCTCGATGTCCACCAGGTCCACGATCACGCCGGTGCCCAGGGCCTCAGCCAGCTGGGGCCCCAGCTGGCCGCTGGCCCGGTCGGTGGCCTCGCGGCCGCAGAAAATCAGGTCAAAGGGCTTGCCGGCGTCCGCCTCCAGCTTCCGGATGGCGGCGGCCAGGATCTTGCTGCGGCCCAGGGTGTCCGCGTCCTCAAAAGTGGGGTCGCTGATGACATAGCCCTGGTTGGCGCCCACGGCCAGGCAGGTCTTCACCGCGTCCCGGGCTTTCTCCGGGCCCACGGTGATGGCGGTGATGCTGCCACCCACGGCTTCTTTGAGGCGGGTGGCCATCTCCAGCGCATAGGTATCAAAGGCGTTGACCACGGGGGTGACGCCGTCCAGATTCACTTCCTCGGTGCCGGGCTTCAGGTGGATTTCCACCGAGTCATCGGGCACCTGCTTCAGGCAGACCAGAATCTCCATATCACTCGAGCTCCTTCAATTAGAATTTTCCAATGGTGTTGTTGGCAACCACAATGCGCTGCACCTCGTTGGTGCCCTCAAAGATCTGGAAGATCTTAGCGTCGCGGAGCAGCTTTTCCACCGGGTACTCCCGGCTGTAACCGTAACCGCCGAACATCTGGATGGCCTCGGAGGCCACCTCCATGGCGATATCGGAAGCATAGCACTTAGCGATGGCGGACTCCTTGGAGCAGGGCAGGCCCTGATCCATCAGAGTCAGGGCGTGGGCCACCATCTGACGGGCGGTCTCAATCTTGATGGCCATGTCGGCCACCTTGAACTGGAGGGCCTGGTTCTTCAGAATGGGCTTGCCGAACTGGACACGCTCCTTGCCGTAGGCAATGGCCTCTTCCATGGCCCGCTGGGCGATGCCGGTGGCGATGCAGCCCATCCAGGCACGGGCCTGGTCCAGAGTCTTCATGGCGATGGTGAAGCCCTGCCCCTCAGCGCCCAGCAGATTGGAGGCAGGAATACGGCAGTCGTCCAGCACCACGTCGCAGGTGTTGGAGGTGCGGATACCCATCTTGTCCTCCTCGTGGCCGGTGGAGAGACCGGGGGTGCCGGCCTCGATGAAGAACATGGACATGCCCTTCACGCCGGCGGACTTGTCGGTCATGGCGGTAACGCAGTAGAAGGAGGCCACGCCGCCGTTGGTAATGAAGCACTTGCGGCCGTTGAGGATGTAGCTGTCCCCGTCCTTCACAGCGGTGGTCTTGCCGGCGCTGGCGTCAGAGCCAGCCCCGGGCTCGGTGAGGCAGAAGGCGCCGAAGCCGCCGTCCATGATCAGCTGGCAGGCGCGCTTCTTCTGGGCCTCGTTGCCGGCGATGAGCACCGGCTTCATGCCCAGGCCGCTGGCGGAGATGGTGGTGGCAAAGCCGGCGTCGGCCTTGGCCATCTCCTCAAACAGGGCGGCCACATCCACCCGGCTCAGACCGGGGCCGCCGTACTCCTCGGGGACCTCCAGGGTCTGCAGCTGCATCTCGATGGCCTGGTCGTAGATCTCCTTGGGCCACTCGCCGCTGCGGTCAAACTCCTTGCAGGGCTCCTTGACCTCGTTTTCACAAAAATCCTTCACATCGCCCAGCAGATCCTGGGCAGCCTCTGAAATCAAATAGGACATGAGTTTTTCCTCCGCTCGATTTTCTGTCTTTTCCAGTATGTTTACAGGGTGTAGCAGACCTTGCCGGGATTCAGGATCATGTTGGGGTCAAAGGTGTGCTTGATGCCCTCCATCAGGCGCATGTTCACCGGGCCCACCATCTCGGCCAGATACTCCATCTTGCCCCGGCCGATGCCGTGCTCGCCGGAGATGAGACCGCCCAGCTCAGTGGCCTTGCCGTAGGCCCGCTTCATGAAGGCGGCCACCTGGCGCTTGAACTCCTCCGGGTCCATATCGTTGGAGCAGTTGTAGATGTGCAGGTTGCCGTCGCCGGCGTGGCCGAAGCTCTTGACCTCGAAGTCGTAGTCTTTGGCGATCTCGTTGATGAAGTTCACATAGTGGGCGATCTCGTTGACGGGCACCACCACGTCGCTCTCGTCCAGCAGCTTGGTGTTGGCCTCAATGGCCTCCAGGAAGGTGGAACGGGCGGCCCAGGCGTCCTTCTTCAGCTGGGGAGTGTCGGCTACCAGGATGTCCAGAGCGCCGGCCTCCAGCAGGACCTCGGAGGCCTGCTCGATCATCTCGTCCAGCTGCTCCTCGCTGTCCCCGTCGAAGGTGATGAGCAGGTAGGCGTTCACGTCGCTGCCCTCAAAGGTCTGAGGGAAGGTGCTCTTGCCCAGGTAGGACTCGCTGAGGCGGACGATCTCCCGCTCCATGAACTCCAGGGCCTGGGGGTGGAGGTTGGCCTTCATCATCTTGGGCACGGTGGCGATGCAGTCCTCCAGGTTCTCATAGAGGGCCACCAGGCTGATGACAGCCTTGGGGGCGGGGATCAGCTTCAGGGTCAGCTCGGTGATGATGCCCAGAGTGCCCTCAGAGCCGATCATCAGGTTGAGCAGGGAGTAGCCGGAGCTGGTCTTGGACACGCTGGCGCCCATGTTTACGATCTCGCCGGTGGGCAGTACCACGGTCATGGCCCGCACGTAGTCCCGGGTGGTGCCGTACTTGACCGCCCGCATGCCGCCGGCGTTGGTGGACACGTTGCCGCCCAGGGTGGCGAACTTCTCACCGGGATCGGGGGGATAGAGGAAGCCCTTCTTGGCTGCGTCCTCGGCCAGGTCGTTGAGGAGCACGCCGGCCTGGACCCGGACCACCATGTTATCGGTGTCATAGGAGAGAATCTTGTTCATCTTGGTGATGGACAGCACCACACCGCCGCAGACGGGGACAGCGCCGCCGGTCAGACCGGTGCCGGCGCCGCGGGGAGTGACGGGGACGTGATGCTCGTTGCACAGCTTCATCACTGCGGCCACCTCTTCGGTGGAGACAGCCTCCACCACCACCTCGGGCATGGCCTTGCCGTAGATGGGCATCTCGTCGTG
Source organism: Clostridium sp. J1101437_171009_A5 (assembly GCF_015547905.1). Classification (NCBI taxonomy): domain Bacteria; kingdom Bacillati; phylum Bacillota; class Clostridia; order Eubacteriales; family Clostridiaceae; genus Clostridium; species Clostridium sp. J1101437_171009_A5. The sequence goes on from NZ_JADMVY010000001.1 coordinate 549,993, forward strand.
GGAGAAGTCGTCGTTGATGTCCCCGTCCACGCTGACCCGGCCGGGCACCGCAGCCTGCAGCGCCTGGATCAGTTCGGGGGTCACTTTTTCATACTGACTCATAGCGGATTCCTCTTTTCTTTCCTTCTCATTAAGTAATTTATTTCTTTACAATCACCGACACGCCGTCGGGGATTACCGTGATGGGGCTGTCCGCCCGGCCCAGCAGCCGGTCGGCCAGGTCGATGGCCGCCGAAAGATCGGGGGCCCAGTGCATGTGCATGGCCTCCACCATCTCCCGGGGGGCCTGGGTGACCATGATCACCGGGTGCTTTAAGAGAATACGGCAGAGAATCTGAGCTTCCCACTGGTCGGGAATGGTGCGGTCGCTGGGGGTGGCCAGGAAGGAGGCCATGATTTTTTCCTCGTCGGGTTCCTGAGCGAAGGTGTCGTAGAACGACTGGCCGCCGTGTCCGTCGCTGCAGGCGGAGACCATAATGATCACGCCCCCGGGGGCGCAGGTGGCCTCGGCAGCGGTCATTCCCTTCACCGATTGGTAGATGTTCTGGTCCAGGGGATAGCCGCCGTTGGTGGAGATGACAATGGGGGCGGGGACAGCTGAGACACCGGAGAGCTGCTCTACAAAAGCGCAGCCAGCCCGGTGGGCCTCATTGAAGTGGCCGGCGAAAGCGGCAATCACTTCTTTTTTCTCGTCAATGACTACATTGCAGATGAAAGCCAGCTTGGCCTGCTGGGCGGCGTAGATCATATCCCGGTGAATGGGGTTGCCGTCCAGGATGCCGGTGCGGGCAAAGGGGCTGTCAATGAAAGTGGAGCAGTGATTGGCCAGTACGGTGGTCCGGCTGGCGACTCCGGGGAGCACACTCTTGCGCCCGCCGGAGAAACCGGCAAAGAAGTGGGGCTCAATGAAGCCCTCAGCCACCAGCAGGTCCGCCTGGGCGGCCAGCTTGTTGACGAGCAGCTTGCCTCCGGAGGGCAGGGTGCCCAGAGATACCATGTCCTCATCCTTGCCGCTGAGATGGACGGCAAAGTGCAGGCCGGACCGGAGGAAAAGCTCCTGGCCGTATTTGTCCAGCATCTCTTCCCGGGTGGTGGGGCGGTGGAAGCCGGTGGCCACCAGCACGGTGATCTCTGCAGAAGGGGAACCGGCCCGGATCTCATCTACCAACTGGGGCAAAATAACCTTGCTGGGGACCGGGCGGGTGTGATCGCTGCTGATAATGACAACCTGATGCTTGCCTTTGGCCAATTCCCGGAGCGGGGGCGTGCCGATGGGGTTCTCCAGAGCCTGCCTCACCAGCTGAGCCTGGTCGGCCTGAGGCCGATAGCTCTGTGCGCCGGAGCGGAGGACCGCCGCCAGGCGCTGGTCCGGGATCTGAGCCTCAACCCGGTCCCGTCCGTAAGGAAGGGAAATCGTCTGCATAGATGATAACCTCCTGTTTCAGTGGTTGACCTATTTCTTAAATTGGTTCTACCATATAAAATAAAAAACGCGCAACAATACAAGGAATTTTTAGAACATTTATATATTATTCCTGATACTTCTAGATGTCAAGGCGATAATTGGACAATATTACGAAAAAGTTTGCAATTATCGGCTTTTTTAAAAACGTGTTGGTCCTACCAGTTAGAATGAGTTGGTCGCACCTTTACAGTGGCCTTCTCCCTGTGCTATACTATTTGCATGTACATCATGCCAAGGAGGAAGATTTCCATGGCGGAACAGCCCAAATCCTATGAAAAAGTGCTCACCTATCTGGAGGATTCCTTGCGCAGCGGACAGCTGTCCCTGGGGGATCCCTTGCCTCCGGAGCGGGAGCTGGCCGAGCAGCTGGGCATCAGCCGCAACTCGGTGCGAGAGGCAGTTCGGCTGCTGGAGCATATGGGATTTATCGTCAGCAACCAAGGGGCCGGCAATTTTATCTGCTGCAACATCCAGCGCAATCTGCAGGACTCCTTTGACCTGCTGATGCTCCTGCAGCAGATCGACTACCGGAGGCTGGGGGAGCTGCGGGCGGGCCTGGAGCTGCAGGCCGCCCTGTTGGCCCTGGGGCGCATCACCGACGAGCAGGTCCGGGAGCTGTCCGGAATGGTGGAGGAGATGGCGTCCTGTTCCTCCAAGCGGGCCGCCCAACTGGATAAGCAGCTCCATGATACCATTGCCGCCATCTCAGGCAACGAGCTGATTATCCAGATTCACCGGGCCCTCTCCACCACTATCGACCGCTTCATCGCCGATATGCGCCGGCATATCCTGCGCAACTTCCAGACCGGCAACCAGCTGCAGTACGCCCACGAACAGATTGTGGACGCTCTGGCCCGCCGGGATAAGGCCCAGCTGATTCTGGCCATCAACCACCACTTCAATGTGATCAGCGCCAATATGGAACAGAACCTGTGACAAGATGTTTATCATGCAGAAAAAGACGCTCCCTGACCTTTACCGGCGATTCATTCCGGCGGGAAAGGAAACGCCTTTTTTGTTTCCATAGGGCGTACGGGAGAAAAGGGCAAGAAAAGTAATTGTTTTATCCCTCATATCCCGTATAATGGAGAAAACAGAGTCTAGAAGTTTTGGTTCTTGCATGGAGTGAGGAAAGCATCATGGCCAGAGTATCCACCAAAGAAAACAAGACCATTTACCAGCTGACCCGGGAGAGTCTGAAACTGACCCGGGAGGACGCCAGTGAGCTGTTGGTGACCATGTTTCCCGAGCGGATTGAGAAGATTGAAAATGAGCGCTCCATGCCCCATACCGTAAAATAGATTCAACCAAAGGGTTCCACACCCGAGTGACACGATTTGTCTGAGAGGAGGACCATATCTTCAATCATCCGAGCCCAAAGATCTTCTTTCCAAACATAGGATCGCTGGAAGAAGGGTACCTCTATAAGCGTGGAGTTATTAAATATACTTGTGATAATTGCTTTATGTGCATCCATAGTGAAACTCCTTATAAAACACTTCTGTATAGACTGTCGGCCTATCAGCATAATACGACAGCCTTGTCTTTATGCTATCATGTAACTATTATGAAAGGTAACATGATAATCGACTGACATACGCCAAAAAGTGAGATATTTTGTCGTTAGGGATGGGTTAGGGATTTGGCGGTTTCAGCGGCTATCCTCGCTCATGCTCCCGCCGCTTTTCTGTCCCTGAAATCGCCGCTGAACCGCAATCGTCCAAGAGACAAAAATAGAACAAAAAACGCAGAAAAACCGCCATTTCAGGCGGTTTTTCTGCGTAAAATGGCGCAGCGGGTGGGATTCGAACCCACGTGCGGTTGCCCGCAAACTGATTTCGAGGGGAATCGATGTGATATACTGGCTGCTTATTACCACACCAAACAATTTTATTTATACGGATAAGATAAGGAAAATCCCATTTTCCACACCAGTTTATCTACAAATATTTTTCACGATATGGTCTCTCAAAACTCACCGAGTACCATTTGGGCACCATAAATTATGGTGCCCATAATAGATCTTGTTTCAAGCTTATCTCTCTAATGATCTAGCTCCACGATTTTAGCCTTTATCTTCGCCAACGATCCTCTAGCATACGAAAGAATGCCATTCAAAAGGCCCACACAATGTCAGGATGATTTGGGGCCGGATTTGAGTCGGAAGAGCACAAATTGTGCTGCCCAGCCGGTAAAGCAACCGCTGATCAGGCCAGAGACCAGAAGGACAGGCAGATACCAGAGAAGCTCCGGCGTACTGGTGATGAAGATGGCCATGGCAATCTGTCCAATATTGTGAAAAACGGCCCCTATCATGCTCATCAGCCACAGGCGTTTGACAGGCAAAAAGGGTAGAATTCCCGCGCAGACGACAAAGCAGAGCAATCCGCCGCTCAAACTGTACAGGAGTGTCATCATCTGGCCGGCAAAGAGGCTACCCAGGAAAATGCGGCTAAGCAGAACCAGCAGGGCCTCCCGCCGTCCAAATAGAACCATGGTCACCAGTGTAATGATATTGGAAAGCCCCATTTTGATGCCGGGAATGGTGGTCAGAGGGGGGATACCCGCCTCAATGACAAAAATAATCAGGGCCACTGCTGTCAAAAGGGACAGCATGGCCAGGCGGTAAGCAGGACGTGTGGACTTCAATGGGCGGCACCTCCAGTCACTGCGTCAAGACCCGATGGGTCTGTGGCAGAAAAGCGGATGGAGAGCCCATTGGGCAGACATACGATGGGTTCCGGGCCGTGCTGCCGCAGCCCTTGATGTACGCATACCTGATCGGGGCAATCGGCGGAAATTACGCCGATACCCTCCGGGGAAATCTGAATGGTGTTTTGTGCCCCCGGTTCTCCCACTACAAAGGTCTCCGTCTCGGTGATGGTATCCAGATCCACCGTCCGAAGAATCTGACCGTTTTGTGAAATGATGGCCACATGCTGTTCGCTTCCCCACTGCCGCAGGAACCAGAACAGGACAGCCGCCAAAAGGAGCAGCAGGATACCGCTCATCCACAGAAACTTGCGATTCACTGGATCACCCGGACGGCATCGCCCGTTGTGATCTGGCAGCGCTGTGCCAGGCCGGCAGTGACCAGAATCTGGCCGGAATCGGTCATCAAGATGGCGTCAAACCGGTCCTGATGCGCCTGCCAGAATGTTTCGGCTTCTTCCGGCCCCATGATGAAAAGGGCGGTGGACAGGGCGTCGGCAAGGGTGCCGTCGGCGCTGACAATGGTGGCGGAGATGATGCCGCTGTCAGCGGGATAGCCGGTGCGTGGGTCAATGATATGGTGGTAGATAACGCCATCCTCCTGGAAATAGCGCTGGTATCCGCCGGAGGTGATGACCGCCTGATCTTCCACCTCCACCACGGCAAAGGTCTGGCCGGGATCCCTGGGGTCCTGAAGCCCAACCCGCCACAGACTGCCGTCCGGCTTGCGGCCCAGGGTCTGTACATTGCCTCCCAGAGAGACGATGCCGGAGGTGATGCCAGACTGGGCAAATACATCCATGATCTGATCGGAGGTATAGCCCTTTGCGATGCCGCCCAGGTCGATCTCTACCCCCTCGGGCAGGGTGACGGTGTGGCCGGAGAGGGCGACCTGACTGTAATCCACCCGTGCAAGGAGGGATTGAAGAAGTCCGCCTTCCGGCACCTGATAGTTTTGGGTGGGGAAGCCCCAGGCATCCATCACCGGGCCGATGGTGCAGTCAAAAAGTCCGCCGGTCTCCCGGGAGACCTCCAGCGCCCGCTGGAGTAGGGCGGCGGTCTCATCGGAAAGTTCGCCCTGTCCCGACTGATTGAGAGGAAGGATCTCGCCCGCTTCACTGCTGATGGACAGCAGCTTATCCAACCGCCGGATCTCTTCGGCAGCAGCCTGAAGGGCGGGGTCAGCGTTGGGACCATACGCGGTAAGGGTCATCACGGTGTCCATGGCAAAGAGTTCGGTGCTCTGAGCCTGGGTAGGGTCGATCTCCGCAGCGGTGCTGGGCGTGGCAGAAGGAGCGGCCTGTCCGGCGGAACAGCCGGAGAGCACCAGGGAAAGACAGAGAATCACACAGAGAATCACAGATTTCACACAACGCATCTCCTTTTGGTTAGCAAGAGCTTACCATGGAGGATAGCACAGCGAAAAAGGGCTGTCAAGGTTGGAAATCTCAAAAGAAGGAGTCATCTGCAAATTTTTTACAAAAATATAAAATTTCCATCCGCCGAGGCCGAGTATTTGGAATTGACAACAGAAAAAAAGAGTGGTATGATATATTCGCATCAGTTAGCTATAGCTAACCAAAAGGCATGGTCAGAAATTGTTAAGGGATGATCATGTTTGTTTTTTGCATAAAAGTTAGTTATAGCTAACCAAGGAAGACAGGAGGGATCAAATGTGAAAGAAAAGCGAGTGATCGCGGCGCTGCTGGCAGCGTCCATGCTGGTACCCGGCCAGGCCATGGCCGCCGGGCCGCAGGATTTTTCCGACTTTCCCAGCGACTGGTCTACGGCGGCTTTGGACAGCGCGGTGGACAACGGATTGCTCCGGGGAACCAACGGTAAGATCCAGCCACAGGGCATCCTGACCCGTGGAGAACTGGCGGCCATTGTGAGCCGTGCCTTTGGCGCGAGTATCGAGGCGGATCTGTCGGGCTACGGAGATATGTCCCAAAGCGCCTGGTACTATTCGGACATGGCAAAAGCTGTGGCCATGGGAGTTTTGCAGGGCTCCGGCGGCAAGCTTAATCCCACGGGGGCCATTACCAGAGAAGAAGTGTTCGTGGCTTTGGCCCGTGCCTTCGGTCTGGAGGATGGGACAGCGGGAGATCTGTCCGCCTTTGCCGACAGCGGAGCGGTGTCGTCCTGGGCAGTGTCCGGTGTGGCAGCGCTGACCGCCGGGGGATATGTCAACGGCGCCGACGGGAAGCTTTATCCCAAGCGCAGCATCACCCGTGCGGAATTTGCCCAGGTGATGTATCGTTTGGTGGGGAGCTATGTGGACCAGCCTGGGTCCGTCACCGAAGTGGCGGAGGGCACGGTGATGGTCCGGGGGGACGGTGTGACCCTGCAAGGGATAACGGTTACCGGCGATTTGATCCTGGCCGACGGCGCGGAGAACGTGGTGCTGGATGGTGTGACCGTAAAAGGCCGCGTTCTGGTGCGTAGCGGCTCCGGTCTGGTGGAAGCCAAGGGGAGTAAAGCGGAGGAAACCGTGGTTTGCTGCCCCGGCGGTGCAGTCACTCTCCAGTCGGCGGACAGTCAGTTGGGTGCGGTGACCGTCAAGGCAGGCAAAGGACTGCGGATGGCCGGCGGCGTGTTTGACCGTCTGACCGTCCAAGAAGGCGCGGCCGGTCTGGCGCTGACCGTGGAAAAGGATGCCCATCTCAAAGAGGTGGCGGTTTATGCCGCCGGAGCTTCCCTGTCTGGCAAGGGACAGGTGGACAAGGTCTCCGCCTATGCCGACCGTGTAGCAGTTAGCACGCCCGGCACTCAGGTAGTGGCCGGTGCTGGTGTCAACGGCGTGACAGCTGCGGGGGTGGCAGTTGCGGCCGGTCAGACCGGAACCATCAATGCCAGCGGCACCGGGGCCACCGTAACAGATAGCAGCATTGACGACGACCGGCCTGGAGGCGGTTCCGGTACGTCACAGACGGTCCATCAGGTCAGCTCCTGGCAAAGTCTGAAGGCGGCGGCCAAGGAAGCAGCAGCGGGAGATATTATCCGTCTCACCTCCAACATCACCGACGCCGGCAGTGATACTAACGTGGTGGACGGGGTGTCCGGTGCGACCCTCGCGCTGAACAAAAACAACCTGACTCTGGATGGCAACGGATACACCATCACTGCCGCTGATGGAAAGACCTTCTGCTTTGACGTGGACGGCGGCGGCGCTGCGAAAAATACCATCACCGTGGAGAACCTGACGGTGGATGGCGCTTCCTTCTCCGCTAAACTGGGCGGCGGCATCTTTGTGGAGGACGGCGCACAGGCCAGCTTTCGTCGTGTCACAGTGCGCAACAGTAAGGCGGGCAGCGCCAACAGTGCTAACGGCGGCGGCGCGATCTTTGTCAATGACCATGGCAATCCGCCGGTGGTAACCATTTCTGACTGTGTTTTTGAGAACAATCTGGTGGGCGACGGCACCACCGGCCGGGGTGGGGCAATTTATGTCAACAATTTCCGCTCCCAGTCGCCCGTCCAGGTGACCGTTAGCGGTTCCACCTTCAAGGGCAACCGGGCAGCCTATGGCGGCGCCATTGCGGCCGACGGCGTGGTAGCTCTGACGGTAAAGAACTGTACCTTCCAGGGCAACGAGAGCGCCGTGGGAGCGGATGACCTCTACCTTTTCGACGGTATTTCCCAGGGCAAGAAGAATATGACCATCACCTCTCAGGTGACAGCGGTGCTCTCCGGCAATACATATACAAATCCCTCTGACAGTGACAGCGACCTGAAGGGCATGAATGTGATCTTTAGCCGCTACTATCCGGCCGGCTTTGCCGGAACGCCGGGCACCGCGCCCGATGGGGCCAAGGACCTCACTTTTGCCGACGTGGAGCGCACCCAGCTGGCTCAGACAGCGGAGTCCATCGCCATGCAGTCCCTGGAGATCGGCGGCACCACTTACTATTACGGCGTGGCGGCCTATCAGACGGGCGGCTGGAACACCAGCTTTACCGTAAACGGCGCGGCGGTGAAGGCAGAGCGGATCGGGGAGACCAATGTCTACTATTATGCCGAAAAGCCGCTGACCGGTATGGTTTACGGAACTGCCACCCTCTCCTATGGAGACTTCTATGCCGGCGACGTGACCACCACGGAGCACTATGACGCGGTCAGTTCGGCCACCACAAAAAAATATCAGCTCTTCCCCAATGCAGATACCACCGAGCCGGTGGAAGGGGAAGGCTATCAGATCAAGGGTGTGAAAAACGTCCCTGTTCAGGTGGACGGCCAGCAGTACGCTCAGGCCAAGGTGCTGGAGGCGGCAGACGGTCTGAAGGGGCAGGGCGTCTACGAGAAGGCGGCGGCCATCCAGCTCAACATGGAAGCGGGCACCGCGCCTGCCTGGTATAAGGTGCTGAGTAAGGACGGCAGTTATGGGGCAATGCAGGCGGCCACCGCCGTGACGGTAAGCGACGCCGTGGCCGAACTGAGCACCAGCTCTAACTGGGGTCAGTATCTCCTCAGCGTGACCGAGACCAGCACAAAGTATCTGCGCCGCGACCGGGAGCAGGAGTGGCCAGTGGGAGCCAACATCCAGGGCATCATTGTAGAGGCGGAAAAGGACGGCCAGACCATCCGGGTGGGCATGGAGCATCTGCAAAATATGTGGGTGCAGGTCTATGAACTGGGCTTCGATGTGTCGGGCGAGGATGACAATGTAGCGGCCACCGCAGCGCTGGAGGGTGCTGTTATCCGCAAAGTCACCTATATCGTGCCCGAGCAGGTCTATGTCTTCACCTTTGCCGACGGGGTCTATGTAAAGCCCCAGTATCAGAACGCGGACTTGAAGGCGGCTTTTTCGGCGGATGAGAAATACATTACCATTTCGGGCATTCCTGCCGGGCTGGAAGGAGCTACGGTCAGTGTCTATCGGAATCTGGGGCACGGAAAAAAGGCGGTTCTGGTGACCAATGCCGCACCTGACCAGAACGGCAGGGTGGCGCTGGATGAGGGCGCACAGGTCACATCCAACACCACCTATACCGTCCAGGTGAGCAGCTCCAACTATGCCGACCTCTCCACCACGGTTACCTCGGCGGATAGTCGTCTGGAAGCTCCAGCGGTGGAAAAAGTGGTCTATGTGGACGACAATATGCTCTATGATCCCTGCTACCGGATGTCCTTTACCGGTACGGAGGAAGAGGCACTGAGAGCCTATTTGCAGCAAGAAACCCTCTCTGTGACGGTGGACGGCCAGAAGTTGACCAAAACCGTGCCGGGCTTCTCCGGGGATCGGCAGTCCTTCCGGGTGGCCGATCATGAGCAGTACGGCTACCCGGCTTATCTGGAGTTTACCGCCGACTGCTTTGCGTCTGCCGGCGATCACACCGTGGTGATTGCGGCTGAGGGCTATCAGGAACGGAGCTATGTCTACCATGTGGACGGCGTGGAGACCACCGGAACGGTCAGCGGACAAGCGGATGTGTCTCCCTTCGGTTACAAGGCCAAGGTAACGGTGACCTATGATAAGGTGACGGGACGCATTGTGTCTGTCACGGATAACGGCACTCAGCCCGGAAGCAATCAGAGCTTTTGGGAGAAGGCGGTGGGTATCTTTGAAAGCCTGACCGGCAAGACGGCTTCGGAAGTGGACGAAGTAGACGGCGTATCCGGCGCCACGGTTTCCAGTAAAGCCATCAAAGAAGCGGTCAAGGCCGCCATGGACAACGTGACCCTTCCCGCACTGGCCGACGGCGTGTGGTACGGCACCGGTTCCTGGAGCCGCTACTATGCCGCTCGTCCGGACAGCGGCGCCATCCCCCGGGGCGAAGACAAAGTGGGACCCAATGTGGTCAAGGTGACCATTGAACAGGGCCTCATCCAGCAGGTGGAGACGGTGAAGTACACCGACGACGATAACTACGACTGGGGTCTTGCGGTGCTGAAGGCGGTGCCGGGCCATCAGGATCTCTCCCACATCAAAGTCCAGCTGAACAGCAAGAGTGGAGAGATATATGACGCGGTGTCCGCTGCTACTGAGACGGCGGTTGGCCAGCTCAGCGCCATTGAAAATGCCCTGGAGCGTGCCCGGCAGTATACCCTGGACGGCAAGGAGCAGTCTGTGGCCTGGATGGAACTGAGTGCCCGGCCTGCTGATACTGTCTATGAGGGCGACGCGATGGACCTCAAGAGTGTATCCATAAAGCTGCACCTAACCGATGGGAGCGAAAAGATCTGCACCTTTGAGGAACTGGCGGGATACGGCGTCACCTCGGATTGGGCAGACGGGGAGAAGGTATCCAGCGACGATCCCCGGGTCAACGGGATGTCCTTCCTGGTGAACTTCATTCAGGAACAGGGTCGCATCAGTATCCCCGCCCCTGTTTCCATCGTGCAGAAGAGTACTTACCGGATGCCCACCCATATTGTGGTCACCTATACCAACGCTCAGACCGAGGAAATCGCACTCAATGAAAACAGCTTCCGCTATGGGCTGAAGACCTCCAACGGCATTGAGAAGATGGAGCTTTACGACGGCAGCGAAAAGCTGGCTGACGCGGTCTTTAATCCCGATTACAACGAATGGGAGTTCGAGCTGGGGAGTATCCCGGCGGGCGAAGGCTACACCGGCTGGAAGTTTGAAACCTACTTTGTGGAGGTGGACAGTAGCGAGGATCAATCTCCCGTGGCGTCCTTTACCCTGGACTATGACCAGATTGCCCGCTCTTACAGCGTGGGCGATGTTCTTGACCTTTCCAAGCTGGAAGTGGAGCTCAAGACCCAGCAGGGCAGCAACCAGCGGCTGAGCGGCTGGGATACCATGGTGGCCCGGGGCTTTACCGCCGCACCGGATAATGGCTACACCTTCACAGAGGAAGATGTAGGCGAAAAGCAGATCCGCATCTCCATTAACGGCCTGGAGCAGTCCTTCACGGTGCAGGTTTCCAACTATGCCACCATGATCCCGGCCAAAATCGAGATCTACGATGCCCAGAGTGGCCAGCTGCTCCAGACGGTGGCAGTAGACCGGCAGGCGTGGGAGAACAGCAAGAGCTGGCTGATGATTCGTGGGGTAAAGCTGCCCAATCAGTATAAAAACTGGAACACCGATACCTTTACGGTAAAGGTGTATAACCAGTCCGGAGAGGCACTCCAGGACTATGAGGTGAGCAGTGAATGGGGCGGCATGGATCTGACGATCGACTTCCCGAACTATACTGAATACGGTGCGCACGGCTATGTCCGGCTGATCCTGGACTTTGTGGAGAGCGAACCGGAACCTACGCCTACGGAAACGGTGCAGGGAGAAGCCGAGGTTTCTTTTGGTTATACGGCCAAGGTGATAGTGGAATATGACCCCGCCACGGGACGCATCGTATCTGTCACGGATAACGGCACTCAGCCCGGAAGCAATCAGAGCTTTTGGGATAAGGCGGTTGGTCTGTTTGAAAGCCTGAGCGGCAAGACGGCTTCGGAAGTGGATGCCGTGGATGGCGTGTCCGGCGCTACTATTTCCAGTAATGCCATCAAGGAAGCGGTCAAGGGGGCGCTGGAAAGTACCGCCCAGCCTGTGGTGGTGACCCGGACCAGCGATGCCTATGCAGTGGGTTCCTTTGGCTATGAGGTGACTGCCACCGTATCTGCAAATGACGGCGTCATCAGCGACATCACCTGGTCCCATAACGACGGGGGCAGTATGAGCCATTGGACAGAGCTGTTTACAGCTGGGGCGACTGATTTTTTCGTCCCATCCTCGGACTGGGCCGGGGAGAAGCAATTGCATTCCTGGATGGTATGAAGCTGACCCCGGATAACGGGGAAAACAACATAGACGCAGTGTCCGGCGCCACCTATACTTCAGCGGCGGTGCGGGATGCCATCCGGGATGCTTACCAGCAGATTCTGGAGGCGGAGGGGACGGCACTGCCCCCCTCCGCCCCGGTGCTGGCAGGGGAAGACCATCGCACCCAGCTGCTTTACGCCGCGACCCAGAACGCGGCACTGACCGTTTCCGCTGAGGAGGGGACCCAGGTGTGGTATACCACCGACGGAACCGACCCTGTCCCCGGTGCGGGAAGCGCGCAGAAGGCAGAAGGACAGATTTTGATCGTTCCCACCGGAAACCTGGACCATACCGTTACCGTGAAAGCGGTCTGCCAGCGGGATGGGCAGGTATCCGGCGTGACCGAAACCACCGTGACCTTTGCAGCAGTTCCCGCCGCGGGAAGCGGCATCCAGGTCTTTGAGGGCAGCGCCCTTTGTCCCGGCCGTGTGGGGACTCCTTACCAGGTGCTGGTCCGCGTGACCACCCTGAACGGCGTCATTCAGAAGATTGAGGACAACGGCACCCGTGCCGGAGATGTCCGGGATGAGGTTTATTGGAACATGGTCTATCGGGGAGACGGTTCGGGAAAAAACATTTCCGCAAAGCTGGCGGGGATGACCCTGGAAACGTTGCTGAGCGCAAGGACCACGCCCAATGAAGCGGGGTACAACACAGATGCAGTATCCGGGGCCACCATTTCCAGTGATGCGGTCAAGTATGCGGCGGTGGATGCGCTGCGCCGCGCTCCGGTCTCCTCGGAAGAGGCATCGGTAATGCCGCCCCAGCTCACACCGCTTTGGGGATACACTGTCACCAGCAACACCAGTTATGCCAGCCTCTATCTGAAAGCAGAGAGCGCACAGGGTACGGTGATCCGCTACACCACCGACGGCAGTGAACCCACACCGGAGAGCCAGACGCCTTTTGGCAAGGAAATTTCGGTTTCTTATGACGCCAAAAACCACCCGGAAGGTCAGATGATTCCCGTCAAATGCGCCGCTTTTGATGAGAAAGGCCAGAAGAGCACGGTAGTCACCACCTGGCTGGTCTTTGCTGCGCCCCGTACCGATCTTCCCTATGCCACCGGCACCTATACCGGTACAGCCCATGGCGTTACCGCCCAGGTCAAAGTGGCGGCCGACTACGGCAGTGCCCCCATTGTACAGCTCATCACGCTGGACGAGGAGACCGCAGCTCAGGGCGGGTCCTGCTTGCCGGAGCTACTGGCCAGAGTGTATCTGGCCCAGTCGGCCCAGGTGGAGCTTGTGGACGAGGGAGACCAAGGCCTTCAGCAGGCCGTGCTGGACAGCATTCGCAATGCCTTGAGTCAGGCGGTGCGGGCCCCTGAGCCTGTCTGCACGGTGACGCCTGCGCTGGAGAAGTACAGCGATTTTTATGGACCGTATGAGTTTGACGCGCCACCTTCCATCACCCTGACCAGTACCGCGCCGGGGGCGGAGATCTATTACCGTATCTCGGACGAATCCCAGAGCAGTTCTCCCGACGTGTCTCAGTGGACCCGCTATGAAGGGGCCATTACCCCCATCTTTACCAAATTGAACGGTGGCTATGTTTATCTGGATGCGGCGGTAACGATGGACGGCGGCAAGACCTGGTCGGCGGTACGGGACATGGTCATTGAGTACGCGGCACGCCGGGCGGAAAACGCCTTTGTGGTGGACGGACAGAACTTTTCCAGCTTTGCTCAGGCTGCGGCGGCAGTCAAAGCGGGCGGCACCATTTATATCAACGAAAATGTGACCCTGCACGGCGCGGAAAAAATGCCTGACGTTGCCTGCACCATCCGCTCGGCGGAGGGAAAACAGTATCAGTTCACATCGGACCAGCCCCTGGAGCTGGGGGCCGATCTCACCGTATCCCATATTGACTGGCGGGCGGAGACCTATGCCAACGGCCACAATTTTACGGCCGGGGAAGGTGTCTATCAGAACGACTGGTGGTTTGGGAGCACGGCGATTTATGCCGGGTCCAGAACGGGAGAAGCCACGGGAGACAGCATGATCCATATCTCTTCCGGGCAATTCGAAATCCACGGCAGCGGCGGCAGTGATACGGTGCTCAACGGGAGTACGGAGATCCATGTGGACGGCACTGCCAGCGTGACGGTGAACGGCACGGCCCAGTATGCCCGGGTGACGGGGACGGTCTCCATCACGGTAGAGGGCGACGCGGGTATGCTGCTGGGACTGCGTGGCAGGAGATACAGCGGCCAGATCGACGGTGGCCTGACTGTGCAAATCATCGGAAGCCCCAGATTCCCTACCTATGGCGGTAGCTTCGAGGCCGTGGAGTACGGCGACGAGGCCTGGGGTACATTGGACCTGAGCCAGGCGGGGGAAGGCGTGGACGCCAGCCGATTCACCGGCTTTGAAACGGTGATTACCCCGTAATCTCCTCCTAAGCGTTCCATTCTGGGACAGATAATATGTGATATGCTCCCCCTATGAGAGATAGTGGAATCAACCATTGTCAAACATAGGGGGAGCATTGTTATGCCTCATGTATCTAAGCGGCGATCACCCCAAACTATCTGTCGTACGGACACCCGCAAATTCCACGGCAATCCCCCAAAGTCAAATTGATAACTGGGGCATAAAAAACGGGCGCAGCCTTGGACGGCGGAGGGGGGCGGAGATGTCGCTAGCCACACCAATGTCTCCTCAGCTGCGCCTGTTTTCTTTAATTTACTATATGACAAGGAACATGAAACCCCAAGGGCCTGATCAACTATGAAATATGCCGCAATTTTACGCATATTCTGATCACGGATGGGATTGATCTGGATTCCAACATCACGCCGCTGTGCGGTGGGATTAGGAGGGTAGCCAAGACCAGCACGGTCCGAAATCTGTCCTATGCGCTGGCCGAGATGGGCAAGAAGGTCTTGGTAGTTGACTTTGACCCCCAGTATAACCTCACCACCAGTTTCGGTGTCCTGCCGACCCAGGCGCCCTATAATACCGGGACTCTTATCACCAATCTGCTTCTGGACGAATCTCTGCCGGATACCAACGAGTTCATCCAGAAAATCGGCTCTGTGGACTTGATCCCTTCCAGCCGATCTCTCACCGTTGCGGAGGCAAATCTGCTGATGACGCCGGACAGCAATGACTACCTGGCCGCTCTGCTGAGCCCTCTGCGGCTGTCCTACGATTACATTATCGTGGACACCAACCCCTCTCTTGGCTCGTTGACCATCAACGCTTTAACGGCTGCCGACGAGGTAATCATCCCGATTGACCCGGAACTGTTCGCTCTGACCGGTTTGCAGGCGTTGGTGGACACCATCAAGAAAATCAAGCGGAAATTAAATCCCAGCATTGAGATCGGCGGTATCCTGTTCACCAAATGCAACAAGCGGACGAACCTGTATGGGTGCCATCTGGGTTCCCATTGAGTATTACCGCCAATTCATGTATGAAACTTTCCAGACCAGCGGATATGAAAAGGTCATCGAGGGCGGCGACAACCGGCACCGCATTGACATTGAGTAATGGGCGACACCATCTCTCAGGGAATGAAGGGCGAAATTGGCCTGGCTACTTTTCTGCAACTCCCGATTCTCTATGTATCCGATGATATGCGAAAGGCTATCCGGCGTGGCGATCTGTTCTATGCAGACCTGAACCCGGTGGTCGGCTCCGAGCAAGGCGGCATCCGCCCTGTCCTTGTTATCCAAAATGATGTGGGGAATCACTTTAGTCCTACCGTTGTTGCAGCAGCCATCACCAGCAGAAAAGCGAAGAACAGTCTGCCTACCCATATCCTACTTGAGAATGTGCCGGGGCTTGCGCCTACCTCTCTGCTTCTGTTGGAACAACTGCGGACAATAGACCGGAAGCGGCTCCGTGGTTACATTGGGCGTATCAGCAAAGAAAAAATGCTGGAGGTAGATGCAGCCCTGGCAATCAGCATCGGCATAGGATACCCCAAACGAAAGGAGGACTCACAATGTACGAAAATGACGGTGGTTTGCTCTCTCCCAGAGATGCCTACCGATTGATGTTAAAAGACTACCCGGATGTGATGGACATTGGACAGATGTGTGAGGCCCTTGGCGTCAGTACAAAAACCGGGTACAAGTTACTTAAAGATGGGAAAATTGAGTACCTTAAAATTGGACGGGCTTACCGCATCCCCAAAGCCCACATTCTTCGTTATTTGAAAATCACCTGCTCCACTTTTGCGGAGTAGCAGGCTATGGTGTCGATCTTCACCGGATAGACGCAGAAAGTTAACAATTCTGACGCGGATTTACCTGGAGTTTTGTTCTGTCCGATGATACAATAAAGGTGTCATTGGTAGGTGAACTCAATACCGCAAAAGGAGGAACAGATCAGTATGCCAGCGGTACACCTGCAAGAAAACAGCAAACTAATCTCCGGCCATGTGGCCGAGAAAAAAGGGTATCTCTATTGGGTTCTAAACCTTACCGATGAGAACGGTAAGAGAAAGCCCAAATGGATTCCCACCCATAAGAAAGTCAAGGGCAATAAGACCTGGGCAAACAATATGCTTCCCACCATCCGAAAAGAATGGACGGAAAAGCTGCTTCAGGAGGCTACGGCCTCACAGCAGTCGGCTTCTCCGTCTGGCCCGTCATCCGCAGCGATTTCCTTTGTGGATTTCCTGTATCAGTGGCTTGAGTACAAGTACAAGTCTGCTACCGGACGGGTGATGGACAGCAAGCCCATCGAACTCTCGACCTATTCGGGATACGAACAGCAGCTCAACAACCCCATCGCCCCGTATTTCCGAGAGCATCCTGTCGCCCTTTGTGACCTTACCAAACAAGATATTCTCGCTTTTTATGAGAAAGAATTGGAACGGGTCAAGCCGACCACAGTTAAGCATTACCACGCCCTGATTCATGGGGCGTTGAATTATGCGGTTGACAAAAATCTGATTCCAAGCAATCCGGCTGACCGGATTATTATTTCCAAGCCTGAACCCTTCAAAGGTGACTACTACCTGGATTCGGAAGTCCTGAATCTGTTTGAAGTCATCAAGGGGCATAAGATCGAACTGGTAGTTCTTCTGACTGCTTTTTACGGCCTGCGCCGCAGTGAGGTTATCGGTCTGAAATGGAGTGCCTTTGACTTCAACCATAACTGCTTCTCCATCCGGCATACGGTAACAACTTGCAATGTAAAGGGAGAACGGGTCACGATTAAGAAGGACAAGGCAAAAAACAAATCCAGTCTGCGGACTTATCCATTGATTCCTTTTTTGAAAGAGCGGTTGCTGGAGGCCAAGAAACAGCAGGAAGAAAATCGCAAGCTGTGCGGGCGTTCCTACAACAAAGAATATCTGGGATATGTCTGTGTCGATGTGATTGGCAATCTCATTAAACCCAACTATGTGTCCTCGACCTTTGGGAAGTTGCTTGCCAAGAACAATTTACGGCACATTCGTTTCCACGATCTTCGCCATACCTGTGCCTCGCTTTTGCTGGCAAACGGTGTTCCGATGGAACAGGTAAAGGAGTGGCTGGGACACAGTGAGATCTCAACAACGGTGGATATTTACGGGCATCTGCAATATGCCACGAAAAAACAATCCGCCGCAGCCATTGAGCAGGACATTGTGGCGCCCATGCTGCAAAACCTATCGGCGGTTTCTCCATAAAAAGGAAAGAGGTCTACCAGCTTTTCGCTGGCAGACCTCATGGCGGAGATGGAGAGATTCGAACTCTCGCGCCGGTTTTGAGCCGACCTACCGCATTTCGAGTGCGGACCCTTCAACCGCTTGGGTACATCTCCAAATTTATGTTATATCCTTCTTCCCGATCCGCCGACCAATTCAGCCGGTGGAAATCGGGAAGAACAACAGGATAGAACAAGCAACAATATTCAATTTGAACTCGACTGGAACCCGCATGGTTCCAAGGGTTTCAGCCGTTTGGCACTCCGCATAGGAAACCTGATTTCGAATCATTACACCAACTTGGATGATGACGGTAAATCAGGGACGATAGCGGTAACTACGGAACCCCAAAACATACCTCTCAAAGTGGGCGTCAGATGGCTGCTCTCATTATAGCCATTTTCCCGCAAAATTCAAGCCGTGGAAATCGGGAAGAACAACAGGATAGAACAGACCCCAATTCACGATTTGAACTTGCCCGCAAACCCGCATGGTTACTGGCTTTTCGGCAGTTCGGACTTCCAAAGTGAAAACATGATTTCGAGTCAGCCCCGTTATGACCACTTCGATACCGCTGCATATTCGATTTCCCTGCCCGTACAGGCAGATTCCTCCGGACCGCTCTGTCCGGAATCTTTAATAGGATACCCTATTTTTATTTACTTGTCAATATTGCAGAGGAAAGTAAAATAGTCTATAATCAGTCTAATAACGGTTCTGAGGTGTATGATGGAAGTTCATATTCTGGTCTCTGCCTCCTCTTCCGGCGCGGAGAACTACGAGGCCGCAGTCCTTGCCGCCGGAGGAATCCCGCACGCCGCCTACTGCCCCGCCGACCGTACCGAGTATGACGGTCTCCTGCTGTGCGGCGGCGGAGATATCGACCCCTGCCGTTTTGGGCAGGAAAACTGGGCCAGCAGTGAGATCGATCCCCAGCGGGACGCATCGGAGCTGGCGCTGGCCGCCTCCTATCTGGCCGCCGGAAAGCCGGTGCTGGGGATCTGCCGCGGACTCCAGATCCTGAATGTGGCTCTGGGGGGCACCCTCTTGCAGGACATCGGCTCCACCCAGGTGTGCTTCCACACCCATGCCCCGGGGAGCTCTGAGGATAAGGTCCACGCCGTCCACGCGGAGGAGGGCTCTCTTCTGGAGCGGTGGTATGGCCCGGTCTTTTCCGTCAACAGCGCCCATCACCAGACGCTGGACCGCATCGGGGAGGGACTCACCGTCACCGCCCGCTCGGAGTCCGGTCTGGTGGAGGCGGTGGAGCACACGGCCCTGCCCGTTCTCGCCCTGCAATATCATCCCGAGCGCATGACCGGCGCCCACCGGCGGATGGATACCGTGGACGGCGCGCCGGTGTTTCAGTGGCTGATCGAACAATGCCGCAATCGTTTGGAAGGACGTTGAGAGAGGATCATCATGAAGGAATTAAGACAGCGCATTCTGGAAGAAGCCCAGGTGGGCGAGGGAGACATTATCCACGTGGATATGTTTCTCAATCACTGCATGGATGTGGAGCTCATTGAACGGGCCGGGACTGAACTGGCCCGCCGCTTCAAGGGCGACAAGATCACCAAGGTCCTGACGGTGGAGAGCTCCGGCATTGCCCTGGCCTGCTTTGTGGGCCGGGCGCTGCGGGTCCCGGTCATCTACGCCAAGAAATTTCAGACCGGCTACATCGATCCCAATGTCTACACCGCGGAGACCCACTCCTTTTCGCTGGAGAAATCCTACACCATCCGGGTGTCCAAGAAATACCTGGAGGAGGACGACGTGGTCCTGGTGGTGGACGACATCCTCTCCAACGGGCAGTCCACCCTGGCCCTGCTGGAGCTGGTCTCCAAGGCCGGGGGCGAGGTGGCCGGCGTAGCCGTGGCCATCGAAAAGGCCATGCGCGAGGGCGGAAAGGTCCTGCGCCGCATGGGCGTCCGGGTGGAAGCTCTGGAGATCGTGGAGGGCGTGGAGGACGGCCGGATCATCCTGGCCTGATCTCCTTCCCCGGTTCATACCGATCCGCTACGATCCCTCTTCCCGCTTCTGCGGGAGAGAGGGATCTTTTTTTGTCCCGTCCTCCCCTTCCCGGCGGTTTTTGGCCCCCCACAGGCTGCCCAGCCAGAACAGCAGCGGAGGCAATCCGCCGGCCAGGAAGGCCATGAGGTAAAACTCCCATCCCCCCTCTCCCCACCAGATGCCGCCCATGAGTCCGAGGAGCACGAACAGAAAGGAGGGGAAGGCCAGCGGTACGGCCACCATGAGCGCATAGTAGGAGACCGTCACCCATTCCAGATCGGCCCCTACCAGGACCAGGGCCTCCCAGGCCCAGGCCACCAGCATGGGGGCCACCAGTGACCAGAGGGCAGCCCAGATGGAGCGGGGCGGCTCCCACCGCTGTCTCCGGGCCACCCAGGCCCCCGCCAGCGCGTAGGCGAGCATCAGACAGGCGTCAAATGCGATCGCGATCCACCAGGCCGCCTCCGTCGTCTCCAGAAGCTCCACCCATCCCACGAAGAGAAGCAAGCCCAGCGGAGCACTCACCACCGAAATGAGAAAATGGTTTAAGGCAAAGGCGCAAAAACGCCGGGTCTGTGTGGTCCTCAGCTTCCCCTGATTCATATTCCGTCCCTCCTGTCCGGCTGTCTCATTCCTCGGGCACGTACTCCAGAATATCCCCCGGCTGGCAGTCCAGGGCCTTACAGATGGCCTCCAGGGTCGTGAAGCGCACCGCCTTGGCGTGGTTGTTTTTCAGGATGGAGAGATTGGCCAGCGTCAGATCCACCCGGGCGGCCAGCTCGCTCAGGCTCATTTTGCGCCGGGCCATCATCACATCCAGATTGACTACGATGGGCACGCAATCCCCTCCTCATATGGTCAGATCGTTCTCTTCCTTCAGCTCGGCCGCCTGCCGGACCAGGGCCGACAGGATCAGGCAGAGCAGCCCCGCCATGAAAAACACGGGGATGAAGAGGGTGTTGTAGGTGAACAGCGGCCCGATGCTCCCATAGTGGAAGAGCCCCCACACCGTCCGCAGAAGGGCCGCGCCCGAGATGAGGAAGCAGCACACCGCCGCCCGCCCCATGTTGGCCGCGTTGCCCCGGGTAAAGGTCTCCCCCCGCAGGACAGTGTCCAGCACCCGCCGCCCCTGCCACAGGATGACGGCGGTACACACGCCGCAGAAGAAGAGAAAGAGGGCCAGGACCTGGGCATACCGCTCTCCAAACTGCCAGATCTCCCACCAGGAGGCCAGAAAATAGCCGGTCAGCCGCAGAACGATCTCCGCCGCTCCCTCCCCCTGCATGGAGAAATAGGAGATTCCCCCGGTCAGCTCCCCCAGTCCCCGCAGCCGGGCCAGCCCGGCCAGCAGGGGAAGGACCAGCAGATTACATACAAAGGTGATGCTCACCAATCGTTTCAGGATCCGGGCCAGCTTTTCCACGTCCATCTTCCATACCTCCTCGTCTCTCTCCGGGCGCCTGCTTCCGCACCCCGCTCTCCCTTCTCTTTTTTCTGATTATAGCGCCACACTTATTGAAAGTCAATTTATTTTTATTGTTTTTCAATAAACAAGAGTATGCAGGAAATCCCCGGGAGTACTCCCGGGGATTTCAGCTACCGCTACTATTTACTCCGGCACTCTTTGCCGCAAACGCCTCGCAGAGTTCCGCCGTTCGCAGACGGCGGAAGAGGGTCAAAGTGTGTTTTCCGGCGGCGTGTACGTCGGAAAACACACCTCTCAGGCTGCAAGTGTGCGAACCGGGAACCCAAACAAAGCCCAGCGAAGTGGGTTTGTTTGGGAGAGGAGGGGCAAGGGAGCGGAGTGAACCCTGGCCATTAGGCCGGGGCGAACGGTGCGGACTTTGACCCGACGAAGTGCGTGCAGCGGCCTGCATTTCCCTCGAAAAAATGCTTGCATTTTTGAGAAGCGTGTCGAAATTTTTCGACACGCTAGTCCCCGGGAGTACTCCCGGGGACTTGGCGGTATCAGGGACGGACCTGGATCTGCTCCAGCAGCGCACCGATGGGGGCCTGGATCACCAGGTCGGCCTGCCGGTCGTAGGGGGTGGCGCTCTTGTTGATGAGGACCAGGTGGCTCCCCCGGTAGTACTGGATCAGTCCCGCCGCGGGATAGACCGCCAGAGAGGTCCCGCCGATGATGAGGAGGTCCGCCTTCCGGATGGCCTCCACCGCACCTTCGATGGTGCGCTGGTCCAGGCTCTCCTCATAGAGCACCACATCGGGCTTGATGATGCCGCCGCACACCTTGCAGCGGGGGACGCCCGTGCCCTGGACCATCTCCTCCAGCCCGTAGAACTGGTGGCACTTCATGCAGTAGTTGCGGTGGACCGATCCGTGGAGCTCATAGACCTTCCGGCTCCCCGCCGCCTGGTGCAGGCCGTCGATGTTCTGAGTCACCACCGCGTCCAGCTTCCCGGCCTGCTCCAACTCGGCCAGCTTCCGGTGGGCCGGGTTGGGCTGGGCCTGGGGCCAGAGCATCTTCTCCCGGTAGAAGCGGAAAAACTCCTCCGGGTCCTGCTCAAAAAAGCTGTGGCTGATGATGGTCTCGGGCGGATAGCGGTAGCTCTGGTTGTAGAGCCCGTCCACACTGCGAAAGTCCGGGATGCCCGACTCGGTGGAGACCCCCGCGCCGCCGAAAAAGACGATGCGGCTGCTCCCGTCGATCCAGTCCTGAAGTGTTTCCAGCTTGCTTGTTTCCATGTGCGCGCCTCCCTGTTCCATGAATCGTGGATCTGGTTCCTTCCTCCTCATTGTACCCCCCCTGTCCCAAACCCGCAAGACCCAGCGCAAAAGGGCGCGCACCGGAACAAAACCTCCGGTACGCGCCCTTTTCTCATTCTTTCCGCTGGGCGCAGTCCTTCCCGCAGGAGGAGCAGCCACAGCCACAACCGCAGCCGCCCTTCCCCCGGATCTGACGGCTGATCTGGCGGACCACATACCAGACCGCCCACACCGTCAGGGCCGCGACGGCCCCATAGATGATGTATTTCATAGCATTCCTTTCTCAGAACAGGAGGGAACCCACCTGATAGACCACCAGCGCCCCCAGATAGGCCGCGCCGATCTGCCACAGGATGGAGCGGAGGGTCCACTTCAGGCTGTTCATCTCCCGGTAGATGGTGGATACCGCCGCCACACAGGGGACATAGAGCAGCACAAAGACCAGGAAGGCATAGGCGGCCACCGGCGTCTGGAAGGTCCCGGAGAGGGCCGCCGCCACGGTGGCGCCGCTGGCGCTGGCCGAGAAGCCGTAAAAGAGGCTCATAGAGGAGACCACCGCCTCCTTGGCCACCAGGCCGGTGAGCAGGGCCACAGCGGCCTGCCAGGTGCCGAAGCCCAAGGGGCGCAGCGCGGGGGCGATGGCCCCGCCGATGGCGCCCAGGAAGGAGTGGGAGGCGTCCTCCACCATGACAAAGCCGCCCGACCAGCCGAAGGACTGGAGGAACCAGAGCACCACGCTCATAGCCAGGATCAGGGTACCGGCTTTGACCAGGAAGCCCCGCACCTTCTCCCACACGTGCATGGCCATGTTCTTGAGGGTGGGCAGACGGTAGGGGGGCAGCTCCAGCACGAAGGCGGCGGGCTCTCCCTGGAACATGGTCTTGCGCAGCAGGATGCCGGACAGGATGGCGAAGCACAGCCCGATCACATACAGGGAAAAGACCACCAGGCCGCTGTACTGGGCAAAGAAGGCCCCCGCCAGCAGGCCGTACACCGGCAGCCGGGCCGAGCAGGACATGAAGGGCACCAGCATGATGGTCATGCGGCGGTCCTTCTCATTCTCCATGGTGCGGGCTCCCATAACGGCGGGAACGGTGCAGCCAAAGCCCATCAGCATGGGGATAAAGGCCTTGCCGGACAGGCCGAACCGCCGCAGCAGGCGGTCCATGATGAAGGCGGCCCGGGCCATATAGCCCGAGTCCTCCAGGAAGGAGAGCACCAGAAAGAGCAGGGCGATCTGGGGCAGGAAGACCAGCACGCCGCCCACGCCGGAGACCACGCCGTCCACCAGCAGGGACTCCACCCAGGGGGCCACCTGCGCGGCCTCCAGCCCCGCCCGGATGCCGTCGGAGACCGGGCCGCTGATGAAGCTCTCCACCAGGTCGGACAGGGCCTGTCCCGGCCCGAAGGTCAGGGCGAACATCCCCAGCATCATCAGGAGGAACATGGGCACGGCCAGCCACTTGTGGGTCACGATGGAGTCGATCCGGTCGGACAGGGTCAGGCTTCCCTGCTTCTGTCCCTTCCGCACGGAGGCGTGGACCACCGACTGGATGAACTGATAGCGGCTGTCGGCCACCAGGGTCTCCCGGTCGCCCAGGACATAGGCCCCCTCATACTCCGAGCAGATGGACTCCACCCGCGCCTTTTCCGCCTCGTCCAGTCCCAGGGCCTGCTCCACCAGCCGGTCCCCCTCGATGAGCTTGATGGAGGCCCAGTGGGCGGGGATCTGGGCCGCATAGGCCTTGTCGTGAATGAGCTCACCCATCTTGTGGTGGATCTGATGGGTAAAGTCGTCGTAGAGATCGTCGGGCTCCACCGTGACGCCCACGTGCATCTGCCGGTGGGCCACCTCCAGCAGGGTCTGGATATTCTTCCCGGTGCGGGCGGTGATAGGGATCACCGGCACGCCCAGAGAACGGGAGAGGGCCTCCACGTCGATCTTGTCCCCGTGCTTCTCCACCTCATCCATGAAGTTCAGGGCGATGACCATGGGGCGCTCCAGCTCCAGCAGCTGGGCGGTCAGGTAGAGGTTGCGCTCCATATTGGTGGCGTCCACGATGTTGATGATGGCGTCGGGATGCTCCCCCACGATAAAGTCCCGGGCCACGATCTCCTCCATGGAGTAGGGCGAGAGGGAGTAAATGCCCGGCAGATCCACCACCGTCACCGGCTTTCCGTCCACCTGGGCCCGTCCTTCCTTCTTCTCCACTGTCACGCCGGGCCAGTTGCCCACATACTGGTTGGAACCGGTGAGCGCGTTGAAGAGCGTGGTCTTTCCGCAGTTGGGATTGCCCACCAGGGCCAGCTTCATCTCCCGGGTGTCGTGGCTGGCGTAGTCCGGTACGCCGCTGTGCTCCCGCTTCTCATGGTCGTGGTCGTCGCTCATGCGGCGCAGGGTCTCCTCATCCGGGATGCGCTGCACCATGCCCACCCGCTTTTTGCGGATCAGGCTGGCCGCCTGGGCCTCCTCCCCGATGGCCATGGTGATCTGCCGGGCGTCCTCCCGGCGCAGGGAGAGCTCATATCCCCGGAGGTTGACCTCAATGGGGTCACCGAAGGGGGCGATCTTGCGCACCAGGATCTCCGTCCCGGGCGTCAGTCCCATATCCACCAGCCGGCGTTTGACCGGCCCTCGTTCATTTCCTACCCGCAGGATCACGCCGTGCTCCCCCGGAGCCAGCGCCTCCAGCGTGCCCTGTACGCGTTTTGTCTCGGTTTTCATCTGTCATTCATCCTATACCGGCTGATTTGTTAGTCGTAACTAACACGCCTGCCTATTATATATCGCCCTGTGGGGCCTGTCAAGCGGCCCGCACCTCTGCGCAGCGTACGGACCGGCTCCGCACGCAAAAACAGCCGGCGGCCTATGGCCGCCGGCTGTTTCCATGTTCGGTTTACTCGTGGTCGTGGTGGCAGCCGCAGCCGCACTCGTCCTCGTCGTCCTCACAGCAGCAGTCGTCGGAGAGATCCAGAGCGAACTTCTCCTTGCAGCTGGGGCACTGGATCACGCCGGACTCCAGCACGTCCTCGTCGATGACCAGGGTCTCCTTGCAGTTGGGGCACTCGACCTCGAAGAAGTCGTCGTCCTCGTCGCAGCAGCACTCGTCATCCTCATCCTCGTCGTCCTCGTCGAACACGACCTTCTCCACATCGGACAGGTCGTCGGAAATGGCGTCGATCTCCTCACCCAGGGCCACGGTGTTCTCCTCCAGGTCCTCGATGGACATGCCGATCTCCTCCAGGATGCCGATCATCACGGAGATGAGCTTGCCCTCCTTGGACTTCTCGGTGTCGATGTTCAGGCCCTCGGCCAGACCCTTCAGGTACGCGACCTTCTCAGAAATAGTCATAATAATCTCCTTTTTACAGGCGGCCACGAAGGGCCTTGTGGTAGGGACGGCGCTTGGCGTATCACGCTTTGCGCGGTTCGCTGTGCGCCTGCTCCCGGGCGCTCAGCGCTTAGCACCTCACGCTTGTGCGCCCGCTCTCGAGCGCTCAGCGCTTAGCCCTTGCAGCGCTCCAGGTACTCGCCGGTACGGGTGTCGATCTTGATCTTGTCACCGGGGTTGATGAACAGGGGCACCTTGATCTCAGCGCCGGTCTCCAGGGTGGCGGGCTTGGTCACGTTGGTGGCCGTATCGCCGCGGAAGCCGGGGTCGGTCTCGGTGATCTCCAGCTCCACGAAGGTGGGGGGCTCCACGGCAAAGATCTTGCCCTTGTAGCTGTTGATCTTGCAGGGCATGTTCTCCTTCACGAAGCGGAAGTTGTCGCCCAGCATCTCGGCGCCGATGGGCACCAGATCGTAGGTCTCGGGGTCCATGAAGTAGTACAGATCGCCGTCGTTGTAGCTGTACTCCATGTCCTTGCGCTCCACATAGGCCTGCTCAAACTTGGCGGTGGGGTTGAAGGAGGTCTCGGTCACGCCGCCGGTGATGACATTCTTCATCTTGGTGCGCACAAAGGCCGCACCCTTGCCGGGCTTCACGTGCTGGAACTCCACCACCTGCATGACCTGGCCGTCCATCTCAAAGGTCACGCCATTGCGGAAATCACTGGCAGTAATCGTAGGCATTGGTATTCATCCTCCAAACAAGGTATTTCATATGAATGGAACTTTAGCTAAGCTATTTTACTCCATTATCCCCATATTTGCAAGGGTTTTTCAGGTTTTTTACAGAACGATGAGCTCTTTCGGCGCCAGGGTGATGTCTTCGCACCCATCCTGGGTGAGAAGGATCACATCCTCGATGCGCACGCCGAATTTTCCCGGCAGGTAGATCCCCGGCTCCGCGGAGACCGCGACCCCCTCGGGCATGGGGTCCTGATTGCTGTGATTGGCGTTGGGGGACTCGTGGATCTCAATGCCCACGCTGTGTCCGAAGCCGTGGCCGAAGTACGCTCCGTAGCCGGCGTCCTCGATGACCTTGGCCGCGGCGTTGTGGATGTCGCAGCCCCGCACCCCCGCCTTGGCCGCGGCGATACCGGCCTTCTGGGCCTCCAGCACCGTGTAGTAGACCTTCTTCATCTCCTCGCTGGGCTCTCCCAGCGCCACGGTGCGGGTCATATCGGAGCAGTAGCCCTGGTACTTGCACCCGAAGTCCATGGTGATGAACTCGCCCTCCTGCACCTTCTTGTCGCTGGGGATACCGTGGGGCAGGCTCCCGTTGGGGCCGGAGACCACGATGGGGTCAAAGGACATCTTCTCCGCGCCGAAGCGGAGCATGTCATACACCAGCCGGGCGGCGATCTCCTTCTCGGTCATGCCGGGGCGGATGAACTTGAGGATCTCCTCAAAGGCCTTCTCCGAGATGCGCTGGGCGTGGATGAGGGCCTCCCGCTCCTCCCCGTCCTTCACGGCGCGCAGATCGGTGAGCAGCTGCTGAGCGGGCACCAGCTGGCAGGAGAGCGCCTTTTCATAGCTCTGATAGTCCTGCACCGTCATGTAGCCCTCTTCGATGCCCAACTTGCGGATGCCCATCTCCTCCACCGCCTGGACCACCATGGCTTTTTGGCTCACGGTGCGGGTGGTCATGGTGATCTTGGCACCGGTCACCTGATGCTCAGCGGCCTCAATGTAGCGGGAGTCGGTGAAATACCGCGTCTCCTGCTTGCCCACCACCACGGCGCCCTCGCCGTGAAAGCCGATGGCGTAGAACTCGCCGGGCTCGCTGGTCACCAGCATGGCGTCCAGACCGTAGGCATCCAGTTTGGATGCGATCTTCTCCAGATGATTCATGGTTCTGACTTCCTTTCTATCCATGGGGGCGGCCCTCAGTCCGTCCCCAGAAAATGCTCATAAGCCCGCTTCATGGTCAGGGCGTCCTCCGCCTGGGTCCCCGCCGACTCACAGATGATGGTGGGGCTCCACCCCCGGCGGGCCAGGGACCGCATCAGCGGGAGATGGTCGGGCCCAAACTCGTCCTGCTCAAAGGTGAGGTGCATTTTCTCGCCCCCGTTGGGGGTGAACTGGATGCGGGAGAAATGGCTGTGGAAGCGGCTGGCCCGCTCCTCGCCCAGGGCGCGCTCCAGCTTGTCCAGCATCCGCTCGGTGGCCTCCTCCCCCTGCTCCTCGCCCAAGCTCCGGGCATAGAGATGGCCGAAGTCCACCGTGGGGAGCAATCGCTCATCCACCTGACACAGCTCCAGCACCTCGTCCAGATCGCCCAGCTGGTTGATCTTGCCCATGGTCTCGGGACAGAGGGTGATGTGTCCGTATCCGGCGGCGTCGCAGGCCTTCACCACTTCCTCCAGGGAACGCAGCGCGATGTCCAGCGCCTCCCGCCGCGTCCGCTTCATGAGGGCGCCCGAGTGGATGACCACCCGTTCGGCCCCCATCCAGTCGGCGGCCCGGCAGGCGGCGGTGATATAGCCGATGGTCTTTTGCAGGCTCTCCGGGTCGGGATTGGCCAGATTAATAAAGTAGGGGGCGTGGAGGGAGAGGCGGATGCCCTCCTTCCGGGCGTTCTCCCCCAGCTTGCGGGCGGTCTCCTCCCCCACGTTGACCCCCTTGCCGCACTGGTACTCATAGGCGTCCAGGCCAAAGGCCCGGATCCAGCCGGGGGCCGCCAGAGAGGACTTGTGCGCCCGGGAGAAGGAGTCGGAATTGCCCGCGGGCCCAAATGATACGCTCATGCTATTTGCTCCTTTGCTTGGCCAGGGCGCGGAAGGGCCACTCCGCCGCGTAGCGCAGATAGCGGCCCGGATTGCCCGCCAGCCGGATGGGCTCCACCAAAAGGGTGCGCACCCCGGCCCGCTTCCCGCCCAGAATATCGGTAAAGATCTGATCGCCCACGATGGCAGTCTGCCCGGGGCCCACGCCCATCTGCTCCATGGCCCGGTGGAAGGAGCCCGGCTTGGGCTTTCCCGCGTGTCCGATGTAGGGCACGCCCAGGGACTGGGCATAGCGCCTGGCCCGCTCGGGTTTGCGGTTATTCGAGAGGATGAAGAGGGTCACGCCCGCCTCCCGCAGGGCCCTTTCCCAGGCCCGCACCGGCTCGTCCGGCTCGGGCACGCCATAGGCTGAAAGGGTATTGTCCAGATCGGCCAGCAGGAGGGTGATGCCCTCTTGCGCCAGCCACCGGGGCGATATGGCTTGTACGGAGGGGAATACCCGGTCCGCCAGCAGGGAAAGCGCCACGGTCCACCGCCTTTCCGCAGGACTGTTTCCAACTTGCCCTGCATAGAGTCCATTATACCGGCTTACGCCGTAATTTGCATTATAACATTGCTCCACCATGGATACAAGGGGGTACCTCAGCATGGTTACCGATTGCAAACTCATTTTTCTCACGCCGCCCGCCCTGGAGCGGTCCGCACGGGAACAGAACCTGCCCGCGGCCCATCTGGCCTACCGGGTGGGCGGCGGGCCCCACCTGTTCCGGGCCAATTTGCCCGTGGCCGCCCGGGGCGGGATCCTGGCCATGGACTGCGAGGGCTTCGACGGCCGGGGGGAGCCCTCCGCCTTCTGCCAGGAGGTCCTGCGGGAGTGCTCGGCCCGGGGCTTTCAGGGGGTATACTGCGCCTTTCCCGACCGGCCCATCCCCGTGCTCCAGCGGGCGGTGGCCGAGCTGGGGGAGGCCCTCCAGCGCCGGGGCTGGCCCCTCTATGTGCCCGAGCGCTATGGGGCGGCCTCGGACCACGCCTGCGTGCTCATCCCCACGGCCCTGTCGGGCGGCTCCCTGGAGCAGCGCCTGGCCGAGGCGGCCGAGCAGTACGGCCCCTCCCGTCTGGCCCTCCGGATCGAGCGGCTGGCCCAGGATTTCCTCCTCCCCTCCCCCACGGGAGAGGGGGTCCCCCTCTCCCGTCCGGCGCTGGCCGAGCAGCTGGAGGAGCGGGGCGGCTCGGTCTTTTTCTCCCATGAGCTGTGCGCTCACTACTTCACCTACATGACCAAAACAGATGGAGCCCACTTCGTCCTCTTCGACGATGCGGGCTCCATCCGGAAAAAATGTCAGCTGGGCGCCCGGATGGGCATCTCCCACGCCTTTGTTCCCTACGCACAGGTGGACGACCTGCTGCCCGGGCTGCTGGAATAGCCCTCAGCCCTTCAGCCGCTCCATGAGGCCCTCCAGTGCCTCCCGGAGATGGGCGTCCCCCTCGTTCTCCAGGTCCTGGCTCTCCAGGGCGCGGCGGCACAGCTCCCGGGCGGCGGCCGGGTCGGTCTCCACCGCCTTCCCCTCCAGATAGCACAGGGCCAGGCGGTACATCCCCTCGGCGTCCTCCCGGTCGGCCGCCTGCCGGTAATAGGAGAGGGCCTTGGCCGGATCGGCCGTCACCTGGACGCCCTTCTCATAAAACCGGCCCAGGGCGCACAGGGCGCTGCCCTCCCCCAGCTTGGCAGCATGGCGGTAGTAGGTGAGGGCCTTTTCCAGATCGGGCTCCACCCCCTGCCCCAGCTCATAGCACTCGCCCAGGTTGTAGAGGGCGGTGTCGTCCTCCCGCTCGGCGGCACGGCGGTAGAGGGCCAGGGCGGCGTCATAGTCCCGCTCCACGCCCTTTCCCTTCCGGTAGAGCTCCCCCAGGTTGTTCATCCCGCGCAGGCTGCCCTCTTCGGCGGCCCGGCGGTACCAGTGGATCGCCTGGGGATAGTCGGTCTCCATCCCCAGGCCCCGCTCGCAGCACCAGGCCAGATTGCACATGCCGGTCAGGCTGCCCCGGTCGGCGGCGCGGCGGTACCACTCCACAGCGGTGCTCCAGTCCTGCTCCACGCCCTCGCCCCGCTCATAGCGCAGGCCCAGCACGCACATGGCGTCGGGATCGCCCTGCTCGGCGGCACGGCGGAACCAGGCCACGGCCTGCTCCTCCTCCGCCGGGACCCCTTCGCCCCGGGTGTAGAGCCAGCCCAGATTGTACTGGGAGGAGGCGTCCCCCTGTTCCGCGGCCCAGCGGTACCAGCGCGCGGCCTCTTCTCCGCTCTGCTCCGCGCCCCAGCCCCGCTCGGCGGCCAGGCCCAGGTAGAAGCCCGCGCGGACCACGCCGGCCTCGGCGGCGCGGCGGAACCAGTCCACGGCGGCGGTACGGTCCTCGGCCATGCCCCGGCCGTTCCAGGCACACAGCCCCAGCCAGTAGGCGCTCTCCTCATAGCCGCTGTCCAGGGCGCGGCGGAACCAGTCTGCCGCCTGGGCGTCGTCCTGCTCCACTCCGCCGTCCCCGTAGTAGTAGTTGATCCCCACATAGCACTGGGCCCGGCCATAGTCCTGCTCGGCGGCGGCACGGTAGAGACGCATGGCCTCCCGGCTGTCGGCCTGTGGGACGCCCCGGCCCTGCTCATAACACACCCCCAGATTGGTCATGGCACGGGGATAGTTCTGCTTCGCCGCCTTCTCATACCACGCCACGGCCTGGGCGTCGTCCTGGGGCACGCCGGAGCCGAACTCATAGCACCAGCCCAGATTGCACATGGCGGGCACATCCTCCAGCTCGGCGGCCCGGCGGTACCACTCCACAGCGGCGGCCGGGTCCTTGGGCACTCCGGAGCCGGTCTCACAGCACACCCCCAGCTCCCGCATGGCACGGGGATAGCCCTGTTCGGCGGCGGCACGGTACCAGCGCACCGCCTCCTCCGGGTCCTGCTCCACACCGATCCCCATGTAGTAGCAAAAGCCCAGACAGCACTGCCCGGGGGCATAGTCCTGCTCCGCGGCGGCCCGGTAGAGGGCCACTGCCCCCGGCACATCGGCCTTCGTCCCCTCGCCCCGCTCCAGACACACGCCCAGGTTGCACTGGGCCCGGGCATAGCCCAGGGCGGCGGCGGCACGGTACCAGCGCACCGCCTCGCTCATATCCCTTGGGACGCCGGTGCCGTACTCATAGCACCAGCCCAGACAGCACATGCCCCGGGGATTGCCCCGCTCGGCGGCGGCGCGATACCAGCGGGCGGCCGTCTCCAGGTCCTGGGGGACTCCGGAGCCGGTCTCACAGCACCAGGCGTAGTTTCCCATGGCCCGCACGTCTCCGGCCTCAGCGGCGGCCCGGTACCACTGGGCGGCCCGGGCACGGTCGGCGGGCACGCCCACCCCGTACTCATAGCACACCCCCAGGCAGCACATGCCGTCCGCATGGCCCTGCTCGGCGGCGGCGCGGTACCAGCGCACGGCGATGGCGGCGGACTGCTCCACCCCGTCGCCGAACTCATACCGGCGGCCCAGCTCGGCCTGTCCGCCCGGGTCCCCCTGAAAGGCCGCCGCCTTCAGCCAGGCCAGGGATTCCGCCTCGTCCCGCCCCACCCCGATGCCCTCGTGGTAGCAGCGGGAGAGCAGGATCTGGGCCCGGGGAAAGGTCATCTCCGCGGCCTTGCGGTACCACTCCACCGCCCGCTCCGGGTCCCGTCCGGTACCGATGCCGTTTTGCAGGCAGAAGCCGAAATTACACATGGCCGGGACGTAGTCCAGCAGGGCGGCCTGCTCGTAGAGCCACGCGGCCTGTCTGGGGTCGGCCTCCACCCCGATGCCGTTTTCCAGGCACCAGCCCAGATTGCTGATGCCGCAGGGATCCCCCACCTGGGCGGAGCGCCGGAAGCAGGCACAGGCCCGCGCCTCGTCCCGCCGGGGACCCTCGATCCACCAGCTGCCCAGCAGGGCCCAGTCCTTTCCGGTGAGGGCGGCCTCGCTCACCGCCCCCATGGAATGCCCGCACTCCGGACATACCGCGCCGTTCTCCTCCTGTTCCAGGATCATGGAGCATCCCGGATGGCTGCATCGATAAATCATGGCGTGAACCGCCCTCCTTCTCGGGGAGAGCACCCAGGCCCGCCCTGTCTCTGTGATCCGTACTTCATGGAAAAGCGTCCCCCGCCCGGATCTGGCTGGGACGCCGCTGAACTGGAACCAAAGTTCCATCGTAACAGGTCCAGTCTACCATTTTTCCCGTCCCATTGCAAGAATCCGGCATCCTTCCCGCCGTCTGCGGACAAGAAAAGCCCCGCACCGATGTGGTGCGGGGCCCAGCTTGCTTTTAATAAAACTTCTTGCGGTTCTTACGGGCAGCCTCAGACTTCTTGCGGCGCTTGACGCTCGGGCTCTCGTAGTGCTCACGCTTGCGCACTTCGGCCAGGACGCCCGACTTGGCGCAGCTGCGCTTGAAGCGCTTGAGCGCGTTCTCCAAGGACTCACCGTCCTTCACACGGACTTCCGACATTGATTTCCCCTCCCTCCGAAGCGGCGGTCACGCCGCCAAAGGGCCACATACTGATAGTTATGGCTTTAACAATAAGATATTATATGCAAATTTTCTGTTTTTGTCAAGCTATAAATTTTCCTTTGTCCACATCCCGGCGGGACGCGGTGGAAAAATCCTGCTCAGACCGGGGCGCCGTCTTACTTCGCGATCAGGTTGACCAGCTTGTTGGGCACCAGGATGGTCTTGACGATCTGCTTGCCCTCCACAAACTTCTGCACCTTGGGATCGGCCAGGGCGGCGGCCACCACGGCCTCCTCCCCGCTGTCCATGGGAACGGTGATGGTGCCGCGGAGCTTGCCGGAGACCTGCACGGCCATGGTGACCTCGCTGGCCACGGTCTTGCTCTCGTCGTAGGTGGGCCAGCTCTGGGTGCAGGCCATGCCGCGCTCCTTGGCCAGGCCCAGGTTCTCCCACATCTCCTCCACCATGTGGGGGGCAAAGGGAGAGAGCATGAGCAGCAGGGCGCTCAGGTCGCCCTTGGAGCAGCCGTTCTGATAGAAGTCGTTGACCAGCGCCATGAGGGCGGCGATGGCGGTGTTGAACTTCATGGCCTCAATGTCGGCGGAGACCTTCTTGATGGCCTTGTGGATGGCGCTCTCGTTGGCGCTGGAGTACTCCATGGAGTCGGCGCACTGCTCGGCCAAGTTCCACACCCGGTCCAGGAAGCGCTTGCAGCCCTTGACGGCGTTGTCGCTCCAGGCGGCGGCCTTCTCAAAGTCGCCGATGAACATGATATACAGGCGCATGGTGTCGGCGCCGTACTGGGCCACCACGTCGTTGGGGTTGATGACGTTGCCGCGGGACTTGGACATCTTCTCTCCGCCCTCGCCCAGGATCATGCCGTGGCTGGTGCGCTTCTGATAGGGCTCCTTGGTGGGCACCACGCCGATGTCGTAGAGGAACTTGTGCCAGAAGCGGGAGTAGAGCAGGTGCAGGGTGGTGTGCTCCATGCCGCCGTTGTACCAGTCCACGGGGGACCAGTACTTCAGGGCCTCGGGCGAGGCCAGGGCCTTGTCGTTGTGGGGGTCCATATAGCGCAGGAAATACCAGGAGGAACCGGCCCACTGGGGCATGGTGTCGGTCTCCCGCCGGGCGGGACCGCCGCAGCAGGGACAGGTGGTGCTGACCCAGTCGGTCATCTTGCTGAGGGGGCTCTCGCCGTCGTCGGTGGGCTCATAGCTCTCCACGTCGGGCAGGAGCAGGGGGAGCTGGTCCTCGGGAATGGGCTGCCAGCCGCACTTCTCACAGTAGACCATGGGAATGGGCTCGCCCCAGTAGCGCTGACGGGAGAAGACCCAGTCGCGCAGCTTGAAGTTGACCTTGGCGTGACCGATGCCCTTCTCCTCCAGCCACTTGGTGATGACGGGGATGGCGTCCTTCACGGTCATGCCGTTGAGGAACTCGGAGTTGACCAGGATGCCGGTCTCGTCCTTGGCGGTGAAGGCGGCCTTCTGCACGTCCTCGCCGCCGGAGACCACCTCAATGATCTCACAGCCGAACTTCTTGGCAAACTCCCAGTCGCGGTCGTCGTGGGCGGGCACGGCCATGATGGCGCCGGTGCCGTAGGTGGAGAGGACGTAGTCGGAGATGAAAATAGGGATCTCCTTCCCGTTGACCGGGTTGACGCCCTTCACACCGGCCAGGCACACGCCGGTCTTTTCCTTGTTGAGCTCGGTGCGCTCCAGATCGGACTTGGAGGCGGCGGCGGCCTGGTAGTCCTTCACCTCGGCGGCGTTGGTGAGGGTGCCGTTCTCCAGCCACTTCTTCACCAGGGCATGCTCAGGGGAGAGCACCATATAGGTGGCGCCGAAGAGGGTGTCAGGACGGGTGGTAAAGACCACGATCTCCTCCCCGGTGGTGGCCTTGAAGGTGACCTCCGCGCCGGTGGAGCGGCCGATCCAGTTCTTCTGCTGGGTCTTGACCCGCTCGATGAAGTCCAGTCCGTCCAGATCGTCGATGAGGCGCTGGGCGTACTCGGTGATCTTGAGCATCCACTGGCTCTTCTCCTTGCGGATGACGGGGGAGCCGCAGCGCTCGCACACGCCCTCCACCACTTCCTCGTTGGCCAGGACGCACTTACAGGAGGTGCACCAGTTCACGGGCATGGTGGTCTTGTAGGCCAGACCCTTCTTCCACAGCTGGAGGAAGATCCACTGGGTCCACTTGTAGTAGCTGGGGTCGGTGGTGTTGACCTCCCGGTCCCAGTCGAAGGAGTAGCCCAGCATCTGGAGCTGCTTGCGGAAATTCTCGATGTTGTCGTGGGTCACCTTGGCAGGGTGGATGTGGTTTTTGATGGCATAGTTCTCGGTGGGCAGGCCGAAGGCATCGTAGCCCATGGGGAAGAGAACGTTATAGCCGTCCATGCGCCGCTTGCGGGCCACCACGTCCATGGCGGTGTAGGGGCGGGCATGGCCCACGTGCAGGCCCTGTCCGGAGGGATAGGGGAACTCCACCAGGGCGTAGAACTTGGGCTTGTCGCTGTGGTCGGGCGTCTTGTAGACGCCGGCCTCCTGCCACTTCTTTTGCCACTTGGGCTCAATGGATGCGAAATCGTACTTCAACGCTATCACGCTTTCCTAGAAAATATCGGTTCCGGCCCCAGCTGACGCCCTTGGACCGGCTTTTTACGGAATCTGTTTCATTATACCGAAAAAGTGCCGGGATTGCAAGGGGCTCCCGTCAAAAGCGGGCGGAGCGGGTGTTTTTCTTGCCTGATCCGGCCCTCCATGCTAAAATGAGGCAAAAGGAGGTGGTCCCATATGAAAAAACGGGGCATCTCAGTCCACGCCCTTGTGATCGCTCTGGCCGTGCCAGCGGTTTTGCTGGCAGCTGCGGCGGCTCTCCTGTTTCTCCTTCTGCACAGCTTTGGATTCCATCCGATCCACAGTCTTGCCGATATTACCGATGAGGACCTGCGCGGGGGAAGCAGCTCCTATCGCCAGACCTTTTGGATGGGCCACACCCTACCCGGCGGCTATGCCGCTCAGTGGCACTCCATGACCGGGTGGGACACCCTGGGCACCCTCTCCCTGCCGGAGGGTGGGACCTGTACCCTGCGCTATACGGTGGAGGACCCCGGTACCGGCTACCGTCTGGTCCTCTCCGATCCGGAGGGCGGCCTCACCGATCTGGAGCCGGGGGACAATACCCTCACGCTCCCTGCCGGGGAGACCCGGGTGGTCCTGGCTGCCTATGAGACCAGCGGAGCCTTCTCGCTGGAACTTCTGCCCGGAAGTCCTGCCAAGCCGGATTTCCAGGTCGACGACTGATCTTTTCCACAAACTGCGCCGCTCCCGGACTGCTGCGATGGTCCGGGAGCGGCGCTTTCTGTCTCTATTCCGGCAATTGCTCCAGCCAGTGTCCCGGCCCGGCGGTATCCTCGGAGCCGATGGGGATGTACCAGTATTGCAAGGTGCACACGGCCCGGTACCGCTCGGGCAGGGAGAGCACCGCGTCCAGCACGCCGCTCTCCTCCCGCTCCGGGGCGGTGAGGCCATCCGCGTCATCCAGCGGGCGGCTGTGCCTGCGCCACGGAGCGCGGAACAGATCCCCCGCGCAGTTGACCGTCACCTCCTGGCCCTTCTACTCATAACACGGCCTATGGCGTGAAAAGGTTACCGGTCCTTCCAAAAAAATTTCCCGGTCCGACTGGACCGGGAAATGGGTGTATCACAGATCATGTCTTTCGGCGAGGCGCTTGCGCACATCCTTTTTCAGCAGCGCATAGAGCACCGAGGCCACGGGAACGCTGAGGAGCACGCCCGGCAGGCCGAAGAGACCGCCGCCCACCGTGACCGCCGTCAGCACCCAGATGCCGGGCAGGCCGATGGAGGTGCCCACCACCCGGGGATAGATGACGTTGCCCTCGATCTGCTGGAGGATGGACAGGAAAATCAGGAAAATAAGGGCTTTGAGGGGAGAGACCATCACCAGCAGAAAGGCCGCCAGAATGGCCCCGATATAGGCGCCCGCCACCGGAATGAGGGCGGAGACGCCGATGATGACGCCCACCAGGGGGGCATAATCGGCCTGGATGAAGAGCATTCCCCCAGCGCACAGGCCGCCCAGGATGCAGGCCTCGATGAGCTGTCCGGTGACAAAATTCGTGAAGGTGTCCGCCGTCAGATGGACCACATCCAGCACCGCCGCCGACGTGCGGGGCCGGGTGTAGGCCTGGAGCAGCCGCCGGCACTGGGGCAGCAGCTTCTCCCGGCCGCCCAGCATGTAAATGGAGAAAATGATGGAGAGTACGCCGGTCACCACCATAGAGATCAGGCTGCTGGTCAGGGAGACCACGCCCAGCAGGGTGCTGCTCAGTCCCTGGGCCAGGTTATCCAGGATGTCCTTCAGATAGGTGCTGAGCTGGGGAATGTTGGGCAGACTCTGGGCCAGATTCTCCAGATGCAGATACTGAGAGAGTTCCCAGCATATCTTTTGCAGATTATAGAGGTATCCGCTCAGGTTCGAGGCAAAGATCTGGATGCTCTCCACCACCTTGGGCGTGATGAAAGAGGTGATGACGGTCACCACCGCGATCAGCAGCACATAGGAGGAGGCCACCGCCAGGGGGCGGCTGAGTCCGTCGGCTCTGGTGCGGCCAAGCCCTCGGTGATAGAGCCGGTAAAGGGCCTGACAGGGCCGGTTGAGGATAAAGGCCAGCGCAAACCCGATATAGACCGGCTTGAGCAGCCCCACCAGATAGGAAAACAGCCGCATCAGCTCATCAAACTTGATGACCACCAGCACCAGCAACACCGTATAGGTGATGATGAGAAGAATGCTCCGAAGTAATTTTTTATCCATACGTTCTCCTTTCCTGCCCCTCTATTCCAGCGGGAGCAGGTTTCTGTGCGGCCCTTCCCTTCGCAGAATATGCCGCTTTTTGTCCACTATACCATTCCCCGAACCGTTCGTCAATGAAAAGCCCCTGTCTTGACTTTTCCCACCCTGCTTCTTATAATTCATATTAGGACTTTTAAACTGTTTGGTGCGCCTGTGGGCGCCCGGAAAGGATCCTGCTATGTATACCGATCAGGTCATGGACCATTTTTATCATCCCCGCAATCTGGGCACCATCGAGCATGCCGACGCGGTCGGCGTGGCCGGAAACCCCAAGTGCGGCGACATCATGCAGATCACCCTGCGGGTGGAGGACGGCATCATCACCGACGCCAAATTCAAGGTCTTTGGCTGCGGCGCCGCCGTGGCCACCAGCTCCATGGCCACCGAGCTCATCAAGGGCCGCACGGTGGAGCAGGCCTTCACCCTGACCAACGACCAGGTGGCCCAGGCCCTCGGCGGACTCCCCCTGCACAAGATGCACTGCTCCGTACTGGCCGAGCAGGCCATCAAGGCCGCCATCGGGGACTACTATGTCCGGCAGGGCATCCTCTCCCCGGATGAGGTCCAGGTCTATGACGACCCCCACGGGGAGGATACCCCGGACGAGGAGGTCTGAGCTCCTCCGTACACAAAAAAGCCCCATCTCCGATGCGGAGATGGGGCTTTTTCTTTAGCCGTTGGGCAGCACGATGTCGCTGATGTCCACCTCGGTGGCATCGGACCAGAGCCGCTCCAGATCATAAAACTTCCGGGACTCCTCCATGAACACATGGATCACCACGGAGGAGAAGTCCAGCAGGATCCAGCCGCCGTCCCGGTGGCCTTCCACATGGTGGGGCATCTCCCCCTGATCCTTGAGCATCTTCTCACAGGTGTCGGCCAGGGCCTTGACCTGCGTGGTGGAGGTGGCGGTACACAGGACAAAATAGTCGGCCAGGGTGGTCAGGTGTCCGGTCTCCAGGACCTTGATGTCCTGGCCCTTTTTGCTGTCCAGGGCCTTGACCGCGGCCAACGCGAGTTCTTTGGGCGTCATAGACGATTCTCCTTTTTTCTCTTTTGTGGATTAACTGACCGCCTCGGGCGGGAGCACGACCTCTCCGCCGCCATCTGCGGGCGGAGCGGTGGGCGCTGCCGTGGGAGCGGCCGTCGGCGCCGGAGTGGGTTCTGCGCTGGGCGCCGGGGTAGTTGTCTCAACCGGGGTGCTGGGCGCGGGGGTCGCACTCTCCACCGGCTGAGAGGGCTGTGCGCTCTCGGTGGGTGTCTCGCTGGGCTTGGTTGTCGGAGTGGCCGTCACCTCGGGCTTGGGGGTTGCAGAGGGCTTGGGCGTGCTGGAGGGCTTGGAGGTGCTGCTCCCGCTCTGGCTGCTGGAGGAGGAACTTCCGCCGCCGGAGCTGTTGGCCTTGGTGTCCTCCACCCGTCCGGTGGTGGAGTGGAGGCGGCCGTTGTCGTCCACGCTCATGATGTCCAGCTCACTGGGGTCCAGATCTTCCTTATAGGGATTGAAGCACTCGTTGACCAGATCCACCAGCTCGTCCTCAATGGGGGTCACATAGGACTGGTAGTTGTGGTAGCTGCGGCTCCACACCATCTCTCCCTGGTTGGGCATGGTGCAGAAGTTCACGTTCTCCATCTGCAAGCCGCCGAAAATGGCCTGCTGGGCAAACCACGCCAGGTTGTTGACGGTGAGGTCGGTGGTCACATTCTTGGTAAAGACCTTGGCCAGCTCATTGATGCGGGTCACGTTCTGGATCTGGAGGCACTGCTCCACCACGGCGGTGAGGAAGGCCTGCTGGGTCTCGATCCGGCCCAGGTCCCCGTTGGGGTAGCCCTTCATCTTGCCGTTGACCATATTGTCGTGGCGGTAGCGGACCACGCCCATGGCCTGCTCGCCGTTGAGCTTCTGATAGCCCTTGTTGATGTGGATGTGCAGGTCCTGGGTGGGATCGTCATAGTTCATGTCGATGGGGACGTCGAAATACACGCCGCCCAGGGCATCCACCAGCTCGCCCACGGCCTCCCACTCCACGATGACCTCGTAGTCGGGGACAAAGCCCACCAGCTGGCTGATCTCCTTGTACAGGGCCTGGATGCCCTCATCCCCGCCGCCGTAGAAATTATAGACCGAATTGATCTTTTTAATATCCCAGGGCACATTGACCATGGTGTCGCGGGGGATGCTCATGACATTGAGCTTCTGATTGGGCACATCGTAGGCCGCCAGCATGAGGGTATCGGTGTTGCCGCCGCCGCCGGTATCCCGGCCGATCACCAGGAAGGTGAAGAAATCCTCCTTCCGGTCGGCGGAGGTGCGGCCGGGCCGGTCCGTGGCCAGCAGCTCCCCGCTCTCCTGCGGCATGGGGACCTTGGGCTCCGTGGGGAGCGTGGGCTTTTGAATAAAGAAGTGCAGAAAGAGGAAGGCTGCCAGCAGCACCGCGGCCAGCACCGCGGCCACGATCAGAAGGACCCGGAGGACCTTCTCCTGCGTTCTGAGCTGCTTCCATGGCTTTTTCGGCCCTTTGGACCGGTTTTTCCGGGGCTTGCCCGGCTCTTTCCTGCTGGGACCGGAGGCAGTATGCTGCAGCCGCGCGCCGCCCCGCCGGTGTTCTCTCTTATCTGTTTCCATTCCGTCTAGTCTCGCTTTCTGTTCCGCAACCAATCATAGGCCTCCTGGGTACGGAAGTGGACGGGCTGTCCCCGCTCCTCCATATCCTGGATGCTCATTTCACACCCCAGGAGCACCGCGGCGTCCAGGTCGCTGTAAGCCAGCTCCCTTAGCCGCTCCACTCCCTCAAAATCCCGGTTTGGCTCCATATAGTCAGCCACATAGAGGATCTTCTCCAGCAGGGTCATATTCCCCTTGCCGGTGGTGTGCCAGTAGATGGCGTCATACACCTCCTGCGGCATGCCGAAGACCTCCCGGGCGATGGCCGCGCCGGTCTTGGAGTGGAGCAGCTTGACCGCGCGCCGCTCCAATTCGTCCAAAACGATACCATATTTCGCGCATAAATGCAACTGCTCGTCCAACTCCAAATATTTCGTGCAGTCATGGAGGATGCCCGCTTTGCGGGCCAGCTCCGCATCCGCGCCCCAGTGGAGGGCCAGGCGCACCGCCTCCTCCTCCGTCCCGCGGATGTGCCGGATCCGCTTGGCCCGTACCATGGAATAGGAGCAGGCCCGCAGCTGCTCGTCGGTGAGCCTGGTCAGATCCGCGTGGGTGCCGTACAGCCCGTGCATCAGGATATAGCCGTACACGGCGGGACACAGATAGGTCCCCCCCTCCCCCCGGGCCAGCATACCCCGCAGCTCGGTGGAGGAGACCTCCACGATCTCGGGCAGCTGCACGGTGCACACCCGCGCGCCGTAGGTGTCGTGGAGATACTTGCTCTGGATCTCCAGCATCTCCCCGCAGTCAGACTGGGTGCGGGCAAAGGCCGCCACCCCCGCGTAGCGCAGGATGACCTCCGGCTCGTGCCAGTTTTGGAGGGTGAGGAACATATCGGTCCCCATGAGGAACCACAGCTCATCCTCCGGATAGCGCTCGTGGAGCGCCCGGATGGTGTCGGAGGAGTAGCTCTTCCCCGTCCGGTGGAGCTCCAGGTCGTCCACCTCCACCTGTCCGGGGCGCAGGAGATTGTCCGCCATCAATTCGGTCATGGCAAGACGTTCCGCCGCAGGGGGCGTCCCCTCCGGCAGCGTCTTATGGGGCGGGAGGGCCGCCGGGACAAAGAGCAGCTTGTCCAGGCCCAGGGCGTCCATGGCGAAGCGGGCCGCTGCCATATGGCCCAGATGTGGCGGATTGAAGGTTCCTCCGTAAATACCGATTTTCATCATACCGCACCCTTTCCGCGCCGGGATTCCGGCCTAATTGTTTATCCCCGCTTTTTGGTGTCCTTCACCAGCACGATGGGATTTTTCAGATCCTTGCGGTGGCTCTTCCGGTAGAGGACAAATTTGGTACCGATGACCTGCACCACCTCGGCCCGGGCCTTGACGGCCAGCTCCTCGGCGGCCTCCCGGGGGGAGAGCATGGAGTTCTCCAGCACCCGGCCCTTGATGAGCTCCCGGGCCTCCAGGGCGTCGTTGACCTGCTTGAGCAGGTTCTCCCCGATGCCGTCCTTGCCCACCTGTACGATGGTGTCGATGCTGTT
Source organism: Clostridium sp. J1101437_171009_A5 (assembly GCF_015547905.1). Taxonomy (NCBI): domain Bacteria; kingdom Bacillati; phylum Bacillota; class Clostridia; order Eubacteriales; family Clostridiaceae; genus Clostridium; species Clostridium sp. J1101437_171009_A5. The sequence goes on from NZ_JADMVY010000001.1 coordinate 592,015, forward strand.
GGCCAGGCCCCGAAGCTGGGCCCGCTGCTTGCTTGTCAGATCCAATGTTCTATCTCCTTTGTATTTGATTTGTTGTTCAGCCTTCCAGGTAGGCCTTGAGCTTCTCGCCAAAGGCCTCCAGCGCCCTGCCCCGGTGGGAGATGGCGTTCTTCTCCTCCGCCGTCAGCTCGGCGAAGGTCTTTTTCCGCTCGGGCAGGAAGAAAATGGGGTCATAGCCGAAGCCGTCGCTCCCCTTGGGGGCATAGGCCAGGGTGCCCGGGCACTCGCCCCGGGCCTCCACCCGGTCCCCGTTGGGGAAGCAGCAGCAGATGGCCGAGACGAACCGGCACCGCCGGTCCAGCTGGCCCCGCATGTTCTCCAGCAGGAGCCGGTAGCGGCCCACGTCGTCCAGCCCCGGCCCGCCGTACCGGGCGGAGTAGACCCCGGGAGCGCCGTTCAGGGCGTCCACGCACAGGCCCGAGTCGTCGGCCACGGCGGGGAGACCGCTGGCCTCCATCACCGCATGGGCTTTGAGGAAGGCGTTCTCCTCAAAGGTAGTGCCGGTCTCCTCCACGTCCACGTCGATGCCCACCTGGGACTCCAGCACCACCTCGATCCCCTGGGCGGAGAGGATGGCCTGCAATTCCAGGAGCTTTTTGGGGTTCTTGCTGGCTAATACCATTTTCATCTCACAGCACCCCCACGATGTCGGCCTGGAGCTTCTGGAGCTCCTGAATGCCCTTGCCGCACAGGTCCACCAGGGCGCGCTGCTCCTCGATGGTGAAGGGGCGGCCCTCGCCGGTGCCCTGGATCTCGATGAGGCGGCCGCTGCCGTCCATGACGCAGTTCAGGTCCACCTGGGCGGAGGAGTCCTCCTCATAGCACAGGTCCAGCAGGGGGGTGTCCCCCACGATCCCGGCCGAGACCGCCGCCACATAGCCCCGCAGGGGCATCTGCTCCAGCACGCCCTCCTCCATCAGCTTCCGGCAGGCCAGGGCCAGGGCCACAAATCCGCCGGTGACCGAGGCGGTACGGGTGCCGCCGTCTCCCTGGAGCACATCGCAGTCCACGGTGATGGAGCGCTCGCCCAGGGCCTTGCGGTCCACCACGGCCCGGAGCGCCCGGCCGATGAGCCGCTGGATCTCCGCCGAACGGGGAGAGAGCTTGAGCTTGGCGATGTCCCGCTTGGAGCGCTCCCGGTTGGCCCGGGGGAGCATGGAGTACTCCGCGGTCACCCAACCCTCCCCCTCGGGGACGTGGGGCGGGGTGCGGTCCTCCACACTGGCGGTGCACAGCACATGGGTGTTGCCGCAGCGGATCAGGCAGGAGCCCTCCGCAAACCGGTTGATGCCGGGAATGATCTCCACCGGTCGGAGCTGGTCCGGGCGGCGGCCGTCGATTCTTTCCATGGTATAAAACCTCCTGACTGTGGGCCGCCGGGGCGGCCGTTTGTTCCGAATGGTCCCTTTTATACGAATGCCTTCACAAACTCGGCGGGCTCAAAGGGCATCAGGTCGTCGATGCCCTCGCCCACGCCGATGAACTTGACGGGCACGCCCAGCTCCTGGGCGATGGCGATGACGATACCGCCCTTGGCCGAGCCGTCCAGCTTGGTGAGGACGATGCCGGTGATCCCGGCGGCCTCCTTGAACTGCTTGGCCTGGATGAGCCCGTTCTGCCCGGTGGTGGCGTCCAGCACCAGCAGGGTCTCCCGGTCGGCGCCCGGCAGCTCCCGGTCCAGAATGCGGCTGATCTTGTTGAGCTCGTTCATCAGATTCTGCTTGTTGTGGAGCCGGCCGGCGGTGTCCACCAGCACCACGTCGGTTCCTCTGGCCTTGGCCGCCGAGAGGGCGTCAAAGACCACTGCCGCCGGGTCGGCCCCCTCGTGCTGGCGGACGATGTCCACCCCGCAGCGCTGGGACCAGATCTCCAGCTGGTCGGCAGCGGCCGCCCGGAAGGTGTCGGCGGCGGCCATGAGTACCCGCCGGCCCTCTCCCTTCAGGTGGGCCGAGAGCTTGCCGATGGTGGTGGTCTTGCCCACGCCGTTCACCCCGATGAACAGGGCCACCGACGGCTTGGTATCCAGCTTGAGGGAGAGGTCCCCCACCTCCAAAAACTCCGTGAGGATGGCGCGCAGGCACTCCCGGCCCTCCTCGGCGTTCTTGATCTTCTCCGCTTTGGCCCGGCGGCGCAGCTCCTCCACCGCCTTCATGGCGGTCTCCACTCCCATGTCGGAGAGGATGAGGGTCTCCTCCAGCTCATCATAGAAGTCATCGTCCAGCTCCCCTGCAAAGAGCTGGTCGAAGGAGTGGCCGATGTTGGAGATATTCTCCTTTGTGCGGGTCAGGCCCGCCTTGATCTTATCAAAAAAGCCCATATCCTTCTGTTCCTTTCGTTAATTCAGTTCCTTGTGGCATTTCGGGCACATCTTGGGCATACGCATCAGCCAGTCGGTCACCCGCAGCCGGTCCCCGCAGTGGGGACAGCGGCACCACTTGAAGTGCACCACAAAGCCGGCTGCCGCCAGCACCACCGCCAGTCCCACCAGTCCCCAGAACAGGATCTGGGAGCGGGTGGCAAAGTAGCCGCCCAGCATGACGATGAAGACCGCCAGCACGGTCAGCCGGTTGGAGTATTTCCAGGCTTTCTTATAATCCATCTCTTGTTTCCTCTCTCTTTCTTATCGGTTGCGTTCCGCGGTAGGTCCTGTGGAATTTACTCGATGCCCAGCTCCCGCTCCACATCGTTGAGGTTGATGGTCAGCATCCGGCTCACGCCCCGCTCCTGCATGGTCACACCGTAGAGCACATCGGCCTCTTCCATGGTGCCCCGGCGGTGGGTGATGACGATAAACTGGGTCTTGTTGGACACGCTGCGCAGATAGCGGGCAAAGCGGGTCACATTGGCGTCGTCCAGCGCCGCCTCGATCTCGTCCATGACGCAGAAGGGGGTGGGCCGGACCTTCAAAATGGCAAAATAGAGGGCGATGGCCACAAAGGCCTTCTCCCCGCCCGAGAGGAGGGAGAGCACCTTCAGCGCCTTGCCCGGCGGCTGGACCCGGATCTCGATGCCGCAGTTGAGGATGTCCGACGCGTCCTCCAGCTCCAGGGCCGCCTGACCGCCGCCGAAGAGCTCCCGGAAGGTGGTCTGAAAGGCCTCGTTGAGCAGGACGAACTGCTCCCCGAAGAGGCGCTTCATCTCGGCGGTGATGCCCGCGATGATCCCGGCCAGATCCGCCTTGGCCTTTTCCACGTCGTCCCGCTGCTCGGTCAGATAGGTGTACCGCTCGTTTACCCGCTCGAACTCCTCGATGGCGTCCAGATTGATGTTCCCCAGCCCCGCGATACCCCGCTTGAGCTCGGCCACCCGGCGCTGGGCCTGGGCGGTGCTCTCCAGGGGCACCCGCTGCTGGAGGGCCGCCTGGTGGGTGAGCTCGTAGCTCTCCCAGAGCTTGTCCAAAAGGCCCTTTTCCTCCATAGCGTGGGCCTGTTTCTTCTGCTCCAGGCCCGCGGCCGTGCGCTCCAGCTGAAGGAGCTGGGCGTTTTTCTCCCGGCTGTCCCGGTCGGCCCGGTTGCGCCTGGCCTCCAGCTCCAGCTTCTCCTGGTTGAGCCGGAGGATGTCGGCCTCGGCGGCCTCCTTCTCCTCCCGGATGGTCTGGAGGGCGGCCTCCTTCTCCCGGATCTCGGCCTCCATAGCCTCGTTCTGTCCGGCATATTCCCGCAGGCGCTCGGCCTGCTGCTCCCGGTCTCCGGCCAACTCCTTCCGCAGGGCCTCCAGCTCCCGGAGGCTGCCCTCGGTGGTCTCCCGCTCAGCCTCCAGTCCGGCCAGGCGCCGGTGGAGGGCGTCCATCGCCGTGCGGATCTCCTCCGCCCGCTGCCGGACGGCGGCCTGTCCCGCCTCTTTTCCGGCCGCCTCGGAGCGCAGGGCCTCAGCCGCGCCCTCCAGCGTCTCGATGCGTGAGCGGGCCTGGGCGGTGTCCGCCTCGGTCTGTTCCTGCCGCCGGAGCAGCTGGGCCAGTTCTTCCTTTCGCTCGTCCAGACGGGCGTGCAGCTCGCCCAGGCGTTCTTTCTGGCGCTCCGCCCGCTCCTCCAGCTGGAGGATGCGGTCCTCATGCCGGCGCAGCTCCCCCCGGGCGCTCTCCAGTTCATAGCGCCCGGCGGTGGCCTCCCGCTCGGTCTCGGACTGCCGCGCCTTGGCCTCTTCCAGGGCGGCGGCAAGTTCCTGCTCCTGGGCGGAGAGCTGCTGCAGCTCGTTGGAACGGCTCAGGATCCCCGCCGAACGGCTCACCGAGCCGCCCGTCATGGAGCCGCCCGGATTGAGCACCTGTCCGTCCAGGGTGACGATCTTAAAGCGGTGGCCGTAGGCGCCGGCGATGGCCACGGCGGCGTCCAGATCCTCCGCGATCACCGTGCGCCCCAGCAGGTTGGCACAGATCTTTCCATAGGCCGCCTCGCACTCCACCAGAGCGTCCCCCATGCCCACAAAGCCGGGGGACTGCTCCACCCCGCTCTCCCGGAAGGGGACGGGACGGATGGTGTCCATGGGCAGGAATGTGGCCCGGCCGCCCTCCCGGCGTTTCAGCCACTGGATGGCCGCCTTTCCGTGCTCCTCCCGCTCCACCACCAGGTGCTGCATGGCGCCGCCCAGGGCGGTCTCGATGGCCACGGCATAGGGGGCCGGCACCCGGATGAGGCTGGCCACCGGACCCCGTACGCCCTTCAGGCGGCCCCGCTCGGCCTCCCCCATCACCAGCTTGACCGCTCTGGAATAGCCCTCATAGGACCGCTCCAACTCGGTGAGCATGTGGATGCGGGAGCGGAGGGTGTGGTCCTCCAGCTCCAGCGCGCGCTCGCGCTCCCGGGCGGCGGCGGCCTTCTTCTCCCGGGCCTCCACCCGCAGCACATGGCCCTGGATGATGTTTTCCAGGGCGTCCCGGTCGGACCGGGCGCTCTTCAGGGCCGTATCGTTCTCCCCGGCCTCCTGTTCCAGATTGCCCAGGCTCTCCTCTTCCTCGGCGAGAGCCCGGCGCAGGGTGGATTCCCGGTCCAGCAGCTCCTGGGCAGCCGCCGCCAGGGCGGAGAGGAGGGCACGGGCCTCGGCGGCCGAGGCGCTGTCCAAGCGCTCCTGCTCCCGCAGGGCCTCCAGCTCCGCCGCCAGAGCGCCCGCCTGTCCGGCTGCCGCCCCGGCTTCTTTTTCTTTAGACGCCAATCCCCCGCGAATGGTTTCCCCGTCGCGCAAAATGGCGGTCAGACGCGCCCGGCGGGCCGCGATCTGGGCCGACAGGGCGTCGTCCCGCCCGGTCTGCTGCTCCAGCTCCCGCCGGATGCGCCCCTCGTTTTCCTGATTGTGGGCAATGCCGCTGCGCAGGAGGGCGATGGCGCTCTCTAAGGTGTTGGCCTCGCTCTGTCCCTGCATGACGGCCGCCCGGCGCGCCTCGGCCTCCACCTCCCGGGTCCGCATCTCCCCGGCCAGGGCCTCGGCCTCGGCATAGAGCCGCTCCTGCTCCCGCTGCTCCTCCTCCTTCTGCCGGATGGCCTGCTCGCAGGCGGCGTTGGTCTTGATGGCGGCGGTACGCACCCGGTCCAGCTGCTCCAGCCAGAGGGAGATCTCCAGCCCGCGCATCTCATCCCGCAGGAGCAGGAAGCGCCGGGCCTTCTCCGCCTGCTGGCGGAGGGGCCCCACCTGGAGCTCCAGCTCGTCGATCTTGTCCCGGATGCGCACCAGGTTCTCCTCGGTCCGCTCCAGACGGCGCTCGGCCTCCTCCTTCCGGTGGCGGAAGCGGGAGATGCCCGCGGCCTCCTCAAAGATCTCCCGGCGGTCGGCGCTCTTGACCGAGAGGATCTCGTCGATCTTGCCCTGGCCGATGATGGAGTAGCCCTCCCGCCCCAGTCCGGTGTCCATGAAGAGCTCGTTCACGTCCCGGAGGCGGACCGTGCGGCGGTTGATGTAGTACTCGCTCTCTCCGGAGCGGTAGTAGCGGCGGGTCACCATGACCTCGTCCTCCGGTAGGGAGAGGGCGTGGTCCTGGTTATCCAGCACCAGGCTGACCTCGGCAAAGCCCACCTGACGGCGCTTCTCGGTGCCGCCGAAGATCACGTCCTCCATCTTGCCGCCCCGGAGCGCCCGGGTGGACTGCTCCCCCATCACCCAGCGGATGGCGTCCGACAGATTGGATTTGCCCGAGCCGTTGGGGCCCACGATGGCGGTGATGTCCTCCCCAAAGGTCAGCACGGTCTTATCCGGAAAGGACTTGAACCCCTGGATCTCGAGCGCTTTTAAGTACAAACCGGACACCTCTCAGTCGTCGACCGCCCCTCAGGGCACAAAATCACATGGTAATAAAGTATTATATCAATTTCCCCCTGCCATTGCAAACGCTTTCCCACAAAAAACACGCCGCGGCAGCCCCTCCGCGGCGTGTTTTGGTTTATGGATGCTCCAGATGGCCGATGGCGGCCCGGGCGGCGTTCTGCTCCGCCTCTTTTTTGCTGTGGCCCTCGCCCTGGCCGATGGTGGCGCCGTTCAGGTCCACCTCCACCGTGAAGATCTTGGCGTGGTCGGGCCCGCTGGAGCCGGTCAGACGGTACTGCAGGACCTGGCCGCTCTCCCGCTGCACCAGCTCCTGCAGGGCGGTCTTGTAGTCCCGGTTGCGGGCCTTCTCGCTCTCCCGGTCCAGAATGTATTTCTGGATAATCTTGCGGGCCGAGCCGATGCCGCCGTCCAGGTAGACCGCGGCCAGCACGGCCTCCACCGCGTCGGCCTGGATGGAGGGACGGCGGCGGCCTCCGCCGGCGTTCTCTCCCTTGCCCAGGCGGAGATACTCCCCCAGTCCCCAGGCCTTGGCCACTTCCACCAGGCTCTCCTCGCACACCAGGGCGGCCCGGGTGCGGGTCAGGTCCCCCTCCGGCAGGTCGGGGTGGGTGCGGAACAGATAGTCGGCAGTCACCATGCCCAGCACCGAGTCCCCCAGGAACTCCAGACGCTCATTGCTCTGGCAGCCCTTGAACCGGTTCTCATTGGCATAGGAGCTGTGGGTGAGCGCGTTCTCTAAGAGGGAACGGTCGTGAAAGGTATATCCAAGGGTCTCTTCCAGATGGCGCATGGTGGTTCCTCCTCTTCTCCAGTTCCATACGATTCAAAACGCAAGCCCCGCCGTGGGCGGGGCTTGCAGGCAAACGATCAATCCAGCTTGGTCTGCAGGAAACGAACGAAGTCTCCCACAGTGGTCATGTCGGACAGGTTCTCATCGGCCAGGTCCTCCAGGTTGAAGGCCTCCTCCACCGCCATGGTCAGATCGACCACGTCCACGGAGTCGGCGCCCAGCTCCTCAAAGGAGGTGTCCATGGTGATGTTCTCGGCGTCCACGCCCAGCTGCTCAGACAGCAGAGCCACGATTTTCTCAAAAATCATATCTATCTTCTCCTATCATATCGTTCTGTATTCAGGAACGGTAATTGCACTAAAATAATAGGCAAGATAAGGCAAGCTGTCAATAGGATTTTTGATTTTTTCTCTCACCGTGGGAAAATCGTGGAAAACCCACAATCAGCCCTCTTCCTTTTTCACCTGCACGGGGAGACGCATGTGCTCCACATTCTCGGTGATGTCCTCAATGATGCCCGAGGCGGCAAACTTGGCGGCCTGCCGGATGGCATTCTTGATGGCATAGTCGTCAGAGGAGCCGTGGGCCTTGATGACCGGCTTGGAGATGCCGATGAAGGCGGTGCCGCCCACCTCTCCGGCGTCCAGGATCTTCTTGAAGGAGCGGATGCCGCCCGAGACCAGAAGGGCCGCCAGCTTGGTGATCAGGTTCTTCTTGAACATGGCCTTGAGCTGCTTGGCCAGGAAGCCGCCGGTCCCCTCCATGGTCTTGAGGAAGATGTTGCCCGAGTAGCCGTCGGAGACAATCACGTCCACCGCGCCGTAGACCGCCTCCTTGCCCTCCACGTTGCCGGTGAAGTGGATACGGCCCTGCTCCCCGGCCTCCTGCAGGAGGGCGTAGGTCTTCTGCTGCAGCTCGGTGCCCTTGGAGGGCTCGGCCCCGATGTTCAGGAGGCCCACCCGCGGCTCCGGACGGCCCAGCACCCGCTCGGCATAGTAGGATCCCATGAAGGCGAACTGGAGCAGGTATTCGGGGGTACACTCGGCGGTGGCGCCGCAGTCGATGAGGACGGCCCCGCCGTTTCCGGTGGGCACCACCGGGGCCATGGCCGCCCGGCGAATGCCCTTGATGCGCTTGACGATGAGGGTGGCCGCCGCCAGCAGCGCGCCGGTGCTGCCCGCCGAGACAAAGGCGTCGCCCTTGCCGTCCTTGAGCAGATTGAGCCCCACCGTGAGGGAGGAGTCCTTCTTCTCCCGGAAGGCGGTGGCCGGATTGTCACAGATCTCCACCACCTCGGAGGCATGGACGATCTCCATCCCTGCCGGGGGCTCCTTCATGCCCTCCTCGTTGAGGACCTGGAGGATCTCCTCCCCCCGGCCCACCAGGATGACCTCTACTCCCTGCTCCCGGATGGCAGCCAGTGCACCCTTTACGTTTGAGGCGGGCGCGTTGTCGCCGCCCATGGCGTCTACGATGATCTTCATGACTTTTCCCTCTTCTTTCTGTGTTCTCATCCGGACCGGCCCTATGCCAACGGCCGCGGCTCGTCTGTCAGACCCAACAGGTAGTCGGCAGACACCTCAAAGGTCTTGCAGAGCTTATACAGCCGCTCCATGGAGGTCCCGGCTTTTCCGTTGGCCATGTCGCTGATCTGCGCGGTGGAGACCCCCAGCGCCCGGGCCAGCTCGGCATAGGTCATGTTCCGCCGCTGAATGAGTTCTTTCAGCCGGGCCGAAAAAATAGCGCGCTCAAACATACGCTGCCCCCTCACAGATCAGATACAATCTCATTTTGACTGCATTTGGTCCTGCTTCTGATTGACAGGGTTACTCCTTGTCTCATCTCAATGGCCGTGGCTCATCCGTCAAACCTAAAAGATAATCAGCCGTGACATTGTAATGCGCACAGAGCTGCGCTAATTTTGCAAGGGTCGTAGCACCCCGGCCATTTTCCATTTCTCCGATCTGGTTTGGCTTTACACCCAAAACCTCCGCCAGTTCCCGTTGCGTCTCATGGTTGTGACTGCGCATCTTGCGTAAGCGCAAACCAAATAATTCGTTATGGTACATGGCTCCCCCCTTGACATATCCAATAAAACCGTGTATATTCCAATCATGGTTTTATTGGGGTGATGGTGTGGATAACTTACTCTTTGCCTTGTATGAACTCGCTGCCCGGCTGGACCGGGACGCCGGGGATCTCCCGGACTGCTATGCCCTCCGGGAGCGGCACCTGGGCCGGGTCCGGGAGGAAATGGGCGATCCCTTCTGCGAAAAGCTCCGGGACGCGGCCGACGAGTGCGCCCAGCTGGACGCCGAGGCGGCCTTTCTCCGGGGCCTGCGGCTGGGACTGGCCCTCCACCGGCTGTAAGGGTCGGTTACAGCTCTGCCGGGTCCAGCTTGTCCAGGATCTCCAGCGCCCGGCGGCTCAGCTCGGCATTCTTGTTTCTTTTGCCCTTGACCTTATAGCCCAGGGGCGGGATGATGCCGAAGTTCACGTTCATGGGCTGGAAGTCGCCCACCGTCTCGTTGCTGATGTAGAGGGCCAGCGCCCCCACCGCCGTCTCCTGGGGAAAGTCCACCGGGGGCTTGCCCTGAAGTCTGCGGGCCAGCTCCACCGCCGCCAGGAAGCCGGAGGCGGTGGACTCCACATATCCCTCCACGCCGGTGATCTGCCCGGCGAAGCACACCCGGGGCTCATGCTTGACCCGGTAATAGCGGTCCAGCATCCGGGGGGAATCCAGGTAGGTGTTCCGGTGCATCACGCCGTAGCGCACGAATTCTGCGCTGCGCAGGGCGGGGATCATGGAAAAGACCCGCCGCTGCTCGGGCCACTTCAGATGGGTCTGGAAGCCCACCAGATTGTAGATGGAGCCCTCGGCGTTGTCCTTGCGCAGCTGCACCACGGCGAAGGGCTCCTTCCCCGTCTTGGGGTCCTTGAGGCCCCGGGGCTTGAGGGGGCCGTAGCAGAGGGTCTGCTTCCCCCGGCGGGCCATGACCTCCACGGGCATACAGCCCTCAAAGACCTGTTTGTCCTCAAAGCCGTGGACCTCGGCCTCCTGGGCGGCGCACAGCTCGGTCCAGAAGGCGTCGTACTCCTCCTCCGTGAGGGGGCAGTTGATATAGTCCGGCGTGCCCTTGTCGTAGCGGGAGGCAAACCACGCCGAGGTCATATCCACGCTCTCAAAGGTGACCAGGGGGGCCGCCGCGTCGTAGAAGTTGAGATAGCGGCTCTCGGGGAAAAAGGCCTTGATGCGCTCGCTCAGGGCCTCGGAGGTGAGGGGCCCGGAGGCCACGATCACATTTCCCTCCGCGGGGATCTCGGTGACCTCCCCCTCCACCACGGTGATGAGGGGGTGCTCCTTCACCGCCCGGGTGATGGCCCCGGAAAAGGCGTGGCGGTCCACCGCCAGGGCGCCGCCCGCCTCCACCCGGTGCTCGTCGGCACAGCGGAGGATGAGGGAGCCCAGGCGGCGCAGCTCCTCCTTGAGCAGGCCCACCGCATTCTCCAGCTGGTCGGAGCGCAGGGAGTTGGAGCACACCAGCTCTCCAAAGTCGTCCGAGTGGTGGGCGGGGGTCTTTTTCCGGGGCTTCATCTCATGCAGCTCCACCGGAATGCCCCGCTGGGCCAGCTGCCACGCGGCCTCACATCCGGCCAGGCCCGCGCCGATCACGATAACAGGTTCCATGTGTTCTCCTTACGCTTCCTCTGTCTTCTTGGCCGTCTTCTTCGCGGTGGTCTTTTTGGCCGGCTCCTTCTTGGCGGTGGTCTTCTTGGCCGCCGCTTTTTTGGTGGTCTCGGTCTTTTTGGCCGCGGTTTTCTTGGCCGCCGGCTTTTTCGCGGCGGTCTTCTTGACGGTCTTTTTCTCCTCCTCGGGCGGCACGCCCTCGGCGGGATTGGCGTTTTCCGGGGTCTTCTTCTTATAGCCCCGCTGATCCTCCGGCAGGAAGTTGGGGCACTCGGGATTGATGCAGAAGGGCTTCTTGAAGCCCCGGCCCGACTTCTTGAAGAGGGTGTGTCCGCACTCGGGACAGGTCTCCTTGACCGGCACATCCCAGGTCATGAAGTCGCAGCGCTTGCTCTCATCCTTGTTGGTGTTGTTCTCACAGCCGTAGTAGGCATAGCCCCGCTTGGAGGTCTTTTTCAAAATCTTGCCGCCGCACTTGGGGCACTTGCCCGGCATCTCGATGACGATGGGCTGGGTGTGGGGGCACTCGGGCCAGCCGGGGCAGGCCAGGAAGCGGCCGAAGCGGCCGGACTTAAAGACCAGATTGCGCCCGCACAGGGGGCAGATGACATCGGACACCTCGTCGGGCACCTTGATGCGCTCAGTGTCCTGCTCGGCGGCCTGGAGCTCCCGCTCAAAGTCCCCGTAGAAGCCGGAGAGGATGTCCTTCCAGTTCTCCTTCCCCTCTTCCACCTCGTCCAGCAGCTCCTCCATCCGGGCGGTGAAGGCGGTGTCCACGATGTCGGGAAACTTCTCCTTCATCAGGTCGTTGACCACCTCGCCCAGGGGGGTGGTGCGCAGGTTCTTCCCCTCCTTCACCACATACTCCCGGTCCAGGATGGTGGAGATGGTGGGGGCGTAGGTGGAGGGACGGCCGATCCCCTTCTCCTCCAGGGCCTTGATGAGGGTGGCCTCGGTGTAGCGGCTGGGGGGCTGGGTGAAGTGCTGTCCCGGCTCGCTCTTGAGGAGCTTGAGGGCCTCCCCCTCCCGCAGGTCGGGCAGGGGGGACTGGCGGAGGACCTCCTCGTCCTCGTCCTTGCCCTCCACATAGACGGCGGTATAGCCGGAGAACTTGAGGGCCGAGTGGTTGGCACGGAAGCGGTAGCCGGCGCTCTCCACCTCGATGGTGACGCTGTCATAGACGGCGGGGGCCATCTGGCAGGCCAAGAAGCGGCTCCAGATCAGCTTGTAGAGCCGGTACTGCTCGCTGGTCAGGTCCTTCTTGAGCTGCTCGGGGGTCAGGTTCACGTCGGAGGGACGGATGGCCTCGTGGGCGTCCTGGGCCCCGGACTTGGTCTTGAACACCCGGGGCTTTCCGGGGTAGTAGTCGGCCCCGTAGCGGCCCTGGATAAAGTTTTTGGCGGCCTCCGTGGCCTCGTCCGAGAGGCGCAGGGAGTCGGTACGCATATAGGTGATGAGGCCGATGGTCCCCTCGCCCTCGATGTCCACGCCCTCGTAGAGCTGCTGGGCGATGGACATGGTGCGCCGGGGGGTCATGTTCAGCTTGCGGCTGGCCTCCTGCTGTAGGGTGGAGGTGGTGAAGGGGGGCGCGGGATTGCGCTGCTTATCCTGCCGCTTGACCCCCTGGACGGTAAAGGAGTCGGCCTGAACGGCGGAGACCACCGCCTGGACCTCCTCCTCGCTGTGCAGGTCCATCTTCTTCTCCCGGCCGTAGAAGGAGGCCCGGAACTGGCCCAGGTTGGGGGCGATGCGCTCCAGGTCCACATCCAGGGACCAGTACTCCTCGGGCACGAAGGCCTTGATCTCGGCCTCCCGCTCGGCCACCAGGCGGGTGGCCACCGACTGGACTCGTCCGGCGCTCAGGCCCCGGCGGATCTTCTTCCACAGCAGGGGGGAGATCTGGTAGCCCACGATGCGGTCCAGCACTCTTCTGGCCTGCTGGGCGTCCACCAGATTCTGGTCGATAGCCCGGGGGGCGGCGATGGCCTCGTTGACCACCTTCTTGGTGATCTCGTTAAAGGTGACCCGGTAGGTCTTGTCGTCGGGGATCCCCAGCAGCTCCTTGAGGTGCCAGGAGATGGCCTCGCCCTCCCGGTCCGGGTCGGTGGCCAGAAAGACTTTTTCGCTCTTCTTGGCCGTCTTCTGCAGGTCGTCGATGACCTCTTCCTTGCCCTTGATGGGCTGATAATCCAGCGTGAAGCCGTGTTCCACGTCCACGCCCAGCTTGCTCTTGGGAAGATCGCGCACATGTCCCATGGACGCCTTCACCTGATAGCCGGGACCCAGGTATTTTCCGATGGTCTTGGCCTTGGCGGGGGACTCCACGATCACAAGATTCGATTTCGCCACAATAGTACCTCCAATTGGGTCTCTCCGTCTCTGTTCCGGAGGCCCTTCTCTCGTCCGCGCCTGGGCGGACCAACTGCGCCCTCTGGTGGGCGTCAGAGCGGATCTGATCATCGGCAAACCACCGCGCTCCGGGTTTGGTTTGCCGATGTTCAGGTACGCCCTTGGGCGGGAGATCCCGCCGGTGCTCAGTCCTTCTCCCGCAGCAGGATCAGGGCTTCAAAGAAATTGCCCGGCCGCTGGGCCAGGATGCCCCGCATGGTCAGCATGGTGAGGCTGGCCAGCACCCCGCTGGCCGGGAGGCCGGTGCGCTCCACCAGGTCGTCCGGCCGCAGCCGCTCCTCCCCCAGGGCCAGGAGGATGGCCTTCTCCTCCGCCGTAAACTCTCCGGTCTGCTCTTGAAAGGTACTATAAGCCCTTCCTTCCGAGTTGTCAACCGCCTGGGGGACCGGCTCCGGCCCTTTGGGGCGGGGATGCTGGGGAGCCTCTTGCGCTCCAGGTTCCCTTTTCTCCCGCTTTCGCGGTGGGCCGGGCCGCAGGCGGGCCGAATAGAGTCCCTCGTACTCCACCAGGATGTCAGCGGCCGACTGGATGAGCTTGGCCTCCCCCCGCTGGATGAGGAGATTGGTCCCCTGACTGCCGGGATTTCCCGCTAGCCCCGGAAAGGCAAAGACGTCCCGGTTCTGGTCCAGCGCGGTGCGGGCGGTGATGAGGGTGCCGCTCTTCACGCTGGCCTCCACTGCCGCCACGCCCAGGCTCAGACCGCTGATGATGCGGTTGCGGATGGGGTAGTGCCACCCCTCGGTGGCGGTCCCCGGCGGATACTCGCTGATGAGGGTGCCCACCTGGGGCACCACCCGGTAGAGGTCCGCGCTGGAGGATGGATAGACCACGTCGATCCCGCCGCCCAGCACCGAGCACACGGTCCCTCCGGCCCGGATAGCACTGCGCAGGGCGGCGGCGTCCACTCCCTGGGCCACGCCTGAGACCACCACCGCGCCCCGGCGGGCCAGGTCCCGGCCCAGCTCCGCCGCCTTCTCGATCCCGTAGGGGCTGGCCCGGCGGGAGCCCACCACGCCGATGACCACCCGCTCGTCAAAGGGGAGGTTCTTCCCCTTCACGTAGAGAAGGGCGGGCGGCGCGTCGATCTGGCGCAGACGCTCCGGGTAGGCGGCGTCCTGTATGGTCAGGATCCGGATGTTCCGCCGGGCGCAGTCCTCCAGGATGCGCTCCGGCCAGTCCATCTCCTTGTGGCAGAGCTCCTCCCGGAGCTTAGAGGGCAGACCCAGCAGCTCATACTCCGCCCGGTCGGCCACATAGACCTGTTCGGCCCCGCCCAGACGCTCGGCCAGGGCGGCCGCCTCCCCCGGCCGGATGGAGGGCCGGGTGGTGAGCCACAGCCAATACTTCAGCACAGACATGGAATTTCTCCCTCTCTTTCTCTACCGGGATCTCACTCCGTCTATCCGTTCTTCCCTTTTGTTCAGTGGCCGCGGGCCATCTCCCAGAGCACCACGGTGGCAGCTGCCGCCGCGTTGAGGGACTCACACCGCTCCCGCATGGGGATGCGGATGGTCTTTTCACACCGGGCCAGGGCCTCCTGGGAGATGCCCCTGCCCTCGCTGCCGATGACTACGGCCGCCCGCTCCAGAGGCAGCTCCCGCACATCGGCCGTATCCTCCCGCAGGGCGGTGGCGTACAGGGGGATCTCCGCCGCCTCCAGCCGGGGACACAGGTGATCCAGATCGGTCTCCCACACCGGGAGACGGAAGCAGGCCCCCATGGTGGAGCGGACCGTCTTGGGCGAAAAGGGGTCGGCGCAGCGGGGCAGCAGAACCACTCCCGCAGCTCCCAGCGCATCGGCGGTGCGCCAGATGGTGCCCACGTTCCCCGGGTCCTGGAGTCCGTCCAGCACCAGATACCCGCCCGGCGCCATGGTCTCAGGCAGCGCCGTCTCCGGTCTGCGGCACACGGCCAGGACGCCCTGGGGGGTCTCCACGGTGGAGAGGCTCTCAAAGAGTCCCTCAGGCACCTCCACCAGACGGATCTCCTGGGGCAGGTCCTCGGGGGGAGTCTTTCCCCGGGCGTAGACCAGGGTCTCCACCCCGGCGCTCCAGCGCAGGGCCTCCCCCACCAGTTTTTCGCCCTCGCAGAGGTACTGTCTCTGGCTCCGGCGGTACTTCCCCTCCGCCCCCAGCTTGCGGATGTGGACGGCCAGCGGATTCTGCCGGCTGGTAATCGATTCCATCTTCATCTTCCTTACAGGCTATGCAGCAGGTTGATATACTCGGTACGGCCCAGCACCACGATCCGTCCGCCCTGGACCAGCCGGTAGTCGCCGCCGGGGGCCACGTCCAGCACGCCCTCCGGGCCGCGCACCGCGATGACGTTGACATGGTGCTTGGCACGGATGTCCAGCTCCCGGATGCTCTTGCCCATCCACACCTTGGGCACCGCCAGCTCCACGATGCTGAAGTCGTCGGAGAGCTCGATAAAGTTGAGCACGTTGGAGCTGGAGAGGCCCTGGGCCAGCTTCAGTCCCATCTCATGCTCAGGGAAGATCACCCGGTCGGCTCCGATCTTCTCCAGTACCTTCCGATGTACATGGCTCTGGGCCTTGCACACCACCTGCTTGACCCCCACTTCCTTCAGATTGAGGGTGATGAGGGCGCTGTTTCCCACGTCGTTGCCGGTGGCCACGATGGCGCAGTCATAGTTGCGCACGCCCAGCGCCCGCAGGACCGCCGCGTCTCTGGCGTCTCCGGTGACGGCGTGGGTCACCAGATCCACCACCTTCTGCACCTTCTCCGGGTCGGCGTCGATGGCCAGCACCTCATGGCCCAGCGTGCACAGCTCGGTGGCCACAGCGTTTCCAAATCGGCCCAGACCGATGACAACAAATGTTTTCATGCAATCCCCTTCTTTTTTATCCGATCATAATGTCCACATTGGGATACTGGATCTTGGCCAGTTTTTTACGCCGGGTCAGGAATGCGATGGAGAACGAAAGCACGCCCACACGGCCCAGATACATAAACAGGACAAGCACTGCCTGGGAAAAACGGGAGAGATGCGCGGTGATGCCGGTGGTCAGGCCCACCGTACCCAGTGCCGACGCCACCTCAAAGGCGCAGTCGATGTAGGGCAGGCTCTCCACCGAGGAGAGGATGATGGACCCGGTCAGAAACAGCGTGATCACCACCAGCGTCAGGGTCATGGCATTGATGACCCGCTGATAGGAGATGGCCCGGCCCCGCAGGGTCACCTGCTCCTTCCCCTTCAGCCCCGCCCGCAGAGCCAGCATGAGCACCGCCAGCGTCACAGTCTTGATACCGCCCGCGGTGGAGCCCGACGAACCGCCCACCAGCATGAGCACCACCGAAATGGCCTTGGTGTTGTCGTGGAGCCCGCCCTGTCCCAGCGCGTCAAAGCCGGCTGTACGCAGGGTGGTGGACTGGAAAAAGGCGTTGAGCAGTTTCTGCCACAGGGGCATGTTCCCCAGCGTGGCGGGATTGTGGTATTCCGCCAGCAGGGTAAAGACGGTGCCGAAGAGCAGCAGTCCCGCCGTCATCACCAGCACCAGCTTGCTGTACAGGGAGAGCTTGCGCCAGCACCGGCTGCGCACCACATCCTCCCAGACGAAAAATCCCAGGCCGCCGATGATGATGAGGGCGGCCGTGGTGAGCAGTATGACCGGGTGATGGTTCGCCCCGATCATACTGGAAAAGGGGCCGTACTCTCCGCCCATCAGATCAAAGCCCGCGTTGCAGAACGCGGAGATGGCGTGGAAGATGCCATGCCAGATCCCCCGGAGCAGTCCAAAGGTTGGAATGAAGCAGATGGAGAGGATCACCGCCCCCACCCCCTCGATCAGAAAGGTGCCCATGAGCGCATGGCGTACCATGCGCACCACACCATCCAGATCGTTGAGGTTGAAGGTGGACACCATGATGAGCCGCTCCGACAGGCCGATGCGGCGGTGGAGCGCAAAGGACACCATGGTGATGAGGGTCATAAAGCCAAGGCCCCCCAGCTGGATCATCATAATGATGATGATCTGCCCAAAGAGGCTCCACTGGACCCAGGTATCCACGGTAATGAGTCCGGTGACGCAGGTGGCTGAGGTGGCGGTAAACAGTGCGTCAAAAAAACCGACGCTCATCCCGCTGCGCGAGGCGATGGGAAGGGTCAGCAGCAGTGCGCCCAGCAGGATGATGCACCCAAAGGATGCTGCCACGATGCGCGTGGGATTCATCCCTCGTTTACTGAGCAGCAGATTGCGTGCGCGAATGGTAATACTCATAATATCTGATCGGCCTTTCTCTCCCGGTCCGGCACAGCCTGGACCGTACTGGCCTGTCCACACACACCGACAGGCCGCTTTGGTCGCGGTATGGGAGCATGTCCTGCTCCCATACCGACGAAAGGCCGCGCCCGGGACCAGGCACGGCCTCCAGAATCTCTGAATCAGTCCAGATGTTTCATGGTGGGAAGTACTCCTATGCGTATGTGATCGTCATTCGTTTCCATCCCCCGTCGTTTCAGAGACCGGATCATC
Source organism: Clostridium sp. J1101437_171009_A5 (assembly GCF_015547905.1). Lineage (NCBI taxonomy): Bacteria > Bacillati > Bacillota > Clostridia > Eubacteriales > Clostridiaceae > Clostridium > Clostridium sp. J1101437_171009_A5. Next base: position 609,688 of record NZ_JADMVY010000001.1, read on the forward strand.
GCGCCCTTAATAGAGCTTCGCGCCCGCCGGAATGTGCGGATCCACCATCAGGCAGTGGAGCTTCTCCACGCCCTCCTCATGATGGACCGCGGAGATGATCATGCCGCAGGAGTCGATCCCCATCATCTTCCGGGGCGGAAGGTTCGTGATGGCGATGAGGGTCTTGCCCAGCAGCTCCTCCGGCTCATAGGTGTCGTGGATGCCGCTCAGGATCACCCGGTCGGTGCCGGTGCCGTCGTCCAGAACGAACTTCAGCAGCTTCTTGCTCTTGGGCACAGCGGTGCAGTCCTTGACCTTGACGGCCCGGAAGTCGGACTTGGCAAAGGTCTCAAAGTCCACGAAATCCTGGAAGAGGGGCTCGATCTCCACCTTGGAGAAATCGATCTTCTCGTCGGTGACCACCACCGGCTCGGCCCGCTTCTCGGCCTTGGCGGAGGTGTCCTTCTTATCCAGGGGCTTCATGGTGGGGAAGAGGATGACGTCCCGGATGGAATCGCTGTTGGTCAGCAGCATCACGCAGCGGTCGATGCCGATGCCCAGGCCGCCCGTGGGGGGCAGACCGTACTCCAGGGCGGTGATATAGTCTTCATCCATCATGCCGGCCTCATCGTCGCCCTTGGCGCGCAGCTCGACCTGCTTCTGGAAGCGGCCGCGCTGGTCAATGGGATCGTTGAGCTCGGAGAAGGCGTTGCCCATCTCACTGTGGCAGATGAACAGCTCAAAGCGCTCGGTGAGGCGGGGGTCCTTGGGGGAGCGCTTGGCCAGGGGGGAGACGTCCACGGGATGCATGGTGATAAAGGTGGGCTGGATCAGCTTCTCCTCCACCTTCTGGTCAAAGCACTCGTAGAGGGCGTTGCCCCAGGTGGGATCGGCCGTCTCGGGCAGCTCCACACCGATGGACTTGGCCATGGCCACCGCCTCGGCGTCGTCGGAGACCGCCATAAAGTCAAGGCCCGTGTACTTCTTGACCGCCTCGGCCATGGTCAGGCGGGGCCAGCCGGGCGCCAGGCAGATCTTCTCTCCCTGCCACTCCACATCGTAGGTGCCCAGGATCTTGTCCGCGGCGGAGGAGAGCAGGTCCTCAAAGAGGTCCATCATATCGTTGAAGTCGGCATAGGCCTCATAGAGCTCCACCGTGGTGAACTCGGGGTTGTGCTTGGGGTCCATGCCCTCGTTGCGGAAGATGCGGCCGATCTCATACACCCGCTCCATGCCGCCCACCACCAGGCGCTTGAGGGGCAGCTCGGTGGCGATGCGCATGTACATGTCGATGTCCAGGGTGTTGTGATGGGTAATGAAGGGACGGGCCGTGGCGCCGCCGGAGATGGTGTTGAGCACGGGGGTCTCCACTTCCATATAGCCCCGGTTGTCCAGGAAGCTGCGCACATGCTGAATGAACTTGGAGCGGATGACAAAGGCCCGGCGCACCTCGGGATTCATGATGAGGTCCACATAGCGCTGACGGTACCGGGTCTCCCGGTCGGTCAGACCGTGGAACTTCTCCGGCAGGGGCAGCAGGGACTTGGAGAGCAGGGTGACCGAGTGGGCCTTCACGGAGATCTCGCCCCGCTTGGTGCGGAACACTTCGCCCTCCACGCCCACGATGTCGCCGATATCCACCTTCTTGAACTTGGCAAAGGCCTCCTCGCCCAGCTCGTCGATGCGGACATAGATCTGGATGCGGCCCTGTCCGTCCTGCAGGTCGCAGAACACGGCCTTGCCCATGCCGCGCTTGGACATGAGACGTCCGGCGATGGCCTTGATCTGGCCCTCCATCGCCTCAAAATTCTCCCGGATCTCGGTGCTGTGGGCAGTTACCGGAAAGCGGGTCTGCTGGAAGGGATCCTCGCCGGCGTCCTGGAGCTCCTTGAGCTTGGCGCGCCGGATCTGAAGCAGCTCAGACAGAGAGGGCTCCTCCTGCTGGGGATTCTTCTTCTCTTCACTCATGCGTCTGTTCTTCCTCTCTTTTATGCCTTCTGAATGTTCAGGATCTTATAGTACAGGGTGCCGGCGGGGGCCTCCACCTCCACCTCGTCGCCCACGGCCTTGCCCAGCAGCGCCTTGCCGAAGGGGGAGTCCTCAGAGATCAGGCCGTTCATGGGGTCGGCCTCCTGAGAGCCCACCACCTCATACTGGACCTCTTCCTCAAACTCCTTGTCCAGCACCGTGATGCGGCTGCCCAGCCGGACCATGGTGGTGTCGTCGCTGTGCTCGTCCTCAATGACGATGCAGTTGGCCAGGATGTTCTCCACCTCCGCAATGCGGGAGTAGAGCTTGCCCTGCTCGTTTTTCGCCTCGTCGTACTCGCTGTTCTCGGACAGGTCGCCGAAGGAGCGGGCCTCCTTGATCTGATCGGCCACTTCCTTCTCACGCACCGTCTTGAGATAATTGAGCTCCTCTTTCAGCTTTTCAAAGCGCTCGGGGCTCAGCTTATATTCTTTTGCCATTGCCGTGCACACCTTTCTTTTCGCCGGAAATATGAGAAATGAGCCGTCTCCGGCTCGCAATCCTCCAGACTATCATTTTGTGTTTATACATTATATGTAGTTTGTCCGGTCCTGTCAAGTCATTTGCGCCGCCGCACTGGAAGATATTTCTATGTCCTCCAGCGCAAGCCGCCCCTCTTCCCAGAGCAGCGCCGCAAAGGCTCGTACCTCCACTTCGTCCGGTACCGGACGCATGGGATGGAGTTCCAGTCCGCCCAGGGAAAGCCCGGGGGCGCACAGCACCAGATCCTCCGGTCCGGTCTCCCCCTCCGGCGGCGTGAACCAGAGGCGCACCTGGGCGCCCCTTCCGTTCTCCAGCACCGGGATGCCGTACTCCCGCTCCAGCCACTGGGCCAGCTCCCGTCCCTCCTCGCCCGCCCGGATCACCAGACGGCGGACCCGGGGGACCAGGGTGCAGGCCGCGTCAAAGAGGCTCCGGTCCACCCGGCTGCCCAGAAGGACCACCGTGGCCCCGGTCTCCGGGACCCCGTGCTCCGCCAGGTAGGTCCCCGCCAGCCGGGCGGCCAGGGCTTGGCAGAGCCCGCCGGGGTCCACTGCCTGCAAGCCGCTCTCGTGCAAAAGGTCCCAGAGCGGGAAGCCCGGCGGCGTGAGGCAGCGGCGGCAGCCCGCTTTCCGCAGGAGCTGCGCGCCCCGCTTCACCCGCCGGTTCCGGGCCGCGGGGGAGAGCGCGGCGGGCGCGGGTATACCGGCACGGCATACCCGCAGTCCTTCTAGGCGCACCTCTTCCACGGTACTTCTCCAGCCCCGCCGCTCTTCCAGGACCATCCAACCGATCATACCCTCACCTCAGAGGGAGGGTATGCAGCAAAATCTCATCTTATGCCGCGATCCCCAGCAGCTCCAGAGCCGCCTGGAACTGCTCGTCTTCCGCCAGAGGCAGCACCCCGGCCGTGAACTCGGCCTGATCCTCCTCGGAAAGGGCGATCTCCCGGTCCAGGTGCAGTCCGGTTCCGATGAGGCTCACACCGTTGCCGGTAAAATACTCGGCGGTGGAGATCCCCAGAGCGCCCCCGTTGAGCAGGGGAAAGAGCTGCTGGGAGTATCCCTTTCCGCTGGTGGGGGTCCCGATCACCACGGCCGCCCCCTCCTCCTGGAGCTCGGCGGCAAAGATCTCCGCCGCGCTGTATGTATTCTCATTGACCAGTACCGCCATGGGGAGGTCCACACATGCCGCGTCCGATTCATAGATCTTTTCCGCGCCGGTGTGGCTGCGGGTCTGGAAGATGGGGCCCTCCGGCAGCAGGAAATCCAGCATGGGAATGAGCTCATCCAGATAGCCGCCCCCGTTGTCCCGCATATCAAAGACCAGCGCGGTGGCCCCCTGGCTTTGAAGGTCGGTGACGGCCTCCTTCACCCGGTCGGCGCTTCCCGCAAAGAAGTTGGAGAGCTTGACATAGCCCACGCCGTTCTCCAGGTACTCGTAGGAGACCGGGTCGGTCTGGATGCTCTTGCGCACCAGCTCCACCTCCCGACGGTTCCCATCGAAGCCCTGGACGGTGAGACGGACGGTGCTCCCCTCTTCTCCCGCGATGCGGTCGGGGGCCTCATACCGCGCCTCTCCGGCAATATCCTCGCCGTCCACCGCGGTGATGATCTCGCCCTCGACCAGCCCCGCCTCTTCGGCTGAGCCGCCCGGCACCACGGCGCGGATGGTCAGTCCCGCTTCGCTGGTGTAGTCCACGGTGACGCCGATGCCCACATAGACATTGGCCCGGCGCTCCTGCTCGGCCTGGTATGCCTCCTCGTCCAGATAATAGGACCAGCGGTCTCCCAGGCCCTCGATCATGCCGGACAGGGCCTGATCGGTCACCTCCTCCGTCTTCTCCCCCACGAACTGGGTCTTGACCAGCGTGATCCCCTGGAGCAGGGAGAGTCCATCCCGTCCCAGCACCAGCCATACCGCGCATCCCAGCACGATCAGCGTCACCACCAGCGTGGCCGCAGCCGTACCGATGAGAGCGCCCACGCCAAAGCGTTTTTTCTGCTTTCTTCTTTCTTCCATAGCGGACCTCCTTGCCAGATGAAACAGAGGGGAGCGCGGATCCCGCGCTCCCCTCCTTCGTGCTCTATTCTATGACAGCTTACCAGTTATATGCGCGTACAAACGAGTTATACAGTCCCGGGAAGCACTTCTCCGGGTCGGTCCGGGTGTAGTTGACCCGGATCTCCAGATGCAGATGGTTTCCGGTGGAGGAACCCGTGGTCCCCACATAGCCGATGACCTGTCCCTGGCTCACCATCTGTCCCTCGGACACCGCCCGGCTGCTCATGTGGGCATAGAGGGTGGAGTTGCCGTTGCCGTGGTCGATGACCACATAGTTTCCGTAGGAACTGTGATAGGCCGACGTGACCACCTGTCCGCCCTTGCAGGCCTTGATGGCCGTGCCGCCGGGCGCCGGAATGTCGATGCCGGTGTGGCTCTGGGGCCGATGGGTGATGGGATGGATCCGGTAGCCAAAGGCAGAAGTGAGCTTATAGTAGCCGGGCAGGGGCCACAGATAGTCGCCGCCCGGGTCCAGAACGATGTTGTTCTGCTTACGCTCTTCCTCCAGCTTCTTCTGCTTGGCCACGATCTCCTTCTGGATCTCAGCGGCCGCTGCGCTCTCAGCCTCCAGCTGACGGTTGACCTCAGCGGCGTCGGCGTTGATCTGATCCAGCAGTGCCTGGGCCTCGGCCACCTTCTGCTTCTGCTCGGCCTTTTTGGCCTCCTGCTCCGCTTTCTTGGCCTCCTGCTCGGCGCGTGCCGTCTCCAGATCGGCCTTGAGGATCTCGATCTGCTTACGGGTGGCCACCAGCTCGTCCATGACGGCCTGGTCATAGCTCATGATCTCATCGACCATGTTGATCCGGTCCAGCAGATCGGTAAAGTCCTCCGCCTGGAAGATGATGGACCAGTAGGAGACATTTCCGCCCTCCTCCATAGCCCGCACCCGCTGGCAGAAGAGCTCGTACTGGGCCTCTTCCCGGGCCACAGCCTCCACCCGCTCGGCTTCCTTCTGGGCGATCTCGCCGTCATAATAGGTGATCTGGTTCTGGATGTTGGTCAGCTCCGTGTTGATGGCCTCCAGCTGCTGCTGAAGGATGTTCCGCTTGGCCTGGGCATCCGCCTGATCGTTCTTAAGGTCGTTCAGCTCCTGCTTGAGCTCCTCCTGGCGGTCTTTGGAGGCCTGCTGCTCCTGCTTGAGCTTGTCGATCTCCGACTGGCTCACTGCGCCGGCCGTGCCGCTGACGATCATGCTGACCATGGGCAGGATCATCAGCGCCGCCATCAGCAGCGCAAGCCCTGCCACCACCACGCGGTGAACGCCCCACTTCTCCTTTTCCGGTTTCTTTCTTGTCTGCTTCGCCATAGACATATTACTCCTTGTATTAAACCTGAAGGAACTTACGGATCGCCATCAAGCTTCCTCCCACACCGATCACAAAACCGGTACCCAGGAAGACGCCCAGCACCATCATGGCCATCTGCTCAAAGGGCAGAATGGTGATGAGCTGCATGGTGTCCGACGCGTTGATGGCCTTTCCGATGAGGGTATACACGCCCCACTGGATGAGGTAGGCCAGCAGCGCGCCCACCAGTCCCAGGATCAATCCCTCAAACACAAAGGGCCAGCGTACAAATCCGTTGGTGGCGCCGCACATCTTCATGATGGCGATCTCCTCCCGGCGGTTGAAGGTGGCCAGCTTGATGGTGTTGGTGATGATGAAGAGAGAGACCAGCAGCAAAATGGCCACCAGAATCACCGCCACGCCGCTTGCCACGTTGCGCACCACGGTGAAGCCCTCCGCAACCTCATAGGCCGCGCTGGTCTCCGCCACGCCGGTGATCCCCTTCACCTGCTCCACCGTCTGTCGGAGCTGGTTGAGATCGTTCACATGGATCCGGAAGCGGTCCCGCAACACTGTATCAGGCAGGCTCTCAAAGAGTTCGGTCTCCTCCTGCTTGGCGGCAAATTCCTCTTTGGCCTGCCCCCGGCTCATAAATTCTGCCGACGCCACATTGGGTACCGCCAGAATCTGTTCCTCCAGGGCACGGGCCTGCTCCTCGGTGTAGGTCTCGTCGATGTAGGCCAGAAACTCATTCTGTTTCTCGAAGTCCCCCAGCATATTGTCCAGGTTGACCGCCACCAGAGAGAAGGAACCCATGATCAGCAGACAGCAGATGATCATACACACCGCCGCAAAGGACATCAGTCCATGGGTAAAGATGCTCTGAAAGCCCTCTACAAAAAAGTAACCAATATTAAATCGTCTCATTGTCGTAATACCCGCCCATTCCGTCGCTGATGATCCGTCCGTTTTCGATGGCGATCACCCGCTTGGCAAAGCGGTTGACCAGCTCCTTCTCATGGGTGACCACCAGCACGGTGGTGCCAAGCTCATTGATCTTCTCCAGCAGCATCATGATCTCCAGTGAGCGCTGGGGGTCCAGGTTTCCCGTGGGCTCGTCCGCGATGATCATGCTGGGATTGTTGACCAGCGCCCGGGCGATGGCCACGCGCTGCTGTTCGCCGCCCGAGAGCTCATCCGGCCGCCGGTCGGCTTTGGTGTCCAATCCCACCAGCTCCAGCACGTAGGCGATGCGCTTCTTGATCTCCCGGGGGGAGGCGCCCACGGCCCGCATGGCAAAGACCAGATTGTCGTAGATGCTCTTCTTCTCGATCAGGCGGAAGTCCTGAAAGATGACGCCCAGAGTCCGGCGCATATAGGGCACCTGTCTGGGCCGGATGGTGTTCAGGTTATAGCCGTTGACCATGAGACGTCCATCGGTGGGGGCCACCTCCGCCGTGATCAGCTTGATGATGGTGGACTTTCCCGAACCGGAGGGCCCGACCAGAAAGACAAATTCCCCGTCGTCAATGCGCATGGAAATGCCCTTCAATGCCTTGGTCCCATTGTCATAGGCCTTATAGATATCGATAAAACGAATCATAACTACCTCTTTTATGTAAAGGAACTGTATAAGAAGAATGCAGAATACAGAGTGCTCCTGTGTTTCTGTATTCTGCATCGTTCCATATCCGGCTCTGCCGGTATTGCCGCGGATCCCGGGCGCTGTCACGCCGCAGCGGTCCGCAGACTTCTCATGCTCAGTTGTCGATGCCGCGGGAGATGAGGTACTTCTTGACCATCAGGGCCACCTTGAAGGTGATGGCGTCGTCGAACTCCCGCAGGTCCAGACCGGTGAGCTTCTTGATCTTCTCCAGGCGGTAGACCAGGGTATTCCGGTGGACGAAGAGCTTCCGGGCGGTCTCGGACACGTTCAGGTTGTTCTCAAAGAACTTGTTGATGGTAAAGAGGGTCTCCTGATCCAGCGCGTCAATGGGATTCTTCTTAAAGACCTCCTGCAGGAACATCTCACACAGGGTGGTGGGCAGCTGATAAATCAGGCGGCCGATACCCAGGTTCTCGTAGTTGATGATGGACTTCTCAGTGTCAAAGACCTTGCCCACCTCGATGGCCACCTGGGCCTCCTTGTAGGCGCGGGCCAGATCCCGGATGTGCCCCACGATGGTGCCGATACCGATGACTACCTTGATGTTGAGCTCCTCGGTGATGGCCTCTTCCACCTGCTTGGCGATCTTGTAGAGGTCCTTGCCCTCGGTCCCCTCGTTGAGCTGCTTGATGAGAGCCACATCGGTCTCGCTGATGGAGAGCACAAAGTCGGTCTGCTTGTCGGGGAAGAGATTCTGCACCACGTCGATGGCGGCCACATCATTGCTCTCCACCTGACGGATCAGGAATACGGCCCGGGGCAGCTCGGAGACAAAATGAAGCTCCTTGGCCCGGACATAGATATCGCCCAGAAGAATGTTGTCCGAAATAATATTCTTGATAAAAGTCGCCTTGTCGTGCTTTTCCTCATAATAGGTCTTGGCGCCATTGAGGGCCACCACCGCCATGGAGCACACCAGCTTTGCCTCGGCGTCATCTCCACGGACAAAGGCGGCATAGTCAAACTGGGAGCCCCAGCCGGTCAGGGTCTTGAAGGTGCGGCCCTCATAGGCCACGGCGTTGCCCTCACCACTGTTGACCGCCTCTACCACACCAGGCCAACGCTCGCCAATGCAGGTAAGCTCGTTGCAGGCGACCACCGTTCCCTCGGAGTCGATCACGCCGATGGCCCGGTCCGTGCTGTCCTTCATTTGGAGAACGACGCTTTGAAAAATCCTGCTAGACATTTACAATGCCCCCCTAAACTTTGTACTTGCGTTGGGAACCCTTCTCAAAAATTCACACGCATTTCTACCATTTCACTCATATGGAACTATTATAGCGGCTTTTTTTTCTCTTTTCAATAGGTTGTGTAAAGTTTTTTGTGGAAAATGCCGAACTACAGCGTTTCCTTTCTGCCCGCGCGGGGCCCATGCTCCCGCAGTGCCTGTACTTCCTCCGCTGACAGAGGGCGCCATTGTCCCTTCTCCAGCGACGGGTCCAGCACCAGAGGACCCATGGTCAGACGCTTGAGATAGACCACCGGCTTCCCCCGATCCTCCAGCATCCGCTTGATCTGGTGGTACTTTCCCTCCCGCAGGGTGACGATCCCCTCATCCGGGCGCTCCAGGCGCTCCAGACCGGCGGGCAGGCATTCCAGTCCATCCTCCAGCTTCATCCCGGCGGCAAAGGCGGCGCAGTCCTCCTGATTCAGGACCCCGTCAACCCGCACAAAGTAGGTCTTGTCCACATGCTTGCGCGGGGAGAGCAGATCGTGGGCCAGCGCCCCGTCATTGGTCAGCAGCAGCAGTCCCTCCGTATCCCGGTCCAGCCGCCCGGCCGGAAAGAGCCCGATCCGCTTCAGGTGGGGCGGCAGCAGATCCAGCACGGTCTTCTGCCGTGGGTCCTCGGTGGCAGAGACCACCCCTCCCGGCTTGTGCAGCATGAGATAGGTGTACTTCTCCCCGGAGACCGGGAGGCCGTCCACCTCCAGCACCAGCCCCTCCCGGTCGTATTTTTCCTCCGCAGAGCGCGCCTTGCTTCCATTCACCGTCACCCGGCCGGCGCGCACCAGCTCTTTGACCTCCCGCCGGGACCAGCGTCCCGTGCCAGAGAGGATCTTATCCAGTCGTTCCATGTTCCTTGCTCCGTTTCTTCCATCGCCTTCCGGCGCGAGATCCAATCGGTGCTATTGTATCATATTTTTTTCCGGGTGCACATATCCATAGAGACAAAGAATGGAAAGGAGCGTTGCGCTGTGTTTATTTGGACGACTCGGCTCAGCCGGGGGCGCATCGTCGCCGGCGTTGCGGCCGCCGTGCTGATCTGCGGCTGTGTGCTGACAGGTGTGGCGGCTTTGCAGACACAGGATGCGGAGGCCTCCGCCACGGTCAGCAGCAAGGGGATCAAAACCAACGAGGATCGGATCGCCTATCTGGCCTCCTATGGCTGGGAGGTCTCACCCGAGCCCATCTCGGTGGAGGAACTGCAGATCCCGGACGAATTTGACGACACATACACCCAATATCTGGATCTTCAGGCACAACAGGGCTTTGACCTGACCAAATACCGCGGAAAGCGGGTCAAACGCTATACGTATGCCGTCACCAACTATCCAACGGGAGAGAGCGGTGTTCAGGCCGGTCTGCTCCTCTATCGAAACACCGTGATCGGCGGGGACGTATTGTCCAACGCACTGGGCGGCTTTATTCACGGCCTGACCATGCCTACCTGAAAATTCCATAAAAAATGTTCCAGGAACGAGTTCCTGGAACATTTTTCTATTCCACCGCAAGGGTCTTCATGCTCAAAAAGAGGAATTTGACGTACATTCCCATGGCCGTCAGCAGCAGCACATTGGCCAGGATGGTCACAAAGCGCATGACGCCGACCGGCGTGGGCAGCAGGCTCAGCACATAGCTGAAGACCGCCACAGCGGTTACGATGATATAGAGCAGCGCCGCCTGCTCTCCCTGCGCCGCCAGGCCGTCCGCTCTCCGCTCCATCAGCTGTCCGCACGTGGCCCGGCAGCAGAAGCGGACCACCAGACAGACCAGGATCTGTGCGATGCAGCTGAGGAGGAGCACCAGTACCGGAAGGATCTCAAGGGTGATCATCACTCCCAGAATGGAGGCCGCGATCGAACCGGCAAAGACCACAACCACATTGGCAATGGAAAAGTGGAAGGCCAGCTGATAGGATCCGTCAACACTGCGCAGGGTGTACAGCCCCGCCAGTGTCATCGCCATGCATCCCAGGCTCAAAAATCCGGAGAAGAACAGCTGGGTCAATCCCACCAGATTGGCCAGGCCCAGCAGGAGCTGAAGCCCTTCCGCCGCCAGCAGCAGCTGCAATCCCTGGTTCAGGGCGCGATTTTTTGTCATGTGATTATGAACTCCTTTCCGATCCGCTCTTCCCCTCCAGCACGTGGAGGTTGAGATGCGGATAGGTCAAATCAATCCCCGCGCGGTCAAAGGCCGCACGTACCTGCTCCAGCAGGTCAAAATAGAGAGACCAGTAATCCTCCGTCCGGCACCACACCCGCACCGTATATTCCACCGAGCTGTCCCGGAAGGCCGACAGGCGCACAAAGGGCTCCGGATCGGAGAGCGCCATCGGATGGGCGTCGATCACACCCCGAATGGCCCCGATCACCGCCTCCGTGGTGTCATCATAGGAGGTATTGAAGGTCAGATCCACCCGGCGGTTCTCCTGAGCGTTATAATTGACGATCTTGGCCGCCGAGATCTCACTGTTGGGCACAAAAATGATCTTGTTATCCACCGTCACCAGCTTGGTGTGGGACATGCTGATCTCCGCCACCGTTCCGCTGACGCTGTTGGTCTCGATGTAGTCCCCCACTTTAAAGGGCTTGGACAGCAGGACCTGGATCCCTCCCGCCAGATTGGACAAGCTCCCCTGTACGGCCAGGGAAATGGCAAGGCCGACCACGCTCAACACGGCCACCAGAGAGGTCACGTCGATGTTCAGGGCGCTGGCCACAATCAGCGCAAACAGGAACCAGAGCAGGATGTTCACACTGGTCCGCAAAAAGGTATGCAGGCTCTTTTCGATCTTCCCGCGCTCCAAAATCCGATTCAAAAAGTGCTGGATCACTTTGATCACGGCAAGACAGCATACGATCAGGAGTGCCAATGAGATCAGTCTTGCAGGGGTCAGTCCGGTAAAATCCTTCAGGATGGGGGCCAGTCCGGTGGAATCAACCACTTCATTGATCACATCGGTGACGGAACTTCCCGCGGTATCCAAAATCTCATCCACCGGTCCAGCGGTTGCACTGGGCGATGGAATGGGTGTAGCAGACATCTGATTCGACTCCTTTCCAAAGACTCATAATCTGATTTCCAGGAAACACAGTGTATCATAATTTGATGGAAAGGGCAAGTTTCTGTCAAAGTCTGTCCACCCAGCCATTCGGTAAAAAAAGAGCGGCGGTCCCTAAGGACCGCCGCTCTGAAAGAGCTTAAATTACTCCTCGATGTCGATGACGACGCCGGAACCAACGGTACGGCCGCCCTCGCGGATAGCGAAGCGCAGGCCCTTCTCGATGGCGATGGGGGTGATCAGCTCGACCTTCATGTCGACGTTATCGCCGGGCATGCACATCTCGGTGCCCTCGGGCAGGGTGATGACGCCGGTCACGTCGGTGGTACGGAAGTAGAACTGAGGACGATAGTTGTTGAAGAAGGGGGTGTGACGGCCGCCCTCGTCCTTGCTCAGGACGTACACCTGGCCCACGAACTTGGTGTGGGGGTGAATGGAGCCGGGCTTGCACAGAACCTGACCGCGCTCGATGTCGGTCTTGGCAATGCCGCGCAGCAGGGTGCCGATGTTGTCGCCAGCCTCAGCGTAGTCCAGCAGCTTGCGGAACATCTCGATGCCGGTAACGGTGGTCTTCTTCTTCTCGTCGGACAGACCCACGATCTCGACTTCCTCGCCCATCTTGATCTGGCCACGCTCAACACGGCCAGTGGCCACGGTGCCGCGGCCGGTGATGGTGAAGACGTCCTCGACGGGCATCAGGAAGGGCAGGTCAGCCTTGCGGTCAGGAGTGGGGATGTAGCTGTCGACAGCGTCCATCAGCTCCTTGATGCAGGCGTAGTCGGGATCGTCCACGCCGCCCTCGCAGGTCAGAGCGTTCAGAGCGGAACCCTTGATGACGGGGATGTCATCGCCGGGGAACTCATAGCTGGACAGGGTCTCGCGGACCTCCATCTCAACCAGCTCCAGCAGCTCCTCGTCGTCGACCTGGTCGCACTTGTTCAGGAACACGACCATGGCGGGCACGCCGACCTGACGGGCCAGCAGGATGTGCTCCTTGGTCTGAGCCATGGGGCCGTCGGTAGCAGCGATAACCAGGATAGCGCCGTCCATCTGGGCAGCACCGGTGATCATGTTCTTGATATAGTCGGCGTGGCCCGGGCAGTCAACGTGAGCATAGTGACGAGCGTCAGTCTCGTACTCAACGTGAGCGGTGTTGATGGTGATGCCGCGCTCGCGCTCCTCGGGAGCCTTATCGATGCTGGAGTAGTCCTCGTACTGAGCCTGACCCTTCAGAGCCAGGTACTTGGTGATGGCGGCGGTCAGGGTGGTCTTGCCGTGGTCAACGTGGCCGATGGTGCCGATGTTGACATGGGGCTTAGTGCGCTCAAACTTCTGCTTAGCCATGTTTGATATCCTCCTTAAATTCAAATCAAATACATTGAAAAAGATGGGATGATGATGCTATTTTATCCTAGGAATGGATAAAATGCAACCTCATTTTTAGACCTGCTTACTCAGCGTCCTTGCGGCCGCGCTCAGCAATGATCTTCTCAGCAATGCTCTTGGGAATCTCCACATAGCTGTGAGGCTCCATGGAGTACTGGCCGCGGCCCTGAGTGGAAGAACGCAGGTCCGTAGCGTAGCCGAACATGCTGGCCAGAGGCACCAGGGCATCCACCTGGGTGGCGCCGGGACGGCTCTCCTGACCCTGGATCATGCCGCGGCGGCTGGTCAGGTCGCCGATCACGTTGCCCAGATACTCGTCGGGCACGATGACGGAAACCTTCATCACAGGCTCCAGCAGCACGGCGTCAGCCTTGCGGCAGGCCTCCTTGAAGGCCATGGAACCGGCGATCTTAAACGCCATTTCAGAGGAGTCGACCTCGTGGTAGGAGCCGAAGGTCAGGTGGACCTTCACGTCCACGACGGGGTAACCGGCCAGGATACCCGCCTGCATGGCGCCCTGGATACCGGCGTCGACCGCGGGGATATACTCCTTGGGGATGACGCCGCCGGTGATCTCGTTGAGGAACTCGTAACCCTTGCCGGGCTCGTTGGGCTCGATCTTGATGCGGACGTGACCGTACTGGCCCTTACCGCCGGACTGACGGGCATACTTGGTATCCTGCTCGACAGACTTCTTGATGGTCTCCTTGTAGGCAACCTGGGGCGCGCCCACGTTGGCCTCGACCTTGAACTCGCGGAGCAGACGGTCGACGATGATCTCCAGGTGGAGCTCGCCCATGCCGGCGATGATGGTCTGACCGGTCTCCTCATCGGTGTAGGTCTTAAAGGTGGGGTCCTCTTCGGCCAGCTTCACCAGCGCCAGGCCCATCTTCTCCTGACCAGCCTTGGTCTTGGGCTCGATGGCGACGCGGATAACGGGCTCGGGGAACTCCATGGACTCCAGAATGATGGGAGCCTTCTCATCGCAGAGGGTATCACCGGTGGTGGTGTTCTTCAGACCCACGGCGGCGGCAATGTCGCCGGAGTACACAACCTCGATGTCCTCGCGGTGGTTGGCGTGCATCTGCAGGATGCGGCCGATGCGCTCCTTCTGCTTCTTGGTGGAGTTGAGCACGGAAGAACCGGTGCTCAGAGTACCGGAGTACACACGGAAGAAGGACAGACGGCCCACATAGGGGTCAGTCATGATCTTGAAGGCCAGCGCGGAGAAGGGGGCGGAGTCGTCGGCGGGACGCTCGTCCTCTTCCTCGGTGTCGGGATCCACGCCCTTGATGGCGGGGATGTCCAGGGGGGAGGGCATGAAGTCGACGATGGCGTCGAGCAGCTTCTGCACACCCTTGTTCTTGTAAGAAGTACCACAGGTCACGGGAACCAGCAGGTTCTCGATGGTGCCGTGGCGCAGGGCAGCGCGGATCTTCTCCACGGGGACGGGCTGCTCCTCCAGGGCCAGCTCCATGATCTCGTCGTCGATGTCAGCGACAGCGTCGATGAGCTTGGTGCGGTACTCCTGAGCCAGCTCCAGCATGTCAGCGGGGATCTCCTCCACGCGCATATCCTTGCCCAGATCATCGTAGTAGATGTCGGCGTTCATCTCCACCAGGTCGATGATGCCCTTGAAGGTATCCTCGGAGCCAATGGGGAGCTGAATGGGCACGGCGTTACACTTGAGGCGGTCGTGGATCATGTTCAGCACGTTGTAGAAGTCAGCGCCCATGATGTCCATCTTATTGACGTAGATCATGCGGGGGACCTTGTAGTGGTCGGCCTGACGCCACACAGTCTCAGACTGGGGCTCAACGCCGCCCTTGGCGCACATAACGGTCACAGAGCCGTCCAGCACGCGCAGGGAGCGCTCCACCTCGACGGTGAAGTCCACGTGACCCGGGGTATCAATGATGTTGATACGGGTCTGGGGGAACTGATCCTTGGAACCCTTCCAGTAGCAGGTGGTAGCAGCGGAGGTGATGGTGATGCCGCGCTCCTGCTCCTGAGCCATCCAGTCCATGGTGGCGGTACCATCATGGGTCTCACCGATCTTGTAGTTAACACCGGTGTAGAACAGGATGCGCTCGGTGGTAGTGGTCTTACCGGCATCGATGTGAGCCATGATGCCGATGTTGCGGGTATTTTCCAGGGTAACCTTTCTAGCCATATGCTGTTACCCTCCTTACCAGCGGTAGTGAGCGAAGGCCTTGTTGGACTCGGCCATCTTGTGGGTGTCCTCGCGCTTCTTGACAGCGGAACCCAGGTTGTTGGCGGCGTCCATGATCTCGCCAGCCAGACGCTCCTTCATGGTCTTCTCGCTGCGGGCGCGGGAGTAATTGGTCAGCCAGCGCAGACCAAGGGTCTGACGGCGCTCGGGACGAACCTCGATGGGCACCTGATAGGTGGCGCCGCCGACACGACGGGCCTTGACCTCCAGGGACGGCATGATGTTCTCCAGAGCGGCAGTGAAGACCTCCAGAGGATCCTTCTCGGTCTTCTCCTTGATGATATCGAAAGCGCTGTAGACCACCTTCTGGGCCACGCCCTTCTTGCCATCCAGCATGATGCTGTTGACGAGCTTGGTCACCAGGACGGAGTTATAAAGCGGATCAGGCAGAACCTCCCGCTTGGGTACATTACCTCTTCTGGGCACTTTGCTTCCCTCCTTCATAGTATGATTTCATAGGTACTCGAACCGCTCATGCGGCCCGTGTAAAGACAAGTGCCTGCTTGTCCAGTGCCTGTCCGAGGTCTACCCTATATGGTAAACGCTCGGCAAGGCGATTTGCCTTGCGCGTAAGCGCACAATGCAATTCAAATGTGGCGCATTCCGCGCCGGTGTGCATGCATCCCTGCGGAAGATTACTTCTTCGCGCCGCCCTTGCCGGCCTTGGGACGCTTGGCGCCGTACTTGGAACGGGCCTGCATACGACCATTGACGCCCTGGGTATCCAGAGTGCCGCGGATGATGTGGTAACGAACGCCGGGCAGGTCCTTAACACGGCCGCCGCGGATCATGACCACGGAGTGCTCCTGCAGGTTGTGGCCGACACCGGGAATGTAGGCGGTGACCTCGTAGCCGTTGGTCAGACGCACACGAGCGATCTTACGCAGAGCGGAGTTAGGCTTCTTAGGAGTAGCCGTACGGACCGCGGTGCAGACACCTCGCTTCTGGGGAGAGGGCAGATCGGTCTCACGATTCTTCAGGGTGTTCAGGCCGTACTGCATGGCGGGAGAGTTGGACTTGTAGGTCGCAGCCTGACGTCCCTTGCGCACGAGCTGATTAAAAGTAGGCATGAGTAGTTCCTCCTTTCTTAATGGGTTGATTGTATTATTTTAACCGAATCTCCGAAGATGATTCCGTTAAAACCCAGTTAATAGTGCGGCCACGGCGGAACCCACCGCAATGCCGCAGGCCGTGCCCAGTTCCTTCATATGGGGCACGCGCTCCACAGGTACACCGCGCTCCCGGCAGAGGGTCTCTACCGGTTCAATGACACGGGGATCGGCGTCTTCTGCCAGAAAAACTCTGGCCGCTCTGCCGTCGCCCAGCGCGCGTTTGGTCTGCTTCACACCCACGACCTTGGGGCCTGTTTTCAGTTGAGTCAGCACCATGCACGCCTCCTGTCGTTGCACTTGGAAACACCGCATAACGGGGTATTTCCTGTCTGCGGCAGGTACACCTGCGCGATTTTGAATTATAGCATAGGAAACCCCATCCGTCAAGCAAAAAAGCTCTGTTTTTTTCTCCTTTTTCCACGCTTTTCCCCGTCAAATCGCCGGATGGAGTGTTCTTTCTCTCTTTGGGCGACCCATGCGTCTTTTCAAGACGGACAAAAGGCCCCGGAGCATGGCTCCGGAGCCTTTTGATAAACAGTCAGATCAATGGGCTGTGCGATCAGTCCTCCGCGCCCTCATCCATGGTGATGGAGAGGATCTCCTCCTCCATGGGGGCGATGCCGACGATCTCATCGGCCTGCTCGGGGACGCTCTCCTCGTGGCTGTGCTCATGCTCGCAGCCGCAGGTGCACTCGTCCTCGATCTTGTCATACTTGCGGTAGACCGACAGACCGGAGCCGGCCGGGATGAGCTTACCGATGATGACGTTCTCCTTCAGGCCCAGCAGGTGGTCCACCTTGCCCTTGATGGCGGCCTCGGTGAGGACCTTGGTGGTCTCCTGGAAGGAGGCGGCGGACAGGAAGGACTCGGTGGCCAGAGAGGCCTTGGTGATACCCATCAGCAGGCGGGTGGCGGTGGGGAGACGCAGCTCCATGCCGTCGTTGGTCTCGCCGGCGTCGATGCGCTTCTGGACCGCCTCCTTGGCGTCCTCAAACTCGATGAGCTCCACGGTGGAGCCGGAGAGCAGGTTGGAATCGCCGGCGTCCTCGACCCGCACCTTGCGCATCATCTGACGGCAGATGACCTCGATGTGCTTGTCGTTGATGTCAACGCCCTGCTGACGGTAGGGCTTCTGGACCTCGCGGATCAGGTAGTCGTACACCGCGTGGACGCCCCGGATGCGGATGACGTCCTGGGGATAGAGGGCGCCCTCGGTGAGCGCGAAGCCCTTCTCCACGGTCTCGCCGTCCTTCACGCGGATGCCCGCACTGTAGGGCAGCGGATAGGTGACCACCTCGCCGTCGGGGGCGGTGATGCTCAGGTTGCACATGGAATTGCGCTTGGTCTCCTCGATGGATACCCGGCCGCCGATCTCGGCCAGCTGGGCCATCTTCTTGGGCCGACGGGACTCGAAGAGTTCCTCGACGCGGGGAAGACCCTGGGTGATATCGCCGCCGGCGACGCCGCCGGTGTGGAAAGTACGCATGGTCAGCTGGGTACCGGGCTCACCGATGGACTGAGCGGCGATGATACCGACGGCCTCGCCCTCGCCCACCGGCTCGCCGATGGCCAGGTTGATGCCGTAGCACTTGGAACATACTCCGCTGCGGGCGCGGCAGGTCAGCACGGAGCGGATCTTCACGGCGTGGATGCCGTGCTCCTCCAGCATGGCGGCGTCGTCGGGCACCATCATGCGGTCCTTGGAGATGAGGACTTCGCCGGTCTTGGGATCGCAGATGTCCTCCACGGGATAGCGGCCCTTGAGTCGCTCGCCGAAGGTCTCGATGACCTGGCCGTTCTCGCTGATCTCGGAGACCATGATGCCGTCGTCGGTACCACAGTCGTGCTCGCGGATGATCACTTCCTGGGACACGTCCACCAGACGGCGGGTCAGGTAACCCGAGTCGGCGGTACGCAGAGCGGTATCGGCCATACCCTTACGGGCGCCTCGAGCGGAGATGAAGTACTCCAGCACGGACAGACCTTCACGGAAGTTGGACTTGATGGGGATCTCGATGGTACGGCCGGAGGTATCGGCCATCAGGCCGCGCATACCGGCCAGCTGACGGATCTGAGCGGAGCTACCACGGGCGCCGGAGTCGGCCATCATCCAGATGGGGTTGTAGCGGTCCAGGCCCTCCATCAGGGCGTTAGACACGTCGGCAGTGGTCTTCTCCCAGGCGGACACCACCAGGCGGTAGCGCTCCTCGTTGGTCAGGAAGCCGCGCTTGTACTGGCGCTCGATCTTGACGATCTCCTTCTCGGTATCGGCGATCATGCCGTACTTCTTCTCGGGGATGGTCATGTCGTAGATGGAGACGGTCAGGGAGCCGCGGGTGGAGAACTTGTAGCCCTTGGCCTTGATGGTATCCAGCACGCCGGCGGAAACGGTGAAGCCGTGCTTGGTGATGCACTTGTCGATGATCTTGCCCAGCTGCTTCTTGCCGGTGATGAAGTTGATCTCGGGCTCGAACATGGTCTCGGGGTTGGTGCGGTCCACAAAGCCCAGATCCTGGGGGATGCCCTCGTTGAAGATCAGGCGGCCCACGGTGGTGCGCACCATCTTGTGCTGCTCCACGCCGTCGACCTCCATGCTGCGGCGGACCATGATGGGCACGTGCAGCTCCAGCTCGCCCTCGTCATAGGCCAGGCGGGCCTCATTGTCGCTGCCGTACACCGGCAGGCACTCCCGGGGGAGCTCCCCGTCGGGGGTGTTGGCGGCGATGTCGGCCACGGTGGGGATGTCGTCCAGAGAGCCGGGATTCTTCACCCACACCATATCGGCCACGGTGATCTTCCCCTCGGCCAGGGCAGCGCGGACAGCCGCGCAGTCCTCATAGACCTCCTCGCTGTCGTGGGCGGGATAGCGCTCAAAGGTCAGGTAGTAGGAACCCAGCACCATGTCCTGGGTGGGCACGGTGACGGGGCCGCCGTCCTGGGGCCGCAGCAGGTTGTTGGCCGAGAGCATGAGCACCCGGGCCTCGGTCTGGGCCTCGGCGGACAGGGGGACGTGAACGGCCATCTGGTCGCCGTCGAAGTCGGCGTTAAAGGCGGTACACACCAGGGGGTGGAGCTTGATGGCGCGGCCCTCGACCAGCACGGGCTCAAAGGCCTGGATGCCCAGGCGGTGCAGCGTGGGGGCGCGGTTGAGCATGACGGGATGCTCCTTGATGACAAACTCCAGGGCGTCCCACACCTCGGCCTTGCCCTTGTCCACCATCTTCTTGGCGGACTTGATGTTGTTGGCCACGCCGTCCTCCACCAGCTTCTTCATGACGAAGGGACGGAAGAGCTCAATGGCCATCTCCTTGGGCAGGCCGCACTGGTAGATCTTCATCTCGGGGCCGACCACGATAACGGAACGGCCGGAGTAGTCCACGCGCTTGCCCAGCAGGTTCTGGCGGAAGCGGCCCTGCTTACCCTTGAGCATGTCGCTCAGGGACTTGAGGGCGCGGTTGTTGGCGCCGGTGACGGCACGGCCGCGGCGGCCGTTGTCGATGAGGGCGTCCACCGCCTCCTGGAGCATCCGCTTCTCGTTGCGCACGATGATGTCGGGCGCGTTGAGCTGGATGAGGCGCTTGAGGCGGTTGTTGCGGTTGATGACCCGGCGATACAGGTCGTTCAGGTCAGAGGTGGCGAAGCGGCCGCCGTCCAGCTGCACCATGGGGCGCAGCTCCGGGGGAATGACGGGCAGCACGTCAATGATCATCCACTCGGGCTTGTTGCCGGAGATCCGGAAGGCATCCACCACTTCCAGGCGCTTGACAATGCGCATCTTCTTCTGGCCGGAGGCGTCCTTCAGCTCGGCCCGGAGCTGCTCGGAGAGCTGCTCCAGATCGATGTCCTGCAGGAGCTTCTTCACGGCCTCGGCGCCCATGCCGGCCTCGAAGTCGTCCTCGTACTTCTCCCGCATGTCGCGGTACTCCTTCTCGGAGAGGATCTGGTTCTTGGCCAGAGGAGAGAAGCCGGGATCGGTGACGATATAGCTGGCAAAGTAGAGCACCTTCTCCAGAATACGGGGGGAGATGTCCAGCAGCAGGCCCATCCGGGAGGGGATGCCCTTGAAGTACCAGATGTGGGACACAGGGGCGGCCAGCTCGATGTGGCCCATGCGCTCACGGCGGACCTTGGCGCGGGTCACCTCGACGCCGCAGCGGTCACAGATCTTGCCCTTATAGCGGATCTTCTTATATTTACCGCAGTGACACTCCCAGTCCTTGGTGGGGCCAAAGATGCGCTCGCAGAACAGGCCGTCGCGCTCGGGCTTGAGGGTGCGGTAGTTGATGGTCTCCGGCTTCTTGACCTCGCCGTAAGACCACTCACGGATCTTCTCCGGGGAGGCAATGCCGATTTGGATGGCGTCAAACTCAGCGTAACTCATAGAATAGATCGTTCCTCCCTCTCTCTTACATGTCCTGGTCGTCCAGGAACGCGTCGTCGTCAGACGCGACGCTCTCGTCGTCGCTCACAGCCAGGTCGTCGTCGTCGCTCTCGGCCTTCAGGGTGAAGCCGGCGGCCGCGAACTCGGACTCAGCGTCGCCCTCGCGGTAGCTGTAGAAGTCGTCGTCGTCCCGGATGCGATCAGGCTGGTAGTTGTCCTCTTCGTCATCCTTGAGCTCGATCTCAGCGCCGTTCTCGTCCAGCACCTTCATATCCAGGCACAGGGACTGCAGCTCCTTGACCAGAACCTTGAAGGACTCGGGCACGCCGGGCTTGGGCACGTTGTGGCCCTTGACAATGGCCTCGTAGGTGCGCACACGGCCGGTGACGTCGTCCGACTTGACGGTGAGGATCTCCTGCAGGGTGTAGGCCGCGCCGTACGCCTCCAGAGCCCACACCTCCATTTCGCCGAAGCGCTGGCCGCCGAACTGGGCCTTGCCGCCCAGAGGCTGCTGGGTGACCAGGGAGTAGGGGCCGGTGGAACGGGCGTGGATCTTATCGTCCACCAGGTGGTGGAGCTTGAGGAAGTACACATAGCCCACGGTGACGCGGTTGTCAAACCGCTCGCCGGTACGGCCGTCGTACAGCCAGCTCTTGCCGTCGGGGGACAGGCCGGCCATGGTCAGGACCTCGGCGATGTCCTTCTCGTCGGCGCCGTTGAAGATGGGGGTGGCCACCTTCCAGCCCAGGGTCTTGGCGGCGTAGCCCAGATGGACCTCCAGCACCTGACCGATGTTCATACGGGAAGGCACGCCCAGGGGGTTCAGAACGATGTCCAGCGGGGTGCCGTCGGGCAGGAAGGGCATATCCTCCTGGGGCATGATGCGGGAGACAACACCCTTGTTACCGTGGCGGCCGGCCATCTTGTCGCCCACACTGATCTTACGCTTCTGGGCGATGTAGACGCGGACCACCTCGTTGACGCCGGGAGAGAGCTCATCGCCGGCCTCGCGGGTGAAGACCTTCACGTCCACGATGATGCCGCTCTCGCCGTGGGGCACCTTCAGGGAGGTGTCACGGACCTCGCGGGCCTTCTCACCGAAGATGGCGCGCAGCAGGCGCTCCTCGGCGGTGAGGTCGGTCTCGCCCTTGGGGGTGACCTTACCCACCAGGATGTCGCCGGAGCGGACCTCGGCGCCCACGCGGATGATGCCGCGCTCGTCCAGGTCCTTCAGGGCATCCTCGCCCACGTTGGGGATGTCCCGGGTGATCTCCTCGGGGCCCAGCTTGGTGTCGCGGGACTCGGTCTCATACTCCTCGATGTGGATGGAGGTAAAGACGTCCTCCTTGACCATGCGCTCGTTGAGCAGGATGGCGTCCTCGTAGTTGTAACCTTCCCAGGTCATGAAGCCCATGAGGATGTTCTTGCCCAGGCCGATCTCGCCGTTGCAGGTGGAGGGGCCGTCCACGATGACCTCGCCCTTGCTGACCTTCTGGCCGGCCTTGACGATGGGACGCTGGTTGATGCAGGTGCCGTGGTTGGAGCGCAGGAACTTGATGAGCTTATACTCCTTGAGGCCCAGGTTCTGATAGCGCACGGAGACATACTGGGCGGAGACCTTCACGACCTCGCCGTCCTCCTCGGCCAGGATGGCGACCTCGGAGTCCACACAGTTCTTGTGCTCCTGACCGGTGGCCACGATGGGGGCCTGGGTGGTCAGCAGAGGCACGGCCTGACGCTGCATGTTGGCGCCCATCAGAGCACGGTTGGCGTCGTCGTTCTGGAGGAAGGGGATCATGGCGGTTGCCACGGAGAACATCATCTGGGGGGACACGTCCACGTAGTCCACCTGGTTGGCGGCCACCGAGACGATCTCGTTGCGGTGACGGCAGGTGATACGCTCGTTGACGAAGCAGTTGTTCTCGTCCATGGGCTCGGTGGCCTGGGCGATGGTGAACTCGTCCTCCACATCGGCGGTCATATAGTGGATCTCGTCGGTGACCCGGCCGGTCTCCTTGTCCACCTTGCGGTAGGGAGCCTCGATGAAGCCGAAGCGGTTGACCCGGGCATAGGCGGAGAGGTAGGAAATCAGGCCGATGTTGGGACCTTCGGGGGTCTCAACGGGGCACAGACGGCCATAGTGAGAGTAGTGGATGTCTCGCACATCGAAGGAGGCGCGGTCACGGCTCAGACCGCCGGGGCCCAGGGCGGACAGACGGCGCTTGTGGGTCAGCTCGGCCAGGGGGTTGGTCTGGTCCATGAACTGGCTCAGGGGGGAGGAACCGAAGAACTCCTTGATGGAGGCGGTGACAGGACGGATGTTGATGAGGGACTGGGGGGTGACGATGTCCAGATCCTGGATGGTCATGCGCTCACGGATGACGCGCTCCATGCGGCTGAAGCCGATGCGGAACTGGTTCTGGAGCAGCTCGCCCACGCAGCGCAGGCGGCGGTTGCCCAGGTGGTCAATGTCGTCGGGGGTGCCCACGCCGAAGGCCAGGGCGTTGAGGTAGTTGATAGACGCCATGATGTCGTCCACGATGATGTGCTTGGGGATCAGGTCGTCCAGGTGATCCTTGATGGCGTCCTTCAGCTCCTCGCCGGAGAACTGATTCATCAGCTCCATGAGCACGGTGTAGCGCACCCGCTCGGTGACGCCACACTCCTCGGGGTCAAAGTCCACGAACTTGGACATGTCCACCATGTGGTTGCCGAACACGCGCACCATGGTGCCGTCCACATCCACCACGGCCTCGTTGACACCCTTGTCCTCCAGCTCATGGGCCCGCTCACGGGTGAGGACCTCGCCGGGCTCGGCGATGATCTCGCCGGTGGTGGGATCCACCACGGGGAGGGCCAGCTTCTGGTTGGTCAGACGGGGACCCATGGACATCTTCTTGTTGAACTTGTAGCGGCCCACGGCGGACACGTCGTAGCGGCGGGGGTCAAAGAAGAGGGCGTTGAGCAGGCTCTCGGCGGAGTCCACCGTGGGGGGCTCGCCGGGACGGAGCTTGCGGTAGATCTCCAGCAGGGCCTCCTCATAGGTCTTGCAGGTGTCCTTCTCCAGAGTGGCCAGGATGCGGGGATCCTCGCCGAACATCTCGATGATCTCGGCGTCGGTCTTGGGACCCACGGCACGGATCAGGCAGGTGATGGGGAGCTTGCGGTTCTTGTCGATGCGGACATAGAACACGTCGGACAGGTCGGTCTCATACTCCAGCCAGGCGCCCCGGTAGGGGATGACGGTGGTGGCGTAGGTGACGTTGTCGGCCTTGTCGGCGGTGCGGGAGTAGTACATGCCGGGGGAGCGGACGATCTGGGAGACGATGACGCGCTCGGCGCCGTTGATGACGAAGGTGCCCCCCTGGGTCATGATGGGGAAGTCACCCATGAAGATCTCCTGCTCCTTGATCTCCTCGGTCTCCTTGTTGCGCAGGCGCACACGGACCTTGATGGGAGCGGCGTACGTGGCGTCCCGGGCCTTGCACTCCTCCACGTTGTACTTGGGGGGTTCGTCCATGGAGTAGTCGATAAAGGACAGCTCCAGATTACCGGCGTAGTCGGTAATGCAGGAGACATCCTTGAAGACCTCCCGCAGTCCCTTGTCCAGGAACCACTGGTAGGACTTCTTCTGGATCTCCAGCAGATTCGGCATCTCCAGGATTTCCTTGTGGCGGGCAAAGCTCTTGCGGAGGGTCTTGCCATAGTAGACGTCTTTGATCCTGTCTGTGACCATTCTGAATGACCATTCCTTTCCCTTAGCATCTGGCGGTCGTTCGGACAGCCGTCCAAACTTTTCGTACCTGCTCCCCGCCCCAGAGGACCGGAGAGCCCTGTTTCTGCGTCAGGTTCCGATTTTTCTCGTCCTCACTCCGTCATTTCCGCCAAAGCGGAGGTCCTGCCTCCAAAATGACACACACGGAGTTGTTGGCGAATTGTGTTCCACCGCCCCTTGCGGAGCACCGTGGAAACTGTTATACTCACTATAACATGGGATGGTATCGAAATCGGATGCTCTATTTGTAATAGCGCTCTATTATACCACGGATGTACAAAAGAGTCAATTTTTATATCTGTAAAGTTCGGAGAAATTCCGGACTTTTTTCTGTTTTTGAGGTGATATTATGCCGAAAATCCCCTCTCCCGCGCCCCGGGCACAGCTTCTTTTCCCCTGGCTCCCGGGTGCGCTCCTGCTGGCCGGAGTCCTCTGGCGCTGCTCTTCCCTGGCACTGGGCGGACCGGCCGTCGGATGGATCACCGGTCTCTGTCTGCTCCTGTGGACCGGGCTGGCCCTTCTCCCCCTCCGCCGGGCGGGATATGGGGGGAATAAATTGGCCCTGGCCTTTCTGGTCCTGGCGCTGGCGGCGCTGCTGCGGGCGGTGTGTCTGGATCATATCACCTACGACTACCGGGACTTTCTCTCCCAGTGGGCCGCCTTTTTCCGGGAGAACGGCGGCTTTGCCGCGATCAAAGAGCCCGTGGGCGACTACAACGCGCCCTATCTCTACTTCATGGCCGCCATCTCCTATCTCCCCTTCCCGGATCTCTATGCCATCAAGCTTTTTTCCATCCTGTTTGACGGGATTCTGGCCTGGGGCGGTCTGCGGCTGGTCGGGGCTCTGTCCGGCCGGAAAGATGGTCCCGCCCCCCTGACGGCCTATCTGCTCCTTTTGCTCCTCCCCACGGTGGTCCTCAACGGCTCCTTCTGGGGACAGTGCGACGCCCTGTACGGTGCGCTGGTCCTCCACGCCATGGCCTCCGCCTGGGAGGGCCATCCAAAGACCTCGGTGGCACTGCTGGCCGTGGCCTTCTCCTTCAAGCTCCAGACCATTTTCCTCATCCCCCTCTGGGGCGGGCTGTGGCTGGTGCGGAAGCTCCGCTTCTCCCACTTGCTGGTCTTTCCGGCCGCCTATGCGGTGGCTGTCCTCCCGGCCCTGCTGCTGGGCAAGCCGCTGGCCGACATCCTGGGGGTCTATTTCAAGCAGGCGGGACAGTACAGCTATGCTCTGGTGTTCAACGCCCCTTCCCTCTTCGCCCTGATCCCCTACGGGGTGGATGTGGCGCAGCAGCCCCTGGCCCGGTCCGGGATTCTGGCCGCCTTTGCCCTGTGTCTCTTTGTGCTGGGATGGCTCCTTTTCCACCGCAGCCGCTTCTCCGGTGCACAATTTCTGGCGGCTGCCGCCGTTTTGGCACTGGGGGTCCCCTTTCTTCTCCCCTATATGCACGAGCGCTATTTTTTCCTGGCCGACGTGGTCACCCTGGTCTGGGCGGTGTGGGACCGCCGGCGTATTCCCATCGCCCTGCTGACCCAACTGGCCTCCCTCAGCTCCTACTGCGTGTATCTGCGCCTGCAATACACAATGCCCGTCCACCTCTTCGGACAGACCTGGACCATGGCGCTGGAAGCGCTGTGTATCCTCGCCGCCCTGCTCCTGTCGCTGGGCGCTCTGCTTCGCCGGAGGGACGATTTCAGGCGCTGACTTTGCCCCAAAAAGAACGTGGCTCCGCCCAATTGGGAAGAGGCCGCGTTCTTTTTTTATTGACATAATATTTCGCCTTTTTTCCCGCTTCTGCTGGGTTTTGAAATAATGTCTGTTCTCCTACCGGTATGCTTGACATAAAATAAGAATTTGACAACTCGGAAACAATGTGTTACAATTCGGTTACAGTTTTTAATTTTTAATTTATTTTCAGGAGGCACAGAATGGCAGACGAAAAGTTTCCTCTGGTCTACAAGGGCCATCCCCTTCGCCGGAAAGATAATCTGATCTATTACGGAAGCATGGCCGATAAATATATCATCATGATGCAGGTCATGAGCACCAAAAAGGTCAAGGATCTGGATGTGGCCAACAAGGTCGTGGTCCAGCTCCAGCTCACCGATCCCGATCTGAAGAGCCGGGACCGCGTCGTCAAGAAGAGCGAGAAGGACAGCCTCTACGCCGCCATGGATGTGGCCGCCGTCTGGCTGGAGCGTGCCCTCTCCAACAAATAACCCCCACCCACCCAAATGCCAAACGAATGAGAAGATAAACGGACTGCCTTCGGGCAGCATTTGACTGAATGGAGGATTATACCGATGATACAGCCTGTGAAGTTCCTGCGCGTTATGGCCGTCACCGTGGCGGTTTCTTGTGCCTGTCTGGTCAGCGCTGCCGCCGCCAGCATGGGCGTCGGCACCGTTCAGGCCGACGCACTCCGCCTGCGCTCCGCCGCCAGCACCGACTCCGCGATCCTGGCCACCGCCTCCAAGGGTGACGCCGTCATCGTGCTGGAAGACGCCGGGAACAACTGGTACAAGGTCGATTATGAATCTGTGCAGGGCTATATGTCCGGCGAATACCTCACCATTTCCCAGAAGGCGGACGCCGCCATCGGTTACGGCAAGGTGAGCGCCGGCGGCTCTACCCTGAATATGCGCAGCGCCCCCTCCACCTCTGCTTCCAAGGTCGCCTCTCTGGCTGATGGCACCGTCGTCAAGATCATCGGTGTGGATGGCAGCTGGTATAAGGTCGACTATAACGGCAAGACCGCCTATGTCAGCAGCGAGTATATGATCACCACCAAGGAGACCACCTCCCGCGGCAATGAGACCACGGCGACCTCCTCCTCCAGCATGGGAGAGCAGGTGGTGGCCTATGCCAAGCAGTTCCTGGGCACCCCCTATGTGTACGGCGGAAACGGCCCCAACTGCTTTGACTGCTCCGGCTTCACCAAGTATGTCTATGCCCACTTCGGCGTGACCCTCAACCGCACCGCCACCGATCAGCTGGCCAACGGCACCGCCGTTTCCAAGAGCCAGCTTCAGCCCGGCGATCTGGTCTTCTTCAAGGCCAACACCACCAAGCCGGTCTCCCACGTGGGCATCTACATTGGCGGCGGCCAGTTCATCCACGCCTCCACCAATACATACACGGTCAAGATCGACAACCTGAATTCCGGCTATTACAGCCGCGTCTATGTCTACGGCCGCCACATCCTGTAATATCCTCTTCTTCCATTCCGTCTGAATCTGTTTAAAAAGCGCCTGATGGTACTCCATCAGGCGCTTTTTCTATGAATTCTT
Source organism: Clostridium sp. J1101437_171009_A5 (assembly GCF_015547905.1). Classification (NCBI taxonomy): domain Bacteria; kingdom Bacillati; phylum Bacillota; class Clostridia; order Eubacteriales; family Clostridiaceae; genus Clostridium; species Clostridium sp. J1101437_171009_A5. The sequence continues at coordinate 637,652 of NZ_JADMVY010000001.1, forward strand.
CTTAGCTGTTGGAAGGGTGCTTACTCCTCTTCCTTCTCGGGCTCTGCCGTCATGACAGGCTCCTCCGCGGGAATCTCGGTCTCCACCACGGCGGCGACCTCGCTGTCCTTGATGCTCCCCTCTTCCTTCAGCTGGGCGATCCGGGCCTTGTTTTCCTCAATGTTGATCTTGGCCGCGGTGATCTTCTCACACAGCGACGTGTAAGCGGCCTCCGGCGCCATTCCCCGCTCTGCATAGTAAAGTTTTCCGATCTCAATATAAGCCTTGCGGATATTGTCCTCCTCGCCGGTGTTGGCCAGGCTCAGCCGGGCGATCTCCGCCAGCTGCTTGGACTTGGCCATGCCAACCTGGGTCAATTCCACCGCTTTTACCTTCAAATCATCCAAAAGCGCCATATATCATGACCTCCTGTTCCCTTAAACTGGCTCCATTTTATACCTTTTGCCCTATCTGCGCAAGTAGCTCCCTCTGGATTTAAGGAATATTTAAGCCTCCTCCCGGACCGGTCATACCGCCCCCCTTTCCCGGCTGGCACCTCTCTGCACACCGGAGCATAGGATACTGCGGAGGTTATGCCCAATGAATGTATACCAGAACAAAGACTTCCGTTTCGGATGTCCTCCCCCTGTCTGTCCGCCCGCGTGCTGTCCTCCGCCCTGTCCCTGTCCCGGGCCGGAGCCGTGCACGGTGAGCATCGTTCCGGTTCCCGGTCCTACCGGCGCCACGGGCCCCACCGGCCCCATCGGTCCTACCGGTCCCACCGGAACCGCGCCAGCGCCTCAGGCCCTCTATGCCGTCGCGCCGGCGGCTCAGACGCCGGCCTCCGCCGGGTCGGCCCTCACTTTCCCCACCAACCAGATGGTTCTGGGGACCGAGATCACCCATACGGCCGGCTCCGGTGACTTCATCCTCACCCAGCCTGGCAGCTATGAGGTGCACTACACGGTCAACGCGGCTTCTTCGGACGCCCCCACACTGGCCAGCGTACAGCTCAATGCCAACGGCACCCTTGTCCCGGGCTCCCTGGCGACCAACTCCATTGCCACCAGCGGAAAACCGGTACTGCTCGCCAATACCACGGCCCTGACCATCCCCGGCACTACTACGCTGACTCTGGTCACCAACACGGCCAACACCACCTTTACTAACGGCTCCATCCTGATTCACAAGCTGAGCTGAGCCAAGACACAAAAGCGCCTCCCCGGCCGGGGAGGCGCTTCGTTTGTTCCAATGAGAGACGCTTAGTCCAGCAGCTCCTTGGCGGGGATGCCGGGCTCGGTCATGGCGTAGGGATCCAGGATCTTGTTCAGGGTCTCCTCGTCCAGCAGGCCCTCTTCAATGGTGATGGTCCGGACGCTGCGGCCGGTCTGGATGGCCTTCTTGGCCACATTGGCGGCCGCCTCATAGCCCACATGGGGGCAGATGGCGGTGATGATGCCCACCGAGTTCTCCACCATCTCCCGGCACCGATCCCGGTTGGCGGTGATGCCCTGGATGCAGTTGTCCACCAGCGTGCTCACCGCATAGGTCAGGAACTCCACCGCGTGGGTCAGGTTCCAGAAGATGATGGGCTCAAAGGCGTTGAGCTCCAGCTGGCCGGCCTCGGCGGCCATGGTGATGGTCAGGTCGTTGCCCATGATGTTGAAGGCCACCTGATTGACCACCTCGGGGATGACCGGATTGACCTTGCCGGGCATGATGGAGGAGCCGTTCTGGCGGGGCGGCAGGTTGATCTCCCCGAATCCGCAGCGGGGACCGGAGGACATGAGCCGCAGGTCGTTGGACATCTTGGAGAGGTTCACAGCGCAGGTCTTGACCGCGCCGGAGACCGCCACAAACTCGTCCAGGTTCTGGGTGGCGTCAATCAGGTTGAATGCCTGGACCAGCCGCAGACCGGACACCTTGGAGAGGTTGGGCACGATGCGGCGGAGATACTGCTCGTCGGCGTTCAGGCCGGTACCGATGGCGGTGCCGCCCATATTCAGGCAGCGCATCTCGTCCATGGCCCGCTCGAAGCGGGCGATGTCCCGGCGGATGGCCTCGCTGTACGCCCGGAACTCCTGGCCCAGGCGGATGGGCACGGCATCCTGCATCTGGGTGCGGCCCATCTTGATCACGTCGTCAAACTCCTCCGCCTTCTGCAGAAGAGCGGTGTACAGACGCTCTAGCTGGATCTGAGCCCGGACCAGCAGCTTGAGCACTGCCAGCTTTCCGGCGGAGGGGAACACGTCGTTGGTGGACTGGCCGCAGTTTACGTGGTCGTTGGGGTTGACCAGGGTGTAGTCACCCTTCTCCCCGCCCAGCAGCTCAATGGCCCGGTTGGCGATGACCTCGTTGGCGTTCATGTTCAGACTGGTGCCCGCGCCGCCCTGGATGGGGTCCACGATGAACTCCTCATGGAGCTTTCCCTCCACGATCTCCTCACAGGCCCGGACGATGGCGTCGGCCACCTTCTTGTCCAGCAGGCCGATCTCATAGTTGGTGATGGCGGAGGCCTTCTTGATCTCGGCAATGGAGTTGATGATCTCCCGGTGCATGGTCAGTCCGGTGATGGGGAAGTTTTCCACTGCCCGCAGGGACTGCACGCCGTAGTACACATCCCGGGGGACCGCACGCTCGCCAATGGAGTCATGCTCCGAACGGTAGGGCCCATGCTCGAACTCCACACGCTGCTTATCTGTCATGGAATACTCGCTCCTCTTCCTGTTTTCCTGCGCTTCAGATGCAGGTTTTCTTTCGTTGCCTCTAATCTAGCACGTTCACTTGCAAAATGCAAGCTATTTTTGCAAGTTTTCCACCATACGCAAGAAAAAAATCGTTTCCCCGGAAAAACTCCAGGGAAACGATGGTATTGTAACCGATTTATCCGCGGGCCATGCGGAAAATCTGGATCATATCGTCCTGACTCAGGGTCTTGAAGCCACCCAGATTGGGGTTGCGGCGGGCGCACTTCTCGGCCAGCAGCTGGATCTCGCTCTCATTGAGGTCGTGTCCCAGCTCCCGCACCGAGGTTGGCATACCGATCTCCCGGTAATACTGCTCCATGGCCTCGATGCCGGCCAGGGCGGTCTTCTCCGGGTCACGGAAGTCATTGGGACAGCCCATTACCTTGACCGCGAACTGGGCGAAGCGCTCGGGCTCCTCCCGGTATACATACCGGGCCCAGCTCCCCCAGATGGCGGCCAGTCCCGCGCCGTGGGCCACGTCGAACAGGGCGCTGAGCTCGTGCTCCATGCGGTGGCTGGCCCAGTCCCCCACGGTGCCGCAGCCGGTCAGGCCATTGTGGGAGAGGCTGCCCGCCCACATGATCTGGGCCCGGGCATTGTAGTCCTTCGGGTCCCGGAGGGCCTTGCGCCCACAGTCCATCACAGTGCGCATCAGACCCTCGGCCAGCTCGTCGGTAAGGGCAGTATCCTTCTCATGGGTGAAGTAGCGCTCCATGGTGTGCATGAGGATGTCCACCACGCCGCAAGCCGTCTGATAGGGCGGCAGGGTATAGGTGAGCTCCGGGTCCATCACCGCGAAGCGGCAGCGGCAGATGTCGTTGTTGAGCCCCCACTTGAGCCCATTCTCCTCGTCCGAGATGACGGAGGAATTGCTCATCTCGCTTCCGGCGGCCGAGAGGGTGAGCACCGCACCCACCGGGCAGACCCGCTCCGGCTGAGCCGTGCCGCTGTAAAAGTCCCACACGTCCCCCTCGTAGGGAATGCCGTAGCCGATGGCCTTGGCCGAGTCGATGACGCTGCCGCCGCCCACAGCCAGGATGAAGTCCACGCCCTCCGCCCGGGCCAGGGTGATGCCCTCCCGCACCTTGGAGAGCCGGGGATTGGGCACCACGCCGCCCAGAGAGACAAAGTCGATCCCCTGATCCTTCACAGCACGCTCCACGCGCTCCAGCAGACCGGAGCGGCGGGCGCTCTCCCCGCCATAGTGGATGAGGACCTTGCGGGCCCCTTCGGCGCGCAGCAGCTCCCCGACTCGCTCCACTTCTCCCTTGCCAAAGACCACTCGGGTGGGGGTGTAGTACGTAAAGTTTTGCATGATGGCGTTCCTCCTTTGATCTGGACGGTATGTGTTGAAAGGGCAAAAAGGACGCCATACCCCTGTACGGCGCCCTTTCTGGTCAGTTTTAGTTCATCTGCTTGCGGCGGGACAGGTTGATGGTGCCGTCCTGCATGTCGCCGATGGTCTCCAGGCTCTTGCCGGTGCCGTAGGCCACGCAGGAGATGGCGTCGTCCGCCACATAGGTCTCGATGCCGGTGTGGGACTCGATCAGCTTGTCAAAGCCCCACAGCAGGCTTCCGCCGCCGGTCATGACGATGCCGTTGGTGGCGATGTCGGCCACCAGCTCGGGGGGCGTGCGCTCCAGCACACCGTGGATGGCCTCCAGAATGCGGGTGGCGGGCTCCTCAAAGGCCTCGATCATCTCGCTGGAGGTGACGGTGAACACTCTCGGCAGGCCGGTCATCAGGCAGCGGCCCTTGATCTCGATAGACTGCTCCTCGGGACGGGGGAACACACAGCCGATCTTCATCTTCAGCTCCTCCGCGGTGCGCTCGCCGATGAGGACGTTGTGCTTGCGGCGGATATACTTGATGATGGCCTCGTCAAACTGATCGCCGGCGATCTTGATGGAGGTGGACTCCACGATGCCGCTCAGGGAGATGACGGCGATATCAGAGGTACCGCCGCCGATGTCCACGATCATATGGCCGTCGGGACGGGTGATGTCGATGCCCGCGCCAATGGCGGCAGCCACCGGCTCCTCAATGAGGTAGACCCGGCGGGCGCCGGCCTGGATGCCCGCGTCGATGACGGCGCGCTCCTCCACCTCGGTGATGCCGGAGGGTACGCAGATGACGATACGGGGCTTGAAGAGCCGGAAGGAGGTCACCTTACGGATAAACTCCTTGAGCATCCGCTCGGTCATATCATAGTCGGAGATGACGCCCTCCCGCAGGGGACGGATGGCAACAATGTTGCCAGGGGTCTTGCCCAGCATCTGCTGAGCCTCGGTGCCCACCTTGAGCAGCTTGCCGGTGTCCTTGTGCAGGGCCACCACAGAGGGCTCGCGGAGCACAACGCCCTTGCCGGCCACATACACCAGAATAGACGCAGTACCCAAATCAATGCCGATATCCTTGCTGAACATACCCACACCTCGAAGTCTCTTGAACTTTTCTTTTAAGTTTGCCCAAAATTCCATTCCTAAATCACCTATTTAAAGTCTGTCTAACATTATAAAGACATTTCCCCCGTATTTCAACAGGATTTTTCATAAGTTTTTCGGATATTTCAACCACTCTTCCGTCAATGGGCACGGGCCGCCGTGACGCAGACCACATCGGCCGCACCCGCCTGGCGCAATACCGCCGCGCAGGCGGCCAGTGTGGAGCCGGTGGTGATCACGTCGTCCACCAGCAGAAAACGCCGCCCGGCCACCCGTTCGGGCCGGATGCACCGGTAGGCATCCCGCACATTCGCCCGCCGCTCCTCCCCATCGGAGAGGCCGGACTGGGCCTGGGTGTGGCGTACCTTGCACAGGACTTCCTCCGGCTCCATCCCCAGGTGTTCCCCCACGGCCTGGGCCAGGAGGAGGGCCTGGTCGTAGCCCCGTTCCTTCCGGCGGCGCTGGGACAGGGGCACCCAGGTCAGCGCGTCAAAGCGCCCGTCCAGATGCTCCCGGACGCACGCGGCCATCAGCCCGCCATAGGTCCGGGCATACCATCTGCGTCCCTCGAACTTGTAGCGGCGGATGGACTGGCGCACCTCCCCCTCGTACCGGAGGGGCGAGACCGCCAGGGTGATCCCCTCGCCCCGCTGCTCCGCCCCCGTCCCGTGGGTATAGGGCAGCGCCCGGACGCACTGGGGACAGATGCCCTCCCCTTCTTCCAGCAGCCTGCCGCAGAAGACGCAGCGGGGCGGAAAGAGGAGATCCAGAAGGACCTGCCTCCACCGGCTCAATCCAGGTCCTCCGGCCGGATGGGGCCGTGCTCCTTTTCAAACTCGCGAATACATTTCTGAATTAGGTAGTGGGCCTGTCCATTGATGGTACGGCCCTCATAATTGGCGATATAGCGCAGCTTCTGATGTGTCTCCAGACCAACTCGCAGACCAATGTGCTTGATTTCTTTTTCCTGCATACTCAAATAAAGACTCCATTCCGTGCATACTGCACGCATTCTATCTTTATAGTATGCAAATGAACGCAAATTATTTTATAATGCGTGCAATTGCACGCACAAAATAGTTTTGGGTATCCGTTTCCTATCCATTATTCTGGGCCAGACGCCAGCGCAGGCCGGAATAGCGCCGCTGCTGACGGTTGTTGGCGGTCATCTGGGCCACCGCCTCCTCGTCCCCCACCAGCACCAGCAGCTCTCTGGCCCGGGTGATGGCGGTGTAGAGCACCCCCCGGGTGAGCAGGAGCGGCGTGGCCTTGCTCACCGCCAGGATCACCGCCCGGTACTCGCTGCCCTGGGCCTTGTGGACGGTGACGGCATAGGCGGGCTCCAGCTCCCCCAGCATATCGGGGGAATACTCCACGATGCGGCCTTCAAAATCCACCGTGATGAGCTCGTTGCGGTTGTCCACCTCCAGAATCTGTCCGATGTCCCCGTTGAACACCCCCATGCCGGAGGTGAGGGAATCCCGGTCCTTCCACATCAGGTCGTAATTGTTGCGCACCTGCATGACCCGGTCTCCCTCCCGGAAGATATACTCCCCGAAGCGCCGCTCGCCCTTGCCGGGGACAGCCGGGTTGATGGCCTCCTGAATGGCCCGGTTGAGGGAGGCCGTCCCCGCCACCGTCTTGCGGGTGGGACAGAGCACCTGGATCTGCTCGGGCGGGATACCCATGTTCTCGGGCAGACGGTGGGAGATCAGCTCCACCACCGTGTCGGCCAGCCGGGCAGGCTCCTTCCGGCGCAGAAAGAAAAAGTCGGAGCTCCGGTTGCGCAGGTCGGGGAGCTCCCCCCGGTTGACCCCGTGGGCGTTCATGACGATGCCGCTCTGGGCGGCCTGCCGGAAGATCTCGGTGAGGCGCACCGTGGGGATGGCCCCGCTGCGGATGAGGTCGGAGAAGAGGTTTCCCGGCCCCACGCTGGGCAGCTGGTCCGGGTCTCCCACCAGCACCAGGCGGCAGTCGCTCCGCAGGGCGGAGAGCAGCGCCCGCATAAGGGCGATGTCCACCATGGAGGTCTCATCCACGATGACGGCGTCAGCCCGCAGGGGTTCGCTCTCGTCGTGGGCAAAGACCAGCCGCCCGGTGCCGGGATCGAACTGGGTCTCCAGCAGGCGGTGGATGGTGGCCGCCTCCACCCCGCACAGGTCCCCCAGGCGCTTGGCCGCCCGGCCGGTGGGGGCGGCCAGGGCGGTCTCCAGCCCCAGGGCGTCAAAGAGGGCCAGCACTCCCCGCAGGGAGGTGGTCTTTCCGGTGCCCGGGCCGCCGGTGAGGAGCATCACCTGCCGCCGGGCCGCCAGAAGCACCGCCTCCCGCTGCTGGGGGGCATATGTAATGCCCTGTTCCCGCTGGATCTGCTCCAAAATCTCCTCCAGACCGTCGGGGGGCAGCAGCTCCTGCCAGGCCATCTCGGTCATCCGGGCCGAGACATACTCCTCCGCCTCCTGGAGCTCGGCGAGGTAGCAGGCGGTCTCCCCGGCCACCTCCTCCTGCACCACCTCACCCCGCTCGAGGAGGGCCTCCAGCCCGTCCTCCAGGCTCTCGGCCTCCACCCCGATGAGCTGGGCAGTGGCCAGGAGCAGCTTTTTCCGGGGCAGAAAGGTGTGCCCGTTCATCAGATTGTGGGAGAGCTCGAAGAGGAGCCCGGCCTCGATGCGCTGGGGGTCCTCCCCGTCCATGCCCATCTCCAGGGCCAGCTGGTCGGCCACGGCAAACTCCACCCCCAGCTCCTCGTCCACCAGCAGGTAGGGGTTGCCCCGGATGACCTCCAGGGCCCGGTCCCCGTACCGCCGGTAGAGGGGCATGGCCAGCTGGAGGGCCACGCCGTGCTCCCCCAGGAAGTCCAGCAGGCGGCGCATCCCCATCTGGAGCCGGAAGGCCTCCCCCATGGCGAGTGCCCGCTTGCGGGTGATCCCCTTGATCTGGGTCAGGCGCTCGGGCTGCTCCTCCAGGACCGTGAGGGCGTCCTCTCCGAACTCCTCCACCATGCGCCGGGCGGTGGCTGCGCCGATGCCCTTGACCGCGCCGGAGGCCAGATACTCGAAGATGGCCTTCTCCCCGGCGGGCAGGCGGCGCTGGATGACCTCGGCCTTGAACTGCTCGCCGTAGGAGGCGTGGCGCATCCACCGGCCCTGGACCGAGAGACTCTCTCCCGGGGCGATGGCGGGCATACAGCCCACCACGGTGATGCCGCCCTGCTCTCCGGCGTCGACCCGGAGGACCGTATATCCATTTTCTTCATTCTGGTAGATGACCGCATCCACCGTCCCCTCGATCAGGAGCTGTTCTTCCACCTGTTCCACCGGAATCACCCTTTTGTCTCAATCTCATCGGCCGCTCACGGCTGGCGGAGGTATTCCCCCAGCCGCTCCAGCGGACAGAGCACCATTCCTCCCTGCTCTCCCATCAGAGCAAGGGCCACCGCGCGGCCCTGGGGCGTGAGTCCCGCGTCGGCGATGATGATGGTAAACCGGGCGGCCTGCCCACCCCGGAGCCAGCACAGGCCCCGCACATCGTGCTCCAGCGTCTCGGCCTCTCCCTGGACGGGCAGCACCGCGTAGACTGCCCCGCCCCCTGCTCCGCCGCTCACCGGCAGGAGCAGCTTGCCGAAGCACAGCCATGCCAGAGCCAAAAGTCCCGTGGCGGCCAGAAGGGCCACCATCGCCTGCAGAAAAGATTCCATTCCCGCTCACCTCCAGAGCATCCTATGCGGAAATGGAAAAATGGTTCAGATCATGGTCATCTTCACCACATACGTGAGGAAGGTCACCAAAAATCCCGCGATGAACACCCCGGCGGTCATGGCGGGCATGGCCTTGCGCAGGGGCATGTTCAGGAAAGCGGCGGCCAGCGCGCCGGTCCACCCGCCGGTCCCCGGCAGGGGAATGGCCACAAAGATCATCAAACCCAGATATTTGTACCGGGTCACCTTCCGGCCCTTCAGGTGGGCCTTTTTCTCCATTTTGTCCACCAGGGCGTTGAGCCGCGGCATATGACGGCGCATCCACTGAAAGATCCGCCGGATATAGACCACGATAAAGGGGAGCGGGAGCAGATTGCCCACCACACTGGCCACAAAGGCCACCCAGGGATTCAGTCCCAGGGCCACGCCGAAGGGGATGCCGCCCCGCAGTTCGATGATGGGCAGCATGGACACCAGCATGGTAAAGACCACCTCACCCGCCTGGTTCCCGGTAAGCCACGACATAAGATCCAATCTTAAAATCCTCCGATTCATTCGTTTGAAACCGGATCTGTCCGGTTTCTATCTCTATGATTGTAACATATTCGGTCAAAAGAAAACAGAACTGTTTTCCCACCGCATGTGCAAAAGGCCCCCCGCCGAAGCGGGGGGCCGCAGCGTATTGAAACAGGTCAGAGTCGCTCCGATCCCGTTAGGGCATGACCGTCATTCCCATATCCAGGTGCGTGGCGGTGACGCCGGCGGGCAGACCGGTCTCAGGCTCCTTGTCGGTGGGCTTGTAGCCCAGGTCCATCTGGAGGGTCAGGTTCATCATACCGGGCAGATCCATCTTCATGTCGATGGTGCTCTTGGTGCTGTCGGCATAGATCTTAGCGGTGGTGGACAGATTCACGCCCTCGGCGCTGGCCGCGACCGCCATGTCCACCTGCATGGAGACGATCTCCCCATCCCGCTCGGTAAGCACGGTGGTGTAGGTGATGTTTTCCACGCCGCCCTCATTCAGGGTGTAGGTGGCCTTGTAGGTATCGCCGTCCTTTTTGAGGGCGCCGTCGCTGAAGAGCTTCACATAGCTGTCCGCGCTCATGGTCAGCATGGAATAGGCGGTGTCACGGTCGCTGAGAGGCATGGACGCCAGGGTGGAGCGCAGGGTGTCCTCCAGGCTGAAGTCCTTGTACAGGCCCATCAGCTGGGACAGGTCCATGCCGCTCATCTGGAAGAGGTTGTTCAGATCCATGGAGTACCAGCCGCTGCCGCCGTTCTGCTGCGCCAGGATGGGGGCGTAGATGTAGTACATGCCGGTCTCCAGATCCATGCGCAGTTCCAGCTCGGTCTTGGCCAGGGAATTTTTCAGCTCGGCCAGCTGCTCCGCAGCCATGGCGGCGGGGTCAGAGGCGATCAGGGTAGCCAGGTCGGAGAGGTCCATCTCCATGGCCAGCTGGGCGGCGGTCATGCTGCTCACGCCGGTGACGGTGCCGTCCACCTTCATTTCCACGTCCTTCTCGGTCCCGGTGAGGCTGGAATCCATGGTCAGCCCCATGGAGAAGGTGCCGTCGGTGGCCTGGTTCTGCTCCGCCTGCTTCTCATAGAGATTGGAGATATACTGGTCCATCTTGGTAAAGGTGGCATCCCCCAGGAGCTTATCCACATCCACGATCAGGATGGTCTGGTCGTCCTGATCCCAGCCCACGTTGCAGCCGAAGGCCTCGGCGGCAAAGCGGACGGGCACATAGGTCCGCCAGGTGGCGCTGTCCACATAGGGCGCCACATCCATGGAAATGGTGGAGGTCTTATCCCCCTGCGTGAGGGTGGCGGTGGAAGAACCGATGGTCATATGCAGGGTGGTGTCCCCCCGGACGGCGGTGATCTCCTTTCCCTCACTGGTCACCTGAACGCCCATGGCCTCAAAGACGGCCCGGAAAGGCAGGAAGGTGCGTCCGCTCTTGGCCACAGGGGCGGCGTCGGTGAAGGCCACATTCTGGCCGTCCAGCTGGACGGCGATGCCGGCGGTGTTCTCCGCGGCGAGGGCGGGGACGGCCAGGGTGGCCGCAAGAGCCGCAGCGCTGCCCACCGCGCCCAGACGTTTACAGATTCGATTCATACAGAAACCTCCTTTTCCAGCGCCGGTGGGAATCCCGGCACTTTTCCATAGCACCATGTTACACCATCCACCCGGTGAAATGTCAATGCAAAAGATACCTTTTTAAGGAAAGTTTAAGAATTCTCTTTCGTTTTTCCGCCGGGAAAAATGCCGTCCAGCGTCAGGTCCAGCCCCAGCTCCTTCCCCAGCAGATCGCACACCAGCCGGGACACCGATACCCCCCGGGCCGCGGCGGCGGCTTTGATGGTCTCCCGGTACTGTGCAGGCACAGAAACAGAGAAGGTATAGTAATTCTTCTGGCGATATTTATTTACTGCATTTTGAGAAGTTGCCACACCTTCGTCCTCCAGTCAAAAAATCAATCGCAATATTTTGTCTCAAATTATCCATATTGACATTATCGTTGAATATGCTAAAATATTTTTCGAGGTGATTTCAATGGAAGAATTTCTGCCCTGGCTCTACACCCGCTACATCTACCCCTACCAGGAGGAGCACGTTCTGGGGAGCGGCTATGAGATGGAGCTCTCCCTTCTGGAGTCCAACCTGGTCCCGGAGGACCGGAGGAACTATGCCAAGAGCCGGGAGTTTTTCTCCCTTCAGGCCTTTTTGCTGGGTCTGCGCACCGGCCTGGGTCTGGCCGAGAGTTTCCGATCGGACCCGGATTAACCCTCTAGCATCCGTTTCAGGTACCGTCCCGTGTAGGAGGCCGGGCAGTCCGCCACCTCCTCCGGGGTGCCGGTCACAACGACAGTTCCGCCGCCGTCGCCGCCCTCGGGCCCCAGGTCGATCACATGGTCGGCCGTCTTGATCACGTCCAGGTTGTGCTCGATGACCACCACCGTGTTGCCCACATCCACCAGCTTCTGGAGCACCTCGATGAGCTTGTGCACATCGGCGGTGTGGAGGCCCGTGGTGGGCTCGTCCAGGATATAGATGGTCTTCCCGGTGGAACGTTTGGCAAGCTCGGTGGCCAGCTTCACCCGCTGGGCCTCGCCGCCCGAGAGGGTGGTGGAGGGCTGGCCCAGCTTCACGTAGCCCAGTCCCACCTCGTAGAGGGTCTGGATCTTGTTGTAGAGGCGGGGCAGGTTCTCAAAGAAACCCAGCGCTTCCTCCACCGTCATCTCCAGCACCTCGTGGATGTTCTTGCCCTTGTACTTCACTTCCAGGGTCTCCCGGTTGTACCGCTTGCCCTTGCAGACCTCGCAGGGCACATAGATGTCGGGGAGGAAGTGCATCTCGATCTTGATGAGGCCGTCTCCGGAGCAGGCCTCGCACCGGCCGCCCCGCACGTTGAAGGAGAACCGCCCCGGGCCATAGCCCCGGGCCTTGGCGTCCTGGGTGGAGGCAAAGAGCTCCCGGATATCGTTGAAGAGTCCGGTATAGGTGGCCGGGTTGGAGCGGGGCGTGCGCCCGATGGGGGACTGGTCGATGTCGATGACCTTGTCCAAAAACTCCTCCCCCTCGATGCCCGCGTGCTTGCCCGGCCGGGTCTTGGCCCGGTTCAGGTCGGCCGCCAGGCGCTTGTAGAGGATCTCATTGACCAGGGAGGATTTGCCCGAGCCGGACACACCGGTGACACAGGTAAAGGTACCCAGGGGGATGGAGACATCCACATTTTGCAGGTTGTTCTCGGCCGCCCCCCGGACGGTGAGGAACTGTCCGCTGCCCGCTCGCCGCTGGGCGGGGACCGGGATCTTCTTCCGGCCCGAGAGGTAGTCTCCGGTGATGGAGCCGGGGGTGTTCATGACCTCTTCCGCGGTGCCCGCCGCCACCACCTGTCCGCCGTGGACCCCGGCCCCGGGGCCGATGTCCACGATGTAGTCGGCCGCGCGCATGGTGTCCTCGTCGTGCTCCACCACCAAAAGGGTGTTGCCCAGGTCCCGCAGGCGCTTCATGGTGGCCAGCAGCATGTCGTTGTCCCGCTGGTGCAATCCGATGGAGGGCTCGTCCAGAATGTAGAGCACCCCCATCAGGGAGGAGCCGATCTGGGTGGCCAGGCGGATGCGCTGGCTCTCGCCGCCCGAAAGGGTGGCCGCCGAGCGGGAGAGGGTCAGGTACTGGAGGCCCACACTCTGGAGGAAGCCCAGGCGGGACTTGATCTCCTTCAGAATCCGCGCGGCAATGCGCATTTTCTGCTCGCTCAGCTCCAGGTGCTCCACAAAGTCCAGGGCGTCGGTCACCGACTTGCGGCAGAAGGTGTCGATGTCGATGCCCCCCACCGTGACAGCCAGTGCCTCCTTCCGCAGGCGGCGTCCGCCGCAGTCGGGACAGGGCCGGTCGCTCATGCACTCCTCCAGATCCCGCCGGGCCGCGTCCGACTGGGTCTCCTGATAGCGCCGCTCCAGATTGTTGCAGATGCCCTCAAAGGCCTGCATGAGGGTGCCCTTACCGTTCTCCCGCTCATAGGTGAGCTTGAGCTTCTCCCCCTTCGTGCCGTAGAGGATGACGTCCAGCACCTCGGGGGGCAGATCCTTCACCGGGGTGGAGAGTTTGAATTTGTACTGCTTGGCCAGGGCGTCAAAGTACATCCGGGAGATGCCGTCCCCCTTGATGTTGTTCCAGCCGCTGGCCGTGATGGCCCCCTCCAGGATGGAGAGGTCCTTGTTGGGGATGATGAGGTCCGGGTCCACCTTCCGCTGAGAGCCCAGGCCCGTACAGGTGGGACAGGCCCCGTAGGGGTTGTTGAAGGAGAACATCCGGGGCGAGAGCTCCTCGATGGAGATGCCGCAGTCCTCACAGGCGTAGTTCTGGGAGAAGAGGATGTCCCGGTCCTCCCCCACCACGTTGATGACCACCAGTCCCCCCGCCAGATTGGAGGCCACCTCCACACTGTCGGTGAGGCGGCGGGCGATGTCGCTCTTGATGACCAGGCGGTCCACCACGATCTCGATGGAGTGCTTCTTGTTCTTGTCCAGCTCGATGGTCTCGCTCAGATCATAGAGGGAACCGTCCACCCGGCAGCGGACATAGCCCGACTTGCGGGCGTCCTCCAGCAGCTTCTGGTGGGTGCCCTTCTTCCCCCGCACCACAGGGGCCATGACCTGGATGCGGGTGGCCTCGGGCAGCGTGAGGACCTGGTCGATGATCTGGTCGATGGTCTGCTGCATGATCTCCTTGCCGCACTTGGGGCAGTGGGGCGTGCCCACCCGGGCCCACAGGAGGCGCAGGTAGTCGTAGATCTCGGTCACCGTGCCCACCGTGGAGCGGGGGTTTTTCGAGGTGGTCTTCTGGTCGATGGAGATGGCGGGGGAGAGTCCGTCGATGTAGTCCACATCGGGCTTCTCCATCTGCCCCAAAAACATCCGGGCATAGGAGGAGAGGGACTCCACATACCGCCGCTGTCCCTCGGCGTAGATGGTGTCAAAGGCCAGGGAGGACTTGCCGCTGCCCGAGAGGCCGGTGAGCACCACCAGCTTGTCCCGGGGGATGTCCACGTCGATGTTTTTCAGGTTGTTTTCCCGTGCGCCTTTGACAAAAATATGGTCGAGCATAGTGTTTGCTTCTCCTTTGTTCGTTGCGAAAAATAGTGCTACGCTGAGCCGGACAGTCCCATCATATATCCAATCAGAGCTACAATGGTCAGCACCACCCAGCTGAAGCCCCGGCTGAACAGCTCCCACTCGGAGGGCTCCGCCCGTTCCGGGTGGCGGATGGACCACCGCAGATTCCAGCGGAAGAGCTCATCGGCAAAGAGGATGGCGACGGCATTGATGACCACCACCAGGGTCCCCAGGAAATATCCCTCTCCATGCACCCGGCTGCGGACCGAGGGCCCCTCCAGCAGCAGGCTGATGGCCCGGGTGATGGACAGGCCATCTTCATAGGTCTGCCGGCTTCCAACTAAGCCGTAGGCCGTCCCATTAGCAATTATTTCCAGTCTATTCGGCTTGGTGCCGTCCTCATTCACCAGATAGAATCCGTCCAAGCCGTAGCCGCCTCGGAATAGGATCTCCCCATCCAGGCGGAGCTCCACCCCGGTCACACGCCCCATGGTCTCCGACGGGGGAATGGCGGTAGGGTCCTCGGTCAAGGTATAGGGGCCGTACTCCACATCTCCCCAGCGGTAGAAGAGGGCACCCGATGGAGTGAAGGTGAGCTCCACCGTTTTTCCGTCCAGCGTGCCGGTATAAACGGTGTCCTCTCCCCGCTCCGCCTGGCGGAGGAATTCCCCCTGGAAGTCAATCCCCCGCTGCATCCCCAGAACCGGATAGAGAATGGTGAAGAGCACCAGCAGCCCGGCCTGAATGCACAGCATGATCCGCGGGAATGGGGTAAGGGCTCTCCAACGGTTCATCCCCGCTCCCCCCTCTCAGGACCGCCCGGTTCCCCGGGGACGGCGGCGCTGCCGGGGCTGGCGGCCCATCCACAGCCGCAGGCCCAGACCCACGGCAAAGAGAATCGCTCCCACCACGGCATTGACCTGTCCGGCCCGCATCCAGCCCAGTGCGGCGGCCTGTTCTTCCACCGAGGCGCCCGCGCCCGGGTCCCCTGAGAGCACCGCCGCAAACAGGATGCCCAACAGCAGGAGAAGAATACCAGAGAAGATCGCGGTGGTACAGAGGAATTCCATTCTCTTTTTCATACAAACACGCCCTTTCTCGTTCGGTCGGTGTGATCGGTGTCAGGACTGCCCCCGCAGTTCGATGATCCGGTCCCGCAGGACGGCAGCGTACTCGAATTCCAGCCGCTGAGAGGCCTCCTTCATCTCCTTTTCCAGCTTCTTGATGGCGGCCTCCCGCTCGCTTCGGGTCATCTTGCCCGCGTGCTTGGCCTCCCGGTCCTTCTTCTCCTCCTCCGAGAGGCGGATGAGCTCCCGCACCGACTTGATGACGGTCTTGGGCACGATGCCGTGTGCCTGATTGAAGGCGTCCTGCTTGGCCCGTCTCCGCTCGGTCTCGTCGATGGCCCGGCGCATGGAGGGGGTAATCGTGTCGGCATACATGACCACCAGGCCATCGGCGTTGCGGGCCGCCCGGCCAATGGTCTGGATGAGGGAGGTCTCGGAGCGTAGGAAGCCCTCCTTGTCCGCGTCCAGGATGGCCACCAGACTCACCTCGGGCAGGTCCAGCCCCTCCCGCAGCAGGTTGATGCCCACCAGCACGTCGAAGGTCCCCAGGCGCAGGTCCCGGATGATCTCCATGCGCTCCATGGTGTCGATGTCGTGGTGCATATAGCGCACCTTGATGCCCGCTCCCTGGAGATAGGTGGTCAGATCCTCCGCCATCTTCTTGGTGAGGGTGGTGACCAGCACCCGCTCCTTTCGCTCGGTGCGCTCGTTGATCTCGCCGATGAGGTCGTCGATCTGTCCCTCCACCGGCCGGACCTCGATCCGGGGATCCAGAAGTCCCGTGGGCCGGATGACCTGCTCCACGATCTGGCCGGAGCGGGTGCGCTCATACTCCCCGGGCGTGGCCGAGACATAGATGACTTGGTTTACTCTCTGTTCAAATTCCTCAAATTTCAACGGGCGGTTATCAAATGCACAGGGCAGGCGGAAACCGTAGTCCACCAGCGTGGTCTTACGGGCCCGGTCTCCGTTGTACATGGCCCGCACCTGGGGGAGGGTCACATGGCTCTCGTCGATGAAGAGGACAAAGTCCTTGGGAAAATAGTCCAGCAGGGTATGGGGCGGGGACCCCACCGGCCGCCCCTCGATGACCCGGGAGTAGTTCTCGATACCGGAGCAGTATCCCAGCTCCTGCATCATCTCGATGTCATAGAGCACCCGCTGCTTGAGGCGCTGGGCCTCCACCAGCTGCTCGTTGTCCTGGAAGAACTTGAGCCGCTCCTCCAGCTCCCGGTAGATCTCCCCGATGGCGGCATCCATCTTCTCCTTCGGGGTGACATAGTGGGTGGCGGGCCAGATGGGGATGTGATTCAGGTTCCGGATGACGGCCCCGGTGACCACATTGATCTCGCTGATGCGGTCGATCTCGTCCCCAAAGAACTCCACCCGGATGGCGGTGTCCTTCCAGTAGGCCGGGAAGATCTCCACGGTATCCCCCCGCACCCGGAACATATTGCGCTCAAAGGCGATGTCGTTGCGCTCATATCGGATCTCCACCAGACGCCGGAGGAGCTCGTCCCGCTCCAGGGTGCTGCCCACCCGTAGGGAGACCATCATCTTGGCGAAATCCTCCGGCTCGCCCAGGCCGTAGATGCAGGAAACCGAGGAGACCACGATCACGTCCCGCCGCTCCAGCAGGGCGCAGGTGGCCGAGAGGCGCAGGCGGTCAATCTCATCATTGGTGGCGGCATCCTTCTCAATATAGGTGTCGGTATGGGGGATATAGGCCTCCGGCTGGTAGTAGTCGTAGTAGGAGACAAAATACTCCACCGCGTTGTGGGGAAAAAACTCCCGGAACTCGGCGCAGAGCTGGGCGGCCAGGGTCTTGTTGTGGGCCAGGACCAGGGTGGGGCGCTGGATGCGCTCAATGGTCTTGGCCATGGTGAAGGTCTTGCCCGAGCCCGTGACTCCCAGCAGGGTCTGCTCCTGCAAGCCCATCTCCACGCCCCGGGCCAGGGCCTCGATGGCCTCCGGCTGATCGCCCGCGGGCCGGTATTCCGATACCACCTGAAAATCAGGCATGTCTCCTCCTCCTTGCTCTTGTGATCTGCCGGGTGTTCTCCCCCGGAAAAAGGGCGCGGGGCGACGTGCATCCACATCCCCCCGCGGTCGCCGCACGTCCATTGTATCAGAACGCACGTTCTAATTCAAGTGTCAGATGACGGCAAAAAAGCCGCTGTCCCGCAGGGATACTGCGTCATCATCGGTAAAGATGATGTGGTCCACCAGCTCCACCCCCAGCCGGGCCAGCAGTTCCGCCAGCTGCCGGGTGGTGAGCTTGTCCTCCGTCGAGGGAAAGGCCAGGCCGGAGACATGGTTGTGGGCCAGAATCAGCCCCGTGGCATTGAGGGCCAGCGCGGCCTCTGCAATGCGGCGGCTGGTGACCTCCACAGCGTTCACATTGCCCTCCCCCACCGGCCGCACACCCAGCGCCTTGCGCTTGCCGTCCATGCACAGCACGCACACGCGCTCATTCCTGGCCCCGAAGAAGTAGGGCCGCAGCAGAGCGCAGGCCGTCCGCGTGTCCTCCACGATCCCGTCCAGACTGGCCCGGGAGGTGAGATAGCGGCCGGAAAGCTCCTTGACGCATTTGAGGAGCACAGCGGCGTGCTCTCCCACTCCTTTGACCTTCTCCAACTCCTCCGGCGCGGCGTCCAGTACCCCCGAGAGGGAACCGAAACGCTCGATCAGGTCGTGGGCCAGCGGATTGGTGTCGCTCCGGGGATTGGCATAGAAGAGGAGCAGTTCCAGCGCCTTGTGGTCGGGGAAGGACTCCGGCCGTGCCAGAAATTCGCGTTTCAGCCGCTGCCGGTGTCCGTCGTGGATCCCCATGGATTACGCCCGGGGGCCGTACTCCGCCAGATAGGCCTCCATGCGGGCCTTCATGGCGTCGTCAATGTAGACCTTGCCGTCGATCTCCCGGTTGTGCAGGAAGGCAATGATCTCCCGCACGGTGACGATGGGATAGACCGCGATGCCATGGTCCTGGCGCAGCTCATCCAGAGTAGAGCAGTCCTTGGTGCCCCGCTCCATGCGGTCCACCGAGACGATGAGGGCCTTCATGTTCACCTT
Organism: Clostridium sp. J1101437_171009_A5; assembly: GCF_015547905.1. Taxonomy (NCBI): domain Bacteria; kingdom Bacillati; phylum Bacillota; class Clostridia; order Eubacteriales; family Clostridiaceae; genus Clostridium; species Clostridium sp. J1101437_171009_A5. The sequence continues at coordinate 656,277 of NZ_JADMVY010000001.1, forward strand.
GGCCACGTGCTTGAAAAGCTCGATGGACTCCCGCACGGCGGTACCGGCGGTGACCACGTCCTCCACGATGACTACGTCGTCCCCGTCCTGGGGCTTGTAGCCCACCATGGAGCCGCCCTCGCCGTGGTCCTTGACCTCCTTGCGGTTGAAGCAGTAGGGCAGATCCCGGTCATAATTGCGGTACAGGGAGGAAGCGGCGGCTACGGCCAGCGGGATACCCTTGTAGGCGGGCCCGAAGAGGCAGGTCACGCCCTCGGGCAGGTTCTCCTGGATGCAGGCGGCGTAGTAGTCGCCCAGCTTGGCGGCCTGAGCGCCGGTCTTGTAGTTGCCGGTGTTGATGAAATAGGGGGTCTTGCGGCCGGACTTGGTGGTGAAGTCGCCGAAGGTCAGCACGCCGGAGCGCACCATGAAGGTGATAAATTCTTCCTTGTAAGTCATAACTCTCTTCTCTCCTTCAATCGGTTGCTGTAAAGTCGTATTATTATACCATTTTCGGGCCATTCTTACAAGTCCGGGCCCCCTCTTTCCCGCTCCAAGGGTAGACAATTCCCTGTTTCCGGCATTATAATATCTCCAATCCAGTTTTTATGTGAAAAGGAGTGTCTCCATGCTGCCCTTTGTCCTGGGTTTTGTCCTGCTGGCGGCTTGCTTTGCCGCCCTGTGTGCCCTTCAAAGCGTCCTGTCCGCGCTCCCCAGCCGGTGGCCGGGGCTCATCCTGCCCGTCCTCTCCCTCCTCTTTTCTCTGGGCGTGGCCGGGGTACTGATCGCCCAGTCCTCCGCCGGCGGTGAGGCAGGAGCCCAGCTTCTCCTCATGGGCCTGCTGGGCTTCTGCTCGGTCAACATCATCACCGTGATCTTCCTGGCGGTTTACTTCGGAAAGCGGCAGGAGCGCAAAGACTCCCGCCGTTCCTGAGTTCTCTTTCCGGAATGGGAAAAGCCGCCCTCCGTCCTCTGCCGGTGCAGCAGGGACGGAGGGCGGCTTTTGCTCACCACACCACGGTGGCGAAATAGTCCTCCGGCGTCTCAGCCCGGCGGATCAGCTCCGTAGAGCCGTCCTCCCGCAGGAGGATCTCCGCCGAGCGCAGGCGGCCGTTGTAGTTGTAGCCCATCGCGTGTCCGTGGGCGCCGGTGTCGTGGATGACCAGCAGGTCCCCCATGTCGATCCGGGGCAGAGCGCGGTCCACAGCAAACTTGTCGTTGTTCTCGCACAGGCAGCCGGTCACATCATAGATATGGTCGCAGGGGGCGTCCTCCTTCCCCATGACGGTGATGTGGTGATAGGCCCCGTACATGGCCGGGCGCATCAGATCAGCGGCGCAGGCGTCCACCCCGATGTACTCCTTGTAGGTGTGCTTTTCGTGGATGGCCCGGGTCACCAGGCAGCCGTAGGGGGCCAGCATGAATCGGCCCAGCTCGGTGAAGATGGCCACATCCCCCATCCCGGCCGGCACCAGAATGGACTCATACTGTCTGCGCACCCCCTCGCCGATGGCAAAGATGTCGTTGGCGGTCTGCTCCGGGCGGTAGGGCACGCCCACGCCGCCCGAGAGGTTGATGAAGCGGATGTGGCATCCGGTCTCCCGCTTCAGGTCGGCGGCCAGCTGGAAGAGGATACCTGCCAGGGTGGGATAGTACTCGTTGGACAGGGTGTTGGAGGCCAGGAAAGAGTGGATACCGAAGTACTTCACCCCCAGCTCCTTCAGCCGGCGGAAGCCCTCGAAGAGCTGCTCCCGGGTAAAGCCGTACTTGGCGTCACCCGGGTTATCCATGACCTGGAACCCCTCCTTGGAGGCCCCGATGGAGAACACGCCCCCCGGATTGAACCGGCAGCTGACCGTCTCGGGCAGGGTGCCCAGGGTCTCCTTCAGGCAGTCGATATGGGTAATATCGTCCAGATTGATGGTGGCTCCCAGGCGGTAAGCCATGGAAAACTCCTCCGGCGGAGTATCGTTGGAGGAGAACATGATCTCCTCTCCCCCAAAGCCGCAGCGCTCGGACATCATCAGCTCGGTCAGAGAGGAGCAATCCACACCGCACCCCTCCTCCCGCAGGAGCTTGAGAATGGCGGGCGTCGGCGTGGCCTTGACGGCAAAATACTCCCGGAATCCGGGATTCCAGGAAAAAGCCGCCTTCAGCCGGCGGGCATTTTCTCGGATGCCCCGCTCATCATAGAGATGAAAGGGCGTGGGATACTGCGCGGCAATGTTCTGGAGCTGCTCCTGGGTGACAAAGGGCTTCTTCATTGTGGACTCACCTGATTTCTTTGGAATAAAAAATTCTGTCGCTTTATCTTACTAAATCGACAGGCCTGTGTCAATGGAGTCCGCCTGTTTCAGCATTTTTTCTTTTCATCCTTCCCTCGTCAAGCATCGCCGGAGAACCTCTCCACGACTCTGGGCTGCTTGCATCCCGGAGCCCGGCGCGCTATAATGAGGGACATGTCTGTTATCTTGATTGGAGTGTCTGCTTATGAAGATCTCTACCCGCTCCCGCTTTACCACCCATAAAATCGTGCTGATCGGCCTCATGTCCGCCCTGGTGCTCATCTTCTCCGGCTTCCGCATCCTGATCCCCATCTCGGTGGACAACGCCGCCATCCAGCTGGGCAACATCATGTGCGTCCTCTCCGGCCTGCTGCTGGGCCCCGTGGGCGGCCTCTCCTGCGCCATCGGTTCCGCCCTCTACGACCTGACCAACCCGATGTACGCCCCCGAGGCCTGGATCACCTTTATCAACAAATTTTTCATCGGCTTTTTCACCGGTCTGATCGCCCATTGGCATGGACGCAAAAGCCTCTCTTTCCGCTGGAACCTGTCCGGCGCCATTGTGGGCTCCCTGGTCTATGTGGTCCTCTATTTCTGCAAGAGCTGGCTCATGGGCGCCTTTGTGTTCAGCCTCTCCCCCGGCTCGCCCATGCTGATCTTCCTGGCTACCAAGTGTCTGACCTCTACCATCAACGCCATTCTGGCCGTGGCGGTAGCCGTCCCCCTGTGGGAGATGATCCGCCCTCCGCTTCTTCGTGCCGGCGTGATGATGCCCTGAACGTGCAACAGCCCGGAGCGTCTTTGAAAGACTCTCCGGGCTGTTTGATTTATATGACACGCCGCTCTCCGCCATGGGTGCACTCCAGGAGCACCTGGGGGAAGCCCCGCACAAAGAGGATCGTGGTCACAGTGGCCGCCACCAGATCGGCAATGGGCTCCGAGAAGAAGGTGGCCTCCGCCCCAAAGAAATAGGGCAGCAGCAGGAGGCCCGCCAAAAAGACGCTCTTGCGGAACAGGGAGCAGAACAGCGCCCGCCGCACCCGGCCCAGGGCCGTGGTCTCGTCCACCAGCGGATACTGTACCGCCAGAGGGATGATCATACAGGTGAACATCTTGATGTAGCGCACCGACCGGGCGGCGATCTCTCCGTCTGAGGTAAAGAGGCGCACAAAGAGCGGAGAGACCGTATAGGTGACCACCATCATCACACCGCAGAAGATCAGGCACAGGATCACGATGGTCTGAATGGCCTTTTTGATCCGCTCGGGGGCACCCGCCCCGAAGTTGAAGCTGACCACCGGCTGGGTCCCCAGGGTCATTCCGCCCATGGGCATGGTGATGAGGAGCAGATAGCTCTGCACAATGGTGGCGCAGGTCACCAGCGTATCACCCAGCCCCGGCCCGCCATAGCGCTGGAGGACCGTGTTGAGGATGATGAGCAGCACACTGTCGGTGGCGATGATCAGGAAGGGGGACAGTCCAAAGACCAGCACCCGCCGCATGATGGCCCCGTCAAAGCCGCCCCACCCCAGGCGTACCGGCATGCGTTTGCGCAGCAGAGCCCCCAGCACAAAGGCACAGGAGGCCATCTGGGAGATCACGGTGGCCAGTGCCGCACCGGCCACATCCATTTTCAGGCCAAAGATAAAGATGGGGTCCAGAATGATGTTGAGCACCGCGCCCAGCATCACGGTGGCCATGCCCAGCCCGGAAAATCCCTGGCAGATGAGGAAGTTGTTCATGCCGTTGGCCATCAGGGCAAAAAAGGTTCCCGCCGTATAGATGGTCATATAGGTGTTGGCATAGGGGAAGGTGATCTCACTGGCGCCAAACCACATGAGCAGATGGTCCTTGGCCAGCAGGAAGCTCACCGTCAGCACCAGGGACAGAACCAGCAGCATGAGAAAGCAGTTGTTCAGGATGCGCCGGGCCTCTTCTTTCCGGCCCTCTCCCATGCGCATGGCCATGATGGGGCTGCCTCCCAGTCCTACCAGACTGGCAAAAGAACTGAGCAGGGTCACGATGGGTCCGCATACACCCACCCCTGCCAGTGCCAGTCCCCCGATGTCGGGGATATTTCCGATATACATCCGGTCCACGATGCTGTAAAGCACGTTGACCAGCTGGGCCAGCATCGTGGGAATGGCCAGGCGAAGCACCAGCTTCCCTACCGGGTCACGTCCCAAGTCGTTGGTCCGTCTCATACTCTCCTTCTCCTTTCTCTAAATGTGGTACATATGGGGAATAGTATAGTCTTTTTTCCGGAGAGCGTAAAGAGTCAAACCCAACGCAAATACCACAAAAAAGTCTTGACGTTTGGGATTCCATCTGGTATCTTGGACAGCGTCAAGTCAATCCTCGCTCCAGCGCATCACCGGATGTCTGGAGACCGAGTGCCTGTACATATCCCGTAGGTCTTTGAAGGGATATGCCGCAGGCGCTTTTTTTGTGTCCGGGATACTCCCTCCCGGTCCGATTCCTCTGAACAAAGGATGTGCCGCCATGAGACAATCTGCTCTGTACCGAGAATTCACCACCTATGTGACCCTCAATATTCTGGGTTCCCTGAGCCTCTCATGTTATATTCTGGCCGATACCTTTTTTGTGGCCAGCCGTCTGGGGGCCGACGGACTCACCGCCCTCAATCTGGCCATCTCTGTCTTCGGGCTTCTCAACGGTCTGGGCATGATGCTGGGGATCGGCGGCGGCGCGCGCTACTCCATCTTTCAGGCCCAGGGCATGGAGCGGGAGGCCAACCGCACCTTTACCATCGCCTTTCTGACCGGCGCGGGTCTTGGACTGTTCTTTGCCCTGTGCGGACTGTTCTTTGCCCGCCCGCTGGCCGCGCTGCTGGGGGCCGAGGGACATATTCTGCCCATGTGCGCCACCTATCTGCGCACCGCGCTCTCCTTTGCGCCCTTCTTCATCCTCAACCAGGTCATGACCGCCTTTGTGCGCAACGACGGCAACCCCAAGCTGGCCATGGCGGCCATGCTCACCGGCAGCCTGACCAACATCGTGCTGGACTATGTGTTCCTCTATCCCCTGGATATGGGGATCTTCGGTGCGGCCTTTGCCACCGGCGTGGCCCCGGTGGTGGGTCTGCTCCTCTCCTCCCTCCACATTCTCACCGGGCGCAGCCGCTTCCGCCTGGTCCGTGAGCCCATGCGCCCCCGCCATCTTTTCTCCCTCTCCGCGCTGGGCGGCGCGGCCTTCCTCAACGAGTGCTCCACCAGTGTGGTGCTCGTGGTCTTTAATCTCCTGATCCTCCACCTGGCCGGAAACCTGGGGGTGGCCGCGTACAGCATCGTGGCCAATCTGGCCTTCGTCATGCTGGGTATCTTCAACGGTATCTCCAACGGAACCCAGCCCCTGGTCAGCCAGGCCTGCGGCCGGGGGGACCTGCCCCGGCAGCGCACCCTCTACCGCATGGCCCTGATCCTGGCCACCGTGTTCGGCGTGGGAATCACCGCGCTGGGTCTCTTTGCCGCCCCGCCCCTGGTGGCCCTCTTCAACTCCGCCGGGGACCCGGCCCTCCAGTCCCTGGCCGAGGGCGGGATGCACCTGTACTTCCTCGGATTCCTCTTTGTGGGCTTCAACCTTATCACCGCATCCTATCTGGGCGCCACGGAGCGGCCCCTCCCCTCCTCCCTTCTCTCCTTTTTCCGGGGCTTTGTGGGGATCGTGGTGCTGGCCCTCTGCTTCGGCCTGCTCTTCGGACTGACCGGCGTATGGCTGGCCTTCCCCGCCGCCGAGCTGCTGACCGCCCTGGCCGGTGCGGCCGTCAAGCGCCGGGAATTCCTTCGGATCTAGAATTAGCACTCTTAACGCCAGAGTGCTAAGTTTACAATTTAGACATAATTTATTGTATATTTGTTCATAAACTCGCTCTATACTAGAGGCAACAAAACGAGGTGAGAAGGCAAACCGGTGTTCTCCGGACCTCCTCACAGCGGCTCAGACCAGAGAGAAAACCGCTGAAATAGCAGTCCTTTTCTTTCATTGCTAATCTCTGTTCTCCGCCGTAAATCTGAAAGGAGACCTTCATTATGTTTGGTATGCTTCCGTTTGAGCGCACAAATGACAACTTTTTCGACACCTTTGATAATTTCCAGCGCAAATTCTTCGGGGAGAGCGGCGCCAATATGCCCGCCTTCCGCACCGACATTCGGGACGCCGGCGAGCACTTTATTTTAGAATGCGAGCTGCCCGGCTTCCGCAAAGAGGACATCCGACTGGATCTGAAGGATGGCATCCTCACCATCGCTGCCCAGCGCAGCGAGAGTGAGGAGGACAAGGCGCAGAAGGGCCAGTACATCCGGCGGGAGCGCCGCTACGGCACCTTCTCCCGCAGCTTTGACGTGACCGGCATCGACGAGAGCGGCATCACCGCCGCCTATAAGGACGGCATCTTGGAGCTCCGGCTCCCCAAGGCCCGCCCCGTTGTGCCCGAGGCCAAGCGCATCGCCATCGACTAAACCTCGCAGACGGGGAGCCGGTCAGTCCACACTGGCCGGCTCCTCTTCCGTTTTCAGCGCGGGGGTCCAGTGGGGGCAGACCTCGCCCGGCTGGGGATGGGGCATTCCCCGTCGGCCGCAGTGCCCATACCAGAGGGGGTGAAAGCGTTCGCCCCGTCCCAGCACGAAGTGCTGGTGGTAATATTTGCACGTCCCACATACCTCCGCCTCCACCATGTAGTAACGCGTGGTTTTCATATTTATCACCTCATTTATTATTCTACTATTTTTTGATAGTAGAATCAACCCTATCAAATGATAGTAGCATATAATGCAGATGAGGTGACGCTTCATGTATCTACCACGTCTGCGAGAATTGCGCGAAGATTTTGATTTGACCCAACGCCAGGTAGCCGAAGTGCTCGGGATTGACCAACGGGTGTATAGCACATACGAAACCGGAAAGCGGGAATTGCCCCTGCGCCATCTGGCTGTACTGGCTGACTACTATCATGTTACCACCGATTATCTATTGGGGCGGGAATGACCCCAATGGAACACCGTTTCTTTTGAAAGGATGTGAACTGCGTTATGAACGCTCAGAAATATACCCAGAAATCCCTGGAGGCCATCCAGAACGCCCAGGCCATCTGCACCGAATACGCCAATCAGCAGATCGAGCAGCCCCATATCCTGCTCGCCCTTCTGCTGGCCGAAAACGGTCTGATCCCCCAGCTGCTCACCCACATGGGCCTGACTGTCCCCTCTCTCACCGCCGCGGTCAAGGCCGAGGTGGAAAAGCTGCCCCGTGTCACCGGCTCCGGCCGGGAGCAGGGCAAGGTCTATGTGGCCCAGGACGTGGACCAGGCTCTCAATAGCGCCGAGTCCATCGCCGCCTCCATGAAAGATGAATATGTCTCGGTGGAGCATCTGCTCCTGGCGCTGGCGGAGCACCCCAACGCCGCTCTGAAGGAGCTTTTCCGCATTTACAACGTGACCAAGGAGGGGATCCTGCAGGCCCTCTCGGCCGTCCGCGGCAACCAGCGCGTCACCTCGGACAACCCGGAGGAGACCTACGACGCCCTGAAGAAATACGGCTCCGACCTGGTGGAGCGGGCCCGGCAGAACAAGCTGGACCCGGTCATCGGCCGGGATGACGAGATCCGCAACGTGATCCGCATCCTCTCCCGCAAGAGCAAGAACAACCCCGTCCTCATCGGCGAGCCCGGCGTAGGCAAAACTGCCATCGCCGAGGGGCTGGCCCAGCGGATCGTAAAGGGCGATGTGCCCACCTCTCTGAAGGATAAGACCATCTTCGCTCTGGACATGGGCTCCCTCATCGCCGGCGCCAAGTACCGCGGCGAGTTTGAGGAGCGGCTCAAGGCCGTCCTCAACGAGGTCAAGAAGAGCGAGGGACGCATCATCCTCTTCATCGATGAGCTCCACACCATCGTGGGCGCCGGCAAGACCGAGGGCGCCATGGACGCGGGCAACCTGCTCAAGCCCCTGCTGGCCCGGGGTGAGCTCCACTGCATCGGCGCAACCACCCTCAACGAGTACCGCCAGTATATCGAGAAGGACGCCGCTCTGGAGCGCCGCTTCCAGCCCGTACTGGTCAACGAGCCCACGGTGGAGGACACCATCGCCATCCTCCGCGGCCTGAAGGAGCGCTACGAGGTCTTCCACGGCGTGAAGATCCAGGACGGCGCCATCATCGCCGCCGCCACCCTCTCCAACCGCTATATCACCGACCGCTTCCTCCCCGACAAGGCCATCGACCTCATCGACGAGGCCTGCGCCATGATCCGCACCGAGATCGACTCCATGCCCACCGAGCTGGATGTGATCCAGCGCAAGATCATCCAGCACGAGATCGAGGAGGCCGCCCTCAAGAAGGAGGATGACGCTCTCTCCCGGGAACATCTGGAGGAGATCCAGAAGGAACTGGCCGAGATGCGGGACGAGTTCAATGCGAAAAAGGCCCAGTGGGAGAACGAAAAGAACGCCATCGGTAAGGTCCAGCAGCTCCGGGCCGAGCTGGAGGAGGCCAACGCCCAGCTGGAGAAGGCCCAGCGGGAGTATGACCTGGAGAAGGCCGCTCAGCTCCAGTACGGCCGCATCCCCGAGCTCCGCCGTGCCCTCGAGGCCGAGGAGGCCGTGGCTCAGCAGGGCCGGGAGGCCTCCCTTCTGCGGGACAAGGTCACAGAGGAAGAGATCGCCCGCATCATCGAGCGCTGGACCGGTATCCCGGTCAGCAAGCTCATGGAGGGCGAGCGGGAGAAGCTCCTCCACCTGGAGGACATCCTCCACCAGCGGGTGGTGGGACAGGACGAGGCCGTGCGTCTGGTCTCCGAGTCCATCCTGAGAAGCCGGGCCGGCATCGCCGATCCCAACCGTCCCATTGGCTCCTTCCTCTTCCTGGGCCCCACCGGCGTGGGTAAAACCGAGCTGGCCAAGACCCTGGCCGAGGCCCTCTTTGACAGCGAGAAGAACATGGTACGCATCGACATGAGCGAGTATATGGAGAAGTTCTCGGTCTCCCGCCTCATCGGTGCCCCTCCGGGATATGTGGGCTATGAGGAGGGCGGTCAGCTCACCGAGGCGGTGCGGCGTAAGCCCTACTCCGTCATCCTCTTCGATGAGGTGGAGAAGGCCCATCCCGACGTCTTCAACGTCCTGCTCCAGGTCCTGGACGACGGTCGCATTACGGACAGCCAGGGCCGCACCGTGGATTTCAAAAATACCATCATCATCCTCACCTCGAACCTGGGCTCCCAGTACCTGCTGGACGGCATCGGCTCCGACGGCGAGATCAATGAGACCGCCAAAGAGCAGGTCAACGAGCTGCTCAAGCGCTCCTTCCGGCCGGAGTTCCTCAACCGTCTGGACGAGATCGTGTTCTATAAGCCCCTCACCAAGGACAACATCACCCACATCATCGACCTGATGGTCCACGAGCTCAACGACCGTCTGCACGAGAAGCAGCTCTCCTGCACCCTCACCGACGCGGCCAAGCAGTTCATCATTGACGCCGCCTACGATCCCATCTACGGCGCCCGTCCCCTGCGTCGCTATCTCCAGCATACGGTGGAGACCCTCATCAGCCGCAAGATCATCGCCGACCAGGTCCTGCCCGGCGACACCCTCACGGTGGATGTCCGGGACGGCGCGCTGGAAGTGGACAGCAAAACCATCCTCACTGGCGAGATCGTATCCTAATATTTTCCTATTTGAAGCAAATACCCTCTCTCGGGAGACCGCCTTGTGCGGTCTCCCGTTTTTTGCACTTGTCCACATTGTCCACCGTGTTTTCCACATGATATAGTATTGTAAATTGTCGCAGTCTCAAAATACGGTATTTTTCGCTTTGTTTTTACTTTTTTTACCATTCTAGGACAGGAATCCGTGCACCGCGGAACTCAGCAGATCCTCCACAAACACTATCCAGTCAGGATATTGTATTGACCACAGAAAACATCGGAGACTATATCACATTCAGCGGCGAATATACCCATTCTTATCGCATCGAGTGCGACCGAAATACCAACCGTTTAACAGGAAGCTGTGATTTTACCGTCGTCTCTGTGAGCACACATACATTTCAGATTAACAGCCTGACGCAAGTCTGGTAATTGCACCTGTGAATGTCAAAAAAGTGTGAAGAGCGGAAAAGTTGCACACCAAGTTGCACACTTCGGCATCACAAGCGCAAAAAGAGAAGGAACCGGTTTCCCGATTCCCTCTCGAAAAGTACCTATTTATCCGGTTTGGATTAGCCGAAGTAACGCTTCAGCAGGCCCTCGAAAGCCTTGCCGTGGCGGGCAATCCCCATGAGATAAGTCCCATGGGGACCCCAATGATTTCATCTGCTCGGGCGGAGTGAATCCGCCCGGCATCGAGGTTTTGGCTTCGCCAAAACGCTCGGTGACGAGGCCCGCCACGACAAAAAAGTTCCCCGGTCCATTGGACCGGGGAACCCTTGCTTCATAGATTAGCCGAAGTAACGCTTCAGCAGGCCCTCGAAAGCCTTGCCGTGGCGGGCCTCGTCGCGGGCCATCTCGTGGACGGTGTCATGGATGGCGTCCAGGTTGTGCTGCTTGGCCAGCTTAGCCAGGTCGGTCTTGCCCTGGGTAGCGCCGTTCTCGGCGTCCACACGCATCTCCAGGTTCTTCTTGGTGGAAGCGGTCACGACCTCGCCCAGCAGCTCAGCAAACTTAGCGGCGTGCTCAGCCTCCTCATAGGCGGCCTTCTCCCAGTACAGACCGATCTCGGGGTAACCCTCGCGATGAGCCACGCGGGCCATAGCCAGGTACATACCGACCTCGGTGCACTCGCCCTGGAAGTTCTCACGCAGGCCCTGCATGATCTCCTCGGGAGCGCCCTGAGCCACGCCCACCACGTGCTCGGAAGCCCAGCTCTTCTCGCCGGCCTGCTCAACGAACTTCTCCTTGGGGGCCTTGCAGATGGGGCAGATGTCGGGAGCGGACTCACCCTCGTGGACGTAACCGCAGACAGAGCAAACAAACTTCTTCATAAAATGTTCCTCCTAAATAAAATTCTATTTCTCCAAAACAGTTGTGGTTTATAATCAGTAATGATTATCATTTACAGTTATTAAGATACCACGCAATTGCCCATTCGTCAAGTGTTTTTTTCTTTTTTGCCAAAATATTTTTTATGCCCGCCTGTCCTTTGCCAGCCCGTCTCTTTACATCCTTCTTTTTTCTATGATAAAATGAATCATCTTCGCGGACAGAAAGCAGGTAAGCGCATGAAACAATGTATGGACTCCGCCAATTTACACCGCAGGCTGAAAAAAATCATCGGTCAGCTCCAGGCCATTGATAAAATGGTGGACGAGGATGTCCCCTGTGAGGATGTCCTGGTCCAGATCAATGCCGCCAAAAGTGCTCTGCACAAAGTCGGGCAGGTCGTATTGGAGGGACATCTGAACCACTGTGTGCGTGACGGCATCGAACATGGAGATGCCGATAAGACCATTGCGGAATTTGCCAAAGCCATCGAGCATTTCTCCCGTATGAGCTGATGCTCCCTTCTATTATACCCATTTTCACAAGAGACTGCCAGTCCAAACGGACTGGCTCTCTTCTTTTTTCTTGACTACCCATACCCCTATGGGTATAATAAGGGCATCCCGGGTCATTTCTTTTCAGAAAGGACGATTTTATATGCGTTCCTCTCCCCTTTCGATCCTCTTGGATGAGAGCAAGCGCGCCCTTCTCTTTCTCCTCCTGTCCGGCGCTGCTCTGTTGGTCAGCTTTCTGTTTCCTGGCGCACTCCCCATCGATCCCGCCTGGCTTTCCATCCTTCTGTGCGGTATTCCCATCCTCAAAGAGGCCGCCGAGGGGCTCTTTACCCGCTTTGACATTAAGGCTGACCTGCTGGTCTCCCTGGCTCTGATCGCCTCCGTCCTGATCGGCGAGATCTTTGCCGCAGGAGAAGTGGCCTTTATCATGCAGATCGGCTCTCTTTTGGAGGAGCGCACCGTAGCCAAAGCCCGGGCCGGAATCGAGAAGCTGGTCCATCTCACCCCCCGCACCGCCCGCCGAATCCTGGACGGTTCCGAGGAGATCCTCCCTGCGGAGGAGGTGCGCATCGGCGACCACCTCCGGGTCCTGCCCGGGGAAACCATCCCCGTGGACGGCACCATTCTCTCCGGCGCCTCGGCGGTCAATCAGGCGGTCATGACCGGAGAATCGCTCCCGGTAGACAAGGGACCGGGCGATCCGGTCTCCAGCGGCACCGTCAATCAATTCGGCTCCTTTGACATGGTTGCCACCCGGGTGGGCGAGGACAGCTCCATCCAGCGTATGGTCCGCCTGGTCCAGTCTGCCGACGCTGGAAAGGCCAAGATCGTTGGGCTGGCCGACCGCTGGGCCACCTGGATCGTGGTGATCGCCCTGACCGCAGCCGCCCTCACCTGGGCACTGACCGGTCAGGCCATCCGCGCCGTCACCATTCTGGTGGTCTTCTGCCCCTGCGCCCTGGTGCTGGCCACCCCCACTGCCATTATGGCTGCCATTGGCAACGCCACCCGGCACGGCTTTCTTGTGCGGGAGGGCGACGCGCTGGAACGCCTCTCCACCGTCACCCGGGTCGCCTTTGACAAGACGGGCACCCTGACCCGCGGCACCCTCTCTGTGGCGTCGGTCCGCCCGCTGGACGATGCCTGCTCGGAAGAGGCCCTCTATGCCCTTTGTGCCCGGGCGGAGTGCCGCTCCGAACACCCCCTTGGCAAGGCCGTCGTACAGGGGTGGATGGCCCGCGGCAATCCCCTCCCCACGCCTCCCGCCGCCTTTGAGATGGTCCTGGGCCAGGGAGTCCGCGCCACAGTAGACGGTCAGGAGATCCTGGCCGGTAACCAGCTCCTTCTGGAACGGGCCGGATGTGTCCTTCCGCCTCACCTTTTCTCCGAGGCCCATGCGATGCAGCAGACCGGCTGCACCGTCATCTATGTGGCCTCCGGACAGACGGTCCTGGGTTTCCTGGCCCTGTCCGACACCCTCCGCCCGGATGCGGCGGATACCATCTCCCGGCTCCGCCAGGCGGGCAGTACTCCTGTGCTCCTCACCGGCGACCACGCGGAGGCCGCCCACGCAATCGCAGCCCAGCTCGGCATCACGGAGGTCCACGCCGGCTGTCTTCCGGAGGATAAGCTCCGCCAGATCCGTGCCTACCAGTCCAGCGGGCAGCCGGTGTGCATGGTGGGAGACGGCATCAACGACGCCCCAGCCCTGAAAACCGCCCTGGTGGGCATTGCCATGGGCGGCGTGGGCAGCGATCTGGCCGTGGAGGCCGCCGACATCGCCCTGGTCAATGACGCCATCCATGAGCTCCCCCATCTGCTGCGCCTCTCCCGGCGCATGATGCGCACGATCCGGTGGAATCTGGTCCTCTCCATGACGCTGAACTTTGTTGCCATCGCCCTTGCCATCCACGGGGATCTCAGCCCGGTGGTGGGCGCTCTGGTCCACAACGCCGGCTCGGTGCTGGTGATCCTCAACTCCTCCCTGCTCCTCCCGTGGCACGGAACGGACCAATAATCTCCTCTTACAACAAATGAGGGACGCGTTTTGGTACGCGTCCCTCGTTCTTTTATATCTCGTTCGGAGGGTTCTCCTGCCCCTCCCGGTCCAGCGCCTCCACCGCCCGGCGGTAGGCCTCATAGCCGTACAGCCGGTTGAGCACTTCCACCAGCGCGTTGGCGGTGAGGTGCTCAGGCAGGTCTAACGCCCGCTGGAGGGCACGGCGCCGCTCGGCCGATCCGGCGCCCCCGGTGAGCCCGTCCCGCATCAGGTCGGCCTTTGTGACCGGCCGCCCGGCCGGGGCAGCCTCTCCCGTCCCGTCCAGAAAGGTGGCGCCCGCCCGGCGCAGGACCTCCTCCAGGACCTGGGGACGCATCCCCTCCACGCCCAGCTTCCCCTCTTTTCCCGGCTGGCGCTTGCGCCGCTCCTTGCCGTACCGGTCCGGGATATAGGCGTGCTTGACCTGATGGGGCGGAATGCTCCCCTTGAGGAAATTCCGGATGACAAATCCCGCGCCGTCCGAGTCGGTCAGGATGATGAGCCCCCGCTCCTCCGCCAGCTTCCGCAGGAAGGCCAGCTGTTCCCCGTCCTTGAAGATGCCAAAGCCCGAGGTCTCCACGATGAGCGCGTCCACCACCTGGGACAGGGTATGTTTGTCATAGCGGCCCTCCACCACGATTGCCTCCCGGATATGCAGCATAATTGGTTCTCCTCTCTGTGGGTTCTCCTATCGCCGGTCCCGGGCGGGCATAGCCAGCTCCATCAGAAGCCCGATGAGCAGCTCCTCTCCGTCCGCGCCGGTGGACTTCATGGCCAGATCCACCTCGCCGCACCGGATGACCGCCCGGCGGCACCAGGAGAGGGAGAATTTCCGCGCTGCGTTCATCAGCTTTTCCGCCGGATAGGAGTTGCGCATGCCCCACTGCTCCATGAGGTAAGCGGTCCCCTTCCGGTGCTCCAGGGCCAGCCGGGCCGAGTAGAGCTGCCGGATCTGCTTGCCCAGCACAGCCAGCAGCTTGATGGGGGCCTCCTGCATGTGGAAAAGGTCCCCCAGCACCGACGCCGCCCGGTCAAAATTTCCCGCGGCAATGGCGTCGGTCATCTGAAAGACTACCGCGTCCAACTGGGGGGTGGCCACCGCGTCGATGTCGGCCCGGGTGACCCGGTGCCCCTTGGCATAGGCCCCGATCTTGCCGATCTCCGAGATCAGGCCGTTCATCAGGTCCCCGCAGAGGAACATCAGATACTTGGCGTCCTCGGTACCGATGTCATGGTCCAGCGCCCGGAACCGGCGGGAGATCCAGTCCACCAGATCGTTTTGTCCCTGCCGGTTGAAGGGGACCACGCTCCCCCGGTTCTTGAGCAGTCCCGCCAGCTTGGTGCGGGCGTCGGCCTTGTACTCGATCAGGTCGTAGACAAAGACCAGGCACACATACTCCGGCAGGTCGGAGAGGACCCGGATCAGGCCCTCCTTGTCTCCCTTATAGATGTCGTAGTCGTTGACCACGATGAGGGTGCGCTCGCTCATCATGGGCAGGCAGTCCACCATCTCCTGGAGCTTTTTTACGTCAAATTCCTTCCCCGTCAGGGTGTGGAGGTTGAACTCCTCCATCCCCGCCGGCAGGAGCTTCTGGCGCATCTTTCCCAGATAGAAATCCCGCAGGTAGGACTCCTCCCCGTGGAACACGTAGAGGGAGCCGATGGTCCCGGCGGCGATATCCTTTTTCAGCTGTTTATAGGCGGTGTCATCCGCCTTTGCTTTGGGGGCCATGGGCCGCCCTCCTTTCTGTTATTCCCGTGCCCGGAAGGTGATGGTACCCATCCAGTCCGTGCGGTAAATGGCACATCCCGCCGCCTCCAGCCGGGCAAGGGTCTCGGGCGCGGGGTGTCCATAGGAGTTATATCCCACCGAGAGGACGGCGTACTCCGGCCGGACCGCCTCCAGCAGGCGTTCCGAAGAGGCGTATTTGGAGCCGTGGTGTCCTGCGATCAGCACATCCACATCGGGCAGCGCGCCGTACTTCACCAGCCGCTCCTCCAGGACCGTATTCATATCCCCGGTCAGAAGGGCGTCAAAGGTGTCCGTGGAGGCCAGCAGAGACAGCCCCTCCTCGTTGCCTCCCCCGTCTCCCATGGGACGGTAGATCTGTATGTCGGCCTGTCCCAGAGTGAGCTGCGCGTTCTCGTCCAGCAGCAGAACCTGGGTACCATGCGCTTCTACCTCGGAGAGCAGCGCCTGCCGCTCCGGGCTCTCCTCCTCTACATCGGGTGCAATCAGCAATTCCA
Organism: Clostridium sp. J1101437_171009_A5; assembly: GCF_015547905.1. NCBI lineage: Bacteria > Bacillati > Bacillota > Clostridia > Eubacteriales > Clostridiaceae > Clostridium > Clostridium sp. J1101437_171009_A5. The sequence continues at coordinate 672,330 of NZ_JADMVY010000001.1, forward strand.
CTTCCATGCGCTCCAGCAGCTGCTCCACTCCGTTGGTGTGGTCGGCGTGAAAATGGGTCAGGATGAGTGCATCCAGCCGCGTCACGCCCCGGCTCTGGAAGTAGTCGGCAGCCACATCGCCGCTGTTGTCCCAGCCGCTGCCGCCGCAGTCCACCAGCGCGGCGCGCCCCTGGGAGAAGAGGGCCACACTCTGCCCCTGTCCCACATCCAGAACCGAGAGGGTCAGTCCGGCCAGTCGCAGCTCGGCCGCGCCGCACATCAGGGCAGCGCACAGGGAGAGGACTCCGGCACACAGTGGGATGACCGGCCGGATAGATCTCCCCGGCCCTCTCCGCAAAATCGCCCACAAAATCAACATGGTATAGAGCAGGATGAGCCATCCCCGCAGATAGACGCTGTCCAGTGGCACCGCGGCCAGTGGAAAGCGGCTCATTCCACGCACCACCCACAGCACATACCGCCCGGGCAGCGCAAACACCTCTCCCAGAAAACCGGCCAGGGCAGGGGCAAAGGTCCCCAGCACCGCCACGCCCAGGCCGCCTGCAAAGCACACCGCCACCGCGCCCAGCACCATCAGATTGGCCAGCGGCGCCACCAGCGAGAGTTCCCCAAAATAGATCACCAGCAGCGGTGTGGTAAAGAGCAGGGCCCCCAACGTGGTGGCCAGTGAGGCCGCCAGTACCCGGAAGGCCTGTTTTCCCCATCGCCGCAGCCCCCGGGTCCGGCGGGGCAGCCACCAGGTCCAGCACTCATAGAGCCGCTGCGCGCACAGCTGTATTCCGGCCACCGAGGCGAAGGAGAGCTGCAATCCGATCCCGGCTCCGGCATAGGGATTCTGGAGCAGCAGAAGGAGGAGGGCCAGCGACAGGGAGGTGGGTCCATCTCCCTCCCGCTCCACCAGGGGTGCAATCAGCAGCATGGTCTGGAGAAATGCGGCCCGCAGCACCGAGGGGGTATAGCCCGCGATCCCCGCAAAGACCGCCATGAGCAAAATGGTCAGCACCGCCGTGCGGCGGCGTCCCCGGCCCAGCAGGCGCAGGGCCACCCCGGCCAGGAAGGAGACATGCAGGCCGGACACCGCCACCACATGGGCCGTCCCGGTCCGCTGAAAAGCGGTGTAGGTGGCATCATCCAGTCCGCTCTTGTCCCCGGTCACCAGACCGGAGACCAGCCCTGCCACATCGGCCGGGAAGGAGCGGGCGATCTGTTCCTTCAGATGCCGCGCCCAGAAGGCGGGCCAGTACCGGAAGGGAACCCGCTCCGAACCGTCCACCTCCAACGCACCCCGGAGGCTGCCGGTGAGAAAGATCCCCCTGGCATAGAAGGTGTCGCTCTCCTCCCCGCCCACGGTGTGGGCCAGTTCCAGCGCGGCACTGCCCCGCACCGTGTCCCCCGGCCGCAGGGTCAGGAGCGACTCATCTCCATAGAGCACCGCCCCCAGCACCGTTCCGTTCTCCGCCGGGAGGGCAATCTCCACCGATGCGCCATACCGCGTGGCCGCAGGCCAGTCAGTCACCACAGCCGTGAACGTATGCGCGCTTCCGCTCATCTGCCGGGCAGGCGCCAGAGTGCGGCCCTGATAGAGGGCCGTCCACAGGAACCCGGCTGCCAGTCCAAAACAGCTCAGCCGGACCAGCAGCATGCGTCCCTTTCCCTCCCGCAGGAGCAGACCCAGGCCCAGACACAGACACCCGATCCCCAGCGGCAGCAGCCATCGCTCCGGCAGCAGCAAAACGGCGAGCAGGATGGCCCCTGAGCAGGGCGCTGCAAAGGAGGCCAGCTTACGCACCCTCGCGCTCCCGCTCCTCTTCCAGATCGGCCCGGCACAGGGCCATCAGCTCCTCCCGGCTGGGGGATTCCATCTGCGCCACCCGGTCGGCCTGCCGGGCCACCGCTTTTTCAAAGACATTGCGCACCTCACGGGCGTTTCCGAAATTCTCATCCCGCTCGGCATAGAGGGCCTGAAAGAGTTCTTTTGCATAGGCCTGGGCGTCCTCGTCCAATGTATATCCATTTTTCCGGCACATGGACTGAAAAATCTCCACCAGCTGGTCGGCGCTGTAATCGTCAAAATAGAAGTACTTGTTGAAGCGGCTCTCCAGTCCGGGATTGGCGTGAATGAACCGTCCCATCTCCTCGGTATACCCGGCCACGATCACGATCAGATCCTTTCGGTGATCCTCCATGTTTTTGAGCAGGACCTCGATGGCCTCCCGCCCAAAATCACTGGCCTGGTCGGAGGCGGCCAGCGCATAGGCCTCGTCGATAAAGAGCACCCCGCCCAGGGCCCGCTGCACCGCCTCCTGGGTCTTGATGGCGGTCTGCCCCACAAATCCTGCCACCAGGCCGGACCGGTCCACCTCCACCAGCTGTCCCTTGGAGAGCACCCCGATGGCCCGGTAGATCTGGGCCAGCAGGCGGGCCACCGTGGTCTTTCCGGTGCCCGGATTGCCCAAGAAGACCAGATGGAGGGACATGGGAGGCACCGGCAGGCCGTGTTCCTCCCGCAGCTTGCGCACCTTGACCAGGTTGATCAGGCTCTTGACATCGGCCTTGACCTGCTCCAGGCCGCACAGGCTGTCCAGCTCCGCCAGCAGCTCTTCCACGGTGGGGAGGTTCTCCTCCGTCTCCGGCTTCTTCTCCTCCGGCGGCGGGGGGACGGGCTGGGAAGACGCCGGCTTTTCCTCCGCCGGACGGCGGGTGACAAATTCCATCGGGTCCAGGGGCGCCTTCCCCGCTTTGAGACCATCCCCCTCACACAGGGCGGAGAGGGTATCGGCACAGGCCTTGGCAAAGGACGCCTCCTCCGGGCTGACACAGTCGTCCACCGCCGCAAAGAGCAGGATCATCAGAGTAACCAGATCCACAAAGCTCCTGGCCAGAGAAGTGCCGGACACCTTGTCACAGGAGCGCATCCGCACAAAGCAGTCCAGAGGCCGGAAGCCGGGGTACTCGCTCACGGCAGTGCTCAATTCCCAGAAGAGGATGGAGGGGACGGGCTTTCCCGGCTGGTAAATGGCATTGTAGTACTCCACATGCCGCGGAGAGAGGGCTCCGCCATCCCGCTGCCACACCCCCAGGGCGCAGGCCCGGAAAAACACATCGGCCTCCTGTCCCAGCCGCACGCGTAAGACCGGATCGGTGATCTGCCTGGAAAACGCATTTAATCCATCCACATATTGTCTGTGTACCGCCGCGGCGGTCATGGAACCCTTCATCTGCTCCACCTCTTCCGTGGTTATCGTATCTTTTGATTATACTGGAATCCCCCGTCAGATGCAAGGAGGGAGCCCTTTCTCCCGGCGCTCTCTTGGGATTCTCCCAGATTATTAAATTTTCCCGAACATTTCCCCACGACCGTTGACGCACCCTGTATTCCCGTGTAAAATAAAGTTCTGAGAGGATAAAACTTGTCAATCGGAGGGATTTTTTATGGCGCGGACTCCCACCCGCAATCAAATGATCCACTGTGATATCTGCGGCGAAGATTATGCCGCTACTTATAAACGCTGCCCCTTCTGTGATGGCCGTCCGCCGGAGGAGGAGGATGGCCGTCCTTCCCGCCGGGCGGGACGGCGCATGGCCACCAACACCCGGGGCGGCGGCTATTCCAGCGGCCCCACCCCTGCGAAGATCATCAGCACGGTGGTCTCCCTGGCCTTTATCGTGGCCGCGGTCTGCATCGTGGTCTCCATTGTCAAGCCCATGATCGACCGGGGCAACACCACGCCCCTTACCTCGGCCACCCCCGCTCCCTCGGCGAGCGCAGAGGTCTCCCCCTCGCCGGAGGTCTCTCCCTCGCCCACAGTGCCTCCCGATCAGACGGCCACAGGCTTTACGCTGGACCAGAGCGATTTCACACTGCAGAATTACGGCCAGGTCCACACCATCCACGCCACCTTCTCTCCCGGCGGCAGCGTGGGCTATCTGGAGTGGACCAGCAGCAATCCCGATGTGGTCAGCGTGGATGAAAACGGCACGGTCAAGGGACTGGGCAAGTCCGGCGGCGTGAGCAGCGTGACCATTACGGCCACCCTCAAGGGAACGCAGATCTTCCAGACCTGCATCGTCCGGTGCAGCTTTGATGCCCCGGCCGGCGCCGGAGCGAGCACTGCTCCCTCCTCCACGCCCGGCACATCCACCTCCACCAGCAATCCGGTGCTGAATAAGACCGACTTTACCATGCCCAAGGGTACCACGGTACAGATGAGCGTATCGGGTACCACGTCCACGCCCTCCTGGTCCACCGCCAATTCCGCTGTGGCCACGGTGGACAGCAGCGGCCTGGTCTCCATGTTGGGAAAAGGCACCACCACCCTCATCTGCAAGGTGGACGGCAAGGAACTCACCTGTATCGTCCGGTGCAGCGGATAACGATTCCGATTTTGTTGACAGCAAAAGATGCGGCCAGCCCCGTGAAAGGGCTGGCCGCATCTTTTTCCTTGTCAATCGCTTTTCCTGCTATCCCTCCATACGGGGCAGGGTGAGAACAAATTCCGTGCTCCGCCCCGGGCGGGGATGGGGCTCCAGCCGGATCTCTCCTCCGTGGCCCTCCATCACCCGGCGCGTGATGGCCAGGCCCAAGCCGCTTCCCTTTCCGGACCGTGCCTCACTGCCCACCACAAAGGGCTCAAAGATGGTCTGGGCCCGCTCGGGCGGGATGCCGTCCCCGTTGTCCCCCACGCGCAGGAGGACCGTTTTTTCCTCCTGTGTCAGCTCAAAGAACAAGATGGTTCCCAGCCGGTTGTGCCGCAGCGCATTGGAGAGCAGATTATCCAGTACCCGCCGGAACTGCATCCGGTCCAGCGCGCAGAAGACCGCCCTCTCCGGAATGGATATCTCCAGCGTAAAGCCCGCCAGATCGATCTCATCATATTTTCCCGCCAGATAGGCCCGCAGATATTCACACAGATCGGTCCGCTCCAGTTGAAGTACAAACTGCGGATGCTCCACCTTGCTGTATTCGTGGAAGGCATTGATCAATTCCGTCAATCCCTGAGCCCGGCTCTGGATGGCCCGCAAATAGGGCTCCTGTTCTCCGGGCGGCACCTTGCCGTCACAGATGGCGTCCACATAGCCTGCGATCACGGTGATCGGGGTCTTGAGGTCATGGGAAATATCGGCGATGAGCTTCTGCCGCCCCTCATCCAGCCGTTTTCGCTCCCCCTCGCTCTCGGCCAGGCGGTCGGCAAAGCGGTCAAAGCTCTCCCCGATCTGCCGGATCTCCCGGGGGCCGCCGCAGTCTCCCACCCGTACCATCTGCCCTCTGGCCTGCGCCTCCACCGCCTCATTGAGCCGCCGGAGGGGACGGCCGATCTTGCGCCTCATCCAGACGATAAAGGCTCCCGCTGCTGCCAGATAGAGTGGGAGGAAGAGCAGCCAGATCCATCGGGCCGCCAGATAGGACTGGTAGGACTCCTCCGTCCCCATCCGCTTCTCCCGCATCAGGATGGTCCTGCGCTCCCCCTGCGTGTCGGTAAACTCCGCCCGGATCAGCTGGTCCTCGGGAAAACGACGGCCGGAGAGATAGGCATATTCCTCCGGGGTATAACGGCTGCGTCCGTCCCCCAGCCCGCCGAAGATAACCCGGTACTCCTGGTCCAGCAGGGCGGCATCCACGCGCTCCTCCTGGCCGTCCGCCCCCTCTCCATAGAAATGTCGGATGACCAGAAAGCGGCGGCTGCCGTCCTCTGCAAGCTTCTCAAAGGCCTGTGTCTCCACCGAGCTTCCATAGGGTACCACGGTCTCCAAAACCTCTGGAGGGCAGTGTAGATCAAAGTCCTCCTCCGTGGCGTACACCAGTCCACCGTCCGCTCCATACACGGCAAAGGCATCTCCTGCGCCCTTCAAATAATGCCTCAGGCGTTCATAGCTGCCCTCGCTCAGAGCATGATCCCCCAGCAGCCCCGGCCAGTCGGCCGGCTGATACACGTTGAGCAGCCAGGCATTCCAGAGGGCAAAGACGCCTCCGGCCAGCAGGAGCAGCACCAGGGTAAAGAGCAGATAGTTCCGGGCCAGGAGTCCAAAGAGACCGCCCGTTTCCCTTCTATTTTTCAAGCTTATACCCCAATCCACGTACGGTGATGATGTATTGCGGGTGTCTGGGATCATCCTCCAGCTTGTCCCGCAGCTTGGAGATGTGCACCATCATGGTGTTGTCATCCCCCTCAAAATACGTGCCGATGGCCCCTTCGTAGAGCTGGATCTTGGTAAAGATCCGTCCGGGAGAGCGCATCAGCATGGCCAGGATCTTGTACTCCATGGGTGTGAGGAGGATGGGCTCTCCCCGTTTGGTCAGCTGGAAGCTGGCGGTATCCAGCGCCAGGTCCCGCACAGTGAGCACATTCCCGCTGCGCCGCGCCGTCCGGCGGAGCTGGGCCTTGACCCGCGCCGCGATCTCCACCGGATTGAAGGGCTTGGCAATGTAATCGTCCGCCCCCAGATTGAGTCCCAGGATCTTGTCGTTGTCCTGACTCTTGGCTGAGAGGATCAGAATGGGCAGATCGCTGTACTGCCGCAGGGCCCTGGTCAGCTCAAAGCCGTTGAGTCCCGGCATCATGACATCCAGGATGGCCATATCCGGAGTGTGCTCCCGCGCCAGCTCCAGCGCGGCATTCCCATCGGCCGCTTCCAGTACCCGCATCCCCTCCCCCTCCAGGTAGAGGCGCAATAGGCTGCGGATATCCGCATCGTCCTCGGCAATGAGGATCAAAGGCCCCATATTCGATTCCCCCTTGTTATTTTTTTATCTATAAATACTATTTGCATTTCAAAATTCGGCCTTGCTTACCGAACCAAACTTTTCTCCCGGCTCTCCTGGAACAGCGCGGTATAGCAGTCCCAGATCTGAGGCAGCACCTGCTCCAGGCCATACTGCAAAACGGATGCCCGTGTCCGTGCCGCCATTCCATCCCGCAGCCCTGGCTCCTCCAGGAGACGCCGCACCTGCCGGGCAAAGGCCTCGCTGTCCCCATAGGGGTAGAGCAATCCGTTCTGGCCCTCTTCGATCAGATCCACATGTCCCTTGACCGCGCTGGCGATCACCGGGAGCCCCAGATACATAGCCTCCATCACATGGAAGGGGAGCCCTTCGATCCGGCTGGCCGCAGCCGCCGCATCCGCGGCGGCATACCAGGGCGCCATGTGGGTGCAGTATCCTGGAAAAAGGACCCGCTCCTCTACCCCCAGCTCCGCCGCCAGCATCCGGCATTCTTCCAGCAGCGCGCCCTCACCCGGGAGGATCAGATGCACCCGCTCCGGCAGCTCCGCCATGGCCCGGATGAGCACGGCCTGACTCTTCCGCTGGGAGAACTCTGCGGCATAGACCAGTACAAAGTCCTCCTCCTTCAGCCCATACTGGGCCCGCAGCGCCAGTCCCTGCTTCCTGGAGGTCCCATCCAGGCGGGAAAAATCCACCCCCACGCCGGGAACCGAGCCGATCTCCTTTCCCAGGTGGTACCGGTGGGCCAGATTTAGGTCCGCTCGGTTCATCGTGAGGAGCAGGTCGGTCTCTCCTGCCGTCAGCTGCTCCGCCGTACGCAGAATGGTCCGCTTCACCGGCGCCATATCGTCATCGAAGAGATAGCCGTGCACCATGTTGATCACCTTGGGCCGCTCCCGCATCCCCTTCACCGCCATACGGGTAAAAAAAGCGGCCAGGGAGGTGTGCGTGGCAATGAGGGCATAGCGCTCCGCCCGGATCTTCCGGCGCAACATCCGGGCGGCGGCCCAATTGGCGGGCGCCGTCATCTTTTTCTCCAGGGGCAGGTGGATCACCTCATCCGCCTCTGGAATGGATGCCGGTGCTCCGCCGCAGGCCACATGGACCACCCACCCCTCCTCCCGGAAACGGCGCAGGTAGGGGCGGTGAAAATGCAGAATATGGGAATATGTAGAGGCCGTAAAGAGTACTTTCTGGCCCATATGCGATCACCTTCTTTCCACACAGCATATCATACCCTCCCCTCTCCCGTCTACTGGAAAAGGACGTCTTTTTCCACAGGGAACAGCAAAAAGCAACCGATGATGATCAAAAAATCAGGGATACAACAGGCGCTGTCCCTGCTGTATCCCTGATTTTCATTGCTCTATGGAATCGGTTAAAGGAAGGCCACACCGTAGTCGTAGAGCACGCCTGCCCCGTCGCTTCCCCGGGTCAGGACCATCTGTACCGCTGTGGATGTGTTTTTGGTCCCATCCGGCAGCAAAACGGAGAAGGTACTCTCCTGGCAGGCGTTCCCGTTCAGTTCCTCTGTATTGCGTACGCTCTCCTGTACCAGATCCGTATAGCCTCCGGCGGAGTCTCGTACCTTGATGCCCACTGTTCCCGTATGCCGCACCCAGGCAATGGCCTTCCGGTAATCCTGGGTCAGCGTGATGTCCTTGCTGGTCACCGTTCCACTGGCCAGACTGTCCGGGGTGTAGATACAGGTATAGCCCATATCACTGTTATTGTCCGCCTTGATCCGGGTGGCTTTGATATAATATTTTCCACCCACATTGCGCAGAACCAACGTATAACTCTGATAGGGCTGGACCCGTATCCCGCCGGAAAACTGGTAGGTCAGCTCAACCACCGCAGTATTGGGGACCACCTGAATGTCGCTGATCCCCAGCGTCTCCTCCCCCAGCTTGATCTCCACCCGAGTCTGCAAATTCTGATTTTCGGAAGAATAGCTGCCGCAGGCCAGGCGCATCTTGATCTGCTGCAGCGTACCAAAGCCGGTTGGGATAAAGCTTGTCTCTTCGGTTTCATATTGCGGTCCGGGCCAGCTGACAAAGACAAACCGCTCCCGGTTCGAATCTCCCCTGTCATCGTACCCAGGCTCCGCCGCAAATCCCGTGCTGAAATTGGGGACATCCGGTAAAATCCGGATCTGCTTCTGGGCTGCATCATGGTAGGCCCCCGGAGTCACGGACGCGAGGAAGCTATCGTCCTGAAAGCCGTCAAAGGCCAGGGCCTGCCGGTATCCGGTCTCTTTCCCCTCATAGTAGTTTTGCAGCATGAGGTTATAGACCTCCAGTCCCAGCGGCTTCACCTGCCGCTCCAGCAGGTCGGTCCGACCGGTCAGACCGAGGAGCGTCTCATCCAGAATGCGATTGTCATTATTGAATTCCTCCCGCAGAAAGGAGTCCTCCGCTGCCCATTGGTTGAGGTGAAATCCGGGCGTATATGCGTTTGCCATCAAAATCCCTCCTTACCCTATCCCTCCCCATGGCAGAATGTTGTACGTTTCCGTACACGGAACGGGCAGAAAAAATCGGCGGGCCCCAAAAAGGGGCCCGCCGGTCCGGTATAGCGATGATTTGCACAGGGCTCAGGGCTGGGCGCCCATGGCCGCAAGCAGCGCCAGAGCCGCCTCTCCGGTGACTCCTGTCTCATCCAGCGCTTTCATCTGTTCTACAAAGGCCTGGTTCTCCTCACTGAGCGTGATCTGCTCCAGGCGTCCGGCATTGTACTCCTCCAGCATCTGCCAGGTAAGGAGGATCTGGTCCACATACCAGTCGATCTGTCCGATCCGGTCTTTGTCCTCCTCCGCACTCCAGGGGAAGATCTCCCGATAGAGGTCAAATTCCTCCTGCCAGGTCTCGACCACCGACGCCTTCTGGGGAATGCCCTCCCGGGAGGCTGCAAAGAGCTCCTCGTACTGTCCCAGGTCGGCATAGTGGTACTTCTCCAGGCTGTAATTGACGGAATGGATCTTCAGACGGCGCAGCTCCCGGGCATACTCTGCCGCCCGCTCCCGGAATTCAGGCACCTCGGATGTGGCCGCGTTGACTGCCATATCCAGCTTGTACTGGGCCCAGCCGTAGTGGTCCCGGGCAGCCAGATTGCTCATGGTATAGGGGGTCTGTTCCCGGACTCCCGCCTGGATCTCCTCATACTGACGGCTGGCGGTAATATAGTTGAACACAAACCAGCCAAAGACCAGCTGGAAGAGCCACAGTCCGCCCAGCGCGATCCATCCGGCCGCTTTTCCGCTCAGCTTGGCGACCGGCCGGCCATAGCAGACCGCCATCACGCCCAGCAGCAGCAGCGCAAGGGCCTGATAGGCGCTGATGGACCAGACGGCCTCCACCGCCCCGTGGAGGGCCAGCATGGCCAGACAGGCCAGCAGGGTGGACAGGAGCAGATCCTCCTCTCCCTCCCGGCGGCGGCGCAGCAGCATCACGGCGCTGCTGCCCAGCATGGTCAGGAACACCAGCAGTCCGGGAATGCCCATCTCAGCCAGCACCTGAATATAGTGGTTGTGCACATAGCGGCTGGCGTAGTAGAAGCTCTGGACCTGGGTGACCATGCCCTCCACACAGCCCAGACCGTTTCCGATGATGGGGCTCTCCTGGTAGATCTTCAGACCATCCCGCCAGAATTCCACACGCTGGATGGCGTTCTGGTTGGCCCAGAGGCCCTGAATACGGTTTGCCGCAAACTCCGGCAGCAGCAGGTAACCCAGCCGGACCTTTTCTCCGCTGGAGAGAGAGAGGCTCTCCAGATTCGCCCCCTCCGGTGCGCTGAGATTCAGGTAGACCACCTTGGAATCCTCCGGCACAGTGAAGGAGGCCCCCTCCAGATCCCCGGAGTAGAGCACCGTGCTGGTGTGCATGATGGTCTGGGAGGCATTCTGGCTCTCCACCACAACGGAGACCGGTCCCTCCCAGCTTCCCTCCAGCGTATAGGTACCGGGGGCGGGATAGACCGAACGGCGCAGATCCTCACCCGCGTTCAGGGCGATCCCGCCGGAGAGCTGATACCCCAGCACCACATAGGAGACCGCCAGCACCGCCAGCACCGCCACCGTGATCCCGGCGGCCTTTCCGTGGGAGGCGAGGACCGTAGTCAACCGGTCCCCCACCAGGCGCTGCACCCCATAGAGCAGTCCGCCCGCCGCCACGGCAGCAAGAACCGGAAGCATGCCCAGCGCTCCGCTCTTCCCCAGGCCCTGGAAGGCCACAAACATCATCACCAGGGACACGACCGCGTCCTGGGCCATGAGCAGGAAGAGGGACAGCCGCTTCCCGGCCGGGGCAGCCAGCAGATAGAGCAGCACGGACACCATAAACATTGCGATGGCGCCCATACTGAAGGCCAGCAAAAAGCCCAGGGTATTGATCCCCAGCAGCATGCTCGCACCCACACGGCTCCGGGTGGTCCGGGCCGTCATGGCCAGATAAAAGGAGAGCAGTACGCCCAGCGCCAGCATTCCGCCCAGTACGTTGGGGTTCCCCAAAATACCAGTGATACGCACACCCTCCTCATATCCGGTGGACATATACTGGAACTGACAGCCCAGCGCGTCCATCAGGCGGAAGAAGGGGCCTGCCAGCAGCTTGCCCGCGGCGGCGTCCAGGCTCAGCAGGGAAAAGGCCGCCGTCACCGACGCGGTCATGGCTGCCAGCCTGGGGGCGTCCTCCCGCTTGGCGCGCACCAGTACCACACCGTAGACACACAGCGCCGCCAGGATCTTGGAAAACTCCGTCCCCGCGAAGCTGCCGAAACGGCTATACAGGCTGGCCGCCCCATTGAGCAGCAGATAGGCGAATACCGCCAGTACCGGAATGCTCAGCCGCTCTCCCAGACGCTGGGCCGGAGCGCGGCCGATGGAGCAGGCCAAAAAGAGCACGACTGCAGCCACAGCAATATGCTTGTCCGAACCACCCGCCTGGGCCGCCAACAGGAAAAAGAATCCGATCCCGATCAGCGCAAACAGGCCATTGGATCGTGGAACGACCCCCGTCCGGCGGGTGGAGGTATTATGCTTACCCATTCATCCATCTCCTCAATCAGTGTAATTTCTCATCGTTGATGAATCCCTTCACCAGCGTCAAACAAAGGATCTTAATATCAAACAGCAGACTCCAGTGCTCGATATAATAGATATCGTGCTCGATCCGGGCCTGAATGGAAGTATCGCCCCGCAGGCCGTTGACCTGGGCCCAGCCGGTGATGCCGGGCCGGACCTGGTGCTTGACCATGTAAAGAGGAACTTCCTCCTTAAACTGCTCCACATAGTAGGGCACCTCTGGACGGGGGCCCACCAGGCTCATATCTCCCCGGAGGACATTGAAAAACTGGGGGAACTCATCAATGGAGCATTTCCGCAGCAGTGCACCGAAGCGGGTCTTGCGGTCGTCGGTGGAGCTGCTCCATCCGGTCTCCTGCCGGTCATTCACCCGCATGGAGCGGAATTTGTACATATAAAAGGGCTTTTTATTCCGCCCGATGCGCTTTTGACGGAAAATCACCGGTCCCGGGGAGGATAGCTTCACCCCAATGGCAGCCGCCAGCATGATGGGAGAGGTAAATACCAGCAGCACCAGCGAACCCACCACATCCATGGCACGCTTACAAAAGGCGTTGGCCCAATTGTCCAGAGGGATACGCCGGATGTTGAGCATGGGAATTCCGTTGAGATCATCAAACTGGGGATGGGAGGGCATATATTCCGCGTAAAAGGGAATGATGGAGAGCTTGGTCCCGGTCTTTTCACAAGCAGCGATGATGTGGGGTGTCTGGGGATAATCCTCCAGATCCACGGCCGAGACCACCTCATCCGGACGGTAGAGGTCCAGAATCGACTCCAGTGCCTCATAATCCCCCAGATAACTTAGCTCCTGCCAGGCTTTTTCATGCTCGGCGGCCACATACCCCACCAGATGATAGCCCAGCTCCCGCTCCCGCCGGATGGTCTCCAGATAGCGGCGGGCCATGGGGCCTCTCCCCAGCAGAATCACATGTTTCTGGTTATACCCTTGCTGCCGGGCATGGCGCAGGACACTGCGCAGCAGTACCCGCTTGGCGCTGAGCAAAAACAGATTCAGGGCAAAGAAAATGGCCAGTGTCCACCGGGAAACATGGATATCATGCCGCACAAAGAGCACACTGAGCAGCACCGTCATATCCAGAATACTGGCCCACCAGAGCTTTGGAAGCTCCCGCAGCAGCCTGGTCTGCCGGAACGAGCGGTACAGGCCAAAGGCGGCATAGGTGAACAGATGCACCGCCACCAACACGCCGGCCAAAATCAGATATTGAGAAAAGGGAACACTGATCACGCCGCCGGGCAACACATAGAAACGCAGCCAGAAGGCAATGGGCAGCGTGAAAAAAATGATAAGTCCGTCGGAAATCACATTCAGGCGGTTGAGCAGGACCTGATTTTCCTTGATCATGGCATACTCCCGTCCATTTCATTGGGTATCACAGTGTTCTATTTTACCCCGTTTCCGCCTGTTCTGTCAAATAAAAACACCCCCGGGGAAATCCCCGGGGGTGAAACTTATTGTTTTTTCAGCGATCCGTCAATCAGCAATTACTTGCAGATCAGGACGTAGGCAGCGATGTTCTCGTTGTCGCTGTCCTTGATGACCAGGATGTTGTCACCCTTGATGTCGCCGTCCTTCACGGTGATAGCGCCGATGGAGGACTCGGACACGTCGGTGCCGTCCACGTACAGGACCTTGGTGCTATCGCTGTAGCTGAAGGTGCCCTGAGCGTTGGCAACCAGACCCTTGGAAGCAACAGTGGCCTCGCTGGGCTGGATGGCGGAACCGGTGACCTTGGTGATCTCGGTGCCGTTGATGGACACGTTGTCATAGTAGCCCTTGGAGGCAAACAGCTTGCCGTCCTCGGAGGTCAGAGTGGTCTTCTCACCCTTGTAGATGACATCGTAGGTGTAGGTCTTGTCATCGGAGGTGCCGGTCACGGTGGGGTTCTTGTCCAGGACATAGACGCCCTCGGTGGAACCGGTCATATCGCTGTCGCTGATGAAGACAGCCTTGGCGATGTTGTTCTTGTCAACAATAGCGCTACCGGTCTTAACGGTGATCTCCTTGGGCACGTTGGCGATACCGGTGTAGACGGTGTAGACGTCGTTGCCGCGGTCGATCACGAACACGGTCTGAGCATTGGCCAGAACACCGCTCTTGATCTGGGTCTTGCCCTTCTCAATGGTGGTGCTGTTGATGTTCTTCTCGGTCAGGTCGGTCAGAACCAGCTTGTAGACGCCCTTGGAGTTGACGCTGTAAGCGTAGATAGCGCCCTCAGTAGGAGCGACCTTCTTAGTGCCGTTGTCATAGTAAGCGTTGACAACCTCGGTGGTGCCGTCGGTCTTCAGGATCTTGGTGTTGGCGTAGCCGCTGACGCTGCTGAAGCTATCCACAGCCAGGACCTTCAGGTACTCGTCGGCAGCAGCCTCGGCGTCGGTGTAAACCACGTAGCCGGCGTTGTCCAGGTAGAAGGTGACCTTGTCGCCCAGCTCAACAGCCTCATTCAGGTTCTTGGCATCCTCGTTGACACCCTTCACCAGGCCAGACTGCTCGTAGGTGGTGTCGTCGGCAGTGACCTTGTTGCCCTTGATGGAGGAGACGGTCACCTCGACGGACTTGGCGGGCTCAACAAACTCCTTGTTGCCGATCTTATAGAAGAAGACATAGTCGTCCTTCTTCACGTCAGCGAAGCCGTTGATGTCCTTGGCAGCCTTGGTGCTGCTCAGGCTCTTGTAGGTGATGCTATCAGCGGGGTTGACAGCGCTGACGTTGATGGTGCCGTCCTTGCTGTCGTTGTAGCTGGTGACCTTACCGAAGGTCTTGACCAGCTGCAGGGCGTAATCGACAACACCGTCATCGTTGTTGTCGATGAAGGTCAGCTCCTTACCAGCCTCGTTGGTGGTCAGAGGATCGTTCTTGGTGCTGTCGCCGGAGCCAGTAGTACGGATGGCATAGTTGACATACCACTCGGTGCTGCTGTTGGTCTTCAGGTTGTTGTCGTCCAGGTACTCCTTGATCTTGGTGGCGGAGTCCTTACCAGCGGTCAGGACAGCCACGTTGTTAGTATCGGACTCCAGAGCGTTGCCCAGCACGACGGCCTTGGAGGTCTGAGTGCTGTTGGCATCGGGCTGCACGAACATGGTCACGGTCTTACCAACCATGTCCAGATCAGTGGACACCTTGAAGGCGCCAGTGCTGTTCAGGCCCTTGGGAGCGTCGTTCAGCTGGACATAGGTCTTGCCCTCGTCCTGCACGCCGGCGCCATTCAGAGCAGCGTACTCGTTGGCCAGAACGACACCCTCAACCTTGACGGCCTTGAAGGCCTTCTCCAGCAGGGTCTCGCCGGTCTCCTGACGCTGGGTGTTAGCAACGATCTGACCGTTGGTGCTCACACCGGGAACGATCTCGTACTTCACCATCTCAGCGTTCAGAGCGTTGTAGATCATCTGAGCAGCCTGGTCACGGGTCAGGGCAGCGGAGGTGTTGATGGTCTCCAGGCCCTTGTACAGGCCGACCTGGTTGGCCAGAACGTCAGTGCTGACCTGCCAAGTGGCGCCGCCGATTCCCTCGTAGGTGGTGTTGTAGCCCACGGCCACCAGCAGCATCTTAGCAGCCTCGGAGCCGGTCACCTGAGCGGAAGGAGCAAAGGTGTTGTTGCCCTTGCCGGCGATGATGCCCTGCTGCACGCAGTAGGCGATGTACTTCTCAGCCCAGTGGCCCTTGGTGTCGGTGAAGCTGGTGGTCAGGTTGCCCAGGGTGGGCTCCTTACCGCCGTTCAGGGTCACGCAGATCAGGCGGGCGAAGGAAGCGCGGTCGATGTTCTGAGTGGCGCCGTAGGAGCCATCGGGCAGACCGGCAATGATGCCCAGCTCGGTGACCATGGACACGGCGTCCTTGTTGACGATCTCATCCTTATCGGTGAAATCGTTGAAGCTAGCAGCGCTGGCGGTAGCCATCATACCAAGAACCATGGTAGAAGCCATACCAACACTGAGCACTCGCTTCAGGTTGTTCATGTGGAGTTCCTCCTTTAAACATTTTCCCTCGGAGAGGCAATGCTCTCCCTTGGGTTCGTTCCTACTATACACGTCAAAGAAAAAAAGGTCAATAGATTTCCCGCATCCGTAACACAAGCGTAATCTTTCTAACAGAATCCGGTTTTATTTCCTCCCGCCCCCTGTGTTTCTTTATATATAAGGTATCAGTGGGCTGTGCGGGTCAAGCGCCAGAGTGTGGTGCGGCTGATGCCCAAACGCTTGGCGGCGGCGGTCTGATTCCCGTCCAGCTCTTCCAGGACGCGGAATACGATGTCCTGGTCGATCTCGGCCAGTGTGCGGTTCAGGTCCAGCGGTGCGCAGACTCCCTTTGTGGCAGGCGAGAGCACACACTCATACCGCTCTTTTTGCAGAACCCGCCGAATATCCTCGGCCCGGATGGTCTGCCCCGGCGCAGTGGTGGCCGCCTCTTCCACGATCCGCTGGAATTGGATGTAGTTATGGGGCCAATGAAATTCCTGAAGCAGTTCAATGGCCCGCTCCTCCGCCCCCAGGACAGGATGGGGTGCATTGGCATTCAGCCGCCCCAGAATCAGGTGCAGCATGGTGGGGATCTCACCGCGCATCATACGCAGAGGCGGAAGATACAGCGAGAGTGCGCCCAACCCATTGAGCCACTGTGCGCCCTCGGCGGAGATCTGCTCTCCCTCCTGCGAGACACACGAAATGATGACATGATTGCGCCGGCACACATCGGTCTCCTTCAGCACACCGATCAGCTGGTCTCTCCGCTCGGGAGAGAGGGACTGGACATGTGCGATGTGGATCACATGTCCGCTGTCCAACAGCGGGGAATTGTGATGTTCTAACAGGAAATTCCAACCCTTTTCATGGAGCAGACCGCAGTGGATGGATACCAGCGCGCTTCCCCGATAGGGTCCCTGCACATATAACAGGTGGACGACGGTCTCTTTTCCGGTCCCATCTTCCCCGCAGAGAACCAGCGGCGCGGTATTCCCGGCAAAATACCGGATCTGCTCCCGCAGTTCATGGCCAGGCAGGCACTGCATGCGTTCGGCAATGGCATCCTCTGCCTCCTGCCGGGAAAGATAGGAGATCCCCATCTGTGCCGGCCCCAGGGGAATCCGGCGCTCTTCCACAAAGAAAGCGGTATAGCTTTTGCTTCCAAAGAGTACTCGTCTCGCCTGGATGGAGTAGCGCATGGCGTTGATGTGCTTGGTCAGTCCCCGCTCCTCCTCCATGCCGGGCAGCAGGAGGGCCCCCCGCAATACTTCGAGCAGTTCCGGTGCCAGATTCTCCATGGTGGAAAAGAACACCTCGCCGTTCTGATTGTCCAGCACCGCAATTTTTCCCGCCTGTCCCCGCAGGATCTCCCGGAAAAAGCTGTTTTCCTGCCGCAGGCGCTCATGGCTGCGGCAGAGGCTCAGCGTCTGCTCCAATGCCTTTCGCAGACTTTCGATCCCGGACGTGATCAGAATCGCATTGAACCCCAGCCGCCGGGCAATGATACTGGCCGTCATATCGCACAGCACGGTATCATACTGCTCTGTCTGCAATTCCTTCAACTTGGGCTCCAGCGCATCCAGGGATTCCACCGTGAAAATATCCACGTGGTAGTTGAGCAGGTCGCACAGGACTTTTGCACTGATGGTAATGTTGGCATAGGCCACCATGGCCACCTTCCCCCGGATGCCGTTGGACAGGCGTAGTGCGCAAAACACATCATAGAGCGAGATCTCCACCTCTACCACAGGCAGTCCTTTCCCCTGGAGGATACTGGCCGTACCGCCTCTGGAGAGGATCACATCATAGTCGGTGTGGAAATAGTGCTCCGCGATCTCCACACCCTTTTCCATGTTCCCCACAAATACATCCATGCTCACCCGCGGATACTCCTCGGCCAGGTTGTACAGGAGCGTCTTCATTCCCTCATAGGGTACGACTCCAAGTACCCGTACATTTTGTTCCATCAATGTCCCCCCTACACTGTTTCTTTTTGAAATCAATTTTACCACATAACCAAAATAGAGACAATATTTTTTCCGCTCGTTTCAAAAAGAAACAAAATATCGGTTTAGCTCCAATTGCAAGAATAGACAGTTTTCGTTACAATAGACTTGATCAAACTGTTGAGATTTTCCACGTCTCCACAGTTGGGACTGGACACAAGGAGGGGATTGCCTTTTTGATCAACTAAGTACCCACTATCACTACAAAGAGGAGAGAAGTAAATGAATAGCACTATGTTAGTTGTGAATCTGGCCATCTCCATTGCGCTGATCATTGGCCTGATTCTCATCCCCAAGCTCAACCCCATGGTCAGCCTGGTCATCGCCAGTGCCTACATGGGTATTTCCTGTGGTCTTGGCGTTCTCACCACTATGGATACCATCGCTTCCGGCTTCGGCAGCATGATGACCAGCATCGGCCTTCCCATCGGCCTGGGCGTCCTGCTGGGTCAGCTGATGAGCGACACCGGTATGGCGCAGAAGATCGCCACCACCCTGGTCCATGCCGTACCCGCCAGGTTCGTTATGTGGGCCCTGGCCGGCGCCGGCTTCCTGCTCGCCATTCCCGTGTTCTTTGATATCACCTTTATCATCCTGATCCCCATCGGCATTGCTGTTGCCAAGGAGATCAACAAGCCCATGGCTTACGTCAGCACCGCTCTCATCATCGGCGACGTGATCGCCCAGACCTACATCCCCCCCACGCCCAACCCTCTGGCCGCTCCTGACCTGCTGGGCTACAGCCTGGGCACTCAGATGGTGGTCGGCCTGATCGTGGGCGCCATCGTGCTGATTCCCTCCATGCTCGTCACCACCAAGGCCCTGGACGCCGGCCTCTTTAATGATGAGAAGGACGTCAACCACGAGGTGGATGTGCTCAAGAACCTCTCGGAGCACGAGGCCAACCGCAAGGATCTGCCCCAGCCCTCCTTCGCTCTGTCCATGGTGCCTCTGCTGCTGCCCGTTGTGCTCATTCTGATCAGCTCCGTGCTTCAGGCCACCGGTGCTCCCGCCGATTCTCTGGCGGTCTCCCTGCTGAGCAACAAGATCTTCACCCTGCTCATGGCCGTTCTGGTGGCCTACGTCGTGGCCTGGAAGTACATCGGCCGCAAGAAGGCTGAGGCCTCCGCCAACAACGCCCTGGGTACCGCTGGCGTGGCGCTGGCCATCACCGGCGCGGGCGGATCCTTTGGCAGCGTGATCGCCGCCACCAACATCGGCGACGCCCTCATCAGCGCCCTGAACATCGGCACCGGCTCCGTGGTGAGCGTGCTGCTCTTTGCCTACTTCATCGGCTTTATCTTCCGTGTGGCGCAGGGCTCTGGTACCGTGGCCGGCATCACTGCCATGACCATCATGTCCACCATCGCCCCCTCCGTGCCCGTGCATCCCGTGTGGATCGCCATGGCCTGCCTGGCCGGCGGTATTTCCATCGGCCATGTCAATGACTCCGGCTTCTGGGTCTGCACCAACCTGTCCGGCTTCACCGTCACCGGCGGTCTGAAGACTTACACCTGGCCCATCTTCACCGTGACCGTGTTTACCATGATTGCCGCCATTGTGGGCGCTCTTCTGTTCCCCATGGTATAATCATTTACCTCCATTCGGCCACCTCTCTTTGGAGGTGGCCGAATCTGCCCCTCGCCCTCCACGATTTCAGAAAGGAGCTTTATCATGGCCTTTGAAAGCAATCCGAACAGTGTTGTGGAACAGCTCTGTCAGAGTGTCTCCCTTCCCAAGATGGTGCGTGTTCACCAGAAGTTTGACTCTACCCACTTTGAGCCGGAGGAACTCCCCGCGGTGGTTCACGCCCAGCTGGAGCGGGAAAACATCCGCAAGCAGATCCGTCCCGGCATGTCCATCGCTATCACCTGCGGCAGCCGCGGCATCGCTAACATTGCCATCATTGTCCGCGCCATTGTTGACTTTGTAAAGGAGTGCGGCGCAAATCCCTTCGTCTTCCCCGCCATGGGCAGCCACGGCGGCGCCACCCCCGAGGGCCAGCTGGAAGTTCTGCGCAGCTATCATGTGACCGAGGAGACCATGGGCTGCCCCATCCGTGCGACCATGGAGACGGTCTACCTGGGCGATACCGTGGAAGGCAAGCCCGTTTTCAGCGACAAGTATGCCCATGAGGCGGACGGCGTGATCCTCTGCGGCCGCATCAAGCCCCACACCTCCTTCCGCGGCCCCTACGAGAGCGGCCTGCTGAAAATGGCTGTGATCGGCATGGGCAAGCAGCACGGCGCGGAGTCGGTCCATGAGTCCGGCTTCCAGAACATGGGCCGCATCATGCCCCAGTTTGCCCGCGTTGTGTTTGACCACACCAACATTCTGGCCGGCGTCGGTATCATCGAGAACGCCTATGACCAGACCTACAAGATCGCCGCGCTGGACGCCCAGGAGATCTGGGAGCAGGAGCCCGTCCTGCTTCAGGAGGCCAATCGTATGATGGGTCGTCTCTGGATCGAAAAGACCGACGTCCTGGTCGTGGACCGTCTGGGCAAGAACATCTCCGGCGACGGCATGGACCCCAACGTCTCCGGTACCTTCGGCAGCCCCGGACGTCAGCGCAATGAAGTCCCCGGTCCCATCTGCGCTCAGCGCACGGTGGTTCTGGACCTGACGGATGAGAGCCACGGCAATGCCAACGGCATCGGTGTGGCCGACGTGACCACCAAGCGTCTGGTCGATAAGACCGACGTGGACATCACATATCCCAACGCCCTCACCTCTACTCTGGTCAACATGGTAAAGATGCCCATCTTCTCCCACAGCGACCAGGGTGCCATCCGGCTGGCTGTCCGGATCTGCAACGAGATCGACAAGGCTCACCCCCGTATCGTTCGTATCGCCAACACCATGGAGATCGGTCACATCTGGGTCTCCGAGGCGCTGATCGACGAGGTTAAGGCCCATCCCAACATGGAGTTGGAGGGCGAACCGGAGGAATGGCCCTTTGATGAAAAGGGAAATCTCTGGTAATTTCTTTTGCGGCTCCCTTTCCATTCCCCTGCCGCATTTGGGGATGGTTGCAGCAGGCCACCCAAATGCGGCAGCGGGAGCTTTTATTCTGATTTTACGCGCTTGAGCGCCTGGAGGTTACTATGCGTAATGCAATGATCATTGATCCAAAGGACAATGTAGCCGTGGCCATTGAGGCCATTCAGAGCGGCGACACTGTCACCTACCTCAGCGGCAACGAGGAGAAGACCCTCACCGCCCGGCAGGACATCACCATCTATCACAAGCTGGCTGTCTGCGACATTTCCAAGGGTTCCCCCATCTGCAAGTACGG